>NZ_AP019807.1:1780000-2380000 GCF_007183175.1 Microbulbifer sp. GL-2
TCAGCGGTTCGATCCCGCTTAGCTCCACCATTTCCTGGATCCCAACATTAGAAGTCAGAAAACTGAGTTCTTGGTAGTTTCTCGCGGTTTGAGAACAAGAGTTCAGCTTCCTGATTTTTACATCAGATGCTCTTTAACAAGGTAGAAACAATTTGTAGTAATACACTGCAAGGCGAGGTTGAGTAGTAACGATACTCAACATCAATATTATATGTGTGTCTCTCAAGCACACAATCCGGTGTTTGAATGCTTGGTCGCATTCAAATGCAAAGTCGTTAGTAGTCGTTTGTGTTGTATGGTCAAGCGACTAAGCGTATACGGTGGATGCCTTGGCAGCTGGAGGCGATGAAGGACGTAGGAGCCTGCGAAAAGTCTAGGGGAGCTGGCACACAAGCTTTGATCCTAGAATGTCCGAATGGGGAAACCCACTCCTTTTAGGAGTATCCATAACTGAATACATAGGTTATGGAGGCGAACCCGGGGAACTGAAACATCTAAGTACCCGGAGGAAAAGAAATCAATAGAGATTCCCTTAGTAGCGGCGAGCGAACGGGGATTAGCCCTTAAGCTCTTTATGTTTTAGTGGAAGGTTCTGGAAAGTACCGCGATACAGGGTGATAGCCCCGTACACGAAAAGGCATTTAGAGTGAAATCGAGTAGGTCGGGACACGTGTTATCTTGACTGAACATGGGGGGACCATCCTCCAAGGCTAAATACTCCCAGCTGACCGATAGTGAACCAGTACCGTGAGGGAAAGGCGAAAAGAACCCCGGAGAGGGGAGTGAAATAGATCCTGAAACCGTATACGTACAAGCAGTAGGAGCCCTTCGGGGTGACTGCGTACCTTTTGTATAATGGGTCAGCGACTTATTGTCTGTAGCAAGGTTAACCGCTTAGGGGAGCCGTAGAGAAATCGAGTCTTAATAGGGCGTTTAGTTGCAGGCAATAGACCCGAAACCCGGCGATCTATCCATGGGCAGGTTGAAGGTTGAGTAACATCAACTGGAGGACCGAACCCACTAATGTTGAAAAATTAGGGGATGACCTGTGGATCGGAGTGAAAGGCTAATCAAGCCGGGAGATAGCTGGTTCTCCTCGAAAGCTATTTAGGTAGCGCCTCGCGTCTCACCCTCGGGGGTAGAGCACTGTTTGGGCTAGGGGGTCATCCCGACTTACCAACCCCATGCAAACTCCGAATACCGAGGAGTGCAATCGCGGGAGACACACGGCGGGTGCTAACGTCCGTCGTGGAAAGGGAAACAACCCAGACCGCCAGCTAAGGTCCCAAATACCAGTTAAGTGGGAAACGATGTGGGAAGGCCCAGACAGCTAGGAGGTTGGCTTAGAAGCAGCCATCCTTTAAAGAAAGCGTAATAGCTCACTAGTCGAGTCGGCCTGCGCGGAAGATATACCGGGGCTAAACTGGTAACCGAAGCTGCGGATGCTAATTTATTAGCATGGTAGAGGAGCGTTGTGTAAGCCGTTGAAGGTGGATCGGGAGGTCTGCTGGAGGTATCACAAGTGCGAATGCTGACATGAGTAACGATAAGGGAGGTGAAAAACCTCCCCGCCGGAAGACCAAGGGTTCCTGTCCAACGCTAATCGGGACAGGGTTAGTCGGCCCCTAAGGCGAGGGCGAAAGCCGTAGTCGATGGAAAACAGGTTAATATTCCTGTACTCGCTATTGCTGCGACGGAGTGACGGAGAAGGCTAGGCCAGCATGGCGATTGGTTGTCCATGTTTAAGGTTGTAGGCTGGGGACTTAGGCAAATCCGGGTCCCTAAGGCTGAGAATTGATGACGAAGCTCACCTCGGTGAGTGAAGTGGTTGATGCCATGCTTCCAGGAAAAACTTCTAAGCTTCAGGCAATAGTGAACCGTACTCTAAACCGACACAGGTGGTCAGGTAGAGAATACCAAGGCGCTTGAGAGAACTCTGGTGAAGGAACTAGGCAAAATGGTACCGTAACTTCGGGAGAAGGTACGCCGGTTTTGGTGATGGGACTTGCTCCCTAAGCTGAGGCCGGTCGAAGTGACCAGGTGGCTGCGACTGTTTATTAAAAACATAGCACTGTGCAAACTCGTAAGAGGACGTATACGGTGTGACGCCTGCCCGGTGCCGGAAGGTTAATTGATGGGGTTAGCTTCGGCGAAGCTCTTGATCGAAGCCCCGGTAAACGGCGGCCGTAACTATAACGGTCCTAAGGTAGCGAAATTCCTTGTCGGGTAAGTTCCGACCTGCACGAATGGCGTAACGATGGCCACGCTGTCTCCACCAGAGACTCAGTGAAATTGAAATCGCTGTTAAGATGCAGTGTACCCGCGGCTAGACGGAAAGACCCCGTGAACCTTTACTACAGCTTTGCACTGAACTTTGAGCCTATTTGTGTAGGATAGGTGGGAGGCTTTGAAGCATTAACGCTAGTTATTGTGGAGCCGTCCTTGAAATACCACCCTGGTATGTTTGAGGTTCTAACTCTGGTCCGTTACCCGGATCGAGGACAGTGTATGGTGGGTAGTTTGACTGGGGCGGTCTCCTCCCAAAGAGTAACGGAGGAGTACGAAGGTGCACTCAGCATGGTCGGAAATCATGCAATGAGCATAATGGTATAAGTGCGCTTGACTGCGAGACAGACATGTCGAGCAGGTACGAAAGTAGGTCATAGTGATCCGGTGGTTCTGTATGGAAGGGCCATCGCTCAACGGATAAAAGGTACTCCGGGGATAACAGGCTGATACCGCCCAAGAGTTCACATCGACGGCGGTGTTTGGCACCTCGATGTCGGCTCATCACATCCTGGGGCTGAAGCCGGTCCCAAGGGTATGGCTGTTCGCCATTTAAAGTGGTACGCGAGCTGGGTTTAGAACGTCGTGAGACAGTTCGGTCCCTATCTGCCGTGGGCGTTGGAGATTTGAGAAGAGTTGCTCCTAGTACGAGAGGACCGGAGTGAACGAACCTCTGGTGTTCCGGTTGTCACGCCAGTGGCATTGCCGGGTAGCTATGTTCGGACGGGATAACCGCTGAAAGCATCTAAGCGGGAAGCCTCCTTCAAGATAAGATCTCCCTGGGAACTTGATTCCCCTAAAGGGCCGTGGAAGACTACCACGTTGATAGGCTGGGTGTGGAAGCGTTGTGAGGCGTTGAGCTAACCAGTACTAATTGCCCGTGCGGCTTGACCATACAACAGAGATGGTTACTAACGACTAGCGCAAGCTAGCGGATTGTGAGTTAGAGACACACAATTGATCGACTTGCGGTGTATTACTACAGATTGTTTTACCGACTTATTTGGGGTTATCGCCGGTCATATGACCGAGGCAAACAGCGATAACACGGCAGGCCAAGCAAAATTGCTTATAAGACCAACGCCAACCCAAGCCAGTTTGCCTGACGACCATAGAGTTGTGGAACCACCTGATCCCTTGCCGAACTCAGAAGTGAAACGCAACATCGCCGATGGTAGTGTGGGGTTTCCCCATGTGAGAGTAGGTCATCGTCAGGCTTCTAATCCGAAAGGGCCACCCAGTTGGGTGGCCCTTTTTTTATGCGTGAAAAAATATTTAATAAAATAAAAAATAAAAAATATCGGTTAAATAAATTAATAATAAAAACAGAAAAGCTAGAGAGATTAGAATTGGATCCTGGGTTGGAATTTATCGCCAGAAAAAATAGCCAAAAATCTGGCTGGAAAATCCAATAAGAAAAATACACGCTCAGAAAAATCCAAGAAAACCTCTGGCGCTTTTAATAAAGGCTTTTTCCCACACACCTTTACCACGAAAATAAATAACAGCTGCTATTTATTAATATCTGTCCTCCCACCACTGAGTTTATCTGAATAGTTTTACCGCACTACTCGTAGGATTCTCAAAATAAATACTTCGAATAACAAGAAAACCTCTACCGCAAAAAAAAGAAATTCCACTGAAAAAAATACTGAAAAAATACCGATAAGGCATCGGTGATTTTTTGTGCGCTTGGCCGATGTCACACAACTGTAAGGCCGGGAGCGGATATACCAGAGTTATGCACAAGTCTATCCAAGCATTCTGTTAATAACGGCAGACTTGTGGAAATCCCCCAGAATCGGTGGTGTTTTTTTACACGGTAAAACGGTCCCCACGGGAAATGGGGCCTGGCAGTGGATTATGCACAGGTCTATCCATGGATTCTGTTAGTAACCTTTTTAATGAAAAAAGGTTCTAGAGTTTGTTTTCTTTTAGTAGTTGAATTAACGCCTATTCTTAGTGCTCCATAATTGCGTAATTTTGAGGCCCTGCATGAAAGTAGTGCTCGCCTGCTTGTTGGCAACCCTATTTACAACTATTGGGGCGCCTAATGCCAGCACACTGGTCGTGGGAAATAAATATGAAGGAACAGTCAGTTTTATAGATCTAGAGAATGGCCAAGAAATCAAACGGTCAGAAACAGGGGGAGCTCCCCATGAGATGATTCTTTCCCCCGACAAAAGCAAGGCGGTGGTGGTTTCCTATTTAGAGGATGGCTATGTCGGTGAGGAATTAAATGTATTTGATGTTGCAACGGGCAGACGTGTTAGCGTCATAAAAATTAGCCCGCACATGGGTCCCCATGGCATTGCCTGGCTAAGCGATAGTAACAATGTGATTGTCACAACCGAAGAAACCAATGATGTTATTAAAGTTGATGTTTCATCGGGAAAAGTAATTGGGTCCGTTTCAACGGATCAGATAGGTAGCCACTTGTTGGCACTGTCTCCAGATAGTAAAACCGCTTATGTGACCAGTCGCGGCTCTGATACTTTTAGCGTTATTGATACAGAGTCAATGAACCTGAAAACCACACTACCCGCGGGTGAGGGACCAGAGGCGGTTTGGGTCAGCCCTGATGGTAAAGAGTTATGGATAGGAAATAATCAGTCGGAAAATATTTTTATTTACGACACAGATACTCTCAAGAAGAAGGAGACCTTGGACGTGGGTTATTTACCTATTCGGATACGCTTTAACCCGGATGGGAAGTTAGTCGCTGTAGCTGACCTTCAGGGGCATAGAATACTGATCTATGATGCAGCAACACGTAAAGAGATCAAGGAAATTGACGTAGGTGCTGTAGGTGCCCGTGAGCCCGCCTCCCTACTATTTTCCCCTGATGGTAAATTCTTATTTGCGGGGTCTCAAAGGGATGGAAAGGTAGTAGAGATAGATACTGAGAATTGGTCTGTTGGGCGAGTATTCAGGGCTGGTCAGGGAGCGGATGGTTTGGAGTGGAGCCCGGTAAAGACCAAGCTGGAATAAGGTCACTGACGAAGTTGCGTGGTTTGTTTTGTAACTGTTGTCTTTGAGCTCTCTCCTAAAGTGTTATCTCTTGAAAATAAATAACTGATTGCAGAAAGTGTTTCCTAAAGGGCTACAGTATAGAGTTTGAGATCTTGGACTTTGCCATCAATAGTATAATAGTTTGCAACTGTATCAGTATGAACCCCGCCAACCCGTTTAGCTATGGCGATGCTAGCTTTATTTTCAGACAGGCACTGAATACTCAGCTGCTGAATACCCTGACTCTTTTTTAGATGTGCACATATTTTTTCTACTACTTTCGTCATAACTCCTCGGCCCTGGCAGTGGGTGGAGAGCCAGTAGCCAATTTCGGCGCATCGCTCACGAGGGTTTACTGCTTTGATACCAAAAATACCTGAAACCTTTTCTTCAACAATAATCTTGTACCAGGCGGCTCCAGTATTTTTACTGTAAATGCGCTGGTAAAGATATTCCCTGGTGCAGGTGAGATCCTTGATGGACTCTACCCAATAGAGATATTTCGCCAATAGGCAACGATTCTGTTCAATAAGTAAATGAATTTCCTGTGCATCCGCAATTGCGAGGGGTTGGAGGAGAATATTTTCTGTTACAGATATTTGCATATATATCAACCATATAAACTAAGTTGAATTTACCTATTCTACAGGCGGATAGGTAACCTCACCCAGGCCCTACGGCCAGCCGTGGTGGCAAAGGGAACGTGTACTATATCCACTAAGTGCGAGTTAAAACAATTTCCGTTGCGGCCCTGGAATCAATTGAGTACTCGATAATTTACAGGCTGTTAATCGCCAAAAATCCAGTGGCGACACTGCACATTATGTTTCCAGCATAAAAGTAACCGGGCCATCATTTGTAAGGGAAACCTGCATGTCTGCTGCAAAAATACCACAGGCTACAGGAGCGAACTGGGATTGTGCTTGTTCGATAAAGTAATCGTATAGCGCCTCAGCCTGTTGGGGGTTAGCACCGCGACTGAAGCTGGGGCGCAGGCCGCGGCCGGTCTCGGCTACCAGGGTAAACTGGCTGACTATCAGCAACCCACCTCCGGCCTGTTGTACATTCAGGTTCATACGTCCTTTGTCATCGGAAAAAACCCGGTAATTCAATACCTTATACAATAGTTTGTCTGCACTCTCGCGGTCGTCTTTGGCCTCCACACCCAGCAGTAGTAGCAGTCCATTATCAATGGCCCCAACCGACTGTCCGGCCACATCTACACGGGCGTGGCTGACCCGCTGGATCAATCCTTTCATCTCAGACCTCTCTGTCTCTCTGGAACCTTGTGAATAAATCGCCTAGATTAGCGGACTGATTCACGCAGAGAAACCGGGAATAGCGGTATGAAGAAACAGCTTATGGCTCTGCTGGCCGGAACCCTTGCTACAGCCAGTGTGCAGGCGGCCGACAGTTATCCAAAAAATAAAGTCGTCGAACATGTGGATGAATACTTCGGTATTGAGGTGGCAGACCCCTACCGTTGGTTGGAGGATACATCGAGCAAAGAGGTTAAAGAGTGGGTTGAGGCCCAGAACGGGTTTGCCCTGCCACGCCTGAAAGCACTACCGGGCTGGCAGAAAATTAATGACCGCCTCACAGAGTTGTGGCGCTATGAGCGCTACGGTGTGCCCTATAAGAAGGGCGATAGCTATTACTACGACTACAACAACGGTGACTGGGACCAAAATATTTTCTATCGCACCGGGAATCTTGCCCAGGAGGGCAAGCCAATGCTGGATCCGCGCAGCCTGAGCGAGGATGGAACCATCGCCGCCAAGCGCCTCCAGGTCAGCCCGAAGGGCCGCTATCTGGCCTATGGCATATCTGATGGTGGAACTGATTGGACCGACTATCGCATTCGTGACCTGAAAACGGGTGCGGACCTGAAAGAGCAGCTGACTGGTATCAAGTTCAGTGGAGCCAGCTGGGCGCCCGATGAGTCCGGTTTCTACTACAGCCGCTATCCGTTCAACAAAGATGGCAGTGCGGACGACAGCAAGCAGGTAGCGATCTATTTCCATCGACTGGGTGATGCCCAGGAGAGCGACCAACTGGTATATCGCATTACCGACCACCCGACTCGCAACCCTGGGGCTGAGGTGAGTAATGATGGTAACTACCTCCTGTTTGGTATTTTCGATGGCTATGATTCCAACGGCTTCTACTATCGCGATCTGCGCGATGACAGCGGTAAAGTGGTCAAGCTGTTGGATGACTGGGATGGTCTCTACCAGTATCTCGGTAATAAGGGGAGTACCTTCTTCTTCAAAACCAGTGCCGGGGCGCCACTGGGCCGGGTTATTGCTATCGACCTGGAGAAGCCCAATCGGAAATACTGGCGCGATCTGGTGCCGGAGACCGGTAGCGCCCTGCAGAGCGCCAGTTATATTGGCAACCGCTTCGTGCTGCACTATCTGGAGGATGCCAAATCGCGGGTATTGGTGACCGATACCAATGGAAAGAAGCAGTATGAGTTGAAGCTGCCGGGTGTGGGCTCGGTGAAAGGTTTTTATGGCGAACCGGATGGAGTGGAAACTTTCTACTCGTTTTCCAATTTCATTACTCCACCAAGTGTCTATCACCTGAACGTGAAGACCGGCGAAACCAAGTTGTTCAAGCAGCCGAAATATGCCGCAGACTTTTCCGAACTGACAGTGAGCCAGCACTTCTATAAGAGCAAGGACGGCACTCGCGTGCCCCTGTTCCTGGTGCACAAGAAAGACATGAAGCGCGATGGCTCTAACCCCACACTGCTATATGGCTACGGTGGTTTTAATTCTGCCCAGCTACCGCGCTTCTATAACCGCTTCGTGGGATGGTTGGACATGGGTGGCACCCTGGCTCTGGCCAACTTACGTGGTGGCAGCGAGTACGGCAATGCTTGGCACCGCGCGGGCACTAAAACCGAAAAGCAGAATGTTTTCGATGATTTTATCGCTGCGGCAGAGTGGCTGATTGAGGAGAAGATAACCTCTCCAGAAAAACTGGGTATCAGTGGGCGCTCGAATGGCGGCCTGCTCGCGGGAGCTACCCTGGTGCAGCGCCCGGACCTGTTTGCTGCGGCTTTACCTGTGGTGGGCGTATTGGATATGTTGCGATATCACACTGCTTCCGCCAATGCGCGCCAGTGGTCGAGTGATTACGGCTTGAGTGAAAATCGTGAGGAGTTTGCGGCGCTGCACGCCTATTCACCGGTGCACAATACTCGTGAGGGAACTTGTTACCCTGCAACCCTGATCACTACCGCCGACCGCGATGACCGGGTGGTGCCGTGGCACAGCTACAAGTTTGCCGCTGCACTTCAAAGAGATCAGGGCTGCGATAAGCCCGTATGGCTCGCTGTGGAGACTCGGGCCGGGCATGGTGCGGGCAAGCCGGTGTGGATGCAGGTGGAAGACTTCGCCAATCAATGGAGCTTCCTGGCCTATCAGCTGGGTATGAAAATCGAGTAGCCTGTCTAAGTAACCCAAAGTAAGTATCGGGGTCACTTTTTATCGTGACTCTCGGTAATTTACTGACTGGCGGGTTTAAATTTGGGGGCTGTGTCATTAATGGATTTTGGTGTACAGCCCGCTCTGCCGGGACAGCGGTTCTATCTGCTGGTTTGCCCTTCCGGTGGGTAGTGGTTCCGGCGAAGAGTATCACTGGGGACAAATAACGATAAATAATCATCCGGTGGAATTATGAAACATGCATTTGTAACCGGGGGAAGCGGTTTCCTCGGTGCTAATCTGGTGGAGCAACTGATAAAGGATGGCTGGCGGGTTACCGCGATGCATCGGCAAACGTCAAAAACTGAAATGCTGCGTTCTATGGGTGCCGAACTGGTTGAGGCTTCTCTGGACGATCCCGATTCCCTACATGCGGCCATCCCGCAAAATGTTGATGCTGTTTTCCATATGGCCGCCAATACTAATATGTGGCGTGGTGGCAATGCCCAACAGTGGAAGGATAATGTCGAGGGTGCAGCGAATATAGCGCGTGTGGCCAGGGAGAAACACGTTGGCCGGATGGTGGTTACCAGCTCAATTTCAGCTTACGGCTATCACCAGGACAGGATTACCGAAGAGAGCGAAAAGCTGGCTGACGACCCGCGCCACCATTACCTATATACCAAAAAGCGCGAGGAAATCGCGGTGCGCAATGAGATTGAGCAGGGGCTTAATGCGGTGTTTCTCAATCCCTGCGCGATTGTGGGCAAATATGATACGTCCAGCTGGGCACAGACCTTTTTTCTGATCGATAAAAACCAGCTACCTGGGATACCTCCGGGGTGGGGTTCTTTCTGTCACGCCGGCGCAGTGGCGCGAGCGCATATTACTGCGGTTGAAAAGGGTCGCTGTGGTGAGAATTATATTCTCGCCGGCACCGATGCCAGCTTCCTGGAATTTTTTGGAAAAATCTCCGAGCTACTACACAAGCCTGTACCCAAGCGCACCACTCCTGCCTTCGTAATTCAATCTATCGCCTGGTTCTCCGATCTTTGGTCTCGGGTAAGCGGAAATGAGCCGATAATTACGCCAGAAAAAGCTACTCTGGTTACTCGTCGTGTCGTAGCCAGTAGTGCCAAGGCGGAGCGTGAATTAGGTTATCAATCACAGGTGGCACTGGATACCATGTTGTGCGAGTGTCGCGACTGGTTAGTACAGCAAAATTTATTGGAGTCAAAGTGAATCGCAGTAATATCATTTTTATTCTGGTCGCCTTGTTACTGGTTCTACAGTTAATCCAGCACTATTTCTTTTCTGGGGCGCAATAGCGCCCCGTCGGCAACTACACACAAGTATGTAGGCTCAAGACGGTCCAGAGTTTTGGGAGGGAGTTATATTTGCTGAAATTTTTTTTAGGAGTCAATAATGGAGGAGCAGCGCTGCAGCTGGTGCCTGTCAACGCCGTTGTACCAGCAATACCACGATGAGGAATGGGGACGCCCGGTTACAGACGATAAAATTTTATTTGAATTCCTGTTATTGGAGGGTGCCCAGGCAGGCCTTTCCTGGATAACGGTACTGAATAAACGGAAAAATTATCGCCGCCTTTTCGATAATTTTGATGTAGAAAAAATTGCGCGCTATACCCCTAAAAGAGTGGAAAAATTACTGCAAGACCCCGGGATTATACGCAATCGTTTGAAAGTGGAATCTGCAGTTAAAAATGCCCGCGCCACCCTGACATTGCGGGAAAAGGGGCAATCCCTATCGGAGTTTCTCTGGCGGTTTACCGATGGGCGTGTCATCGTCAATCGCCCCGCTTCTCTCAAGCAGGTGCCCGCAAGTACACCGGAGTCTGATGCAATGAGCAAGGCGCTAAAAAAAGCCGGCTTCAGCTTCGTAGGCTCTACCATTATGTATGCCCACATGCAGGCAACGGGGATGGTGAACGATCACCTGCACTCCTGCCCGGCATATCAACGCTGCGTGAATGAGGCTGAAGTCGCAGGGTTGTTGTAGATGAGTAAATTGGGAGGACGGACATTGTCGCACTGGGAAGGCATCTGTGAACCTGGATAACCTGGCTACAGACTACTGGCCTTTGTTGATTACCGGTCTCCTGCGGTTCGGGGCTGCGTTATTGGTGACAGCTTTGACCCTTGGTGCGGCACATTTGGCGCGCCGGGTTGTAGAGCGTCTGCCTAGCCGGCTCGATGCTACCCTGGTCCCAGTACTGCGCAATATCGCCACCTGGGCCATTTATATTGTTGGGGCATTGGTGGTACTGGATGTCTTTGGCATCAATACCACCAGCCTGATTGCCCTGCTCGGTGCAACCGGTCTGGCAGTGGGGCTAGCACTCAAGGATACCCTGCAGAATATTGCCGCGGGTTTTATCCTGCTGGGACTGCGCCCATTTCACCTGGGCGATGCAATTCAATTTGGCCAGACGCTGGGGACTGTGCGGGAGGTGGGGCTCTTCACCACCGAACTGGATACTCCCGATGGTCTACGTATCAGTGTGCCCAATAGTGTGATTTGGGGGCAGGCGCTCACTAACTTCAGTCACAATAAAACCCGGCGCATTGAAATAGTGGCGAGCATTGCTTACGGAGATGATATAGAGGCGGGCCTGGGCGTGTTGCGCAGGCTGGTGGCGGAGGAGCCACGTATCCTGTCTGAACCGGAGCCCAGTTATACGGTTCGAGCACTGACCGATAGTGCAGTGAATCTGCAGCTGCGTGCCTGGAGCGAGACCGACCAGTACTGGGAAGTTTACTGGAACCTGATGGAGCGCCTGAAACCGGCTCTGGAAGAGGCTGGGCTAACTATCCCCTTTCCTCAGCGCGAACTGCATATACTGGAAAAAGACGTGGATAAGAGCGCCATTAGTTCCGGTAGTGCAAGGGGTGGGGTGACACAGGACCCAGACAGCCCGGCTAATTGAGACCAGATTCTCCTCTCTAACACGGCTCAACGCACAGATATGGCATTTGAAGGTGCTTCAATCGACACCTGGTTGATTTCGTGTCAAAGTTAGCGGCGTTTTTTTGTACAACTTTTGACCGAGATAGGAAAATGCCGATTAAGCTGAACAACCCTTTGATTCCCAGCCTGCTGGCTGTCGCTATCCTCGCGGGCTGTCAGGGCGATAAGAACGCTCAGGCAGGAGCGAATGCCGACAAAGTGCAGAGTGCCGTTGCCGAAGCCCCTGTAACCGTTGATGCAGTGGCTGAGACCAAGCGCCTGACCGAGTGGCTGGATGCGCGCTACGAAGAGCAGCTGCGGTTCAGTCCCATGCAGCTCTCCTATCTTGGCCGCAAAGAGCAGTACGACCAGATAGACGATATGAGCGAAGCTGCTGCAGCACGCCAGTTGGCCTGGAAGGGAAAGGCTGTCGCCGAGCTGAAAAAGAATTTTGACTACGACAAGCTGAGCCAGGAAGGTAAAACATCCTACGATATCTGGATCTACCAGTATGAGCAGGCCAAGGCTGCCGAGCCTTTTAAGCGTCACGGCTATATCTTTGAACAGATGGGCGGGGTGCAGTCTCAGCTGCCAAACTTCCTGCTGAATTTCCACAAAGTGGACAATATCGAAGATATGCAGGCCTATATCGCCCGTATTGGTGGTATTTCCCGTGCTATCAACCAGTTACGTGAGCGCGCCGTGCAGTCCTCTAAAGAGGGTGTCCGTCCGCCACGTTTTGCCTACGAGGGGGCTATTGAGCAGTCCAGCAAGCTGGTTGCCGGTGCTCCCTTTGGCGATGGGGACGACGCGCCCTTATGGGCCGGTGCTAAAGGCAAAATTGCTGAGCTTCTGGAAGCCGGAAAGATTGATCAAAAGCAGGCTGACAAGCTGACGGCCGATGCCCGCAAGGCACTTGAAAGCGAATTCCTGCCAGCTTATGAGACCCTGATTGCTTGGTTGAAAGAAGACATGCAAAAGGCCTCTGCGGAACCCCAGGGTGCCAGCACTCTGCCAAACGGCATGGCCTACTACAACCAGCGCCTAGCCAGCACTACCACCACCAGCCTGACTGCCGATGAGATTCACAATATCGGCCTTAAGGAAGTAGCGCGCATTCGTGCCGAAATGGAAACGATCAAGAAGCAGGTGGGCTATGAAGGCAATCTGCAGGATTTCTTCAAATTTATCCGTGAAGATGGCCAGTTCTATTACCCGAATACCGATGAGGGCCGCCAGGGTTACCTGGATGACTCTACTGCCTTCCTCGACAATATCTCCAAAAAACTGCCCGAATACTTTGGCCTGCTACCCAAGGCTGAGTTAATCGTGAAGCGTGTGGAGTCCTTCCGCGAGCAGGACGGTGGTGCTCAGCACTATTATCCCGGTACTCCGGACGGTTCCCGCCCGGGTATCTACTACGCGCACCTGTCCGACATGAGTGCTTATTCCACCACTGATATGGAAACTGTGGCCTATCACGAGGGCAATCCCGGCCACCATATGCAGATCTCCATCGCGCAGGAGCTTGAGGGCATTCCTCAGTTCCGCACCCAGGCGCATTTCACCGTATATGCCGAGGGCTGGGCGCTGTACTCTGAAAAACTGGCCATGGAAATGGGCGCCTTTGAGGACCCCTACAACCTGTTTGGTCATCTGACAGCAGAAATGTGGCGCGCTATTCGCTTGGTAGTGGATACCGGTATGCACGCCAAGGGCTGGACTGAGGAGCAGGCTGTAGAGTACTTCTTGGAGAACTCTGCGATTCCCGAAACTGCTGTGCGCTCCGAAGTGCGCCGTTATCTGGTATGGCCGGGACAGGCTACCGCTTACAAAATCGGTATGTTGAAAATCCAGGAACTGCGTAAGCAAGCCGAAGAGCAACTGGGTGATAGGTTCGATATCCGGGGCTTCCACGATACCGTACTGGGCGGTGGAGCACTGCCGGTACCGGTACTGGAAAGCCGTGTAGCCTCTTGGGTGGAGTCAGTTAAACGCGCATAATTTGCGAATTGACTCCTAAAGAAAGCCGGGCATCGCCCGGCTTTTTTATTGGATGACCAATTCGGACTTCGTCTGTTATTTGAGTAATTAGAAAGTTAGTTGTTGGTATTTTTTATCTAGAGGGAAAAGATGGGCAGGAATATGTATAGTGCGCCGGAGGCTAATCTAAATCGGGACTCTGCGTGTGAAACAGAGTTTTACGTCGTTTCTAAAACAAAGTTCCTGATATTGTATTTTGGCACTTTAGGGATGTACGCACTTTATTGGTTCTACCGACAGTGGCGAGGGTACAAGCGTGCACATGGCAAAAAAATGTTGCCAGTGCTACGCGCCATATTTTCTTTTATTTTTGTATATTCGCTTTTCAAAAAAATACAGCAGAGTATTGAGATTGATGGGGGTGGATATAAGTGGCATTTTATTCTAATGGCGATTATTTACATTATTTCTGACCTGCTTGGTTGGATTTCAATGTTTGCTCCTGTAGGTACGCCATTTTACTATTTAAGTTTACTGCTGCTTCCCCTGTCTGCCTGGCCAGTTTTCCAAGCACAAAAAGCCGCAAATTTAGCCTGTAATGATGTCGATGGAGCTTCCAATACCAACTTAACAGCAGTTAATATTCTGTGGTTGGCTATTGGTGCCGTTCTATGGGTATTTGTAATTATTGGTTATGTTGCCCCTTCAATACTCCAGTAATTAGGGAAATTATAGTGAATAACATTATTTTTATATTTTTAGTAGTACTGCTGCAAATCCTTACTCCTGGAGCCTGGGCTGAAACTGAATCCAAAGTGACTCCCACTGAAATTACTGTGCGAGCCAAGGCCAAGGACGCTAAATTTATTGGCTCTTCAATTGGAGGAGCCATGGTGATTATCCGCAGGGCGGATACCGGTGAAATCCTGGCAAAGGGGTTAACCCAGGGTAGTACTGGTGATACCGGTAAGATCATGAAGATGCCAAGGGAGCGATATGTGCCTATTAGCGAGGGAGCTGCGGGCTTCACCACAACACTGGATATCAGTGAACCAGTATTCCTGACCGTGGAGGTTCAGGCTCCCTATATCAAGAAGCAAGCCCGTGTGGTGGCGCAAACCCAAACCTGGTTGGTACCCGGAAAGCCCATTAATGGTGAGGGTTTGATCGTGGAGGTTCCCGGTATGGTAGTGGACCTGCTTAGTCCGCAGACGCACCTGTATACCGGTTTGGATAAAAGCCCGTTTGAGATACGCGCCAATGTGGTGATGATGTGCGGATGCTCCCTTACAGATGGCGGTCTCTGGGATGGCAGTAAAATCGAGGTTGCAGCCCTGGTGAAAAAAGATGGGGAGGACTTCGCTGTAGTGCCGTTGGAAATTCAGGAGACTATGAATACCTTCAGTGCACCTTTCACAACCCGTGTACCTGGCGTATACGAAATGCTGGTTTATGCCTACGATCCAAAGACCGGTAACACCGGTGTCGACCAGGGTAGTTTTATTGTGAAATAAATTTGGCGCAGAGTCTGACTCGCTATCGTGTCACGCTTTCCTGGCGGGCAGATTTTGCGAAATGTTGCACAGCCAGATGCCTGGCCGCAACTCGCATGTCATGAAACTATATGCTGAAGAGGAAATGGTGTATGTCTATATGGTGCGGAGTTTTTATATTGAGCCAGTAAGAGCCAAGAGGCTTCAGCATGACAGATAGGGAAAGGGGTTCCGACAAACTTTCCAGGCAGGCACTGCTCAAGGAGCACCGCCCCGAGCGCATCCGCGCCCGTTTGGGCAGGGAACCGAGATCACAGCGGGTTTCAGATTTTGTTCTCGGGGCTATCGATGGCTGTGTCACTACCTTTGCCATAGTTGCCGGTGCTTTTGGTGCGGGATTCTCAGAATCGGTAGTATTGGTAATGGGCTTCGCTAACTTGATCGCCGATGGTTTTAGCATGGCGGTTAGTAACTACGAGGC
This sequence comes from Microbulbifer sp. GL-2, assembly GCF_007183175.1. NCBI lineage: Bacteria > Pseudomonadati > Pseudomonadota > Gammaproteobacteria > Cellvibrionales > Microbulbiferaceae > Microbulbifer > Microbulbifer sp. GL-2. The sequence continues at coordinate 1,795,657 of NZ_AP019807.1, forward strand.
TGTGAGCGTAGAGCGGGATCAGGCAGCGGCAGCTGCCCGCACTGAACGCCAGCATATCGACCTGGTGCCGGAGGGGGAGCGCGAGGAGATTCGCCAGATTTTTCAGCGCAAGGGGTTTCGCGGGCAGGTCCTGGATGAGATTGTTGCGACTATTACCGCTAATCGCCAGCTATGGGTAGATACCATGCTGACGGAGGAATATGGGATCAGTCGCTCAGCGCGTAGGCCCCTAGGTTCTGCATTGGTGACTTTTGTGGCGTTTATCGGGGTTGGTACTGCGCCACTCCTGCCCTATCTAGTTTCCCCTCTCAGTACTTCTGAACAGTTCTACGGCAGCGCTGCCCTGGCGGCCAGTACCTTCTTTGCCATTGGTTTATGTAAGGGGCTGGTGTTCTCCCAACACGTGCTGGCTGCGGGCATCAAAACCCTGATTTTTGGTGGGGGTGCGGCCCTGCTTGCCCTGGGGGTGGGTTTCTTCCTGCGCGGTTTTATCGGCTGAGGTATGCGCCTTTTCAGGCCGCCACCACCTGGTTGCGGCCGCTGTTCTTGGCACGGTACATACGTTTGTCTGCCTCTGCCAACAGCTGGTTATGAGGGTTGCCGTTACTGCTGCCCTCAACTAATCCGAAGCTGATGGAAACTTTGACTGACTGTACATAGCGGCGGCTTAATGCCTCCACCTTGCGGCGCAATTTTTCCGCCAAAACACTGCCTCCGCGTACGTCGGTATTGGGCAATAGCAGTAGGAATTCTTCACCACCCCAGCGCGCTACAATATCCTCCGTACGTGTATTGCTCCGAAGGATCTTGGCAACATCCTGTAATATGCGATCACCAAAAGCGTGACCGTGGGTATCGTTTATCGTTTTAAAATTATCCAGGTCACCAATCAGGATCACATATCGGTCGCGCAGCTCCTTGTTGCGGCGCTCCATATCATGAATTGCGCGATAGGCTTCACGGCGATTGGCGAGGCCGGTTAGGGTGTCCGTGGAAGCGTTTTTCTCCAGCTCCCCTGTCAGCCTTTGCAGCAGTTGTTGAGTGTGGTGGCGACTGCTGTCGAGCAGAGCTGTCAGTGCGGTAAGGGCGCCAAACACTGCAATAAAGCGCGCGCGATAAGCGGTATCATATTCTGCGGTCAGGCCGGGAAAATTAGGGTAGAAAAGTGCGGTGGCGGTAACTGTGCCAATAGCGATGAGTGCGACGGTGCCGGTCTTATAACCGTAGAGGTTGATAAAGCCTGGTACCAGCATGACTGCCCACATCAAACCAGTATTATTTACTCCACCAGATAACAACAAATAGAAATAGAGTACCAGTAACAGGATTCCGACCAAAAGTGGCGTCTTTTCGCTGGGACCCATTACATTGATTGCGACATAAGCGCCCAAAATAACTACCGCTGCGGCAGAGAGAGTAATGGCTTGCAGGATATCGGCAGCAGTCAGGGCAATTACTGCCATGGCACCAGTTACCGCCATCGCGAATATCAACATATAGGATGACGCCATGATACGGCGGCGCAGATCTATACGCTCCAGCTCCTTCATCGGTGTGGCCATCGAGGGATTCTGTTTGTTATACCCTGTGTTCATGGTTTTCTCTGCTGCTCTACCGGCTACAACTTTCCGCTAATGATCAAGCGTCGGGTAGCGTCACTGCATTCATCGGCGCTATGAAGCTGCGCTGAGTATAGGGGGATTCGCTCACCGACCAAAGTAGCAAGCTAAAGTATCTGTAAACCAAACTTAAGAACTGAGAAACCGTGACACAAATTGATCTGACTTGGGGCGATATTCTGACCTTGCGTGGTGATGCACTCGCATGCCCTGCACATAAACACCTTATTTGTGGACGTGGGCTTTCCGCTCAAATTTTTGCCCTGGGTGGTAGAGAGCTTGAGCAACAGTGTAAAAAACAACCGGAATGTGCGGTGGGGGAGGCGCGTATCACCAAAGCTTTCCACCTGCCAGTGGATTATCTGTTGCATACGGTTACACCACAGTGGAGTAGTGGTGATCAATGGGGTGCTCAGGCGATAAAACAGCTACGATATTGCTACGAAAGTGTGCTTGACCTGGCAGAAAAAAAAGCCCTTAAGCATATTCTTTTTCCTGCACTTGGAGCAGGTACTAATCGATTTCCCCATGTGATTGCCGCACACCAGGCTTTGGAAGTACTGCATGAGTATACTGATAAGTTCGAGCAAATTACGGTTTGCCTGCATTCTCCAACTGCTTTGAGCGAGTGGCAAAGTGTTGAACGAAGATTCTTTAGAGTTTGATGCTTTCCTGAGTACGTCCGTACTATTAAGCCGTATGGCTAGATTCAACAATGTCAAAATAGAGTCTTGTCTTGCCAGATAAATTCTGTACAGCGACTTTACGATAATTTTAAAGTTGAGAATAAAAAATATTCAATAGAGGGAAAATTATCTAGCTCTTGATACTTCCTGTTGATTTTATGGGTTTTTGAAGAACCAGTTATGTAATGAAGTTCATTGCAATTTATTTAATTTGAAAGCAAGAAAGGAATCATGAAAAACCGTCCAGGTAATTTTGAACCTCCATACCCTTCTTGGGAGTTGGCTCTTCCTCCTGAGGCATGGTATGTACAGTGCCAGGTTGCTTTACAGTTGATGGATGGCAAGCTAAATGATTTGCTATTTAGTCGCCTGGCAAATTCTTTGTCTCTTGCTGAGGGCTTACTACATTTTGAGCGCGCAGGTCATATTGACTCTCAGGGTGCTTATAATGATATCGCCATTACATACTGGACCTGTGAAGACTCCATGAATGAGTGGCTGCCCAAGGGAATTAGTGAGTTGGCGGTAAATATCAGGGAGGGGTGTGGGTTCTGGTATGAAGCACTGGCTGTTCCACGCAGCCATTTCGAAGTCTCGGCATCTATGCCAATAGCGGACTGGGGCCTTTTTCGACATTTTGAAGTTTGTGAGCAAAGAGATCATGCTTATTGGGGAGCTATGCGTGATCGTATTGCTGCAGCCGAGAATGATGGACTTCCAGGCCATTTAAAAAAACTGGAGCCAGTATTGCTAGCAGAACAATCAGGTGAAGAGATCATGCTGCCTGAAAATGCCTGCATGATCCGAACTGTGCAGGGTTATTCAACGGTAAGTTCTGTCGAGCGGGAAACCTACGTAGAGAAGTTATTCCCAAAATATGAGCAGGGAGTAAGGTATCTTGCTGAAAATCCAATTAAATCTCGCTGTCTCAGTGCGCGTCTTTTACAAGATGAGAAGCCGGCACGGGGAAGGCCCGATACAGAGACAATAGCCTGGTTTGTCTCACTGAAAGACTTGGAAAACTGGGTACATAATCACCACACGCACAAAGCTATCTACACAGCGGCTCAACAACATGCAGTACGTTTTGCCCCTGAGATGCACCTGCTGTTAAGTCATGAGGTTGCTGTGGTTCCCCGGGGTAAGGGAAAGGCCATGTACAGAGGGTGCCATCCTGGAACCGGATTGAGGCGATTTCTGAGGTAAAAAGGAATGATATTTGGAGGTTATAAATAATTATCCTGCCCTTCTAATCAAGGAATAGACTGCTGTCTGAAACCAGATTTGAAGAATAAACGGCAAGGTTTATTAGTACTCAACCCCTGAGGATATCCTGATTGGGAAAATTGCCAGTCATAAAACTTGTTGTCAGTAGGTCTACCTTCATGGATTTTGATTGCGGCAATGAATTTCATTCCGGCTGCTGAAAATCGAATGAAATTTGATCCTGGGGTGGATATTGACTCCGTATTTTCTTGGTGCCCGGAATTGCGTTTGCAAGCGAATAAATAATCCCATTAGGTACGGAGAACCTGTGAGGATACTAGATGTAATGAGTGTAAATTTTTGGCGTAAATAGAGGCTCAAGCAGAAAAACAGCTGCAAGCTATTAATAAAAAGGGCCCAATTGGGCCCTTTTTATTTCTCAGAAGAAAATCATTTCTTCGCGCGCTTGCGCATATTTTCCTGCAGGATTTTCTTGCGCAAACGGATAAAGTTTGGTGTTACCTCTACCAGTTCATCATCTTCGATAAATTCCAGCGCCTGCTCAAGGGTGTGGCGAATAGGCGGCGACAGGGTGAGTGCGTCATCGGTACCGGAAGCGCGCACGTTGGTTAGCTGCTTGGCTTTGGTGGGGTTAACCACGAGATCGTTGCCGCGGGAGTGAATACCGACGATCTGACCTTCATAGACTTCTTCACCATGGCCCAGGAACAAGCGACCGCGGTCTTGCAGAGCGAACAGGCCGTAGGCGAGGGTCTTGCCTTTGACCATGGAAACCAGAACACCGTTGATACGTTTGGCCACTTCGCCCTGCTTCACCGGACCGTAGTGGTCGAAGATGCTGGTCATGATGCCGGAACCACTGGTGATGGTGAGGAACTGCGAGCGGAAGCCGATCATGCCGCGGGAGGGCACGATAAAGGTCAGGCGCACGCGGCCTTTGCCGTCCGGTTCCATATTGGTGAGGTCGGCCTTACGCAGACCCAGCTCTTCCATAATCGGACCCTGGTGTGGTTCCTCAACGTCGATAACCACCTGCTCATAGGGTTCGTGGATTTCTCCGTCAACTTCTCTCTGCACCACTTCGGGGCGGGATACACCCAATTCAAAACCTTCGCGGCGCATGGATTCGATCAGAACAGACAAGTGCAGCTCGCCACGGCCGGAAACCTTGAATTTATCCGGGGAGTCGCCTTGCTCTACGCGCAGAGCCACGTTGTGGATCAGCTCCTGGTCCAGGCGCTCTTTGATATTGCGGGAGGTGACGTACTTGCCGTCCTGACCGGCAAAGGGAGAGTCGTTGACCTGGAAAGTCATGCTCACGGTGGGCTCGTCCACGCTCAGGGCGGGCAGGGCTTCCGGGGTGTCGACATCACACAAGGTGTCGGAGATATTCAACTCGCCCACACCGGTGATGCAGACGATGTCGCCGGCACTAGCCTGCTCAACCTCGACACGCTCCAGACCCAGGTAGCCCATAACCTGAAGTACCTTGGCCTTGCGCGAATTGCCTTCGCGGTCCAGTACTACAACCTGTTGATTGGGCTTCAGGGTACCGCGAGTGATACGACCAACGCCGATCACGCCGACATAGCTGGAATAATCCAGGGCGGAAATCTGCATCTGGAAGGCGCCGGTAGGGTCGACTTTGGGCGGCTCAACCTTGTCCACAATCATCTGGAACAGAGGCGTCATATCGTCCGCCATGTCGGTATCGTCGAGGCCGGCAATGCCGTTCAGGGCAGAGGCGTAGACTACCGGGAAATCGAGTTGTTCATCGGTGGCACCGAGGCTGTCGAACAGGTCGAAAACCTGGTCCATTACCCAATCCGGGCGGGCGCCAGGGCGGTCGATTTTATTGATGACCACGATAGGGTTGAGGCCCTGCTCAAAGGCTTTCTGGGTAACGAAGCGGGTCTGCGGCATAGGGCCGTCCACAGCATCGACGAGCAGTAATACTGAGTCGACCATGGACAGCACGCGCTCTACCTCACCGCCGAAGTCGGCGTGCCCGGGAGTGTCGACGATATTGATGCGGTAGTCGTTCCAGCGAATAGCGGTGTTCTTCGCCAGGATGGTGATGCCGCGCTCACGCTCTTGATCGTTGGAGTCCATGACCCGCTCGGCGCCTTCGTCGCGGCGGTCGAGGGTGCCGGACTGGGACAGCAGCTTGTCCACCAGGGTGGTTTTGCCGTGGTCTACGTGGGCGATAATCGCAATATTGCGCAGATTGTCTATCACTGGGGGCCTCTGGGCGTTAAATCTTGGTAAATCGGGGCGGGGGCCTGCGGGGTATCAACAGCAGCATTCCGGCCAAAGGCGGCGATTATAGGGGGGGCGAATGACAATTGGGAGTAATTTTGAGTAAAAAATCACCGCCCGCTCTCAGAGGGGCGGGCTCTGGGAGCGGGAACAGGCGCAGGCAGAGGACTGTCCGCGCCCTGATTACTTCTTGATACCTTCCGGCCTGTGCGGGAGCTGCGGGCGCAGCACACCGACATTGCGGAAGCCCTCATCCATCAGGTGAGAGGCATGCAGCCGGCTCATAACACCGCGGGCACAATAGAGTAGGTATTCACGCTCCTGATCCAATTGGGCGAAGCTGTTGTTGAGGCGGTAGAAGGGGATGGTCTGAACTTCGCAGCCCTCCAGCTCCAGCGGGTCCATTTCCTCCTCATCGGGGTGGCGGATATCGAGTACCACGGCACTGCCGGGCTCTTCGCGAATTTCCACTTCCGGCGCCTGGCCGTCAACCTCCTCGATGACTTCGTCGATATTCTGGATCGAACGATTGCTGATAGCGCGATCGAGGACGGTGAAATCGAAGCGGTTTTCCTCGGATTCCACCTTCTCAATCTTCGCGCGAGTGGTGGGTTTGACCGAGATTACGCCACAATATTCGGGCATATTTGCCGCGAATTCTTCTGTGCCGATTGCCCTGGAGGTACGGATAATGTCAGTTTTATCGGTGGTAATCAGCGGGCGCAGAACCAGGGTATTAGTGACACTATCGATCACTGCCAGGTTCTTCAGGGTCTGGCTGGATACCTGGGCAATGGCTTCGCCGGTTACTACAGCGTCCACTTCCAGCTCCTTGGAAATGACATCGGCGGCACGCAACATCATGCGCTTTAAAATTACGCCCATATGGGAGTCGTCGACGCGCTCGAGAATTTCCGCCACTACCTCATCAAATGGCACTGTCACGAAACGCACCCGATGGGAAGCACCGTATTTATTCCATAGGTAGTAGGCCACTTCCTTCACGCCCAGCTCATGCTGGCGCCCACCAAGGTTGAAAAACAGGAAATGGGTACGCAGACCGCGCTTCATCATCAGGTAGCTGGCAACGGTAGAGTCAAAACCGCCGGATACCAGTGATAGCACCGGGTCCTGTGTGCCCAACGGAAAGCCACCGAGACCGGGGTGCTGAACTTCGATCACGTTGAGTTTGTCGTGGCGGACTTCCAGCTTCACGGTGATATCCGGGTTCTTCAGTTTTACCCCGGCCGCCTCCGTATTCTTGTTGAGGCCACCACCCACATACTGTTCCACATCCAGGGACTGGAAGTCGTGCTTGCCGGTGCGCTTTACCCGTACACAAAAAGTTTTGCCCTTCAGCGCCGGGCCCCAAACCGCCAGGGTCTTCTCATACATATCGTGCAGGTCGCCCAGGGGGAACTGGCGTACACGGGAGAAGTTGGCGATGCCGGGTGTGTGGGAGAGAACCTCTTCGATACGCCCACCGAGGTGGGCTACGGCATCCGGGGCGATCACATCGATCTTTTCCCAGTCTTTGCGCACCTGGATACGATCGTCCAGCTGGCGCAGCAGGCGCTGCAGGTTGTCCTTGAGCTGCCGCGACATACGCTTGCGCACAGGGTTACTCTTGATGGTGATCTCGGGGAAAAACTTGACGACAAAGTGCATGGGAATCCGTCGGGTACCGCATGTTGATAGAAGGTGCGGCATTATAAACTAGCCAGAGGCAACTTGGTTGCGCACCGTTATCGGGCGGAGCTTGGATTAATGTGCGCCATATTGGTGCGTGTACGTGTGGCCGCCCAGCCACAATGCATCTATCCTGCCCCAGTCGGTCCTGCACTGAGGTTAGCACCGGCGACAACCGCCACTGCGACACAGTTGCCCTAATTTGGCACACTCCTTGCTTTATTTCACGCCAGGTAAAGAGTGAATGCCGGCAGCATAGGCATAGCGACCAAATACTTTTCAAGACCTGGAGGACAGCAATGTCAGCGAAAACGCTCGGTTTGATTAATGAAAGTGAAGCAAAATGGGTAGACCTGCGCTTCACCGATACCAAGGGTAAAGAGCAGCACGTTTCCATCCCAGTATCGGAAATTGACGGCGAGTTCTTCGAAGAAGGAAAGATGTTTGATGGTTCCTCCATCGCCGGCTGGAAGGGCATTAACGAGTCCGACATGATCCTGATGCCGGATGATGAAACTGCTTTCCTCGACCCCTTCACCGATGAGAGTACTGTAATTATTCGCTGTAACATCGTAGACCCGATCACCGGTCAGGGTTACGAGCGCGACCCCCGCTCCATCGCCATGCGCGCAGAGGAATACCTGAAGTCTACAGGCCTGGGTGATACCGCACTGTTTGGCCCCGAGCCCGAGTTCTTTGTCTTTGACGATATCACCTGGGGCGCCGAAATGGGCGGTGCCTTTTACAAGATCAACTCTGAAGAAGCGGCTTGGTCTTCTGGTCACAATTTCAGTGAAGGTAATATCGGCCACCGTCCCGGCGTTAAGGGTGGCTACTTCCCAGTTCCCCCGGTTGACTCCCTGCACGATGTGCGTGCTGCTATGTGTTCCGCTATGGAGCAAATGGGCCTGCAGGTAGAAGTGCACCACCACGAAGTTGGCACCGCTGGCCAGTGTGAGATTGGCGTAGCCGCCAATACCCTGACCAAGAAAGCGGACGAGGTACAGATTCTAAAATATGCAGTGCACAATGTAGCGCACGCCTACGGTAAGACTGCGACCTTCATGCCCAAGCCTCTGGTAGGTGACAATGGTTCCGGCATGCATGTACACCAGTCCTTCACCAAGGATGGTGTAAACCAGTTTGCTGGCGACGCATACGCGGGCCTGTCTGAGGCAGCCCTCTATTACATCGGCGGTATCGTGAAGCACGCACGCGCGCTGAACGCGATTTGTAACGCGTCCACTAACTCCTACAAGCGTCTGGTACCGGGCTTTGAAGCGCCGGTTATTCTGGCCTACTCCGCGCGCAACCGCTCCGCCTCTATCCGTATCCCGTATGTGACTTCGCCGAAGGGCAAGCGTATCGAGACCCGCTTCCCAGATCCGACCGCCAACCCTTATCTGGCGTTTGCCGCGCTGCTGATGGCGGGCCTCGACGGCATTAAGAACAAGATTCACCCCGGAGATGCCGCCGACAAGGACCTGTACGATCTGCCGCCGGAAGAGTTGGCCGAGTACCCGACCGTTGCTGCCAGCCTGGAAGGTGCCCTGGATGCATTGGATAAGGATCGCGAGTTCCTTATTGAAGGTGGGGTATTCACCAACGACGCGATCGATGCTTACATCGAGCTGAAACGCGAAGAAGTAGAGCGCTTGAATATGACCACTCACCCGGTCGAGTTCGACATGTACTACTCCGTGTAATAGCGACCGGCATCACAAAGTTGCCGCCTAGCTGTTCTCGAAAAGCCCGCACCGCCCTGGTGCGGGCTTTTTTATTGCGGGTAAACTGTCAGTTGGGAAGGTTGTTTTTGCCGCTTGTGGTTCTGGCGGTTTATGTGAGTACTGCCCAATCCGATTGAATCCCCGACAGGGGTAGGTGAAAAGGAGCGTCCGCAAAGCGGCCGAACACGTTTTATGGGATATATGAGACTGCTTCAGGCACTTTTCCTTGTCATCCCCATGGTTGCCCTGGCTGGTACTGACGGTGGCAGTGGTTCTGGCGCCATCTACAAGGTTATCGGTCCCGATGGCCAGGTCACTTTCAGCGATACACCGCCTGCCAATGGCGATGCACAAAAGGTCGAACTGGCCCCAATTAATGTTCAGCCGATTGCTCTGCCGCGTACGCAGCCAACCCGCAAGCTCTCTCCAAAAAATGAGGGGAGAGATGAAGGCAGCAAAGAGGGCAGCTCCGGTCCAGTTTCCATCCAGATTGTGAGTCCGATTGACGGCGCCACTATTCCTCCGGGACAGCGCTTTATTCCCCTGCAAGTGGATGTGCAGCCGGCCTATCCAGAAGGCGCCAGTTTTTTTGCGGTGGTAGATGGTCAACCGTGGAGTGGTAGCTCTGCGGGCTCAAACTTAGATATATCAGCTCTGGAGCGCGGCAGTCACAGCGTGCAGGCGGTGCTTGTCAATGCCAGTGGGCAAGTACTGGCCCGCTCCCAGGTAATTACCGTTTATGTGAAGCGCCCCAGTGTGGCCCAACTGGACAACACTAACCCTCAGGCACCCCGGGTGCCCAAAGCTTCACTACTTGGATCCAGCCTGGCCCAGTCACAATCTCAGCCCTGAGTACCTCGGTTACCTGCTGCCGTTCTAGGTGGTAGCAGGGCCTCATTATTTTTTGCCTGTCTTCTCTGTCTCGCACATTGTATTCACTATGCCCCTCCAGAAAGGTTAAATTTTGACCTTTGCACCACTGTGGTGCATTCTCTTCTTCTAGCTGCGCGGGCTTGATCCTTAAGGGTTGTATAAACGACTCGTGTCGATTTGCGCACTGCAATTACCCTTCTAAATTGGGTGTTGCGGCTGTAGATGACCCTGTGCGCCATTTTGGTTTGCTTTTTGCACTGGCTAGATACAAGGGCTTACCGCGCCGGGTGGAGAACTTTACCCTGGCCGCCGCAGAGAACCGGAAACCACTGAATGCTCAAAGATCGCCAGTTGCGCCAGCTTCTAGACAACCTCACTTCAGCTGTCCTGGTGCTGGATGACAAGTTATCTCTCTGCTATCTGAACAACGCTGCCGAGGACCTGTTGGCGGCATCCAGCACTCGGGTCATTGGCCTGCCACTGGAAGAGGTGGTACGAGAGTCAGTAGATGCGCAAAAGGCCCTGCAGAGCGCTTTATCTAGCGGTGAAAAATACACTGTGCGACGTGCTCGTTGGCGCCTGCACAATCTGGAGGCGCGCACCGTAGATTACTCGGTAAGCCCGTTGCCGGAGCTGGGTGTCCTATTGGTTGAGGTGCAAGCGATGGACCGCCTTCTGCGCATTGCCCGCGAAGATGCACTGCTCAGCACTCAGGAAACCGCGCGCAATCTGGTGCGGGGTATGGCCCACGAAGTGAAAAATCCTCTCGGTGGTATTCGCGGCGCCGCACAACTTTTGCAACGGGAGTTGCCAGATGCCTCCCTCGAGGAGTACACCCAGATCATCATTGAGGAGGTGGATCGCCTGCGTAATTTGGTGGACCGCCTGCTGGGGCCGCGTCAACCGGTACAGTTGGTGGATACCAATATCCATGAAATTTTGGAGCGGGTGGCGCAGTTGCTGGAGGCGGAGTGTGGTGGTGAGCTGGGCATCCGCCGGGATTATGACCCCTCTATTCCCGATGTGCCGGCAGATCGTGAACAGCTGATTCAGGCATTGCTGAATATTGCCCGCAATGCCATGCAGTCAATTAGCGAGAGCATTGGCCTCACCAGCGGCGAAATGGTGTTACGCACCAGAGTACAGCGTCAATTCACTATCGGCCGGCGCAACTGCCCGCTGGTATGCCGCATTGAAATTGAAGATAACGGCTCGGGTATTCCCGAGGAGATTCGTGAGCGTATCTTTTTCCCGATGATTTCCGGGCGTGCCGAGGGTTCGGGGTTGGGCCTTTCCATATCGCAGAACATTATCAATCAGCATCGCGGCCTAATTAAGTGCGATAGCCGTCCCGGCCGCACTGTATTCCAGATTTATTTGCCACTTGCTACCGAATCAGCCAATACAGGAACCTAGAGAATGAGTAATCGCGTTTGGATTATTGACGACGACCGATCTATCCGCTGGGTGCTGGAAAGGGCGCTTTCTCGTGAGGGAATAGAGACACAATGTTACGAGAGCGGCGACCGTGCCCTGGATGATTTTTATAGTGACTCACCGGATGTGGTGATCAGTGATATTCGTATGCCGGGCTCCGATGGGTTCAAATTACTGCAGCGTTTCCAGGCGGAGCGCCCGAGCCTGCCAATTATTATTATGACTGCCCACTCGGACCTGGATAGCGCTGTTGCCGCCTACCAGGGTGGCGCTTTCGAATACCTGCCCAAGCCTTTTGATATCGATGAAGCAGTAGCCGTCACGCGCCGTGCATTGGTACACGCGAGTGAGCAGGCGCAGGAGGAACGTTTTGAGCCGGAGAATGGCACTGAAAATAAAGAAATTATTGGCGAAGCACCTGCCATGCAGGAAGTCTTCCGTGCAATAGGCCGACTGTCACACTCCAATATTACGGTATTGATCAATGGTGAGTCCGGCACTGGTAAAGAGTTGGTGGCACAGGCACTACACAATCACAGTCCGCGCAGAGATAAGCCATTTATCGCCCTGAATATGGCCGCCATCCCCAAGGATCTGATGGAGTCTGAATTGTTTGGCCATGAAAAAGGTGCTTTTACGGGTGCTAGCTCGCAACGCGCCGGTCGTTTTGAGCAGTCCAATGGCGGTACTCTCTTCCTGGATGAAATTGGCGATATGCCTGCGGAAACCCAGACCCGCTTATTACGCGTCCTGGCGGATGGGGAGTTTTACCGGGTAGGTGGCCATACACCGGTAAAAGTGGATGTGCGTATTATCGCTGCTACCCATCAAAATCTTGAGGAACTGGTGCTTCAGCACAAGTTTCGTGAGGATCTGTTCCACCGCCTGAATGTAATTCGTATTCATATTCCCAGGCTTGCTGATCGCCGCGAGGATATCCCCAGATTGGTGCGCCATTTTTTCAATGCCGCCGCCAAAGACCTGGGGGTGGAGCCAAAAATCCTGACCAAGGAAAGCGAGGAATACCTGTCGGGGCTCGACTGGCCTGGCAATGTACGCCAGCTGGAAAATACCTGTCGTTGGATTACTGTAATGGCCTCTGGTCGCGAAGTGCATATTGAAGACCTGCCCCAGGAGCTGCATCAACAGGGGCAAGAGGCTGAGTCTCCGCTGGACTGGCAAAAGTCCCTGCGTATCTGGGCGGATCAAGCCCTTTCTTCCGGACGGCGTGAAATACTCAGTGAGGCTGTTCCCGCTTTTGAACGCGCTTTAATAGAAATTGCCTTGAAGCACACGGCTGGGCGCAAGCGCGATGCAGCGGACTTGCTGGGTTGGGGGCGGAATACACTGACGAGAAAACTTAAAGAATTGGAAATTAGCGGGTATTAGGGATTAATTTTGTACTGTAAACCCTATTGAAACGGATGAATTAGATTTTCACTTTAAAATTTCAATGAATGAAGCGGGCAAATTTCTCTTTGGCTTTTACACTTTTATTTATTAATTGATTTTAAATGTGTGAGTAGCTGTCAGAGGGGATTTCTATGAACGCCGGAGAGCTCAGTGTTGTCGATAACGTGCCATTCCTGTTTTGGGTGAAAGATAAAGGCGAAAAATATATTTGGGCTAATCGCAAGATCTGTGAGTTGGCAGGTGAGGATGTGGTAGGGAAGACTGATAACCAGTTGGTCTGGGCGGAGAATGCCGAGGCGTTAAGGAAGGCGGATATGCGCGTCTTTGCTAGCGGCGAACCGGATTATTTACTTGAGCATGTAGTTAAATCCAGTCAGGGAGAGGAGACCTTGAGTGTTTGTAAATGGCTTGGAGATTTCGAGGGGGAGAAATGCTGTTTTGGTATCTCTTTCGTAATACAGTGACGAAGTATGACAACTAAACCGGCCTGAATAAAAGTGGCCCTTAGTAAAGAAACTAGAGCCACTTTGCTTGATATTTATTTAAAGTTCACTTCTTTCCACACCGAGTTTGGCCAGATTCCTGGCGATATCCTCTGCGCTGGTGGCAGGGTTGATATCTTTATCAATTTTTAGAATTTTTCCATCCTTACCGATATAGACGGTAATGCGCCGTGCGATATTTATCATTGGAATTAATACGCCATAGGATTTGGCGACCTCTCCCGTTGGATCGCTCAGGAGGGGGAAGTCGGCGCCGTTTTGTTTGGCGAAGCGTATGTTTTCATCGATATCATCGGTGCTCGCCATAAAATAGGCCGTATTAAATTGACGAATTCTGTGCCCATTTTTTGCCAGTGACTTGCACTCGATGGTGCAGCCTTTGGTAAAGGCCCGTGGATACCAGGCAATGACCACAGCATTTTTACCTTTGTGCTCAGCCAGCCTGTGTGTGTTGCCATCAGATCCCTTGAGGGAGAAGTCCGGCGCCTTGTCGCCAACTTCAAGTGCCATCACTGGCAGGCTGAAAAATGCAGTCACAATCAGGGTAATCCAGTATTTCATAGGTCAAATCGCTCTTGAACAAATTGCGCCTATGCTACCGCTACAAAGTGGTACACACTAGTAGGTTGGAGGTGGTTGCCCATGGAACCTCCTGCCCTGTAGAGAGTTTAGGAAAACTGGTCAGTGCCATTTCCTTGGACCAGACTTTCCTGAGTCTGTGAGGTCCCCTATGCATTCGGGCAATATATTTTACACGCTGCCACTGCCGCTGATCTATCTGATTACTGTAGCGCTGGTTCTCTGCGCTTTGGCGCTAGGGGTATTCTGGGGGCGTAGGCGACTCAAAAAAGAAACCATCAATGGAGAGTCGTCGATCGGTAGTGCTGTGGCGGCGACCCTGGGCTTGGTGGCATTTGTATTGGCCTTTACCTTTAATATGACGGCGGACCGCTTTAATGAGCGCAAGGCCTTGTTATTACAGGAGGTCAATACCATCCAGGCGGCCTACCTGAATGCGGGTTTTCTCGAGGAGATGGAGCGCGATCGCGCCCGTGGACTACTTGCGGAATATGTGGATTTGCGCGACTTTGATCCTTCCACTCCGGTGAGCCCTGCAGATATTGCTCGCAGCGAGGAAATTCAGCGGGAATTATGGCAGTTGGTACAGGGCCATATCGCCTGGGACTACAACGCAGATTATCTGCGCCAGTTCGCCGACCCGGTTAACAGGATGATGGACTTGCATCGTGCCAGGGTGGTGGTGGGCTTACAATATCGTATTCCAGCGCCCCTATGGCTGGCGCTGTATTTTATGACCATACTCGCCATGTTTGCTATCGGTTACCAACTGGGGTCTAGTCGCGGTGGTTCGGCGCAGGTAGTGTTGGCCCTGGCACTTACATTCGCTACGGTGATTTTATTGATTGCCGATTTAGACCGGGCCAATGAAGGTGTGCTGCTGGTTGATCAGGTGCCGATGAGTAATCTCAACCAGCGTTTTAAAGCGCTGCGCGAACGGGAGTCCCCAGCCCCCGAAGCGGATTAAAACAATTTAGTCACCGTCAGGCTTAGGTGGCATCAGCATATCTTCTGGATGAACAAACTCCCTCATAAATATCTCCCAAAACGCGAGGAATAGTGCTGCGAGTAGCGGGCCTATGGCGAAGCCGCTGATACCGAACATAAAGAGGCCGCCCACTGTAGAAAACAGTACAAGATAGTCTGGCAGCTTGGTATCTCGCCCAACCAATATCGGGCGCAGCAGGTTATCCACCAGGCTAATGACGGTAAATCCGTAGGCGAGCAGTATGGAGGCCTTTATCGGCTCGCCAATCCCGTACAGATAAATGGATGCGGGGAACCAGATCAATGCGGCACCTACAGCTGGCAACAGCGATAGCAGGGTCATTAGCACACCCCACAGTAGTGGAGCGGGCAGGTCGAGGACCCAGAAAATAATACCGCCCAGGGTACCCTGGGTAATGGCGACCACCAGGTTGCCCTTGATGGTTGCGCGGGTAACCTCGGCAAACTTGGCCAGCAGCAGGTGTTCGCGTTCGTCACCGAGGGGCAGGGCGTGAATAATCAGGTTTACCAGTCGCTCACCGTCGCGGATTAAAAAGAAGGTGAGATAGAGCATCAAGCCCAGCATGACAAAAAAGTTAACAGTGTTCTGGCCTACCTCAATAGCATTTTTGGCGATAAAGCTGCCCGCGTTCATCACTCCGCCGAGTAAGCGTTGCTTCGCCTCGTCGATATCGACACCAATACCTTCGAGCACATCGTTGACTCGCGGAAAAGTGCTGCGCACCTGTTCCAGGGATTTGGAAATATCAATCTCGCCATTTTGTACTTTGTGATACAGCGATACTGCCTCGTTAATAAATGAGGTGGCTACCACAAGCACGGGTATTACCAGTAGCACAATACACATGAATAGTGTCAGTAGTGCCATGGAGTTGGGTGAGTTGGGAAAGCGCTGCATCAGCCGGCGGTACACCGGATAAAAAATCAGGGCGGTTGCACAGGCCCAGAATATCGGTGTAAAAAAAGGTTTTACCAGCAGCAGGAAGGCCACTGATACCAGCAATAATGAAAGGATAAATGAGCGCCTTTCTAATTTTTCCTGCACGGAAACTTCCTCTGCTTCTGCGAAAGCCCTGTGGTATCGGGCGCCTTATTTGCGCTCTATCTAAGCAGAAGAATGGAGGATTTACCAGCGCCTGTAACCGCAGGTGTCTACGTGAAAGCGAATACCTTTATAAATACCCAGGCCCATATTCCATTGCCGGCCATTGTGTTTATGGATATTTTTCAGCACAGGCACCAGTTGTTCGCGGGAGAATTTTTTCTGCGGGACAATATCCAAACCACAAAAATGCAAATGTTTACTGCCCCTGGAGCCGCCGGCCTTACTGTTGTAACTGGTGGTGCGCCAGCCGGAGACCACGGTGACGGGACCGATAATCGGCACGATTTCCCGCTGCACCGCCCGCAGGGTGTACACCATGGCCCCCCAGTTTTCTACCGGGGGAATGGCAAACGGCGGTTCTTCCAGGTCCTGCCAGTCGCTGCCCTGGCGCAACAGTTCAAAAGGAGGCACCACCTGATCCACCCGGTTTATACGCAGGAAATCTTTTAACTTGGAATACAGTGCATGGTTGCCCTTCTGCTTTAGGAAGCGGCTGAAAACTCTTTCAGAGGCTGCCGGATACCCCTGGATATCGTATACATCGGGGATTTCCGGCAATGGAAGTAGGTCTATGGGGCTGATTAAGCGCTCTCCCAGCTCCCTTGTTTTTTCCGAGGTGAAAAGCAGTATGACCAAAATGGCTATAAGTAGAATGGCACCGAATAGCAGCAAGCGACGGCGCTGAGTTTGCGGGCTTTCGAGTTCGCATTCTCTGTTGTCTTGAGTATCCACGGTGATCTCCGCAATTACCAGATGCGATAGCCACAGGTGTCGATATGAAAGCGCACCCCATCGCTGAGACCGAGGCCCAAATTACTCTCGGGGCCGAGACGTGCGTGAAGTGTGCGCAATTCCTCTACCAACTCCCGGTGACTGATGTTGGATTTTGGAATCAGATCCAAGGCGCAAAAGTCCCGGTGCCGAGCCCTGTCACTGTGCTCCAACTTACGGTTGTAGCTATCGCTGCGAAATGCCGATACGACATCCACTGGGCCAATCAGGGGGATGATTTGATCCCTCAGCAGTGCCAGGGTGTTGGTGATGTTTTGCCATTGATCCTGAGGGGGGATTGCAAAAGGGGGCTCCTTTAGTTCGAGCCATTCACCGCCCTGGCGCAGTAAGTTACTCACCGGGACAACTTTGCCAAGGCCCTGGCTCGACAGGTAATGGCTGAGGGCTTGCACTCGTTCGCGATTGTTGCCATTGCGCAAGAAGCTCTCAAAACTCTCTCCGCTGGCAATACGCTGGCCCTTGATTTCCACGTAGGGCCTTTCCTGGGATTTCAGGTAGAGAAACAGCCACAATGCCAGCAGTAGTGAGGCCAGTAACAGGGCCAGGCAGCCGATCACCCAACGGTTTACCCTGCGACCGGGTGGCTGGTGTGGATATAGTGTCCTGAAGCGGATATAAAAATTGCCTGCGGACATGGGCTGCGACTACTGCTCCTGGGGCTGGGCTGCAAAGCGAGGGACGCTCTGCAGACGTCTAATTCGTCGGCGCTCGTTTAAACACTATAGCCGCAAAATTCGACAGGGCAGGAATAGTCAGCGGACGTAAAAAAGCCCCGAGGCCTTTCGGCGTCAGGGCTTTTTTATTGCCTTTGGCGATGTGGCACCGCCAAAGGGTCAACGTTGGAAGGGAGAACTCAGGCCTTGGGGCCGGCGCTCTTAACCTCTTCACTAACGCTGAATTTCTCAATGTTCTCAGCGAACAATTTAGCCAACTTGCCTGCCTGGTCGTCGTATGCAGCCTTATCATCCCAGGCTTCGCGAGGGTTCAGATAGGCCTTGTCTACCCCAGGGACTTGCAGAGGAATATCCAGGTTCAGGGCTTCCAGGTGCTCTGTAGCGGCACCTTCCAATGCTCCGCTCTGAATGGCGGCAACCACGGCGCGGGTCACCGGGATCGGGAAGCGCTTGCCATTATCACCCGAACCGCCGGTCCAGCCGGTATTAACCAGGTATACCTTGGAGCCGAAGTCTTCAATACGCTTCATCAGCAGGTCGGCGTATTCACGGGGAGCGCGCGGCATAAAGGGCGCTCCGAAACAGGTAGAGAACGTCGGGTGGATACCGGCCTCTGCACCCAGCTCGGTGGAGCCGACACGGGCAGTATATCCGGACAGGAAGTGGTAAGCCGCGGCCTCTTTGGAAAGGATGGATACCGGGGGTAACACGCCGGATACGTCGCAGGTCAGGAAGATCACATTCTTCGGTTCGCCGGCGCGGTTTTCCAGCTGGCGCATCTCAACGTGCTCCAGTGGGTAAGAGCAGCGACCATTTTCGGTGAGGCTGGTGTCACAGTAATCTGCGGTACCATGGTCGTTGGTAACTACGTTCTCGACGATGGCACCGAAGCGGATAGCATCCCAGATAACCGGCTCATTCTTTTGGCTCAGGTCGATGGTTTTGGCGTAGCAGCCGCCTTCCATATTGAACACGGCGCCCTTACTCCAACCGTGTTCGTCGTCGCCAATCAGGTAGCGCTCGGGGTCGGCGGAAAGGGTGGTTTTGCCGGTGCCGGACAAGCCGAAGAACAGACAGGTGTCGCCATCTTCGCCAACGTTGGCAGCACAATGCATTGGCATCACGTCTTTTTCTGGCAACAGGAAGTTCTGCACAGAGAACATTGCTTTCTTCATTTCTCCGGCGTAGCGCATACCGGCGAGCAGTACTTTGCGTTGACCGAAGTTGATGATCACACAGCCTTCAGAGTTGGTGCCATCGCGCTCTGGCTCACATACGAAGTTCGGTGCGTGGATGATGCGCCACTCTTCCTTGCCTTTGGGATTGTACTTTTCGGCGCGGATAAACATGTTGCGGCCGAACAGGTTGTGCCATGCGGTCTGGGTGGTTACGACAACCGGCAGGTAGTGATCTTCATCCTGGCCCACATGCAGCTGCTGTACGAAGCTGTCACCGCCGGCGACAAATGCTTCAACGCGATCCCACAGGGCATCGAATTTGTCCTGGGAGAAGGGGCGGTTCACATTGCCCCAGGCGATACTGTCGGCGGTGGAGGGCTCTTCCACAACAAAGCGGTCCGCCGGTGAGCGGCCGGTGCGGGCGCCGGTTTCAGTGACCAGTGCGCCTGTGTCAGATAATTTGCCCTCGCCGCGCGTAAGAGCCTGCTCTACCAATTGTGCTGGCGGTAGGTTCTTGAAAACCAGCGCGGTGTCGTCGATCTGTGCCATTCGTCGATTACCCGTGAATGTTGGATAGTAAAAAATAATGGGCCGTCCAAGTATTAGACAACCAGGCAAAATTTGGGGGGCGCATTATGGCAAAATTCAAAATAAGCGGGTAGCAAATACGGTCACTTTTTGCACTTTGATAGCGCTGTCATATGAAATTTAATGAATTGTCATTTCTTAAATTTATGGCTGTTAATATCTGTATTCCCTTAATGAATTTTTGTTGGGTGAACACCTCCGAGCTAGCCGGTGGGGAGAGGTGCTCCCCCACCGCTGGAGCTTCCTAGTGCAGGGTGTGGGGTGGGGCGTTCAGCAGGGATTCGACCTGCTCCCGGTCAAAGCGATATTGGGCGTTGCAGAACTGACAATCTGTAACAATCTCCCCGCTCTGTTCCTCTAGTAGCCTGAATACATCCTCAGCGCCCAGAGATATCAGTGCCTGCGCGCTGCGCTCCCGTGAGCAGCTGCACTTGAAGCGGATACTGTCTGTTCCCAGTGTGGCCGGCTCTAGCTGGTGGAACAGGCGGTGAATCAACTCTTCATGAGAGACAGTAAATAATTCTTCCGCAGTTACGGTGTCCGCCAAATGCAGAGCGGTTTCCCAGGCGTCATGATTATCTTCGGCGCTGGCGGCATTATTGCCTGGCAACACCTGCAGCATGATGCCGCCTGCATTATTCCCATCGCATTCCAGCCAGAAGCGCGTATCCAGTTGCTCGGACTGGGTGAAGTAATCTTCCAGGCACCCTGCGAGGCTCTCTTTTTCCATTGGCACCACACCCTGGTAGCGCTCGCCGCGCTTTGGTTCCAATGTGATGGCGAGGGCGCCACGACTGCCAATCATCTGGCTCAAGGTGGCGTTATCGTCGATCTGTGCACCTTCGGCTACTCGTGCAATACCGCGCAGGTCGCTGTGATGGGTGCACTCCGCCATGATTAGGGGCAGGTCCCCTTCGCCGCGAGCCTGTATGCTGAGAACGCCCTCGAACTTGAGGGTGGTGGAGAGCAGACAGGCTGCTGCCAGGAACTCGCCAAGCAAGCGCGCTACCGGTGCCGGCAGCGGGTTGTGTTCCAGCACTTCGCGGTAGGACTCAGTAAGGGTCACCATCTGCCCGCGAATATCGTGTTGGGAGAAGATAAAGCGTTCCAGCTGATCGGACATAGAGCGAGTGCCTCGGTGTTAAAACCGCGGAATTTTAGAGGTGTGCATGCCTAAATGGTAGCTCGGTGGGGAAATTCTGACGCCGACGGTGAATCTGTCGGTTGGGGTAGTGTTTGTGGCGGACTTAACCGCAACGCCTAGCAATCTCGCGTTTGAATTTCTCAGCCATCTGCTCTCGTTCACGATCAGTGTAATGAACTTCCTGGCCGTCTTTATCGAAAAACGCTACACGCCCGTTAAGGATATTGAGCCGTCTACGAGCCTCTCTACAGGTTCGCTGCAGATCCTGCTGGCGCTCCTGTTGCTCCCTCTGCTCGCGCTGTTCGTATTCACGCTCAATCTCGCGAGGTTTGCGGCTAACAGCGGCTGTGCTCAATGGTGCTTTGGTGGCATCAACAGAGTTGATCGGACCCAGTTGCCCGGAAATATCCTGCGCTTTTGCCTCTGCTGGTGGACGGTCACTGAAGTGCACGCGGCCATCCTCGTCAACCCAGCGGTAGAGCTCATTGGCATTGGTAGCGGCAGCCAGTAACAGGCTGCCGAGCAGGGTTGTAAAAAGCGGGGTTTCCTTGACTATTTTCACGACTCCTCCCTGATTCTGCTGCGGGTATTACTCTTCTTTGTTGGCTAACTGGTTGAATAGTCCTTGTGAGTGGCGCTGGGGAATATGGTAAGTCTGCAAGATCAATGGTTCCTGCTCCTGTGCTTCCGCAGAATCCAATACCATGCGATAACCGGAGCGATCGCGTAGCTCCACAAAATCAGACTTGTTGGTTTCCATCAATTGAGCGAATTCGTCGAAGTCGGCGACGCTGTGACCATTCACTGAGTTAATAATCCAGTTTTTCCAATCGTGGTAACCCAAATTGACATTGGCTGGCAGTACCTTGAGGGCAACTACCAGCTCGCGACGGGTTTCTTCGCCCCACTGGTTGCGTGCATACAAGTAGTCTATTGGGGCTTTGGAGTGCCAGCTGTTACCCCAGCGCTTGATCAAGTTCATATTCAGCGGCACGAATACCACACCGCCGTAGATATAGTAGCGGGGCTGCTGATCAAATTGTTCACCCAATACCAGCGCACGAGAAGGTGGTGCGGCGGCCAGGGTTACCTGTGTGGTCTGTTCCTCACCGTTGCGAGAATAGCGCACCGGCAGTTTATCGCCTACGTGGTGGCGGTCCACGGCATAGTGATAGTTGGTGCGCTGGTTCTCACGCCATTCCACAGTGCGGTCAGAGGCTACCTTCAAGCCATCCACTTCCAGCAGTACATCACCGGGCTTTAATACTTCGGCTGCGGGGGCATCGCTGAACACCTTGACCACCATGGCGCCGTCCTGGTCTTCACTTAGCCCGGCGGCTTTTTTCATGGAGGGACTTTCCAGGCTCTGGGTGACCACACCCAATTCGGGAAAGCCCTGGTGCACACCGTCTTTGGCGTCTTCGAGGACATGTGCAATGACGCTCGGGGGCACAAAGTAACCCAGGTTCTCCGCGCTCTGGTTGGTCTGCATGGCCACACCGACAATTCGGCCACTGGAAATGACCGGTCCACCGCTGTTGCCCGGGTTGATGGCGGCGTCGATCTGGCCAGCCATCAGATAGCTTTCTGCATGGGCGTAATACTGATGCTCAACCCGGGACAGCACACCACGGGTAATGGACAGGGATTTACCGCCGATAGGGTAGCCGTAAACAGTCACCTCTTCCTGCAGATCTGGCAGTTTGCCCAGTGCCAGGGGGCGGGTGTCATCAAAGAAGCTTTTATCGTCGACTGTGAGTAGTGCCAGGTCGGCGTCGTGGGAGACAAAATCCACCCGGGCGCGAAACTTCTTTGCATCTCCGTGGCGCTGTACCTGAATAAAGCTGCCGTTGGCGATCACATGGGCATTGGTGAGGATCTGTTGACCGCGGATAACCGCACCGGAGCCGGACAGCTGTTTGGGGTTCAGCAGGGCCCAGGGGTTGAAGTAGTCTGGGGCGGCGGCTGTGGTGTAGATCTTGATGATTGAGCGCTTGAGTTGCTCGTGCTCGCGGCTATCTGCGGCTGCGGTCTGCATACCGAGCAGAAGCAGCAGGGAGATGGCGATCAGTCGTTTCATCATGGCTGTTTTCTATCGGGTTAAGTGGGGCCAGTGTAGCAGCAATGGGAAAAGATGGCGGATTTTCCACCATTTTTGTCCATTGAGCTTACTCTTGTTCACGC
Organism: Microbulbifer sp. GL-2; assembly: GCF_007183175.1. Lineage (NCBI taxonomy): Bacteria > Pseudomonadati > Pseudomonadota > Gammaproteobacteria > Cellvibrionales > Microbulbiferaceae > Microbulbifer > Microbulbifer sp. GL-2. Next base: position 1,818,342 of record NZ_AP019807.1, read on the forward strand.
AGGAAGCGGTGAATCTGGCGGCGTTGCTTTTTATTGGGGCGTTCACGTTGCATACCGGCGTTGGCGGCTTGGCGCTCGCTGCGTTCGCGCGCGCGCCTATCGACGCTCTGCTCGGTCTCGCGATACAGGTTGCGGGCGATATCGGCGCCGCGGCGTTGATCGGACAGGGCCAAAACCTCGATCTCAACCAGGCCCCAGCCCTGGCGGATACTCAGGGTGGCACCGATGGTAATCTCCTTGCTGGCCTTGATCCGCTGACCATCGGCATGCACCTTTCCGCCCTCAATGGCCTGTTTGGCGATACTGCGGGTCTTGAAAAAACGTGCGGCCCAGAGCCACTTGTCGATACGTACTTTTTCCATTGAATTCGAAACTTCTACTGAATGCGTTATCAGAGCGCAGTATCACCTGTGGTCTAGCTGTGCGGCACCTGACCCAGGGCCATAATCTCGTCGAAATGATGGATTGCCGGGAAGTTGGTGATATCTCGCCGTGGACCGCGGCTATCCGGCTGGCGAATACACAGCAGGTGGGTGATGCCATAGTCCTGTGCGGCGGCCAGTACACTCTGGTTGTCATCTACAAAAAGGGTGCGTTGCGGGTCGAACTCCACCTTTTCTCGCAAGGTATGCCAAAAGCGCTGGCTTTCTTTTGCGTGCCCATAATCGTGGGAGGAAATGATGCCCTTGAACCAGCGGTCGATGCCGGTGAGTTCCAGCTTGTGGCTGAGCCCGTGACGATGTGCGTTGGTGACCAGGAAGGTGGGCTTTTGCAGCTGCTGAAGGCCTTGCAGAAAAGCCTCTGTATGGGGGCGCAGGGCGATACGCTCCTCAATTTCCCGCAGTATTGTGAGGATATCCAGCTCCAGTGTTTCCGCCCAAAAATCCAGGCAGTACCATTCCAGAGTGCCGCGACGCGCGTCGATCTCCCGCTCTAGCTTTTGCTGTGCTTGCTTGGGGTCCAGGCCATGCACCTGTGCATAACGCCTGGGCAGGTGGTCGAGCCAAAAGTGATTGTCGTAATGCAAATCCAGCAGGGTGCCATCCATATCCAGCAATACGGTATCGATACTTCGCCAGTCGAGCATGGAGCCTGTTTACCTCTTAATAGTGGGGGAAGCCAAAGTGTAGCTGGCCAACGTGTCCCCCCGGTGACGGGCTCTATTATGCCTGGGCCCGACGGATGCCGTACAGGATCGTGAACTGTGCGCCGTAGTAAGTGAGCATGATCGCCGTATCGGCAAAAGGTAATGGTGCGATGAACTTGTTCAGGGCGATCAGCGTGTCGGACAACATGAAAATGAGCGCTCCGCTGAACAGCAGCCCGGATTGCCCGCTGTGCGCAGCGGCCGCCAGGGCCATGGCGACGATCGCCAGCAGATATACCAGCACTGCCGGGGCCAGCTCCCCGGTGGCAGGGAGAATCAGGCGTGCCAGCAGCACCGCGGAGAGGATAACCGGCGCAATACGCAACAGGCTGCGCCGGTTGCGTAAATTGGCGAAGCGCAGGAAGTTTGCTGCGTAGACCAACTGTGCCAGTAGAAAAGCCCCGAGGCCAAAGACAAACTGGTTGGGGAAATCCATTTCCAGTAATACATCGCCAAGTGCGGAAAAGGCCAGAGCTACCAGGGTCAGGTGACGGGTGAGCCCCTCCAAATGGCGCAGTGCCATAACGCCGAGTATTGCAATGGGCAGAGCTTTCAGCGAAGCCATCCACAGGCCTTGAATTCCTGCTCCCTCGAGCAGGATAAAAAGGGCAGCGCCGAGTATGAATGTGGCTGGTGGCAGATATGCGGATTGTGGCAAGGCTGCGGTGTTGGTGGTCATAGCGGTACTCTTATTATTATCTGTTTATCGTTATGGGTTGTAACCGTCTGAGGGAATCTAACAGTTTTTTCACGAGTCTTGGATTTTTGTCGGCAGAAACCCGAGGTGCATGTCATCTGGGTTACTATTCGCGGACAGGAATTTATTGCCCAAGTAGCCCGATTTGAGTGCCGCGGGCGTCATTAACGGAGAGCTTCATCGATGAAGGCAGCCAATATTCTGGAAACCATCGGCAATACCCCACATGTAAAAATTAACCATATGTTCCGCTCCGATATCGAGGTGTGGATGAAAGTGGAGCGTTTTAATCCGGGCAGCAGCATCAAGGACCGTATCGCCCTGGCGATGATTGAGGATGCAGAGCGTCGCGGCACCTTGCAGCCCGGCGGCGTTATCATCGAACCCACCTCAGGCAATACTGGCATTGGACTCGCCATGGTGGCGGCGGTAAAAGGCTATCGCTTGATCCTGACTATGCCGGAATCCATGTCGCTGGAGCGTCGTCAGGTGATGAAAGCTATGGGCGCTGAGCTGATCTTAACGCCCAAGGAACAGGGTATGGGAGGGGCTATTGCAAAAGCTGAAGAGCTTCTGTCACAGCATCAGCACAGCTGGATGCCACAGCAATTCTGTAACCGCGCCAATGCTCAAGTACACCGCAATACCACCGCAAAAGAAATCCTGGAGGATTTCCCTGATGGTTTGGATTACCTGATTACTGGTGTCGGCACCGGTGGTCACATCACGGGCTGTGGTGAAGTTCTGAAAGAATCCTTCCCCAAGTTACAGGTTTACGCGGTTGAACCGGATAAGTCACCGGTGATCAGTGGTGGCGTGAAAGGGCTTCATCGCCTGCAGGGAATTGGCGCAGGCTTTATTCCCGAGGTACTTAATACCGAGGTGCTTGACGGCACCGTTCTGGTTAGCGAAGAGGACAGTTTTGAAATGGCACGCCAGTGCGCGTTAAAAGAGGGGATTTTCGTAGGGATCTCCTCCGGTGCCAGTTTGGCCGCAGTGAAAAAGCGCGAGGGCGAGTTTGCCCCAGGCAGTCGTGTGCTGGTGTTCAGTTACGACAGCGGTGAACGCTACCTGTCGGTCAAAGATCTTTTTTCCGCCTGAACCCCTCTAAAGGCGGCCCCTGAGAAATAGGAAGTTTTAATGAACAAGGCTTTATTGGAGCAGGTAATAGAAGTCTGCGAACGCGCTGGTGAGGCGATTCTCGAGGTTTACCACAGCAGTGCCGAGCTGGAAGTGGAAACCAAGGCGGATGATTCCCCAGTGACAGCGGCGGACCTGGCCGCGCACAAAATTCTGGCACCGGCCTTAGCGCAGCTGATTGAAGGCGTGCCGGTATTGTCCGAAGAGCAGGAGGTTCCCTCGTTTACAGAGCGCAGCCAGTGGCAGCGCTACTGGATAGTCGATCCCCTGGATGGTACCAAGGAGTTTATCCGCCGCACTGGGGAGTTTACGGTAAATGTAGCGCTGATTGAAAATAGCGAGCCGGTTTTGGGTGTGGTACATGTGCCGGTGCTGGGTATTACCTATGCCGGTTGCAAGGGCAATGGCGCTTTCAAACGCACAGCGTCCGGTGAAACAAAAATCCATGTACGTTCACTGAAACCACGCTTGGAGGCAGGCGAAGCAGTTGAGTTGGTTGCCAGTCGCAGCCACGGTGCTGGGGCGGTGGACCAGTTGGTGGAACGTATCGAAACCAAGCTGGGTGCTGTGGTCTGTAAAAATATGGGTAGCTCACTGAAGTTGTGCCTGGTAGCGGAGGGCGCTGCCGATCTCTATCCGCGTCTGGCACCTACTTGTGAATGGGATACCGCAGCGGCGCAAGCAGTGGTCGAGGCAGCAGGCGGCACAGTGATTGACGACCAGTTGCAGCTGTTGCGCTACAACAGTAAGGATTCTCTGTTGAATCCGTATTTTTATGTGATTGGTGATACATCTTTTGATTGGCAGGCATTGCTCGTCAGTGAATCTCCTGTGAACTAAGATTTCATTGCCCCCGCCGCTCATTGGCGGGGGAGTTCACCTTTATGTCGATGTGCATACACGCAATAACAACAGGTCGGCACCATGTCCAGCCCGGTAAAATCGGGTGATACCCGAATCAGTGAAATACGCTGCCTGCGCCGGCAACTGGAGCAGGAAATTGACTGGTTGCAGCGCAGAACAGAAACACTGGATGATGGACCTTCAGAAAATGAGGCCCTATTAAAGCGCACCTATAACGGCATGATTTTTTCCCGCCGAGCGTTACTGGGGAGAATGCCGCGTTGAATATCGAGTCTTTATAAATTAAGAAAGCCCGGATAATTAAATATCCGTACTTTTCGTTAGGCAATATTTCACGATTTACTTCCCGTTCTAACTTCTGCCGGCAGTCATCAAAAAATACCTGATAGATTTTCAGTAATTTATTTTATCTATGTTGTCTGACATTTTTGACAGGTTAATGTGGTGAAATTAATTGCTCGGCGGATTGAATTTTTGAACCAAAAGAAATCTCCTGAAATTCTCTTTTATCTGGAAATTGTTGATTTTCATTACCAAAAAAACTCCACGTAATTGAAATCCGTCTACGCTTTGGAAAGTCAAAGCATAAGAGTATTTTCCAATGCGCTACCCGGTTGTGCTTCACAATATTGAATACGCCGGCTTTGGTGCCATAGCACCGGACCTGCCGCATTGTCATTGCTATGCCGAAACCCTTGATGGTGCTTTGCAGAAAATGGCAGAAACCATATTCCAACGGCTGGAGGAACTGCGTCGAGATGGGGAACCTATGCCCAGCCCCCAGGAAGTGGACAGCCTGAAGGAAAATCCGGCCTTCGCTGGTGGTATATGGGCCATTATCGATGTGGAGAGTATTTAGGTTGCTCGCTTGTGCAGGGAGTTGCTTTACAAGGATGGTTGTAATGAGAATAGTTCTGTATTTACTGGCCCTGTTGCTAGCTCCGGTAGCCAGTGCGGTGGAGTGGAACAACCCCTTCGATGGAATAGAGTCGGGTGAATACCGGGTTATAGGCACCTTGGGCCTGGGATCTGGAAAGCTGCAGCTCAACAATAGACGGGATTTCTTTGGATATGCCAGTGTTGGCATTACCCCCGCGGTGGGGGTGTGGCAAGTGGAATTACGAGGCTCACGCTTTGATGACAGCCGTGTAGAAATCAATCAGGTCGGTCTCAATTTCAAGGTTGATTTCACCCTTAACTGTTATGTGCACTGTCTTTACTGGATGGCAGGTTGGAATTATGCGGATATTGACCTGAATGATGTGCGTAAATATGGTTACTGGTATCACCACAAGGACAAGTGGCACTATGGAGACCAGTATGATAATTGGTACTACGATGGCTATTACTATCATGTTATCGACGCCAATGGCAGTGACACCTTCTGGAACCTGGGGGTGGGCTATCGGTTTATGTGGACCCCCGATTTCGATACCTCAATCGAATACAACTATAACGACATTGGATCTATATACAGGGTGAACCTGGGGCACCTAAGAACGTTGACCTTAAATTTTTCCTATCGATTTTAATAGGGAGTTTTTTGCCAGCCAGTCAATAGGTGAAATTGGTTACCCTCCCCTCTTCATCAGTATGAAATCACATCAATGGGCGCCCTCACCGAGGACGCGCGCATGTAATTTTTTCCTTGAAAAATATGGGGCTCTGGAGAGCCCCAAGTACTAGATGCGGTAGACTGCTTTCAGCCAAAAAGTGCGCCCCGGCTCATTGACCCTTGTGATTTGGGGGAAGTTGGGGATTTCCGCTCCCGCGCGGCTGACATGCTCTGCGTAAGTTTCATCCAGCAGGTTGTCTATACCGGTAGTGACGAGCAGGGCTTGGCTGGGGCGCCAGCCTGCGTTGATGGAGAGCACATCGGCAGAACTCGTGGGGCCGAAATCCTGACCGATAATATTGCCTTTGCCAATATCTACGCGATCCTGGCTGGCAATTGCCCGCCACAATACCCCGGCAGACCACTGGAGTTGCTCGTAATGGAGTCCCAGGCGTGATTCCAGAGGTGGAAGCTGGGCCAGGGTAGTATTGTCGGTGTCATTCGCACCACGTACTGATGTCAGGGTGAATTGCGTACGCCAGTTTTCACTTAACTGGTAACTGGCATCGAATTCCATTCCCCAGGTGCGTGCCTGCACATTGCGCGCTACTGCAGTAGTGCGAGTATCTGTGGCCGTCCCCATATCCATACCACTGTCCATAGAGAGCATGGTGCTCATGCCCGTCGTGACAGCCGCCTTCTGGTAGTCATTTTGTACTAATAGGTAGTTGCGGATATCGCTGGCAAAGGCAGAAATGCTGGTGGAAAGTTTCTCACTGCGGTAAATATATCCGATATCCAGCTGGGTAGTTTTTTCCGGCTCAATATCGAGTGCACTGTAGGAGTCCTCCCCTTCACGAGCGAACACTTCCCAGTAATCGGGGAAGCGCTCACTGTAACCCAGTCCGGCATAAATAGTCGCCGATATACCGACAGTGTGTTGTAGGGCTCGCTCATAGCGCAGAAAGCCGCTAGGCAGGGTTTCTGTGCGCCTTTCTCCCGCGGTCGGGTTGATTACTATAGACATCATGGTTAAGGCGATGTTGTCGCGCAGATCGCGCACTTCCCACTCGTCCAGCCTGGCTCCGGTTATCCAGCGCTGGTTGGGAACAAGCTGCCAACTCGCTTCGGAAAAAATACCCAGCTGGGAGAACTCGGCATCCGCATTCCTTTCCAGCTGACGGTAGTCGACTATCGTCTGATTCATACTCATACGACTCGTATGGCGATTCTCACGAGCGTCCAGTCCGGTGGTCAACTCGATATTTTCCAAGGGAGTAAACAGCAGGCTCAGCTTGGCTCCAAAAGTCTCACTGTCGAGGTTCATGGCGGTGGGGTTGGCAGACATGCCAGAAGGCTCACGTAAGCTGTAGTTATCCATGACGTGATCGATGTAATTAAAGTAGCCCTGAACTTCAACGGTGTTCAACAGCTCGCCAATGTTGCTGCGAACATATTTAGCTTTGTAGCTCTCTCGTGCGAATTTACTGCCATCTACACCACGATCTGCATAAGCTGCCTCACCATCGCTGAAAGTACTATCGAATTCCAGGCGGGTATCATCATCTGGCGTCCATGCCAGGTTTACCTTGCCACTCCAGCGTTCATAATTGGAGTGTACCTTGTTGCCATCGCCATCTTCATAATCGTCAGCAGAAGCTGAAGTGGTGGAACTGCGCAGTGAAAACTGTGGGGTTTTGTAAGATATATCGAATAGTCCATCCGTGCGCTCCGCACTACCAGCGAGCAAGCTCGCGTGCATATCCCACTCGTTTTCTGTTGGGCGTTCCTGCAGCTGTTTAAATAGCACTATACCGGCCGAGTGGCCGGGACCATGCAAGACCGTTTGTGGGCCCTTGATCACTTCGATTTCATCGAGACTCTCAGGAAATATATAGGCGGTAGGCGGGTCCATACGGCCGGGGCAGCCTCCCATAATGGATTCACCATCCAATAACATCCCCAGTCGCGATCCCCCCATACCGCGTAGCAAGGGGTCGCCACTGGTGCCGCCTTTACGGACTACGGTAAATCCGGGAATGGTTTTCAGATAATCGGCACCGTCGTTCGCTGGCAGTGGTTGGCGTGGTTTTTTGGGATCTGTTAGCAGGTTTAGAGGTAGCTCGGTTTTTACCCCGGTAACCACCATTTGTTCCATCTCCCTGTCTTGGCCATCTATAGCAGTACTGGCAAACAGGCTGGCGGGATAGGCGCAGCTGGCAATAATTGCGAAGCTGAGCGGTGAGGGCAGATGGAATCTACCGGATAATTTTTCAAGGTGATTTTCCCTGGTGGATTTAGCTTTAACCATTTCTTGCATAGTGACTTATCCGTTATCGGGCTGCGCAATGGGCACAGGCATACGTGCACCCCAGGGTTCCGGGGTGAACGTCGGTTTCTCCCTGCTGGCAATTGGGTCCAGCTGGAACTCTTGTTTTTTCCGAGGCGGTGAGTGCGTGCATAGACCGGCCCTGCTTGATCACAAACAGTTGACACGAATCGGGAGACGAAATCCCAAGCCTCAAGAACTTACAGCATCATTTGCAGGTAAACCTGCAATAAATGAATTAGCCAGGAGGGGCACGGATAAGGGGGAGAGTGTAGGAACTGGACAGGGCCAGGTTGAAGCTGGGGGGCAGGGCAAGCAAAGTTGCCCCTTCGATAAATAAATCCAACTCCGTTGCGGGAGCACTGGCAACACTGGCAGCGGCAGAGAAATTACAGTGATTATCGGCAAAGGAATGGGCGGTCAGCGCATCGTGATTATGCCCATCTGCGTGATTCGCATGGTGATCGTGATGATGCCCTTGTGGTGGAGTGGCTAGTGCATTTAATAAAAGGGCACTGCGACTGTCTCCATGGCACAGACCATAAGGGGTGCCTGCGGTAAACGCAGCCGGCATAAACCCGGCGGGTACCAGGCCACGTGCGCTGAGAAACACCAATAAAAGCAGCAGCGCTTGCCATCGTGACAGGCGCGGACAGTTATTCAGGGTGCTTTTGCGGCTCATAAATAGGGAGTCTTTGGTTTGCCGGGAAGCGCTTATTTTCCCGGCGAGATGTAGCAACAGGTTACCTTTCGAAAGGGGAAAGTGCTACTGCCGGGCCAATAAATTTACCGCTGTTGATACCTTCAATTCTTGATGTTTATCAGTTTACGGAAATATTTTTTAATAAATCAGCGAAATATGGATTTCAATTTTGCACTGATTCCATGGAAAAACTGGTGTTTGTTTTTTGCTCTATCGCCGGTAAGAAAATTGATTTGGATCGACTGTCGCTTGCCCTCATAGCTCGGGTAGCCGTGCCAGCAATTGTCTGTCACCTTGAAGGCCACTAGTGAACCCGGGCCGGGAATCAGTTCATCAGTAAAGTCTTCCATATCGTTTCCACTGCGCAGGATACGCAGTCGCCCGGTGGGAGCTGGCCACTCCTCGTTAAGGTAGATAAGCACCGTAATCAATTTACTCTTCGAATCCGTATGAATTCGCCCGTCCTTTGCCCGCGAATATCCGCGCAGGGTTGCCATCATGGGTTTGTCGGAAAGGTCCAAATCGAACTTTTTCCCAAGAATTTGACGGACCTCGGTACTGTCAAATTGCTGGATGAAGTGGTGCAGCCTCTCGGAGGTCTTCACATCTTTAATATTGAAACTTCCGCCTTTCTGTAGGGGAGGAAATTCCTCAATGAGAGTTATGGCCTCATCAGAGACCAGGGATTGCTCAAGGTAAAAATGGGGGAAGGGAGAGGTTTTTACCTCAACCTGACTGAGTTGATCGATAGCGAGTTGGGACATGCTTGGGTTTCGCTCCCTGCGTATTGGATCTGTTGTTTTTAATTGATCGATATTATCTCTTATTTAGTACTGCACAGATCAAGTCGAACAACACATGAGGAAGCTACCTTAGATCTTGCCACTGCGTTTAAGACACCAATAGGCCTCCACCAGCGCTTGGTGGAGAAGCTCCGGGCGAGAATCCACTACCTGTACATTACAAGCCTGCAACTGTTGCAGTAAACGAGCGCGCCGGCGTAAAAAGTCTTTTGCTGCAGCTCCCTCTACGGCCCCAGAGAAGTCCTCAATGGGCTTCTGTGCCAGGCGATCTACGGCAGTTTCCCTCAGGCTTGCTACCATCACCAAATGATTGCGAGTAAGGAGCCGCACTGCGGCGAGGAGTTCAACGCTGTCTTCATCACGCAGGTTAGTGATCAGAATTACCAGAGAACGGCGCTTGTGCTTGGCCAGCAGTTGCTGGGCGGCGCCGCTATAGTCCGCACTGCCGGTGCCTGAGTGGAGATCGTAGACATTATTCAGTAGCAGGTTGATGGCGCTCTCGCCCTTGACCGGTGGCAACTGCCCACCGGAACTGTCCTGGCCGGCGGCAAAGGCATGCAGGCCGACAGCGTCCCCCTGTTTAATTGCTACATAGGCTGACAATAGCAGGCCATTGAGAGCGTGGTCGAAATGGCTCAGCTCCCCATCTTTGGCGCGCATGCGCCGACCGCAGTCGAGCATGTAGATAATTTCCTGATCGCGTTCATCCTGGTACTCACGGCTGATTAATTTGTGCAGGCGCGAGCTGGCGCGCCAGTCCACCTGACGCTGGCTATCGCCCTGGCGATACTCGCGCAGTTGGCGAAAATCCATGCCCTCGCCGCGACGCTGCTGCTGGTGCAAGCCCAGCATACGCAGTGTTTGTTCGGTGGAGAGCGCCTGCAGAGAAGAAATGCCGAGAAAGTTGGGGTATACCTTTACCGATTGTTCCTGCCCCAGCCACACGCGGGTTTGCCACAGGCCCCACGGGGACTCGGCAAGGGCCTCGATTTGAGCGAAATCAGCGCTGCCGCGACGGTGCGGAACCAGGTTGTATTCTATCGAGATTTCCTGCTCAGGCTGTAATTGTGCCGTGCGCGGTAATCCGGTTGTTGCCAGTTGTTGCGGCACACTGTCGCAGACGGACAATCTCAGCATGCGCGGGCCAGTATTGCGCAGTTTCAGGCTGGCGCTGTTGCGTACACCAAGAGCAAGGTTACCCGGCAGCCGGCGCACACCTACAAGACCGGTAATCCTGCGGCCGGTAAGGAAATCCAGTAGTACCGCACCGATTAGCAGCGCACTTCCGGTCCACCAGGTTGTTTCGATAAACGCCGCAGTTTCAGGCAGCCAGATGCGGGCAACACTAATCGCCAGGGCGGCCAGGCACCAGTAACCGAGGAGTTTCACCAGCCGCCGGCTGGGTCCCGGACGACCGATTTGGGTTGGGCTGGTTTGTGCTTCTGCGGCGGTGCTTAGGGTCACAGTCGCGGAGCCTCGACGCCGTCGATAATCTGTGCCAGCGCGCTATCTGCGGTTTCACCGTCAATCTCCATATCAGGCGACAGGCTTACACGGTGGCGCATTACTGGAATGGCCATGGCCTTGATATCGTCGGGTAGAACGAACTCGCGGCCTTGCAAGAGGGCACTGGCACGGGCCGCCTGCAGTAGGCCGATACTGGCGCGTGGGCCTGCAGGGCTGCGCAGTTGGGAGGCCTCTCGGGTAGCTCGAACCAGCCTTACGGCATAGTCCAACACCTGTTGATCCAGGGCTACCTGGGGCACCAGAGCTTGCAGGTACTGCAGCTGCTCGACTGTTATTTCACCGGCCGGTTTTTCCTGCAGGCTCTTTTCGATGCGACCACTGCTGGCAGCTGCGGCCAGTTGCAACTCCGCTTCCAGGCTCGGGTAATCAATCAGGACCTTAAGCAGGAAGCGGTCGAGTTCCGCTTCCGGCAGTGGGTAGGTGCCCTCCTGCTCAATGGGGTTCTGGGTGGCGAATACCATAAAGGGGCTGGGTACCGAGAATGCCTTGCCGTCGATAGTGACCTGCTTTTCCTGCATCACTTCCAACAGGGCCGCCTGGGTTTTAGCCGGGGCGCGGTTGATTTCGTCCGCCAGTAGGAGGTTGGTAAAAACTGGGCCACGGCGCACTTCGAAGCGGCTTTCACCCATGTTGTACATGGCGTGACCGGTGACATCCGCTGGCATCAGGTCCGGGGTGAACTGGATGCGGCGGAATTTGCCACCAAAACAATTGGCCAGGGTGCGTACCAGCAGGGTTTTACCGAGGCCGGGCACGCCCTCCAACAGTACGTGGCCGGAGGCCAGCAGGGCTACCAGAACCTGGTCAACAACTAGTTCCTGACCAATCAACAGGCGGTTGATTTTGCTGCGTAGCAATTGCAACTTGGCAGAGGCGGCCTGCCAGTCCGGCTTGTCGAGGTGGGTTTGCTGTTCTGGTTGAAGGGTGGTATCGCTCATAGGACTGCCTCGATTCGCTGCAGATTGCGCATTTGTTCAGTAAAGGTTTCTTCACTAGCCGCTGGGGTACCCCACAGGCTGGCGATGATGTCGTGTTTGCTGAGGCCGGTTGCGGCACTGAGCTTTTCCGCCAGCTTGTGCCGGGCAATGGAGTCTGTATCAGTGGCACGGAGATTACGTAGTAGCTCAGTGCGCTGGCCGCGCAATAGTTGTTCGCATTGGTCATCGCGCCAGTAGTAGTGGCCACAGGCGGAGATATGTTCCAGCAGGGATCTACGTGCGGATTCCGGTGACGGTTGCAAGGGGCCGAAGCGGCGAGCACGCAAGAACAACCAGCCGAGTAAAGCCAGGGCGCCGGCTAGGAAGAACTCTGTGGCATATTTGCGCGCCAGGTAACTTAGTGAGTCGAAGCGCGGTCGGGTGAGGAAGACAAAATCGCCACTGCCAGCCAGCAGCTGCAGGAAATAGGCATGGTCGAAATGTCCGATGCGGTGTGACTGCCAGATCCCACTATCAGTCAGCAGGGTAATCACCCCGCTACCGCGTTCAAACTGCATAAAGGGCACTGCTTCGTCGTCACGCCATACCCTGGCCCAGAATACCGGCGCGTTGTCGATAGTATCGTCGTCGAGTCCGGGGTGATAGAGCAGGTGGCTGGCATCGAAATGCAGTTGGATCTTTGTTCCATGATCTGTGGGCAAGCTGACCAGATCCTCTGGTTCCACATCCGGATTGCGAGGTTTTTCCTGAGAAGTTTCCGCCTCCTCTTCTGTAGAGACGCCTGCATCAATCCTGCGGTTGTATTCGCGCAGAGCTTCTCCCGGGCTCTGTTCTGGAGTCAGCTCTGCGTCTTCACCGAGCAACTGCTGTAGAGGGTGTTCGAAGCTGTACTCATAGTGCCCCTCCATAATGGAGACATCCAGCTCCTCCAGTAGCCAGTCGCGCTCCTCGCTGCGCTGTTCATCAAAATCAAAACCCTCCGTGCGGGCCACTACAATGGCGTGACCGCCACTATCTACCCAATTCAGCAGCTCCGCCACCCGCTGGGGGTTGTAGACCTGCGAGGAACTGGCGATAAACAGGGTGGCGTTCGGGGATAGCCCGTTTAATATGGAAATATTCTCTGCCTGTTGGGATTCCAGCCCTATAGCGGCGAGGTACTTCTCCGCTGCCAGGAACAGGTTGCGTCGTGCTTCCGAGTCCCAACCTCGATCCTTTTCTTCTGTGTAACGCTCGAAAAAGGTAAGAAATCCCCACAACAACAGGCCACAGAACAGCAGTGAGACACCGATTAAAAGGCGCTTAGTGGTCATTGCTGAATACCTCTCGCCACTCCTGGCACAATGCGTCCATCCGCGTTTTGACTGGATTGCGATGGGCATAGGCGAGTTGCTGCCAATCGGTGGTGAGGTGCTGTACAAATTGGCTTAGGGGGGCTGTCACCGGAGGCAGGTTCTCGCTGGGTTCCCGCTGACGCCGGTATACCAATTGCGCGCATTCACTTTCGGTCAGGTGATCGCCGAAGTGAAACTGGAAGTCCTCTATCAGGTGGGACAGGGTGGCGCGGTACAGCAAACCGAGGCTGGCTCGTTTTTCGCCGGCTTGCCACAAACGCTGTACTTCCGCACATACATCATCGGGCAGGCTGGACTGGCGTACATCAAGACCGAACAGAGTTTCCGGTGCAATGGCTTTTTGCTTGGGTTTGCGCTGCCAGCGCAAGCTTTTGAGGATGGCATCGTGGTGGCGCCAGCCGAGGTAGATCAGTCCCGTGATAACGCCAACCCATAACAGGATCTCAATCAATCTGGCGATGATGGGTCCCAAACTGAAATCGGAGGAATCACCGTCGTCAGGAGAGCGGTTAAACAGCCACTCGATAAATTTGATAAGCCATTCGGGGATTTTCTGCTCTTCGCTTCTCGTATCTTTCAAGCGCCAGCCATTGATCTGCTCTACCTGGTGAAAATCTTCACCCGCGAGAATCTCATCGATATTTTGCTGGGCCTGTTGGGGTGTTTCCAATGAGTCTGCTTTGATTTCCGGCGCTGCGATGAGAGAGCCGAAGGCGATTGCGAAAAGCAGGAGTAGCGAGGCAGCACTTGAGCCCCCGGCTTTACGGCGCTGGCGCGGCTGCTGTTCACGCTGATGGCGTTCGGCCAGGTTACGGAATTGGATTTCGATATCCCAGCCCTCCAACTCAATACGTCGACCTATATACAGGCAGAAACCGGAGACGATATAAAATGGAGCTACTGCTGCCATGATGAACAGGTAAAGCACATTGGAGACCCACTCCAGCTCCAGGGTATCGCCCCTGAATATCGGCTGCCAATTGATGTTGGTGGCCACCTGCTCGGGGATAAACAGGTAGATCAAGATAAACGCGGCGATCAGCAGGAACCCCTCCAGGTGGACACCGGTCAGAGTCAGCCAGGTGGAGGCGCTTGAATGTTTGCGGTGCAGTACGCCAATACGCGAGTTGCGAGCCGCGCCACTGGATTGTTCCAGCACGGTGACCGGCATATCAAAAGAGCGGGTTGGGCTCAGGCGACGCAACGTAATCCATGCCAGCCAGTCGTGGCGGTTTTGTGTGAAAAACTGCTTTAGGGCGGCCAGGACTGATACTGGAGAGCCAAACAGGGCTTGGCTGATTATATATAGGGGCAGTCGATCGAAAACCGGTTTTAGCCACCAGACAGCAAACATCGACCACCCGGGAGAGCCGGGAAACAGCCAAGCCAGGGTGCCGAGCAAAATCGCTGCTGGTAGCAGCCATACCAGGAATAAAGGTAACCAGTACTTTCTCGCCAGGACCGTCCCCAGATCAATAGACTCCCACTGTGAGCGCAGGCGTGCCTGGACGGCCAGGTTTTTAACTTGCACTGCTCACCTCTCTGCGCCCAGCCAGGACGAAGTAAGCGAATACCAGTACCCAAAGCAGCGCGCCGACACCGAGTTTGATACTGATGGGGGTGGCGGCACTGGAGGACCAGAAGGCTTCGAGAAAGGCGGCGATCACCAGCATCAGGAAAGTGCCATACATGATCTTCATTGCCTCGACACTGGCCAGGCGCAGGGCCACCGAGCGTCGGTGTTGCCCAGGGTCTACCAATGAGCGCCCAAGCAACAGACCGGCGGCACCGGCCAGGACTATAGCGGTCAATTCAAATGCGCCGTGGCCAATCACAAACGGATAAAAAGTGGAGACAAAACCCACCCGTGTAATATGGCCAAAAACCGCTCCGAGATAGACACCGTTGAAGACCAGGAAAAAAATGGAACCAAGGCCAAACAGTATACCCCCGGCAAAAGTGCGAAAGGCGATACCGATATTGTTCTTGATGTAGAAGCCAAACATACGCAAATCGGTATCCGAGCCGCGCTCACGGCCCAGTACGCGGTTGCCGGGGTCATACATGGACTCCAGCGAAAGCACATCTCCCGGTGACATTACCGCATAAATCAGAGCGTCATTGTTGTAGGTACCAATACCCATCACCAGAGCAGGCAGTAAGAACAGAGCGCTGGCCAGTGCCACGGTGCGGCCATTGGCTCGCACCGCCTGCGGAAAGCCGGCGAGCAGGTAGTGTAGCCAGCCCTTGCGGCGCAGGGTCTGTTGACGATAGACCCGGTGATGAGCGGCCATCACCAATTGGTTGAGGTGGTCGATCAGCCGGCCGGTATACTGCCGCTCCTTGGCCATCGCTAACTGTTGGCATAGGTCACGATATGCTGCGGGCAGGTCCAGTGCTGCCGCTTTCGCATCTTTGCCATCACCTTTCAGCCAGGTTTCTAATTGCGTCCAGCTATCGCGATAGCGGTTTTCGAAATCTCTCTGTCGCATAAATTCTAGCCCCTGCCACCCAAGAGCCAGCTGCCAACTGAGCGCAGGTAGTCCAATGCAGCACCATCTCTCTTTTGAGTAATGGGCTCGAGCAGGTTGGCGAGTTCCTGCTGGCGCGCCTCACTCAAGTCATTGTGACGCTCCAACAGGCTGACCAGGGCTTGCTGGTCCGGCTGTTTAAGATTGCGTGGCGGCGGTAGTGGTGCACTGTCTGGCAGTGCAATGGGGGCCTTGTCAGTCTCCCTGTAGACTACCAGAGTGCCTGCGGCCAGGTCGCCCAAACGCTGGAAATACCGCCCCAGGGTCATGGCGATAATGCCAGTGGCGTAGGCGAAGGGTAGGAAGTCAGCAAAGCGTAACAGGTTGCGCACTATGGAGGCACCCCAGGAAATGGGGGTGAGATTGTCATTCACCACCATCAGGCCGAAGGCTTTTTTCCCCGGTGTCTGGCCGCCGCGCAGCACTTCAAAGAACACCGGGTAGAACCACTCCAACAGGAAGGAGCAAACCAACCAGATACCCATACCGGCGGTATCAGCAAAAGCCAAAACTATACCGAGCCCGGTTAGTACCAAGGTGCGATAAAATAAATCCACCGCAAAGGCGAGAATACGCGGAACAGGCCCAGCGGCCCGCGCGCGCAAGTCGATACCCTCGGGGGTTTCGACATTGTAGGTGGTATCCAGCAAGCCACCGCTCCTGTCAGGTTGAGAGGATTATGCCCCTTGGGGGCCGCCAAAGACTTTGCGGTAGGCGACGCCAAAAGCAATACAAGTAAGCGGCAGGGCCCAAATACTACCGATTAATACTGCAAAGAAACCAGCAAGTACTATCAAAAGGATTAAGAGCATAAAACCAAAGAAACTAAACCAGTTCTTTGTAACAGCTTTGCGAGAGGCTTCCAAAGCTTGCCAGGGGCCCAAGTTTTGATCGACAACCAGAGGGATGGCAAACATATAGGCAATCATTAAGTAGATGCCTGGAATAACAAGCAGTAAAAAGCCGATGAGAATAAAGATCCACATAAGAAGATTGACAGCAATCAAGGACACAATCTTATCGAAATAGGCAAATACTTCGGTGCCGGATGTCTCTTCCCCACGAGCAATCTTGATTCCGATCATTGTAAAACCGGCAGCGAGAGGAAGCCCTACAATCGTTGTTATCAGGTTGTAAATGAGTTCTTGAGTGATTGATGTATCGCCTTCGGCCGTGAGAGCACCCGTAACGAGGCCCGCAGCTACACTTATGGCAATAATTGCAATCCCA
Organism: Microbulbifer sp. GL-2; assembly: GCF_007183175.1. Taxonomy (NCBI): domain Bacteria; kingdom Pseudomonadati; phylum Pseudomonadota; class Gammaproteobacteria; order Cellvibrionales; family Microbulbiferaceae; genus Microbulbifer; species Microbulbifer sp. GL-2. The sequence goes on from NZ_AP019807.1 coordinate 1,835,161, forward strand.
TACAGTAGAATGCCCAGCCATACTGTACGCTTCTTCCCCTTACTCAGTTGCCAGCCTTCATTGATGGCATCTCCGATAGAAAACGTGTAATCCCCAGCAATACCTTTTTCAATAGAGCCAAAATCAGTGTTTTCTTCCCGGCTGGCCAGCTCCGCTTCGGGAGCCTTATAGATGTCACTCATCCGTTTGTTGTCCTCATTAAAGGTTTAGTTTGTAGGCATGCAGAGTCTTGGGCGCGAATATCTCACAGCCACGATTTAGGAACAATGCCACGCCAGTACAGTGATGGATTAGGTGATGAACCTTTCTCAGCATAAAATCCATTTATAGGTAGAGAGGAAAGTAATAATGAAGAAAACACTGTGGTCTGGCGCTATGGTACTGGCATTGCTGCTGGCAGGTTATGTGGTGTTGCCCTTCTATGCGTTGGAGCAATTGCAGCGGGCCGCACAGATGGCCGCGGCGGAAGAGCCCGAAAAAAGGCGAGAAAGTCTTGATACCCTGGAACGCTATGTGGACTTTCCTGTATTACGTGACAACTTAAAGCTTCGCCTGCAAAGTCAGTTGCGCTCTTCAATCGGTAATTCGATCCCGCAGGAATTTGATGAGTTGATGACTGCAGGGGCAAATTTCTTTATGGGGCCGTTGCTACAGCAATTTATTAATCCGGAGGGAGTCGCGGAGTTACTGCGAGGTGGCAAGGATCTGCAATCTTTTGAGCGCGAAATTTTTGCTCAAGGTTCGCAGGAGGAGCCCGGCCCCGTTCCTGAAAAAGTCCATTCAGAGGGAGATAGTTCCAGTAATGGCTGGCGGCGCCTCGGCTGGCGCTTTACAGATATCAACCACATGAGAGCCGACTACGGCGAGCATAACCACGCGGAATTACGCCTGCTTATGCAGCGCAATGGACTGCATTGGCAGCTGGTGGATATCGAATTACTCGATCATCAGGATCGGGAGGGTTAACTGTGGACGTCGATAATTCGGTCAATGTATTTGGGGACTTACTGGTTCCCTGCAGCCTGGAGCCAATCACGGGTTTTTTTCGCGATGGTTGTTGTAACACTTGCCAGGAAGATAGGGGGTCACATACGGTTTGTGTGGAGGTAAATGCAGAGTTTCTGGAGTTTTCCCAAAGTCGTGGCAATGACCTGAGTACCCCTGTCGAGGAGTATGGTTTTCCGGGGCTGGCCCCTGGAGACCGCTGGTGTCTGTGCGCTTCACGCTGGTTGGAGGCTCAGAAACAGGACAGTGCGCCGAGGGTATTCCTGCAGCGCACACATGTAAAAGCTTTGGAGATAATACCCCTACAATTGTTGCGCAAGTACGCTGCCGATTTGAATTGAATGGCATCGGGCTGGTATAGCGGAAAATTCTGTAAGATGCTGTTCCACTATACCAATTGTTACCCCGTGACTTTTATCAGGATGGCAGGAAGTCGATCGAGTAGTTGCGGGTGGTGGATTTTACCTCTGCTGCTCCAAAATTGATCATACGAATTCTTGCCAGCAACTTGCGCTCGAGGGCGGGGTTGTTCAGTTCGCTCTCAATCAGCTTGATTGAAGATACCGCGCCGCTCGGTGCAATCACCAACTGTACAGTGATCTTGCCCTGCAGGGTGGGATCGCGACGAAGCGCGCGGTCGTAGATCGCATTAATCGCCGCTTTGTTAGCCTCCATTATGCCGCGAATGGCATTGTCGGTCCTTGCTAACTTCTCTCCACTGACTCTCCTGGCTGTCTGTTTGGCGGAACCTGTCGCTTGGGCCTGCTTAACCTGAGTTGTTTGTCGGCCGGCCAGTGAAACACCACCGGTGTCAGTACTGATACTTTCTGCCCGGACACCACCACTCGAAGTTTTGGATTTATCGCTGATCATATTGCGCTGTGTTTGTGCGGCAGTGGCGTTACCGGTACTGAGTTGTCCGCGTGTGACTTCCTCGGTATCAAAGCTCTCACGCATATCCAGCAGGTCGTCGGCCAGGGCATTGATACCACTGCTCGCCGCTTTTTCCCTTGCTTTTTGTATGGTGGCTACTGGAGGTGTTTCCACCCTGCTGGGTTTTGGTTTTGGCTCAGGTTTGGGTTTTTCTTTCTCAGCCTTTTTTGGCTCAGGCTTTTCCTCGGGTTTTTCAGTCTTAGTTTTTTTTTGCTCGGGTTTTGCTTTGGGCTTGGATTTTGGCTTAGGTAGCTCCTTTTTTTCCAGGATTACCTTTGCCAGCTGCGGCGGCACACGTTCCGCCTGTTCACGGGTCAATTCTGGCACTGGTGCCAGAGTGATGGCAGATCCGCCGATGGCAAAGGCGATTAGTCCGGCGCGCAGAAATTTAATAAAACGTTGATCCTCCTCATTGGAGGCTGACCAGGGCAACAGGGTTTCCTGTAATTGCCAGGGGGCGTAGCGACTGGTTGCAGTACTCATATCAGTTGTCAATCCCCGCAGGATCTACTGGCGCGGTCTGTTCCACGGCGAAGGAAATATCACGGTAATCGGCTTCGGCGCAAGTCTGCATAATCTGCTTGAGTAACTCATAGGGCACCTGTTCATCCCCCATGATGATCACAGCGCGTCCACGTTGCTTCTGTATCTCACTGAGTTCACCGGCGCGCTCGGCACGGTATTTTAACTCCTGTAAAAGCACTTCGATATTTCCCGCTGCGCTATCGAGATTACCAATGTCGGCAATCATTCGATCACCTACAAAAAGCTGCTGATTATTCACACGTACCACGGTGGTAACTTCAGGCTTTTGCTGGGAGGTGGATTTTGGCAGCTTGATTGTTTTATCGGTTTGTAAGACCTGTACATCGCTAGTGGAATTTACCAGCAGGAAAAATACCAGAATGGTAAAAATATCCATCAACGAAACCAGATTCAGCTTGGATTGTTGCCTTTTCTGTCGTTGACGGCGCTGCTGCAATTTAGCGGTTGCATTAAGCATCATATTATGGCCCCGCTACAGTTTGTTGCTGGGGAGCATCACCAAGGGAAATCTGCGGGAATAATTCAGCATCGACTACCGAGGCTGCAACTACAGCTCGGTAACTGCGCGCAGTATCCATGGCTGCCACCAGGGTTTTATAGGGAGTGCCTTTTTCCGAAAGAATTACCAGGTCGTCTTTCTCAATAGATTTTTCCCTGAGGTTACGCTTTATCTGCTGTAATATCAGGGACACAGTTTCCATATCTGGTTCACCCTCAGCGTATTCCACGCGCCTGACTAATTGTCCGGCCGGATAATTGATATCAACATGTGCAGTGCGCAGTACCAGCTCCAGCTGACGACTCTCCTGCACACTGTTATTGCTACCATCACTTAAGCCAGGAAGGTTGAGTTTTAAAACCGAGATATGGGAGAACACCATATTGAGCAACAGCACCGGAACCAGAATGGTCATTAGACTCATAAATGAGGTGATGTCCAGCTCTGCCTCTTCATGCCCGCGCCGGCGAATATTTAGTTTCAACATGGCGGGAGGCCTCAGGCGCTGACTGCACGCTGTTCGGTTTTTTGTGGGCGACCCATGGTCAGAAGGTTGAGGAATTTCACTCCAGCCATCTGCAGACTGTCCACAATTTCATTGGTTTTGTTTTGCAGCATAGAGTTAAACAGCAGCAGCGGAATAGCAGAAATCAGGCCGAAGGCAGTGGTGTTCATTGCCACGGAAATACTGGTGGATAGCATAGTGGCTTTTTCGGCAGGATCGGCGGCGGCCACAGCGGTAAATGCGGCAATCAGGCCCATAATAGTGCCGAGCAAGCCCAGCAGAGTGGCGATATTGGCGAGGGTGGCCAGGTAGTTGGTGCGCTTTTCCAGGCGCGGCACAGCCTCAAGAATACCTTCTTCAATCGCCAGGGCGATATTTTCCTCACGTTTGGCAAATTGCAGTGTATTGATACCGGCAGCGGCTATACGCCCCATGGCGGCGTCATTATCGCGAGCGAATTGTAAAATATTTTGATAATTGCGTTTTTGTAGCAGTGGCAGCACCTGTAGGTAAGCGCGACGATTGGCACTCTTGGCGCGGGAAAGATAAATCCAGCGCTCGACAACCATGGCCAGGCCAATGACCAGAACCAGGGCGATAGGGTACATAAAAGGTCCGCCAGTTTGGAAAAAGCGCAATAACGCTTGAGTGAATTCCATGCTAGTTATCTCCACAGAAATATATTAATTTTTGATTTTTTGCCAAATAGTAGCTCCGCTACTACTTGGTTTGTTTTGAATGAAATTGACACAGACGCCGAGGCTTTGCCAATTATCTCCTGATAAGTAAAAAGTCACCGTAATGCTTTGATTCTTCTATTTTTTACTGAACCCCAGCAAAGTTATTCAGTAAAATCAAAGCTGGATGAACGTCGATTACTGTTGTTTTTTATGCTTTGATTATTCTTCCACAGCCTGCTTTGTGTTCAACAATTGAATTTCGCGCTGCAGTTCCGAGAATTCCTGATGTTTGAAAACAGTGTTGAAAGCCTGGGGTAGTGTGCTATCCAAACGCTGTAGACTGTCTGCCTGTTTCCAGGGGATGATATACAGCACCTTGGGCTGTTCCTGGCTGCCTATCACTGTTGACTCAAGGGTAGTGACCTCCTCGACCTGGGCGCTAGAGCTGGCAAACATGGCAGTTAGTAGAATAATTAATTTTTCTCGCATCAGAGTCTGCGCTCCAATTCCAGTATCCATGCATTTAGCAGTTTGTCCGTTTGTTCACGACTGTTCTGGGCTAAACGGTATTGTTGCAATGCGTCCTTGGGCTTATTCATATAAAGATCGTATAAAATTCCCAGGTTGCGGTGAGCATCGCTGTAGTCAGACCAGCGCTCCAATGCTTGCAGGTAACATTGTTCGGCCTCGTCAAAGCGGCCGTTGTCGCGTAGCAGCGTGGCCAATTGATTCCAGGCAAATACATTACTGTCATTGATCTCTAATGCCTTGCGGAAGCTGCTTTCCGCGGTATCAGTCTGTCCACCTTTTTGCTGCACTATTCCCAGGTTGAGCCAGGGTCCGGACAGTTGCGGCCAGCGCTCTATAACCTGTTGCAACTGTGCCTCTGCCTTTGGGCTGTCTCCACTGGTGAAGCTTTGGTGTGCCGCGGCCATAGCAACGCTGGCCTCCTTGGGAACCCGTTTGGCGTTGGCCAAATAGGGATTTTCCGTAAGGGGGCGCTCAACTGAGAGATCGTTTTGCTGTGAATTTTTTCCCAGCTGTAGACTGCTACAAGCACTAAGTGTGAATAGCAGAAGCAGTGCTGTTGCCAGACGAATCGTGCCAGTGGGGCAATTGCGCAAATCAGTGCAGTGCATGGCTCCACTCCAGAGTTGCTTCCGGTTTTTTATAGCGCGCTGGTAACAGTTCACCAAGAGAGGAGAAGCTGCGCTTGACCCAATCGTCATAAATCCCGTCACCTGTACGCTGGATATTGGCCTGATGTAATTCAATGGCCTTTTCTTCGAAGGGGTAAGCCTGCTCTTCAAGCAGAATTTCGTACTGTTCCAGCTCCAATTCGTTAAGGTTATTGGGACGTTGGGATTCCATCAGGTCACCGCTAAGCTGGCGATAGACTTCCGCTAAACGGAAATTGGCTTGGGTGGCGAAGTCTGCGATTCCCAGCTCCAGGACTTTACGATAATCAGCTACAGTGGTTGTCATAGCCCGCTTTTTATTCGAGAGACTGGTTTTAAGTGGTAACTGTAATTTGATCGCAGCGAATTTTTCATAACTCTGCTCCGCCAATGCGCTTTGAGCGTAAGCCGCCAAGTATCGGCCGCGTGGAGATTTTTCAGAATTTTTTGCGAGCTGTTGTAGCCAATAATTACGTTTTTTGTGCTGAACAGATTGTCCGTACAGCTGCACCAGCTGGTATTGAGCTTCCAGGCGCTGCTCTACGGGTTGTGGCCAGAGCTTGTTGTAGTCGCGGTAATTCTCAATTGCGCGCTGATGCTCCCCTGCTTTTTGTAAACTCTCCGCAGCAAGGAACAGGGATTGGCGCCGAACCTCACGATCGGGATCACTTTGGGCAAGTTGCAGCAACTCACCGGCCGCCGCAGCGGGCATCTGTAACGCCTCAAAGATAACTACGGCTTTGGCAGCGAGAGTGGGGGCGAGTTGGTGCGCTGGATAAAAACTACGGAAATCTGCCAGTTCGGCACTGGCGCGCTGCCATTGTTGCAATTCCATCAGGTGGTTGATGGCATCATACTGAGCGCTGGCTGCAATTTCGCTGCGGCCACTCTCCCTGATTCGGAGCAAATGACTCAGAGCTTCCTCACTGATAATTTCCTTCCCTTCCTCAGTGACTGTGGGTTGGGCAAGGGCCAATTCCGCCTGGCGGTAGATGGAAAGCTGCAATTGCTTGCGTGTATCCTCACGCAAACGGTTCCCTTTTACCTGGTAAATCAGTGCGCGTGTATAAGCAGCTTCTGCGGCAACATAATCTTTTAATGAAAAGTGGCTATGGGCCAGGATCATGGCGATATTCAATTGCTGCTGCTTATTGGCCGGTGGCTGCCAACTGTCAGCAGCTTTTGCGGCAGTTATGGCTTCAACAAAGCGCGATTGTTGCAGCAGTTTATCTGCGGCAGAGAGCTGTACCGGCAGCGCTCTTTTATCTTCCGGCCAGCTCTGAGCAAATTTAAGGCTGGTTTCAATATTGCGGTCCAGCCACAGGGTTTTCTGTTCGGCATCCTGGTCCGGCATCTGCTTGTATACTTGCTCCGAGCTGAGAATCGCTGCATAGCCAGCTTCTGCGCTGTTCTTTTTGTCCTTATATTCCCAGGCCACCTGGCTGTAGGCACGCCAAGCTCCGGGATAATCGCCAGCCTGCTCCAGGCATTCTGCCATCAGGAAAACTATCGGAGGAGTGCGTGGATCCTGTGGAAAAGTCTGGGAGAATTGACGATAGAGTTCAGCTGCAGCCAAATAGGCGTTTCGCGATTGTGCCTTGAGTTTACGCTTTTGCGTCGGTTTATTCGTTGGAGCTTTATTTGCCAGCTGAGCCAGTTCCTGTGCACGCGCGTGGTCAAATTGAGCTAGTTCTTCCAGCCATGGACGCAATGATTGTGACAGGGTTTCGCGCTGGGTTTCGTCCGCCTGCTGCCAATATTCACTGCGAATACCATAGCGCTGCGCGAACTCGCGCTTGGCCGGCAACACCTCGTCATGCAAGCCGCCACTTTGCAATGTCTCTACAGCCTGCAGGTGTAATGAGGGAGCCTCAAGGCTATTGGGATAGTGCTTCACAAAAGCCAGGTAGGTATCCGCACTATTGCGAAACAACTCTTTTTCCCGATACCAACTACCTAGGGCGCTGTAGAGGAGATGCTGGTAATCTCTGGGTTTGCCTTCCGGGTTAAAAGACTCGATTGCCTGAGCGCCGCCCTGGTAACTGAAGTTCAGTGCCAGGCCCCGCAGGCTGTCTTCGCGCAGGCGTTTCTGTCCCAGAGGTAGTTCATCCTGGGTGGCGCGTTGCTGCAAAATATCCAGGGACTCCAGGAATATCTCTGTCGAGCTGCGGTAATCACTGGATTTAAATTCCGACCAAGCGAGCATATAGCGGGCATTATCGGCAAAAGGGCTTTCCCCCTTATCCAGTAAAGTGCGGAAATCCTGTGCTGCTGCCAAATAATTCTTGCGATTGAAAGCCGCCTCACCCCGACGAAACAGCACCTCTCCCATAAAAGGTGAGTCAGGGGCTCCCTGGGCGATACGTTCAAGTGCCTGAAGTGCACCAGGCATCTCACCATCCATAGCGCGAGCGCGCGCCAGGCGATAGAGAATATAGTCGTCCCGGGGACTCTCCTGGGCAAGTTGTTGATAATGCTGAACGGCGCTGGTAAAGCCGATGGAATCTTCCGGGTTGTCCGCCTGATGCTGCTCCAGTCGCTCCATTTCCAGATCGGCCAAGCGCAGACGAATTTGTGCGCGAACCTGCGGATCTGGTTGACTGGCCAAGGCCTGTTGGTAGCTTTGTACCAGGGTGGAGATATCCACAGGGGCTGGCTCGGGTGAAGCTTGAACAGACTCTTCATTGGAACTTGGCTGCTTGACTGTGGGCAGGTCGGCCAAAGTCAGCGCCGACTGATTACCACAGGCTGTGCTAACACAGCAAATAGCAACGGCGAGTAAATACAGGGAGAAGCCCTTGGGCTTTTGCAGGGATTTACTCACTTTGAACCCCTTCACTAGCAGATATTTCTACAGACTTTTTCTCAGTTACTTTTTCTACTTCGATGCTATTTTTTTCTCTAGCATTTTCCTGGTTCTGTACTTCCAAACCGTTACTTTCTAACGGCCTTTCCAGCAGTGGTTGTCGGGCGGCCTCCTGCATGGCCGCATCCTGCAGTCGGGCGATGGCGAGACGGGTATGAGCTTGGTAACCTTGAATGCGCACCTGTTCCCGTTTAAGTTCAGCGATAACATCCTGGCGTAAGGCTGATTCAATCACCGCTGCGGCTTGGGCAATGGCTGCGCGTTGACCTGTCAACAGTGTCGCAGTGACTTCCAGGCGATTCGTCAATTGGGTCAATTGTGGCGCGCGATCAGCTTCTACAGAAGTCTTACGCAGTTGTTTCTCACCATTGCGTAAACTGATTTCAATTTTTTGCAAGGTTTTATGCTGTTGCCATAAGCGTTGGTGATATTCCTCGCTTGCCTGCCACATCAAAATACCACGGGCACGATTTAGAGTTTCCTCCTGATAATCCGACCCTTTTCCGTTGCTGCGTAGAAGTTGATAGCGTTGCTCTGCGCTTTGCAGTATTTCCAGCATCTCGGCGATCTCGCTATTGTCGTCCTCTCCGCCGCCGGTAACTTCGAGCAACGCCAACACATCACGCTTATTTTCTATCTGAGCCAGGGCATCATTGAGGTTGCGATATTGCTGGCTGGCAATTTGCAGTTGCTGGTTAAACTCAGCGCTCTGATATTTATCAATTATTCCGGAGCGTCGTTGATGACGCTCATCAATCAGGGAGTGCAGCTGTGGGATTTTCTGTGACCAGTCAATGAGCACTGTATCCATCTGCTGTAGATCGCGGAGTTCTGACAGGCGTAACTGGAATTGGTCACTTTGTAAAATAGGTAAAAGAAAATGTTGGTTATCACGTAATAGGGGCGCAGCCTGGGCCAGTTGCAGCCAGCCATAGCGCTGGGCCTGACTAAACTGGTTGGTATCGGCCAGCGGTTCTAAGGCCAGTTGCCGCTGTAATTTTTGCAGCTGCTGTATTGTGGCCTGGTAGTAGGTGGCAGCATCGCTATAGGCGCTCAGGGCCCTACTATGTTCAGCCTGTTTTTCATAGGCATAGGGCAGGGCAACCCTGGCTTCGCGCGCGGCAGGGCTGTGTTCGTGCTCTGCCAATAAAAACCGCAGTGCTTCTACCCCCTCCTGGTATTGCTCCCCATTGATGGAGGACCAGGCGAGACCCAGCAATGCCTTGGTGGCCCAGGGGGTATGCAAGCGAACATGGGAAAATTCTTTCTGTGCTTGTGCAAAATTCCCGGTTAGTGCCAGGGAATAGCCAGCGCCAATATGCGCTTTGTCGGCAAGGATCAGAAGTTCTTCCGAGGCCTCATCCTGCTCTGCCGCCAGCGAGCTTGCAAAGCGATATTCCTTTGCGGCCGCATTGAGATCACCTCTGCGAGCCAGCGCAGCCGCCAGGTTAATATGTGCGAGCAGGCGTTGTGCCAGCGGCAGATTGGCATTTTTGAGATGCTTTGTGGCCGTGGCAATATCCTCACTGCGCAAGGCCAGGTTAAGGGGCAGTGTGGAAGAATCTGTCGCCCCGGATTTTTCCAGGTGTGCTGCGGCAGAGGAAAAATCTCCCTGTAAGTAATTCAGCTCGGCCAGTTTAAGCCATGCTGTCTGGCGCAACTGGGGGGCTGCACTTTGGTTGGCAGCCTGAAGTTGCTGCTCAAAGAGTTCAGCAGCGCGCTTATGCAAGCCAAAACTGAGGCTGATGCCCCCCTCAATCAGTGCAGCACTATCGCGGTGAACTTTAATGGAGCCCCGCTGCTGGGCAACGAGCAGAGTACTGAGGGCATCGAAGCTATTTCCCTGAAAGTACTCATACAGAGTGGCACCGTAAGGCATATCCTGAGCCTGACGGTAATTTTTAATTTCGGATTTATTTTCCTCCTCTAGGGGAGCTTCTTCTGGAGTATTTTCAAACTCTGCGGCATGCACAGGTAAGCCCGCGCTCAGCAGGGTGATACTCAATATGATACGAGAGAGTGACCGGTAGCACATGAGAAATCAGGGCGCAGGCCATTGAATCAATTCAAAGTCCGGCTGTTGTTTGCCGGTCTTGTCTGAGATTCGTAATTCGATTACCGCGGGTTCATCGGTTTTTTTCAGATCCAGAGTTGCGCCGCGTTTGTATTCTCGTCCCTCGGGACCAAAGCCGGTAAAAAATGCAGAAATGGTGTATTCACCAGATTTCAGGTTGCCTTTGTGCAAAGGCTGGATGCCACCACGCATTAGCGCATTGCGCTGATGTTCGGTGTACAGGTGACTTGCAGTAAGCTTATTGTCGACGTGCAATTTAACTGCGTCCAGCTGAAAATAATGGCCGATATCCACAGAGACATAAAATGCAACCTGACTTTGTGCCGGGTATAGCAAGTCCTCCTCGAGAATCAATAAATCCCGGTTCAGCTTGATGACATCCCGCTTTAAATCTTCCAGTTTTTCAGCGGAAAAAGCTTTTTGCTCAGCCTGGGACGCTGTGCCGATAAGAAGGGCGATTGAAAAAATAAAGAAATAGAGGACGCGTCCCATGGAAGGCCTTTCGCTTGCTTTTGGCTTTATTGTGTAATGGGCGCAAATTATGTCAGGGGTGCAACTATCTGGTGTGATCCCGTTGGCAAATTCTTTACGACGTTGGAACGATTATTATGGATTCGCCAATCCCTGGCTGAAGAATAGGCGTTTATTACTGTCTATGACCACTGCTTCAAATTGGGGCAGGCGGTCAATCAGGGCTAAGCCCTTTTTCTTGCCCAGTACAAACACACTGGTGGAAAGTGGGTCGGTATCGAAACCGTGTGGGCCGATAATACTCACGCTGATCAATTTATCACTGTCCCCTGCCGCAGTGTCCGCGGGCCTGCCAGTGTTCGGGTTGAAAATATGGTGTACGCGATCTTGCTGCTCATCAATAAAGAATCTTTCATAATCACCGGAAGTTGAAATGGCAATATCACGTAACGGAATTACCGCGGCGCTTTTGCTTTTTTCACGAGGGTGACGGATGCCTACCAGCCAGGGCTCGCCGTGTTTGTCGCCGAGCATACGCGCATCGCCGCCAGCACTGATACTGGCACAGCAGACTTCAGCTTCTTTAAGGATTTCGATGGCTTTATCCACAGCGTATCCTTTGGCGATGCCTCCCAGGTCAATTTTTGTCTCTCTGTGACCAAAGCGTAGAGTTTTGGACTTTTTATTAAGGTGTAAGTGGTGATAGTTCAGTGCTTCCAGCAATGAGTCGGTGAGTTCGGTATCTGCCTGTTGCTTGTTGCGGAAATCGTAGTGTTTACCCAGGGTAGCGTAACTGATGTCGAATGCCCCATTGGTCAGGCGGCTGAACCACAGGGACTTATCAATCAGGGATACCATCTCCTCGGAAATATTCACAGTTCCCTGGCCAGCTTCGCGGTTTACCAGGGATAATTCGCTCTGTGGCTTATAAGGGGAAAGCTGGCTATCGAGACGGTGGAATTCCGTCATCACTTCTTCAATCAGGTACTCTGCCTCGCTGGCGTTTTCGTGCCAGAGTTGCAGGCGGACCTCAGTGCCCATAATAGCGCGCTCGGCATAGTGCCATTCGGCCAGAGCCGGTGCCGCGCATAGGGCGGCACTGCTTAACAGGAGAGATTGAATAATACGTAACATCTGGGTATTAAATTATCTTATAGGGCCAAACGCGGTCATGCTGTCCATCAGAGCACTGTTGCCCAGCCCGTGATTGGGGAAGAGGCTGGCAAAATTGCCTTGCTCGCCATGTAGGGCCAGATAATTCAACACTACCGTTTCCACCAGAAGGTTGACGTTGTTGGCGGCGGGACTGGAAGCGGTTTCTACATCCCCGGATGCGCGCATAAATCCCAACTGCTGATGGCGGGCCTGCTCGTCAGCGCTGCCGCCGAGTAATTGCGGGCGGCCTGCAGGATTGTAAACCAGGAAGAAAGAAGCCGCTGTCTGCTGGTCGTCCCCTGTCCATACACCTTTGCCGCGCCCTTCGGCAGAGTCATCAATCATGCCGTTGGAAAATACCGAGCCGTCACTGAAAACATAAATCATCAATGGTTGGTTGCGGCGCGCGGCATACTCCAGGCAGGCACCGATACAGCGGCCGGCGCGCAGATCTCGCATCTCACCAGTGGCGCGATCGCCAGTATGGTAATCGTATCCGCCCATGGTGATGGTGCCGGCCCCGGCATACCCATTTACCACCAGCTTCATTGCCGAAGCGGTTTTGCGGAATTCGCCATCACTGCTCAATTCTGCGCTGGTAAAAATACCGGATGGACCGACGATGTCCGGATCCGCCTCGGGGTTAAGGTCAGCGGGATTGCCGAAACGGTCCGCCAGGTCGGCACTCTTCATATAACCGCAGCGCACCATATCCTTGATAATCGCATCAGCGCCCACCTGGGTGTTTACCTTACCGAGCTTGGCATCGGAAATACGGTACATAGATTCCATGACCGCAACTGTGTCTTCCTGGCTGAGCAGTCCAACCAGATCACCTACATCCACAAGGCCGGTAACGTCTGAGGGTCTATCGACTTTGGTTGGGCGTACCTCGGGGTTGATCATTGCCGATGGGGACATGGAATTGCCACCGGAATCGCTGGAACGAGAGCCGATCAGGGCCAGAAGAGAACCATTGGCCCCAGCCTGGTTGATGCCGTACATGGGATTGTGGGGGTTATTGCCGGTATCATTTTCCGAACGCGCTGGAATCACAGCACCGTTTGTGGCTGCGGCGGTGCCGGACCCCACTTTTTCCAAAATACCGCGCAACAAGCCGCTGTCGCTATGAAAGGCGAGTCCGAGGTCGCTGTTAACGAAGCCTTCCCCAGCGGAGGGAATCATATCACCGGGCAGGCCCTGTTTGTTGTAGCCGGCGGTGCCGAGAAAATCCATTTGCCCGCCCTGTTTACCCACCAATACATTGGAGCCTGCGATATTGGCGCCACCGGCAAGATCAAAACAGATAAATGGAATCTTACCAGCCCCGAAAGCGCTCACATCACAAGGACCACCATTACTTTTACGCAGGTTCTCCAAGTCGGAAGACAGCGCTGCGTGGGCATTTTGCGGGTTGGCGAACATACTGAATACGGAACCGCCGAGGACGGTGGCCATGCCTGCGCGAAAACCCTGGGCGAGAAAGTCACGGCGGGTCACCGGGCGGTGATGATCCGGGTGGCGCAGGGGCTGGTCCAGCTCAAAATGTTTTTTCTTGCTCATAGTCTTCCCGGATTTTTTATCCGATGTGCCGGTAAATTATTTTTTAAGTTCTATTGGGGCATTATTTGCAATCAGCGGGTTTGCTATTTAAGCCGCACCCGCGTTTAAGCCCATTTTTTCTATCAGTGAATCAAGATCATGGCGCTGCCCATGGCAGCAGCACAGACAGCCTTGACGGTAGTCTCGGTGCGATCGGCTTCACAGCCGTTGCCACAGGAGGTCATAGTGTCGATCAGGTTATTCAATTCCGTTTCTACTGTGCTTAGGTCCGGAGCGCTAGTCAGCTGTGAATGGCTGCCATCGTGCCAGTTCATTTCATGGCCGAGTAAGCTTTGTATCAGTGGATCGATCACCAGAGCCCGTTTGCTGGCGCTGTCGAAAGCGGTATTGGCTGAAGCACTGAAGTCAAAGCCGGGGAAATAACTGCTGCGCCCGCTGGAATCTACCAGGGTACTGCAGTATTTCACTGCAAGCTGAGTAATACCCATCTGCTGCGCGGCCAGGAATCCGGTGATATCACTGGAGACAGGCAGCTGGCGTTTTACTGTTTCCCAGGTTTCCATAACATCCGGATGAGCACTGGAAACACCGGTGGCACGGGACAGGCTGGCGTTGATCTGCTCGAAGCGACGAAGGCCGATACGCGGTTGTGCCTCCAGGTCTGCGGGCTCGGCCGGCGCTGCTGGTGTCGGTTCCACCCTGGTAAAAGTCGCATTGCCGATACGCTCAAAGGTGAGGAAGAACTCGTCGGATAGCGGGCCCTTATCCAGGGTGATAATGGTACCCAGCCTGGATAGCGGCTGGCCCTGTAGAGGCACGTAGCTGCTGTCGATTTCTGTGGAGAATTTGGCCCAGGACTGGCCCACTTCCGCCTCGCGACCATTAATGCCGATACGCATGCCCTCAATGACAACACCTTGGGGATCCACGCTTTCATCGAGGCTGACAAAAGTGGGCTCACTGAATAAATAGGCGTAGTTGTCGAACTGTTGCACGGTGAACATTACATAGCTGTCGGCGATACCGGTGTGCTCTTCGACTTTGAACAGCAACAGGTATTTTTCGCCAACACCAACTTCATAGTTGGTGGCAATATCCTCGGCGGACAGGGCGCGGGAGTGGATTGCCATCATGCGGATGGAGCCTTGCCAGCTGTTACCGTTGCTCACCTCACTGCCCACAGCCAGGGCGAAGGTATCGTCCCAGGTATTGAGCAGGCCCGCTTCGCTGGGCTCTGCTTCACCGGTATCGGCACCGTTTACATAAAGTCTGCGGCCATTGATCGGATCATAAGTAGCGACCACATGCTGTAAGCTTGCCTGTACCTGCTGGTCGGCGTCATCGGTCATCAATGCCGGCATACCGTCAGCATCGGTGCTGTCGCTGCGATTTTGAAAGGTGTAACTGTACTGTGCCTGTCCCAAGGTGAAGTTGCGAATATCGTCACCACCGGAATAAGTGACCAAGCGTGCGGGCCCCTCCTGGGTGACATTGGCGGGTGCGGCCCAGACTTCGATAGAGTACTCGCCGGTGGCCTTGAGGGTTTCATACAATTTGCGGCTGGTGGCAGTGGCTCCCTGGGCCTTACCACCTTTTAGCTGCAATCCCCAGGATTCGATCCACTCCACATCCCCGGACAGGGCCAGGTCAATGGCCGGGTTTACCCCAGAGGTATCGTAGGCGGTAGTGCCGCTGCCGGTTTTAAATTCGTACAGGGCGATTGCATTATTTTCCACCCGACCGCCGCTGCTGGCCACAATGCCATCGGTAAGGCGCAGGGCTTTACTGATAACCCAGTTCTGGTCTACCTGGGTGGGGGCAATACTATCTGCAAAGGCCTGGATAGCTGCTGTCATTTCCGCTTCATTATCGGAGCAGTCATCCCAGCAGTTGTGGAACTCACTGCCCAGGCGTACAGAGAAGCGAGAATCCGCTGGAGTATCCAGGTTCATTTTGCTTTTTGCCGCTTCGTAGGCAATATCGACATCGGAGCTGGCGAAATAGGGTTTTTGTGTGAGTGCGGCATCTTCACTGTGGCAGTTAGCACAATAATTGCGCAACACAGGATATACGGTACCGCCAAAGCTACTACTGGAAACGGGGAAGCTCTTGCTCGCGCCTACATCGCGTTCTACCGGTGGAGTCAGCGTAACTGTGTTACTGAGGCCCCCGCTGGCTCTAGCCCACTCCTCAATATAGTTTGTAATAATTTCCGCGCAGGCATCGTCGCTGGACAGCCAGCAATTGTGGCCACCGCCCACTTTCGTTACCAGTCGGGATTCCTCTGGGAGGCTAAGGTTGACCAGCTCACGACCCTCATCGTAAGCCGCATTAATATCATCACCGCGAACAAAATGCGGGCTCTGTGCGCCTTCTATGTGACAGCTACCACAACGATTTTGTGCAGCCAGGTTATCCCAGATATAGCGCTTGTACTGGTTGACGTCATCAGTTTCTGGTGACGGCCCGGTATAGTTGGTGCCATTATCGGATTGGTTGGTATTTGGTTGCTCTTCCGTATCCTGACCACTGCCACCACTACAAGCGGCAAGAAAAGCTGCTGTGCACAGCAGTGTCGATATTTGCAGGTTCTTTATAGTTTTCATTGTTATTAATCCCCCGCGCAGTAAACCGCGGCATCGGCATAAACCTGCTTCAGGTTGAAATCGGAGTTGCTGAAGTCGTCGGTAATGGCTTCGATACGTGTGCGATCGCTGGAATCCTCAGGTTCTCGCAAACAGACCTGACGAAAAACCTTGGTGACTTGGCAGGTGGCAAAAGCGCGGCTGTTAGCCAGCTCTTCACCGAGTGATTTTGCTCCATTGCCGCTGCCGGGCAGAGCGTTGCTCCAACCCAGGTGCAGGTTGGGCCCCTCGCGCCAGTAGTTATCCCAGCGATCGTCAGGAAGCTGGAACCCGTGAGGGAAGTTCGCAGCATTAATATGATTTTTAGCTTTTACCCGACTACCGGTTTCGGGATCTGTATCTCCAGCGCCATTGTAGTCAAGTGTTCCACTTTCACCTTGCGGATCATTATCCGCATCGTATACATAGTCGTAATAGGCAAATGCCTGGGCCATGGGATCCATGCCGCTGTGACAACTGACACAGTTATTCTGGAATACACGGCTGTCGCCGCCCGGGCTGCGACTCACATCCTGGCGAATCCGGTCTGGCGGACGCGAAGTGTCCTGCACCTGCTCCATATCCCGGCACATGTGATTGAGCATGGTAAAGCGGAACATGGCGCGATTGGTGCCGGCACTAAAAAAAGCCTTTGCAGCCGCACGACTGGTAATCACTCCGGCGGTGGCATCGCCAGGTAGTCCATTGAGAGAGGACTGACTCCGTTGCGCCAGGTTGTCTTTCAATGAGTAGCCGCCGGCTTCCAGGGCTTCATAGTGATCATTGTTGCTGGTGCTGTAACCGGGCAACCCGGAAACACTACCGGTATAGAGAATATTCGCTGACAGTAGCTGACGAAAATCCATATCGTCTCGCACCATGCCGATGACAGTCGCGCTGTAGTCGTTTAGCGGTGCAAATACATCCTGTTCCTCGTTGGTCCAGGGGGTGGCGAGATTTTTCAGGGTGACGTTATAAAAAGCATCGTGCTGCATAGCCGTGTAGGCAGCGGCGGTAGGATCGCCATTGGCAATATCTTCGGCCATATCCAGCAACACACTCTCGGATGGAACCGTGCCGGTAATACGACTGTGAATTTGTAGGGCCTGGTCCTGGGGAGCAGCGAGAGCAGAGCCACTCCAAAGACCAGTCCCAAGTATTGCGCCTACCACTGTGAGCTGGATCACACGCGCTCGAGACGAATTATTTTTCATTGGATTATTTTGTCGGTGAGGTCAGTGGGATATGGCAAGGCATACTAAGAGCAGATTTCAATATTGTCAGAATGACTTTTAATATTTGCGTTCCAGTTGGCAAACTTTTTGTGCGCAACTTGCGAGAATTACCCTCAGCGGTAAAAACCGTGCACAGAATAATGTTAGGCCTTCAGCGAAATTACCGGTGCATTGCTGGTGCCTATGCCGGGTGGATAAAAAATAATGAAATCTTTGCGTGCAATACCGCTTTTATTGCTGGTAGCTGCTTGTAGTGGTGGCGGCAGTTCTTCAGGTGGTGGAGAACAAGCGGAAGACCCAGTGGTGGTGGATTATCCCATTGCTTTTGTTCGTCGTCAGCTCAATAAAGATGATGAGGATGTCCTGGAAAAGGACGATATTTACCAGCCTCAGGATTTTTTCCCCGGTGCAGAGCTGATATTGAAGGATCGCGCAACTGCAAGCTCTACAGAGACTATCATTTCTGCGGATATTTTCACTGGCGATTACGACGTTAAAGACCTGAATACCTCTGCGGACGGCAAGCGCCTGGTGTTCGCCATGCGTGCTCCTGAGATTGAAGACGTAGATGATGATGAACAACCCAGCTGGAATATCTGGTTGTATGACCTTGAGACTGTAGAGCTAAAAAGGGTCATAGAATCTGACCTCATCGCGGAGGAGGGGCAGGATGTGGCCCCCGCTTTCCTGCCAGATGGTCGTATCGTGTTCTCCTCCTCTCGCCAGCGCCGAGCACGCGCTTTGTTATTGGATGACAACAAGCCTCAATTTTCAGCGCTGACAGATGATCAGGATGAACCGGCTTTTGTTTTGCATGTGATGGAGGCAGATGGCAGCGACATTCGCCAGATATCATTTAATCAAAGTCATGATCTCAACCCTACGGTCTTGAACAACGGCCGTATCCTGTTTAATCGCTGGGATAATGCTGCCGGCGTGGATCGCTTAAGCTTGTATACCATCAAGCCCGATGGCAGTGACCTGTCATTTCACTATGGTTATCACAGCCAGGAAACCGGTACAGAGAATTCTGTTGCGGCTTTTTTCAGGCCGCGTGAAATGCCCGATGGACGTTTACTGGTAAACCTCCGCTCGCCAGCTGGTAGCAGTTATGGCGGTGATCTTGTGGCAATTGATGGGATAAATTACAGCGAGGCTTACAGTGAAGCCGGTAGTGAAGGAGAGTTAGTTGGGCAGTCCACTATTTCCTTCGATGAAGTCACCACGGACGGCACTTTGTCCCCACACGGAACATTCGCTGCAGCTTGGCCATTCTACGATGGCACCAGTCGTATGCTGGTCTCCTGGAGTGAATGCCGTATTGTGGAAGAAGAGACGGAGTTATTACGTCCCTGTCCGGAAACTCTGGATGAAGAGGAAGAACCGGTACTGGCGGATCCCCACTACGGACTGTGGATTTATGATTACGAGGCCGGAACCCAGCTGCCTTTAGTGGTGGCAGAAGAGGGAGAAATGATCTCTGAAGGGGTCACTCTGGAACCCCGTACCGAGCCCACTTATATTCCAGACCCAATTGCCGGAGTGGATGTAGATGGAGACCTGGTGCAGGAGTCTGTGGGTATCCTGGATATTCGCAGTGTGTACGATTTTGATGGGGAGGATATTGCTGGAATTGAAACCCTCGCCGATCCGTCCGCTACTAGTGCCGGTGAGCGCCCTGCACGTTTTCTGCGCATCATAAAAGCTGTGGCAATTCCCGATGACGATATATTGGACTTTGATGGATCTGCCTTCGGACGTAACCGTCGCCAGGGTATGCGAGAGATTCTTGGTTATACGCCGATTCAGCCGGATGGCTCTGTACGTGTAAAGGTACCCGCAGATGTTCCCCTGGCAATTTCAGTAGTAGATGCTGAGGGCAAACGAATTTTTGAGCAGCACAATAACTGGTTGCAGCTGCGGCCAGGAGAGGTGCGCAACTGTAATGGTTGCCATACCAGCGAAAGTGAAGTTGCCCACGGTCGCGTGGATATGGAGCTGGAATCCTCCTGGGCTGGCGCCCCCACCTCCGCCGCCCCCTTCGCCAACACCGAACCCGCCCTGCTGGCTGAAATGGGAGAAACCATGGCACAGCTGTTGGCGCGACTTGTCGGTGAAGCGGGATTAAATGGGGATCTTCAATTTTCCGATATATGGACTGACCCGGCTGTGAGGGCCAAGGATGCAGATATTTCCCTGGCCTACGCCGACTTACTTACCAGCCCCCCAACACCCCTGACTTGTTTGGATAACTGGAATGGTGGCTGTCGAAGCGTTATTCACTACGAGCAGCATATCCAGCCAATCTGGGAACTGTCACGCCAGGTTATGGATAATGCCGGCACCGTTATCAGTGATAATACCTGCATCGCCTGTCACTCCCCTGTGGATGCGGCCGGAGCTACGCGTGTGCCCGCTGCACAATTGGATCTGACTGCCAGTGCATCTACAGTGAACGATGCCTGGTTTACTTCCTATGCCGAATTACTGGCAGACAGCCCGGTATTGGATCTAGTCGATGGAATTTTGACTCCGCGATTGCGTCAGGAAATAGACAACCAGGGTAATCCGGTATTTGAAACTGATGAGGAAGGTAATCTGCTTCTCGATGTGAACGGTGATCCGATACCGGTGATGGTTGTTGTAAGTACTTCTGCGCTATTAGCTGAAACTGCTTTGGAGAGCAGTTTTTTCCCGGTGTTTTCCTCTGGTGGTGCTCATGCCGGATATTTGCAGCCCGCTGAGCTGCGCCTGGTTGCTGAATGGTTGGATATCGGTGCCCAATATTACAACGATCCATTTGCGGCACCGGCTGACTGATTCATGTTGAAAATACATAACTACACAGGTATTTCCCTGCTGCTGGGTGCGCTTCTGATCTCGCTTCCGGTAGTTGCACAAGAGGGAACAACGATTGCATCAATGGAGAGCCCAGCGGTAGATGCGAAAGTATCCCCGGTGGATAAACCGGTAGCCGCAGTGGGAGAACAGGAGAATACTGAATACTCAGCAGTAGTTATCACTGAGGCGGAGAGAGAGGTACCTACGGATGCTGAACTGGTCACCGTTGGCAATGCCTTTATCAATATTTATCGCGGCCCTGGTCGCGGTTACCCGATTTTCCATGTGGCGGAATATGGGGAAAAAATCTGGTTGCTCAAACGTCGTACCGACTGGGTAAAAGTACTGGCGTCGCGTAACAAAACTGGATGGGTAAAGGTATCAGACCTACAGGAAATTTATGGTGAGGCAGGTGAGCTGGTAAGGGTACCCCTGCCGGATTTCAGAGATGTGGAGGCAGGGTACTTTTACCTGGGCTTCTCCTATGGGGATTTTGCCGGGGCCAATTCCATGGGAGCGACACTGGGGTATCAGTTTAGCGCTAATTTATCCACAGAACTTCGTGCGACCCAGGCAATAGGTGAATTCTCCGATAGCTTGGTTTATCAAATGGCGATCGTGCATCAGCCATTTCCTCGCTGGCGTTTATCCCCGTATTTCCTCCTTGGTGCAGGCCTGAATATCACCTCTCCCAACGCCACTATTATCGCTACAGAAGACCGTCAGGATACGGTAATGCTTGCGGGCCTCGGTATTAAAACCTATTTATCACGCCGCTTTGCTCTCAAAGCGGAATATACCAACCACTACCTGCTCACCTCGCGGGAAAATAATCAGGAGATAGTCGAGTGGAAACTTGGTTTCGACGTATATCTGTAGGCACTGCAACTCTGTCTGCCCTGTTCAGTGCACAGGCCTGTGTCGCCCAGCAGGGTGAGGATGTTATAGCCGATATTGTTGCCTCTGACCTGGAACGTCGCGAGGTTCGTGATGCGCTGATCGATAGTGAAAATATTGAGCTCGGTGTTTTTGCCGGAGTAATCAATGTAGAGGATTTCGGCTCTAATGCGGTCTATGGTACCTCGGTTTCCTACCATATTACTGAAGACCTGTTTATAGAGGGAACTTATGCGCAGACTGAGCTGGGTGAATCAAGTTTTGAGCGCTTAAGCGGTGCCGCTCCCTTACTTACTGATGAGCAACGTGAACTGAGCTATTACAACTTCTCTCTGGGTTGGAATATTTTTCAGGGGGAATATTTTATTTCAGATGACTGGGCCTTTAATACCGATTTTTACTTGGTGAGTGGTGCAGGTAATACCTCCTTTGCTGATGAAGAACACTTTACCTACAATTTTGGTGCTGGGGTGCGCCTGCTGGCGAATGACTGGCTAGCACTGCGCTTTGACGTGCGTGATCATGTTTTTGAACACGAGCTGTTTGGTGAGGCAGAGAAAACCCATAACCTTTCAACTCAACTTGGCTTTACCGTCTTTTTCTGATTACAGCTGCAGGCTAAATTTACAGTAAGGATTTTTAAATGTTACGACTTGTTGCGTTATTTACATTACTTATCTCCTCGATAAGTGCGAGTGCGTCCGAACCTTCCAAGGATTTTACCCTGGCTTCCAATAAGGGGAGCAACCTGCGCCTGGAGGAACAGCGTGGTGAAGTAATTATGTTGAATTTCTGGGCTTCCTGGTGCGGACCCTGTCGCCAGGAAATGCCTTTGCTGGATAAGTTACATGAGCGTTATGCCGCAGCTGGATTCCAGGTCTGGGGTGTTAATGTGGATGCGCAACGCTCCGATGCAGAAAAGCTGCTGGGAAAAATACCTGTAGATTTTCCAATCCTGTTCGACAGTACCAGTGAAGTGAGTAAGATGTACGGCATCGATGCTATGCCAAGCACAGTATTTATCGACCGTGATGGCAATGTGCGCCACATTCACAAAGGTTATCGGGATGGTGATGAAGCCGCCTATAAAAAAATTATCAAGGAATTAATCCGGGAGTAACACCATGTTGCGCTACTTGTTGCCGCTGTTGGCGGTATCGCTGTTCAGTGGCTGCACAGTAACGCCCTGGGTGGCACCTTATGAGCGACAGTACCTGGCAGACCCCATTATGGGGTTTGAAAGCGATCCGGTTGCCGCCAGCTACATGAACCATGTCTATGAAGCCCGTGAGGCCGCCAGGGGTGCTGAGGGTGGAAGTGGAGGCGGATGTGGTTGTAACTAAATTGTTGCGAAATTGCCTTGCTTTAGGATTGATGTTCCCCACCTACACTTCTGCTGCTGTGTTACCTGAGGAGCGGGCCGATAATCTGTACCATGCTTATAGTGGTGGAGGGGTTACCATTGATGGCCCCTCGGTATTGATACGTAAGAATATTGGCAACAATGTCTCCTTTTCTGCAAATTACTATGTGGATATGATCTCCGGAGCTTCTATTGATGTGGAGGCAACGGCAAGTGAATATTCTGAACAGCGCGATCAGTACTCCCTGGGTGCGGACTACCTTGTAGATAAAACAACTATCAGCGTTGGCTACACCAATAGTTCAGAGAATGACTATGAAGCTGAAACCGTTGCTTTTGGTGTTAGTCAGGGATTTTTTGGTGATCTTAGTACTATTGATCTGCGTGTCAGTTATGGTAGCGATGAAGTTTTTCGCAATGGCGATGAGAATTTTGCCGATGTGGCAGAACACCGTCGTTACGCTCTCAGCTGGAATCAGATACTTACTCAGAAACTGATTGCTGAACTGAGTGTGGAGACAGTCTCCGATGAAGGGTTTCTTAATAACCCCTACCGCAGTGTACGCTACCTGGACCCGGCATCGGGCTCTGGATTTAGTTATCAGGCGGAGGTCTATCCGAGAACACGTAACAGTGATGCCTTGGCTATTAGGGCGAAATATCGGCTGCCTTACCGTGCGTCAGTAAAAGGTGAATACCGCCGCTATGCGGATAGCTGGGGGATAACCGCAGATAATGTGGAATTCCGCTATACCCACCCGCTGGAAGAGCGGGATGAGTGGATTTTTGAAGCTAAGATACGCTACTACCAACAAACCAGTGCTGATTTTTATAGCGACCTGTTTCCCTATCTGAATGCCACAAATTTTCGTGCGCGGGATAAGGAGATGAGCAATTTTACCACCTTGGCATTCGGCTTGGGAGTTTCCTACGAGTTGCCACAACGCTGGTCCCTGCTCAATCGTAGGAATACCATTAATTTGTATTGGGACCATATCCTGTTTGATTACGAGGATTTCCTCGACGTGACAGTTCATGGGGATAGTACCGCAATCACCCCTGGAGCTGAGCCAGCTTACAGTTTCTCTGCCAATGTGATTCGTCTGTTCTGGACGGTACGTATCTGATCGCAAGATTATCAAAGTACGAACCGTGTATCTCTCCAGTACTATGTAACACTCAATTGGGCTTAGGGCCCATTTGAGTGTATCTGTTTCGCGAGAGAAGGTAGAGCTGTTCAAAACCTACAGAATTAAAGCCATAGTCATCAATACCTCATGCCGCTGTATCCGGTAGTGATCAATAGATTCCTTTATCAAAGTTGCTGTATGGCATCTCGCCGCAAAGCTTAGATTTCCCGAGTTTCATCGATTTACCTCTATCCACCCAGTGGCTTTAATCATAATTCTTAATGACCTTTTCACGAGAATTTGTGTGGCATTGTATTAATTGTTTATCGAAAGTTTTGGTGTATTTCGGTAATTAAGCTGTGTCTATACTGAGTATAGTTTTGGATTTTTTACTTCTCGATAGTAGGCTTGACCCTGACGGTGAATAGTTAGTATGTAGATATATTAAGATGAATAGAGCTGAATGTTTGGTCAATACTATGATTTAGAGACTTCCCATGGCTGAAAGAATACCCAGAAAAATCGTTTTTATTGGTTCGAGTTCTATTTATGGGAGAGGTGATACAGAGCTAGGTGGTTTTGTTCAAAGATTTCGATTTCATTTCGAACCCATGAACCCTAAAAACTTGGTTTACTCCCTGGGTGTATTTGGAGAAAATGTGAAAGCATTAGCTCTTAGGATTTCCAGTGAGCTCCCTCCAAGAAGTCCCCACCTGATCGGGATATACCCCGGCTTCAACGATATATGTCGTATCGGAGGGGCAAAAGCTAATACTGAAGTGGCGCTTAAAGTTTTTCGCAATGAAATGCTAAATCTATTGCAGATTTCCAAGATGCTTGCTCCCACCTTTGTGATGACAGGTATTCCCTTTGATGAGCAGCGTACTACTCCTTTTCTGAAAAGCGATAGTTATTTCTTTCGTTCGGATGCTAAGGTTTATTCTCAGGTGGTGAGAGAGGTCGCCTCTTTAGAAGCGGTTCCTATACTGGACTTTGATTTACTGTGGCGCGATAGGGAGATTTCCAATCTTCTAGCAGAAGATGGCCTCCATGCAAGCCCCAGTGGGCACCAGTTACTTTTTAAACAGACCTGGAATTTTGTCTCAAAAAATTATTTTTAATCTCTCTATAAATAGTGCTGGATAAAATTGTAATATCAATTTTTTAATTGATAAACCGATTGTTATTTATGTAATATATACAATTGAAAGATTGGAATTCAATAGTGTGAGATATAGCGTATGGAAACTAAAAAGCTCACGAATAAAAAGTTATCTCTACAAGCTTTTTCCAGAGCAGCGCAATATGCTGAAGAGTATATATCTGGAGTTCGTGAGAGAAGAGTCGGCCCATCACCTTCAGACCTGGATGCTCTGGAAAATCTGAACTCCACCCTTTTGTGCGAAGGGGTGAATGCCCAGCAGGTAATTTCGGATCTTCACCGTTATGCTTCTCCCGCCACGGTAGCAAGTACCGGTGGGCGTTTTTTCGGTTTGGTAGTTGGTGGCTCCACACCGGCGGCGATGGGGGCTTCCGTTTTAAATGCGGCCTGGGATCAAGTGGCAGTGCTGGAGGAGTCTGCGCCCTCGGCAATTTACCTTGAAAGAATAGCTGCCGATTGGTTGCTGCAACTTTTGGGACTGCCGAAAAAAAGCAGTGTGGGTTTTACCACTGGTTCTTCCATGGCCAATATGGTCTGTCTGGCCGCGGCCAGAAATTACCAGTATGCAAAATTGGATATTGATCTGGTGCGTACTGGCCTTGCTGGTGCCCCCCCGTTACGCATTATTGTTTCTGAGGAATCCCATGTCACTGTGCATAAGGCGTTGTCCATTCTCGGTATTGGCACTGGCCAATTAGTCAAAGCTCGCTGCGATCGTCAGGGGAGGGTTCGCATAGACTGTTTTCCGAAGATGGATGAAAGTACCATCGTTTGCCTGCAGGCCGGTAATGTGAATTCCGGCCACTTCGATCCCTTTAGTGAGATTATTCCTAAAGCCCGTGAGGCCGGAGCCTGGGTACATATTGATGGTGCTTTTGGCTTGTGGGCATCTGCGTCGCCGCTCAAGGCCTATTTGACCGAGGGAGTGGAGCTGGCAGATTCCTGGGCGGTAGATGGCCACAAATGGCTGAATACGCCGTACGACTGTGGCGTTGCTATTTGTAAGGATGCGGAGGCGGTTTACCGGGTAATGACTACCCAGGCGCCTTACCTGCAAGAGGGGGGTGGACGACCTCCCAAGGATATGGTGCCAGAATTCTCCCGTCGAGCGCGTGGCGTTGAAGTATGGGCTGCAATCCAGGAGATGGGCACTGATGGGGTCGCTGAACTGATAGAGCGTTGTTGTTCTTATGCTCGACAACTGGCACAGGGACTGTTGGATATGGGCTATGAGCTACTCAATGAAGTTGTCCTGAACCAGGTAGTGGCCACAATTGGTAGTGAGGATGAATTACACCGTATCGTGCGTGCAGTACAGGAAGGAGGCGTTTGCTGGTTTGGCACGACAGTGTGGCAGGGAAAGACAGCTTTACGCCTGAGTGTTTCTTCGTGGGCGACTAATGACGAGGATATAATCCTGTCTTTGGAATCCATACGACGAGCAACAAGGGAAGTTTTGGACATGGAATAAAACCTTCGTAGCCCCCCGGCGGTGTCTCCCCTGATCCCGTCGTTAACTGCAGTCTATCCTCTTGTAGGGAACTCTAGGTATGGTGTAGATAAGGGATTATCCGTGAATTGTGGAGATTCCCTTTAATTCAGCAAGAGACATGGGGTTGGCGGCGGATCTATTAAAAACTGTCGCAGCAATCTTTAAAGTTCCGTCATTGATGGTAAATCTGACCTGCCTATCTATTTTCCTGTAGGAACTGAATTTCCGAGTTATACGAAGCCAGGAATTTAGCTAAATTTTAGACTCTTGCAGATAATATTTGATAACCACCATGTGGTGTGGCTCCCACGAGGTTATTTACTGCGGAGATAAACGTTTAGCAGATAACCGTGGCATAAGGAATGACAAAAGACTACCGCGGGTCAGGGAGGCCCCTTCAAGATCATGACATTCTGGATTGTTCTGATACTCCTGCTTATTTTGGTTTGGCTACTGTGGATGGCTTTTTTCAGTCCAAGCCTTAATCGTAATGAGTTATCTCAATATTCATTTAACCAGTTGTCTTTCGATGATGGATTCTCAGTAAATTATCGGGAAATGGGTCCAGAGGGACACCCGGTAATTTTATGTTTCCATGGTGGTGGTGATTCACTAAGTGCCTGGAATGATTGGGCTGAGGTTCTATCAAAAGATTATCACGTAATATTGGTTGATTTACCTGGTCATGGCCTGACTGATCCCTTACCGGGTGGAACCTACACGCCCAAGCACTTTGCCGATTTTATTACAAAATTTATCAAGTTTATGAAGCTTGAGAGGTTCGTGTTGGTTGGGCATTCTTTCGGTGGAAATAGTGTCTTACGGTATTTGGTTGAGCATCCCGATTCAGCTGAGGCCGTAATCCTTATTTCGCCGGGAGGCTATCAATGCGATAAGGGACTGGAAATGTCCACCAGTTTGGCTCACTTTGCCACCAGTCACTGGGGGCGCCGTCTGATTTCCCATCTGGGCAGTCGTGGCCTGTTGCGCAAAATGCTCCGCTCCAAAATGTTTTACGATCCGAATAACCTGCCAGAAGCAATGGTTGAGCGTATTTATCTGCTATCTCGTTATGATAAAAATCGTGGTACGGCTATTAATCTGGTGGCAAATTCCACATTAAATTTTCAGCCGTTAATTGGTCTTGAAAATATTAAAACTCCAATCCTGTTTATATGGGGAGAGGATGACAAAATCATTCCCTTAGAGGTTGGAAGCTATTTTTCAAATAAAATACCTGCCAGTAAGTTAATAATTTACAAGAGCATTGGGCATATGGCCCATGTTGAAAATGCAAAAACCAGTGTCGGGGATGCAATTGAATTTATCAAAGATCTAAAGTGATTTTTGTTGAGGTTAGGGTTAATTAAAAAACGGTAGATGTCTGCATTGAGTCTATATTTTATTTTAATAGTTTTGAGTGTGAATTTTAAGCTTTTCTTAACGGTGATCACCAATTGATTTAAACCCCAGAGAGCTCGTTTTCTTTAGTATGGTATGCTGTTGATTCATTATTGATTTTATTGTTTGGTTAAAATCAAGTGCCTATAAGAATATATGAAAAATAGATTATTTTTTCGTTAATTTGCCAGCTTTCTGAGTGGCCCGTTAAACGCTGGTCAGGCTCCCATAAAATATATGTCATTCTTCACAGAATAAAGAAAATCCCTCTCTATAATCCGCTCCAATTTATCTGAAGTGCAATACGTTAATTGGGGCTGATATGAATGATTCGTTCAAGCTAATAACAGCTATTTGTTTATCCGCCTTCCTGGTTGCCTGCTCTGGTGGTGGAGGAAGTTCCGACAATGATAATCAAGGTACTCCTGGGGTTGGTGATGGTAGTGGGTTGACTCCCAACCCAAATCCCAATCCCAATCCTGATCCTGATCCTGATCCTGATCCTGATCCTGATCCTGATCCTGATCCTGATCCTGATCCCGATCCCGATCCAGATGGTTCCTTTAATTTATCAGTGGAACAAAAACGTGTAATGCTGGATACGCATAATGAATACCGTCAAAGGTGCGCTATGGGAGAATCAGGTGAAGGTGAAAACGCTCCAGAAAGTGCCGGTAATATGCAAACCCTTTTTTGGGATAATGCTTTGGCTAAGATGGCAAAAGAAAGGGCGTCGGCGTGCTATTTTGGCCACTTAAATGATGCCACTGGTATCAGGGAAGCATTTGAAAAAGTTAAAGGTGAAGTTTCTTTTGTATTGCCCGCCGATAATATAGAAATAGGAGAAAATGTTTCGATTAATATCTTTAATCCACCAGCATCACAATATGATGCTGAGACTTGGGCCGGCTCAGTTAAATCTTGGTACGATGAAAGCCATGGGTATGACTGGGACAGTAAATTTTGTCATGCAGAAACTTGCGGACATTGGGCTCAGGTATGCCATGGGGAAACCCGCTATGTAGGTTGTGCTGTCGCTGAATGTGACAGCATCATTGGTTCTAATAATCCAGCCTACAACGATGGTGCACATGTTGTAGTTTGTAATTATTTTCCTTCGTTAGATAAGAGTCGAATGCCTTTCACTAATGGTTGGGGGTATGAAACCTGTAGAACCTGTATTAATTATGATATGCCTTTCTGTGTAGACAATATGTGCACCGGAGGGATTGCCAAAAACTGGAATGCTTCAGAAAAAAGAAATAAAAATGTTGATCAGTGTACCGATGGCTTGGGAAGAGATATTGTACCTTGTACCTACTATGACAACCAACCAGCTCCACCTCAAGTAACAGGATTTAAGTATGTTTATTCTGATAAAGCGGTGAGCTTATCCTGGAATGAAGCTATTAAAAATGGCGGAGTACATCACTATAAGATATTCCGTGATGAAGAGCTAATAACTAAAACGCGGAAATTATCCTCTTCTGATCCAGGTGTAGAGAACGGTAGTGGCTATCGATATAAAATAATTGCAGTGGATCACGCGGGCCAGGAGAGTCAGCCTGCTTATCTGGATGTTAGTGTAAATGCTAAGTAATATTGTTGTTTTTATGATTTAAATCTGATCTGGGAGCAAAGAGGACACCATTCATTGGAAGATTCCAAGCTCTCAGAAAAATTATGGTATAAGAATGAAGGAGTATCTGAAAGGATATGGAGACTTCGGATCTTATAATCCACAGCTGTTTGGTAATGAAGGTATACTTTTTTTTGATAATATTTATTTGATCGATAGCTTATTCTGTATATTAATTGTTTCGTTGATGTCTTCGGGTTTCACTTTAAATTTTCCTTCATATTTATTGACCTTTTTTAACGATAAATTTTGTATTTTATAGTATTTTCGATAAATTAAAAAAGGCCGCAATGCGGCCAAGTTTGGGGGGATAAAGCTTACTTGGTTTCGACTAAATTATAAGTGCCAAGTGCGGGAATAGACTCTTGTACTTTATTTTCTAGTTGGTCGATGGATTCCAGAGAAGTGCAGAGCTGTTCCGCTTTTTGTTCGATCACATCTGCACGCTGTTCTATCATTCGCTCAGCGTCTCTCGTCACCTGTCTCTCAATGCTTTGGCCTCCGGTAAATACTGCTTTCAGGGCATGCCAGGCAATGGTTCCTGCAGACTCTTTGGCCAGGCGTTCGATGCGTGGTTCAAACTCTGCGGAAATGGTTTCGTCGACAAAGTCCCCAATTTCGGAGGCTCCGAGTTGATATATTTCTCCCTCACGGTTGAGACGATCTTCGGTGCGCTGGAGGAGATCTGCAGAGAACTGCTCAAGCTCAAGGGTATCCGGATGATCTGGACCGGCCAGGGCTGTAATTGCTATAGACAAGCCGTTCATGGCAATGTCCACAGCTTCCAGGGTTATCAACAGGGAATCGCGCCCAGCGTCATGCAGTTGCTGCCGGTATTCCTGCATCAGGTCCTGTTGTTGTGGGTTGAGAGATACCGGGGCCCCATCAATCATAAGCTGGTCTGGAGAGTGGAAGTACACCAGTTGTTTGTCTTCATCCTCGGGCTTTACCTCAAAAAAATCGGGTCCGACACTCACTGAGTAGTCCAATGAAACATTGCAGTCATCGGTGTCGATCTCGATATTACTGTGAGCTTGGGCGGTTGTACCAAGACTGATAAGTGCCGAGATTGCGAGCGGCTTCCACATGCCAAATCCTCTGTTATTTAGCCTTTACCCTTTGACGCAGCCTCTATTGTGAATAGATGCAGCCAATTAAAAATAAATTCTGGTTGTTTTTTGTTCAGGCCTGGGGCTACGTGTAATGGAATTAAATGCTAACCTTGGCCGCGGTCCGGTGTCTGCTGTGACACCGCAGAGGCACTTTAAAATATTTAATAAATTGGGGGCAGCTAATGTCGATGGGTAGACATTTGGTGGCGCTGTGTCTGGTGCTACTTGGCACAATTGCACAGGCTCAGGAGATCGTTGAATACACTGCGGATATGCGCAAGTACGGCGGTTATCATGATTTCTACTGGGATGAAAGCAGTGGCCGTGTTCTGTTACAGGTGGATGAATTTGAACGCGAATTGTTGCTTCTTACCGGTCTTGCCCAGGGATTGGGGTCCAACCCGGTAGGACTGGATCGCAACCAGGTAGGTGAGAGCCGGCTGGTGAAATTCCAGCGGGTGGGCAACAAAGTACTGCTGCATCAGCTTAACGCTCGCTATCGTGCTGACTCTAAAAATCCAGCTGAGCGTCGTGCAGTCGAGGAAGCTTTTGCATCCTCGGTGCTCTGGGGGTTTGAGGTTTTGGCGCAAAGCAGTGGTGGGGTACTGATCGACTTTACACCTTTCCTGCTTAGCGACCAGCACGGTATTTCCACACGCCTCAAGCAGGCTGAGCAGGGCAGTTACACTGTGGATAAGTCCAAGTCCGCAGTTTACTTGCCGCGAACAAAGAATTTTCCAAAAAATAGTGAATTCGAGGTACAGCTGACCTTTACTGGTTCCAAGCCGGGTAAGTATCTACGTGAAGTGGTACCTACACCGACACTGGTGTCTTTGCGCCAGCATATCTCGCTGATTGAGCTGCCGGATAGCGATTACCAGCCACGTCGATTCCATAGTCGCAGTGGTTACTTCCCCTTTGCTTATAGGGATTACGCCAGCGCCATTGATCAGCCCCTGGATCAGCGTTTTATCTATCGCCACCGGCTGGAGAAGAAGCCCAACAGTGACGAAGTAGTAGAGCCGATTGTTTACTACGTAGATTCGGGGGTGCCCGAGCCAGTGCGCAGTGCCTTGGTGGAAGGTGCCAGCTGGTGGAACCAGGCCTTTACGGCCGCTGGTTATAAAGACGCTTTCCGCGTGGAAATTCTACCCGATGGAGTAGACCCACTGGATGTACGTTACAACGTAATTAACTGGGTGCACCGCTCCACAAGAGGCTGGTCTTACGGCTACTCGGTGTTTGACCCTCGCAGCGGAGAGATCCTTAAGGGAAATGTCACTCTCGGCTCGTTACGCGTGCGCCAGGATTTCCTGATTGCCCAGGGATTACTGCAGCCCTATACCGATGACTCCGTGGATACTGAGGCTCTAAAGACCATGGCTTTGGCACGTATCCGTCAACTGTCCGCACACGAAGTCGGCCATACCCTGGGCCTGGCTCACAATTTCGCAGCTAGTGCTGACGGGCGTGCTTCGGTCATGGACTATCCGGCACCACTGGTATCGTTAGTAGATTCTGGGCCGGATTTGAAAAGTGCTTATGGGATAGGCATCGGTGCTTGGGACAAGCTGGCCATTCGTTATGGCTACGGTAATGGTGATGATGAACAGGAGTATCTGGATTCTGTCATCCACGAGGCGGCTGAGCAGAATCTGCGCTTTATTTCAGATCCGGATTCCCGCGTTATCAACAATGCCCACGCTGTTTCCCACCTCTGGGATAACGGTGTGGACCCCCTGGCGGAATTCAGCCGCCTGCTGGAATTACGCCGCTATGCCCTGGATAAGTTCTCAACTGCGGCCAGACCGAAATCTGCGCCTCGTTCCGACTTGGAGGAAACACTGGTTCCGGTTTATTACGGCCATCGCTACCAGGCCGAAGCTGTAGGTAAGTTGGTCGGTGGTCTGGATTACGATTACCTTTATAACGATACCGCACAAAACAGCTACACCCTGGTGCCAGCAGAGCGTCAACAACAGGCGTTAGATGCTTTACTCGGTACGCTTTCCCCTGAGTTTCTTGCACTGCCAGAGCAAGTTCTGCAACTGATTCCGCCAAAGTCATACGGCTATGGGCGCACTGCAGAGAGTTTCCCCTCCTATACCGGTGTTGCCTTTGATGCAGTGGCGTTAAGTGAAGCGGCGGCTGGACACACACTCTCCATCCTGATGGACCCGCAGCGTGCTGCACGCATGAACCAGCAGAGTGCACGCAGTAGTGAAATTCCAGGTTTCAGCCAGTTATTACAGCGACTCACCGCTATGGCTTTACAAAGCGAACAATACACTGGGCTGCAAGCTGCCATTCACCAGAGGGTGAATCACGTTTATATCCAACACCTGATGTTACTCGCCAGTGACAAGAAAGTGGCTGAATCTGTGCGAGCCAAAGCTCAGCTTCAATTGGCCAGCTTTCTGCAAGCATTAGGTCAGAAAAAGCTGTTCGGTGAAGATGCCCAGGGGTACAGCGCTCACTACTACTTCCAAGCAAAGCGTATCGAATCATTTATGCGTGGTGACCTGGATGTGAAAGCGGGGGATATCAAGGCGATGCCGCCAGGCTCGCCTATCTGATCCTGAAGAAGCGACAAGGCGTTTATTGAGGAAACCCACCCGGAATAATATTTTGGGTGGGTTTAATTTTTACCCAATTAGCTGCGCACAAATTGTGATTTCTTGATCCAGTGACTACCACGATATTTTCGAGTGGAAGCTGTGCTTTTCTTCGCCCAGAAAAAGTTGCGATTGAATTGAAACTCTACTTCGTAGCCCTCTGCCAAAGCGGCCAAAGGCATTGCCTGCCAGCTGGTCTGACGACGCTTACTGGTTGCCTCCAGCAGATACTCCCGGCCATCTACTATGGCCACTACCCAGGCGTGCCCCTGACCATTATGGGTTCCCAATGCCACTCGCGCGTCTACGCCCAACTCAATTAGCCAGTCGGCCAGAAGGATGGCATGGTCTTCACAGTCACCGCGCTTTTGGTAGTAGGCCTGGCGGGATGTCTGCCATATATCGGATAGGCCGGCATACTGCTGGTGATCGTATTGATACTCCTTATTCATGGCCAGCGTGTACAGAGGCACCCAAAGTTGCCTTGTTTTGAAGGGTTTAAACCCCACCAGATAACTATTGGCAAAGTGGTGTTGCTGGTCCAGGCCGCGCGCCGATGCAGTAACAGCTTCAAGCCCTTGCCAGTTCCAAATGGATACATGGGCACTCTCCTCCAGTGAGCGTTTGGCAACGACTCTCTGGATGGTCTCTTCAGCCAGTGGGTGACTGGTGCCGGATACCCTGACCACACCATATTGGCGATCCTGTTCCAGGTTAGCGTTAGTATTGCCAGCTCCATAGCCACGGTTAGTAGACCCAAGAGCTTTCTCTACGGAATTATCCTCGGACTGTATTTGTATGGTATTACGCAAGACCTCCGGTAGCATTAAGAGCACAGAGACAATTAACAGCGGGATTACCCATTTGTTCACGGATCGGTTCCTTATCCCTTAAGGCCGAAAGAAATGATGATAGCTACAAAGATCAGAATCGTGGAGGCGAAAATAGAGACCGCAATATTGCCGTTTTTCAGTTCGCCTTCGATATCCACTGTACGCAACAATTTTTTATCGATAGTGATAAGTGCGGCAATGCCGATAAATAGTGCCAGTAATGTATAGATAAGGTTTATACCAAGATTGAAAAATGTGGCAGTGATAAATTCCAGTTGCATATTTCCACCAAAAAAGAGAGTTTGTTGTTGCGTCCCAACTATAATGAAAGGGGTTTGAATCCTATTATTTTGCTGATAATACCATATTTTCTTTTGCTACTCTGTCTTGTCGTTGTTCGCCGATTAACATATCGTGCTTCTTTTATATATTTTTTAGGGGATAACAATGCGTTACATATCCGTACTGGGGCTGTTAACTTTGCTGGCACTTCTCGCCGCATGCGCAGACCGGGTTGAGGTACCTCCGGCACATGTGGGTAAGATTCTGACCAAGAATGGCTATAAACCGGAGGTAGTGCCACCTTCTAAATTTCGCCTGGATATGTGTATATTTTATTGCGATAAGCTGGTCACAATGACAATCGCAGATTTTGGTCATGTGGAGAAGTTCAAGGTCTTTATGCCTAAGGATCAACTCAATATGAGCTTTGATATACGCATGACAGGAGCTATCAACAATGATGCTATAGATCATGTTTTTGATCGTATACCTCCGGTTAATGGCAATATTTCAGTGAACCATGTATATGGCACTTATGCTCAGCCAGTAATTAGAGATGTGGTGCGTGGTGTTGTGGCCAAGTATTCGATTAATGAGATTGCTTCCAGTCGGGAATCTCTAAGTCAGGAGCTTTTTAATGAAGTGGCCAAGGCTCTAAAAGGCACTCCAATTGTCGTCAAACGCCTAGGCCTGGCCGATGTACAGTTTCCCAAAGTAATTACCCAAGCCAAGGAACGGGCGGCAGAGAGGCGCGAATTGATTGAGCAGGAAAAAGCTCAGTTTGAAATCCAGAAAATCCAAATGGAGCGGGATCTGGAGCGGGAGAAAATGAATCGCGCTATTGCTGTAGAGAAGGCAATTGGACAGAAGGAGGTGAATGATCTCCTGGCCAAATCTGTTACTGATAAATATCTCTCTTACCGCACCTTAGAGGTTCTGGACAAAATGGCGGCCTCGAACAACAAAGTGTTTTTGCCAGTTGAAGCTCTGGGGACCATTGGCCTGCAGCACGCGGTATTTAGCGATCAGGTAAAGCAGGTTGCAAGGAAAAATTAATCATGAAGATAGATTGTTTTGGCTGTCTCGACGATTTACCCGAGTGAAGTGTTAATTATTCTGTTAGATTTTTGCTTGTATCTTTGCTGTAGCTGAATGGAAGTGCCTTCAATTTTTATATTGTAGGTATATCTATTATAAAAAAGGACGCTCGGCTACTCCCAGCGTCCCTCTTGGTCACGTTATGATTTAGTCTTCTATTTCCGTCATTTCATTCAGGATAAATTCCTCTACCGCGCCCTTTGTGGCGGACATATATTCCTGCAGATGGGTATTGTTCATGTGGGTCTGCCAAAGTTCACGGCTCTGCCAGTTTTCATAAAATAGGAAGTGGGCGGGGTTATCGTTGTCCTGGTGCAGGTTGTAATTTACGCAACCCTCTTCGGCGCGAGTAGTATTAATCAACTTTAAAAGTTCGGATTTTACCAGGTCAATTTTGTCGGCTTTGGCTTTAATATTGGCAACAATTGTCAGTCTGCTCATTATGTAACTCCGGGTTTACATTCACTGAAAATATGTCTTGGCTACTCGATATAGAGTGCCATCAGTCTAGGTCTACGACTTCTATCGGTCATCAATACCTCTGCCAGAGCTTTTTGTGTCACGCTCGATAATATGTACTGCATTGATGAGATAGATGCATTCTAGTACTAGATTTCCACTATTTAAACGTTACAATCTTTGAATCTTTATCAAAAAAAAATTGATAATATGCTTATTGAAGATTTGGAAGTTATCCTTAAAGTAGCTGAATTCCGCAGTATTACTGCCGCCGCGGCCAGCCTTGATATGCGCACAGCAACTGCAAGTGCGGCGATTAAACGAGTTGAAAGTGCCTTGGGGGCAGACTTGTTTATTCGCACGACCCGACAGTTACGGCTTTCCAGTGCGGGGGAGCGCTTTATACCCAAGTGTCAAGAAGCGTTGTTGATGCTGGATCTGGCCAAACAGGACCTGAAAGAGGGCAGTGCAGAGATTACTGGTGATTTGCGTATTGGTGTTTCCTCTGATCTTGGGCGCAACCTGGTAGCACCCTGGCTGGATGAGTTTCAAGAGCAGCATCCCGGAGTTGGCTTAAAAATAAATATCACTGACAGTCAGGTGGATTTTTATCGTGACCCAGTGGATATAGCCCTGCGCTATGGACCGCCAGGAGATGCGAATCTTTATGGCTTCAAAATTTGCGATGTGCCTCGTCTATTATGTGCGGCACCTGGGTATCTGGACCGGCGAGGTACTCCACGAACTCCCAATGATCTCTCCAAGCATAACGGTCTTTTTTATCAGCTGCATGAGATAATCCACAATATATGGGAGTTTTCTCATGAGGGTGAGATACTTAAAGTACGCATGAGCGGCAACCGCTCCTCTAATGACGGAGATCTTGTACGACGTTGGTGTGTGGCGGGCAGAGGACTAGCAATTAAATCCAGCCTGGATATGTCAGTAGATTTGCTTAGTGGAAAAGTAGTTCCTGTAATGACTTCTTATACACCTAAGTCTACAGAGTTATGGCTTGTCTGTCCTGGCAGACAGTCGATAACGCCAGCTGTTCGGCTCGTGAGGGATAACTTTCGCGATAAATGTAAAGAGATATTGCAGGAGCTGGCAAAGAAAAAAATTTTGGCAAAAAATATCATTAAAAATTCCGGCTAGAATTTTTTTTGGGTCTTGGAATTTACTGCGTTTAGTTTTTATTAAGAGGGAGTTAACACTCCCTCTTAATAGTTAGAGAGAATTATATGGTGCCTGTACAGCCATTAGTTGACAAGTAGTCATAAGCAGCTTTAGCTTGTACCAGTCCATAGCCGTAAGCGTTATCGCGGCCAGCGTCTCCCAGGTCTTCTGCTGTAGTAGTCAGGGCCGTACGAATTTCGCTATTGCTACAGCTGGGAAAATGACTCCAAACCAGGGCGGCCACACCGGCGACATGTGGAGTTGCCATCGAGGTGCCATTGAAATACTCATAATCACTGGCATTGTTGGCCAAAGTAGCACTGCTGCCCAATTGCCCGAGAAGGGTGTTACCATCACTACCTGAGATGCCTATT
Organism: Microbulbifer sp. GL-2; assembly: GCF_007183175.1. Taxonomy (NCBI): domain Bacteria; kingdom Pseudomonadati; phylum Pseudomonadota; class Gammaproteobacteria; order Cellvibrionales; family Microbulbiferaceae; genus Microbulbifer; species Microbulbifer sp. GL-2. The sequence goes on from NZ_AP019807.1 coordinate 1,872,369, forward strand.
GAGGGGATATTGGTAGCAGTTTCACCCAGGGTGGCGCTTGATAGCAATCCGGATTCATTGTTATAGATAACTGCTGCGATGCCACCACCAGCCTCACAGTTCAATACCTTGTCGGCAAAGCTGATATTACCACGCTCTATTAAACATACCTTACCAGCGGCACTGTTACAGGCAGATTCTGCAGTACCACAATTTTCCAGGGCGCCAGTAATATCTCCAAGAGGAGAGCCTGAAATAGGGGCAGCTTCAAAATCAGCTCCGGCCACATTTAGAGAGGAAACCCTGCCGGTTCCAGTTGGTACAGAGGAGAGAACCTGTACTCCCGGTGCGGATAGCTCAACCTGATTAGTTTGCTGGGAGGATTCCCAAATCTCTTTATTACTATCAATTGCACCAACTGAGATAACCGAATCATATGAGGCAGGGTAGGAATGTCGTGTATTGCCATCATTGCCCGCAGCGGCAACAGATAGAATGCCACGACTGTTCAGGTTATTAAATGTACGTCTTTCAAAGAAATTAAATTGCTCACCGCCAAGGCTCATATTGATAACATTAGCACCGTTATCTGCACACACTTCAGCTGCTGCCATGAGAGAGGAAGAGTAGGCCCAACCATCACCGCCAAAGACTTTGACAATATGAAGGTTAATGTTACTGCTGGGCATTACGCCCACAACACCAGTTTCATTATTCATTGCTGAAATGGTACCGGCAACATGAGTGCCGTGTCCGCTTTGATCCTCATACCAGTTTCCAGCGCCAGCGGGATCACTGCTACCTGTAACGGCATTGCCGGAGAGATCTTCGTGGGCTATATCGTAGCCGGAATCAATAATACATACTGTGCGATTGCCTGCTTGGGTATCCCCCAGCTGGTCGGCCTGTACCATGGGGATGCCAAAAGGTACCTGCTGCGCCATTGGGTAGCGTTTGACATCTTCCTCAATAAATTCAATGTTTGGATTCCTGCGAAGGGCCTTTAAGGCTTTTTCTGGAAGGTGCGCGGCCATAGCATTTTGTCTGCGTATCTCCAGTGCTTTGCGTCCACCCCTTTCACGCATATGTGATTTTACTGATTCGCCTTTACCCTGTTTAAAGGTGATGATGTAGCGTTTATCCTCAGCGCTGGCATGGGACGCAATGGCCATGGTTAGTATGCTGGTGGCGACCATTGATACAACATTTTTCATTGATTGCTCCTAATAAGCTAGTGTTATTTTATTGTTGTTTTATATTGGTAGATATTTTGTTCTCTATGAGAGCCTGAAAAATAACAGTTTTTTAATATTCGTGAAGTGAGTGGGTTAAGGAATGTGCGCTAATTTGCAAATTGGAATTTTTCTTAACTCTTCTCAAAAAAATAATTGAGATGTTGGGCGTCTGTTTCGTCTAATCAATAATTCTGTCTATATTGCTAATGAGTACTTACTTATATTTCTAAGTATGATTCCTTGTTGATCTTTTCTCTGGAACATATTGGGAGTGATCAAGTGTATATCGGATCTAATTTTAGCTCAGCATATGTTGGAAATTTAATAAATTGCCTGTAATAGTTTGGCTGTCTATTCAATTATAATTTTTACACATGAATCACAGTCCTGGATGATTCAGGAAGGCGTGATTTTTTCGATTGGTGGGGTCTGATTGGAGTGGCCCGTTAAATGTTTCCAAGTTTGTTTTGATGATTTCTGCTGTAAATCATTGTTACCCTAATGCATGAGTGCTAGATATCACTTAATGCTGATAGTATTATTTTAATTTTTCAGGAAATTTAAAAGGGCAATCAAACCGTTATAAAGATTTGATTGCCAGGGAGGGGTTCTTAGTTGATGTTTAATCCGGAGGCGGGTTTGCCATTCGCGTTTAGTTCAATGATCGGTCCGATATCCAATTCACGAATATTGTTTTCAATTTTACTCTTATCTCCGACAATTACCCAGGTGAACTGATCTGGTTTGATTGTTTGCTTGGCCAGGTTATGTACGGCTTGCAGATTGATTTCGCGTATTTTTTCAGCATAGCTGTCCATATAATCCAAAGGGCGATCATAAGTAATCATTCCAGCAATAGCGTTGGATACTGCTCCAATTGTCTCAAACCGGCCTGGGAGTTCATTAACTCGTTTACTTTTTACCTTTTGTAATTCTTCTTTGAGAGCAGGTTTGTCACCGATATATGCATGTAGCTCTTTTTGTAACTCATGTAAAGATTCGCTGGTCTTATCCGTTTGTACAGGTGCATAAACTATAAGTGGTTGCTGTCCCTTTGCGCCTGTCATAAAGGAATAGGCCCCGTAAGCCCAGTGTTTGTCTTCACGTAAATTCATATTGAGGCGTGCGGTGAATGTTCCGCCGAAGATATCGTTCATCATATGCAGTGCTTCGCGCTCTGCAATTTTTTCGGAAGGTGCCAGCAAACCACCAATAATTATAGTCTGCTCAGCTCCAGGTTTATCGATCAGGTAGATACTGGACATTTCCGGGTGTGCTACCTGAGGCAGATTCTTCTGTGGCAATGCTGCTTCGGGTACACGCCAATCGGCAAAATGTTGTTCCAGCCTTTTAGTCAGCTCCTCCATAGTGATATCGCCAGCAGCTATCAGTGTGGCGTTGTCTGGACGCATCCAGGTTTGGTGATAATTTACCAGGTCATCACGGTTCAAAGATTGGATAGAGGTTTCGGTACCAGAGCCCGTGAGCGGAACGCTATAGGCGTGATCCTTACCGTATAGCAGTGGTGGCAGATTGCGTAAGGCCATCTGTATAGGGCGAGTTTTCTCCTGCTGAATAGATGCAATCCAGCGGGTTCGCTTGCGCTCAATCTCGTCCTCAGAAAAACTGGGATTCATCACGATATCGGCGAATAATGCCATTGAATCCTCTAGATTAACCTTCAGTGCGTTGAGGTGTACTGTAGAGGTGTCAATATCTGCTGCGGCACTAATTCTTGCTCCTAGCAACTCCTCTTTGGCACTGATCTCCAGCGCGTTTAGATTACCGGTGCCCTCTTTCAGCATAGACATTGCATAACTGGATGTACCCAGTTTATTACCCTGGTCTGCGGCATAGCCGGCATCAAATTGCAGTCGCATATCCACAACCGGAACCGAATGACGTTCAGCCAGCAATACCTTCAGGCCGTTTGATAGTTGCGCTGTTTGTACCTTTGGGAAGGGGACACTTGGAAAATTGCCGGTTTCCGGCAGCTTAGATCTGTCCGCACCAGAATCAGCAGTGGTGTATTCTGGAAACGGGTGCACCTCCAGATTATAGTCACCAGTAGATAACCATTTTTGTGAGGTGGCTTTTACTTGCTTTGGAGTAATATCCTGTTTTTCTCTCAGTGCATCGAGATAAGCATTGGGGTCATTTAGATAAAGTTCGCCGCGGGCAAGGATGACGCCTTTGCCGCTCCAACCACCGACTTGTTCCAGATTGCGGGCAAAGGATGCATATTCATTCATATTAACACGAGCCAGCTCCTCTTCCGTTGGGCCCTCTTCCAGGAAGCGGTGTAATTCTTCATCAATTGCCTTCTCAATCTTGGATAACTCTATACCGGGTTTAGCGTTGGCGATAATCGGGAATATTGAGGATAGTTCGAATTGCTGTAGTCCAATATTAACATCCGTGGCAATTTGATCCTGATATACGAGGCGCTTGTAAAGCCGTGAATTCTTCCCATCACCAAGTATTGCTGCTGCTAGGGCAATTGCATTAGCATCCTCGTGGGCGAGGCCAGGTGTATTCCAGACTTTGTAGAGACGGGACTGGGCTACGCGATCATACATTTGTTCGCGACTGGATTGATCGCGCTTTGCGATCCAAGATTTTTTCTTGATTAGCGGTGGGCCGGCAGGAATATCACCAAAATACTGACTCGCTTTTTCCTTGGCTGTTTCCATATCAATATCGCCGGCCAATACCAGCACTGTATTAGCTGCCCCATAGTACTGTTTAAACCACTCATGAACATCGTCCAAAGTAGCTGCACTCAAATCCTCCATGGAGCCAATAGTAGTCCAGGAGTAGGGGTGGCCGGCGGGATATATCGCCTTTTGCAATTGCTCCCAGACTTTTCCGTAGGGCTGGTTTTGACCCTGACGTTTCTCGTTCTGCACTACACCGCGTTGCTCATCAAGTTTTTCCTGGGTGATTACTCCAAGCAGGTGCCCCATTCGGTCAGACTCCATCCATAGGGCCATATCCAATGCGTTAGTCGGTATCGTCTCAAAGTAATTGGTGCGGTCCAGCCAGGTAGTACCGTTCATACCGGTAGCGCCCGCCAGCTCAAAAGGCTTGAAATATTCGTCGTTATAGTTTTCTGAACCGTTAAACATCAAGTGTTCGAACAGGTGGGCAAAACCAGTGCGGCCAGGCTTTTCATCCTTTGAGCCCACATGATACCAGACACCTACGGATACAATTGGTGCTTTGCGATTCTCATGCACGATCACTCGAAGACCATTTGGCAGGGTAAATTTCTCGTATTTTATTTCCAATGGAGCGAAAGAATGTTTCGGTGTGGTGACTTCTGCGACGTTTTGATTTTGGGTGGTTACACCATTTTTCGGGGCTTCACTACAGGCTGATATAGCCAGTGATATAGCCAGTGGCATGCTGTACTTTCGTACTATTTTCATGGGGCTTTCCTTGTCGAATAATCCCAATTGGCCGCTTAGGCAACAGAAAGTGTTGTTCTTGAGGGCCTTACAGTTATCCGGGAGTAATTTTTCTATTTTTATTCAGGTTTTGATCTGCGGGTGGAATGGCCAGTTAAAAACTGGAGCCCACTCCGCCCGCCTTGCCGGCGTTAAGAATCTTCCGGTTAAGAATGTTATATCTATTCGGGAAGTACTTGGCAAACCCGGTGTACTGGCGAGCGGAAATTGGATACTTCGGTGAGCTTGGAAGAGGGTCAGTATGCTTGGCGAATAATATTGATGCCAGGTGTAACTGCGCGGTTCCAGGCGGCCTCAACTTCTGGGGAAAAGTCACTGTCATGTTGGCGTAAGGTGGCCATTAAAGCATCCAGCCATAAGCGGTACCATTCTGGACGGATATTGTAGCCGTTACGGTCGTGGCTTTTACCAAGGGCGCGAAGTTTGGTATCTGACATGCCGCGGGCATAGAGGACAAGTTGCATTATGCCGTTGCGCAGCAGGTGTCGTTGGGCTCTCATATCAGTATTGGCAAATAAGTCGCGAATATCTGCGGAGCTACCCATAAAGCGATCATAAAAGTCGATAAAGAATTGCTCGTTGTTGCAACAGCGCCCGTAGCTTTGAAAAACAATATCACTGTCCGACCGTTCCATACTTAATAGATCTCCATGATGTGTCCGCCAGTGGCATACCACTAACCGGAACTTGTGTAGTAGCGTTTTGGAAGGGGGCGGCGATTCTAGCGGGGTGATCACGTTACGAAAAGCTCATTTGTGTCAATCAGTTAGTTACTGTGAAGGAAAGTGTTTGTCTGTTGTTACAGACCGCTTGGTCAGTTGGCCCTTGTATCCCTCAGCCTAACACTCGATACCCCTGTAAGGTTTAAACAGCGAATTAACTCCTAGTGTCCCTGTTGATGAAAAACTCGATGGATATCAGCCCGGGCCGATATTGAGCCCTGATGTCCTGAGTAGGAGGTTGCTGTTTTGGCGTATGACGTCTTTTTGGCGGTTGCCATGCACATAACGAATGCCTGTTCGGGATTTAATCTGGCATGGCCACTTCAATAACCCGACTTGTTATTAAGGTACCGTGACCGAAAAGGCCATGTCATCTGTGTCCCAAGGCGGTGTTCCTGGTGAATTTACAGCGTTTTCCGCGTTTTCCTGTCGGCACTAGCGGGGTGCAGTTGATATACTCCGCGCCCATATTTTCAGTTAATCGAAGTAGAAGAGGGTTGGCGCATGGCGGTCAAACTGATGACAGATCTGGACCTGGCGGGTAAGCGCCTACTAATCCGCGAGGACTTGAATGTACCGGTGAAAGACGGCCGGGTAACTTCTGACGCCCGTATCCGCGCGGCGCTCCCAACGATCCAGGCCGCTATTGATGCCGGCGCTAAAGTGCTGTTGATGTCCCATCTGGGCCGCCCGACGGAGGGAGAATACGCTGAGGAGTTTTCCCTGGCGCCAGTTGCCGCTCATCTTGGTGAGTTACTCGGTCGTGAAGTGGCCCTGGTTAAGGAGTGGCGCGAAGGCGTGGAACTGGCGAACGGTGAGGTCGCTCTGCTGGAGAACGTTCGCTTCAATGCAGGTGAGAAGAAAGACAGTGAAGACTTGGCCAAAGCCTATGCGGCTCTGTGCGATGTATTTGTGATGGATGCTTTCGGAACTGCCCATCGCGCTCAAGCCTCTACCCACGGGGTTGCCAGATTTGCTCCGGTAGCCTGTGCCGGCCCCCTCCTCGCCGCAGAATTGGATGCTTTGGAAAAGGCCCTGGCTGAACCGGCGCGCCCGCTGGTAGCGATTGTTGGTGGTTCCAAGGTTTCCACCAAGTTAACAGTACTTGAGAGTCTGGCCGACAAGGTGGATCAGCTGATTGTGGGTGGAGGTATCGCCAATACTTTCCTTGCTGCCAGCAACAAGCCGGTGGGCAAATCCCTTTGTGAGCATGATCTGCTGGATACTGCCAAGGGCTTGATGCAGAAGTGCGATATCCCTGTCCCCGTGGATGTTGTAACTGGCAAGGAGTTCAGTGAGACGGCTGCAGCCGAGACTAAACCCGCCGGTGCGGTAACTGAAGACGACATGATTTTCGATATTGGCCCCCAGTCCTCCGAACAGCTGGCGGATATCCTCAAGGAGGCGAAAACCATTATCTGGAACGGTCCTGTCGGGGTATTCGAGTTTGACCAGTTTGGTGCCGGCACTGAGCACCTGTCCAAGGCCATTGCTGCCAGCGATGCTTTCTCCATCGCCGGTGGAGGGGATACCCTGGCAGCTGTCGATAAATATGGTATCGCCGATAAGGTGTCCTATATTTCCACTGGCGGCGGCGCCTTCCTGGAGTATGTTGAAGGAAAAAAACTTCCAGCGGTTGCGATGCTTGAGTCCCGCGCCGGCGATTGAGATATACCCAAATAATGACACCTGCCGGTGTTAACCGGTGGGTGATAAAAGCAAAAAATTACAAATACGACGAGTAGACGAGAAAGGAATTAACTATGGCTCTTATCAGCCTGCGCCAATTACTGGATCACGCCGCCGAACAGGGCTACGGCGTACCCGCATTTAACGTAAATAACCTGGAGCAAATGCGCGCGATTATGGAGGCGGCTAAAGAGACCGACTCCCCGGTAATCGTTCAAGCTTCCGCCGGGGCCCGCAAATATGCTGGTGCGCCATTCCTGCGCCACCTGATCCTGGCGGCCATTGAGGAATTCCCGGAGATTCCAGTGGTAATGCACCAGGATCACGGCACTAGCCCGGCAGTTTGCCAACGTTCCATCCAACTGGGCTTTAGCTCGGTAATGATGGATGGCTCCCTTCGTGAAGATGGTAAGACACCAGCTTCCTATGAATACAATGTCGATGTCACCCAGCGTGCCGTCGATATGGCTCATGCCTGTGGTGTGTCTGTTGAGGGTGAGCTTGGTTGCCTGGGCTCCCTGGAAACTGGTATGGCCGGCGAGGAAGATGGTGTTGGCGCTGAGGGCAAACTGTCCCACGACCAGCTGTTGACTGATCCAGAGGAAGCTGCGGACTTCGTACAGAAAACAAAAGTGGATGCTCTGGCAATTGCTTGTGGTACCAGTCATGGTGCTTACAAGTTTACCCGTCCTCCCACTGGGGACATTCTCGCGATAGATCGCATCAAGGAAATCCATGCACGTATCCCCGGCACCCACCTGGTGATGCACGGTTCTTCCTCAGTACCCCAGGAGTGGCTGGCGGTGATCAATGAGTTCGGTGGTGAAATCCCCGAAACCTATGGCGTACCGGTTGAGCAGATTTGCGAAGGCATCAAGTATGGTGTGCGCAAGGTCAACATCGATACTGACTTGCGTCTTGCCTCTACTGGTGCGACCCGACGCTTTTTGGCCGAGAACCCATCCGAGTTCGACCCTCGCAAATTCTACAAAGCTGCCCTGCAGGCAATGAAAGATATTTGTGTGGCTCGCTATGAAGCCTTCGGCACCGCTGGCCAGGCGAGTAAGATTCGCGCACTCAGTCTTGATGCCATGAGCCAAAGGTATACTGCCGGTGAACTGGAGCCGCAAATCAAGTAAGCGGTTACTCTCCCCGAGAGTGATAAAGGGCGGGCCTTTGGCTCGCCCTTTTGCATTTTAAACTACCTGCCGGATCATGCCCCACTTCCACCTCGGCAAAAATGCAGTACCATTAGTTCAATGGAAACCTTGCAAGACATCAGCACCTACGAAAGCAGCCCGGTGATCAAACGCCCGGACTACACGGCGCTGCGCCAAAAGCTGCCGCAGCTCGACTTTGCCAATGATGCTGCACCTTTGTTGACGGAGATGCAGGACTACCGAAATTTTTACGATTTGCATTTTCCCCTGGCCCATAAAACCGGGGTTGGCACTTTTAATACTGCTGGCTTTGAACTGGTATCTCAATACTGGCTGGTAGAGAAGCCCCGCGGCACTCTGTTTATCTGCCACGGGTATTTCGACCACACAGGCATCTACGGTCCAGCAATTCGCTTCGGACTTGAGCGCAACTTGAATGTAGTGGTTTTTGACTTTCCCGGTCACGGCCTCTCCAGTGGGGAGCGTGTTGCAATTCAGACTTTCCTTCAATACCGCCAGGTTTTCGACCGTCTACTTTGTATTGCCGAAGATAAGTTACCCAAGCCCTGGCACGGAATGGGGCAAAGTACAGGAGGGGCTGCGCTGTTAGCGCACTTGCAATACAGCCGTTGGCAGCCATTGGATAAGGTTTTTCTATTGGCACCACTGGTACGCCCAGCCAACTGGCACCTGGTTAAGTGGAAGTATTACCTGGGGCGCCTGTTTATCACTGAGCCCAGCCGTGAGTTTTCAATCAATACTCACGACGCGGAGTTCTCCCGGCGACAAGCCCTGCGTGATCCCTTGCAGTCCCAAGTGATCTCCATGTGCTGGCTCGGGGCTATGGTGGATTGGATCAAAACCTTTCCTAAAACAGCGCGTAATCCCCGTAAGATCCTTGTGGTTCAGGGGACCGGCGATGGTACTGTCGACTGGCGCTACGATATGCGCGCTATCCGAGACCGTTTTCCACATTGCCACCGGGTGTTGATTCGCGGTGCTCGCCACCAGATGATCAATGAGACTCAGCCTTATCGACATCAGATATTGGCCGCCCTGGATGATTGGTTGAATCAATAGACCAAACGGGGCCGCTTTTTGTGCGCCCTTTATTCAATGGTATACATCGCCGTTACTTCCAATATATAAAACTGATGCCTTTTAGCAGAGCTGAAAGATTTAATTGGTTTAACAAGTGGTAATAATGGGAAATATTATTTCTAGAAAAATGGGAGCCTCCTACGATAGGCTTTCCCCGGTTATCAGGGGAGTTCATAGTGGCAAAAAAGTGATTGAGGGAGTGATACGTGTAGAACGAGGCGGCTTACTCGCTGATGTAATTTGTACTTTATTCAGGTTTCCCAAGCAGAATCATAACTGTTCTCTTCGTGTAGAGTGCCACCATTCCAGTGATAGCATTTTATGGGTACGTAACTTTGATGGGTTAATATTGAGATCTCATTTTTTTTCATCTGGAAATCTTTTGTGTGAGCAGATGGGGCTTTTGCGAATGTATTTCTACCCAGTGGAAAATGATGGGGTCCTGGAATATCGATTTCTCAAAACAAAATTTTTTGGAATCCCCCTGCCTAAGATATTTAGCCCTAAAATATATGCGCGCGAATATGAAGTGGATGGAGTTTACTGCTTTAGTGTAAAGGTTAGTATGTTCGCAGTGGGTAAGGTTATTGCCTACGGAGGAAGTATGGATGTTTTAACTACTTGATACAGTAAGAAAAATATTTCTTTGTTTTAAGGCGGCCAGCAAGGTTTTTCGCTAATTGAAACTGGAATTTATGCTCTTTCTGCTCTTTCTGCTTTTTAGATGGTAATTAATTTTTTACCATATCCTCCAGGTAAATCCTACTGGTTCACCTGATTGATGCCGATGCTTTATAATTTTCAAGTCTGTAAGTAGATTCTGAAGATGCATCTTCCTGTTCTGATTCTGCCTTTGGTGAGACATTTAGAGTCGTATTTTTTTCGATTTCCAAAAAAAACGTCCAAATTTACTGAGTTCTGCTTTATGGAGTATGAAGCGTGAAAGTGATAGAAACAATATACGGTGATGAAGTTATCCTGCGGCCTATTCAGGAGAGTGATGCGAGGTATATGTATGCTGCCTTACAGGATAATGAATTTAGGAAGTGCACTGGAACACATCTGAAGTTCACATTTGAGCAAGTTAGATATCATTGTGCGGTGTCAGTAAATGAAGCTGATCGCATTGATTTTGCAATTTTGTCTCAAGATGAGCAACTAAGAGTTATGGGGGAAGTGGTGTTGAATGAGATTGATGAAGATAATAAGTCAGCCAATTTCCGCATAGCCTTGTATGACAAAGTGTACTTTGGACGGGGATTTGCTGCCGAAGCATCTCGCTTGATAATAAGTTATGCGTTTAATGAACTTCACTTACATAGAATCTCTTTGGAAGTCTATGCGTTTAATTTGAGGGCCATAAAGTTATACGAAAAATTGGGCTTTCAGAATGAGGGCGTTTTACGTGATTCCCTTTGCTGGGGAGGACAGTATTATAGCTCTATTATGATGGCGGTTATTAAGGATAAATAAAATTTTATTGCAAGTATAATTTGAAGTTGAAACACTATGGTTTTCAGGTTTATTTTTTGATTGTAGAGTTGGTGGAGGACAGTTTTTATCTTGTTTACTTGGGTATAACAATAGTTTTTATGTGCCTGCCGAATAAAAAGGACTTCTGAACATGGACTTTGCTATCTCTGTGTTATAAGTTGTATGTCATGTTAATAATTTGAACATTTAAAAGGAAAACCTGAATGTTTAGCCATATTATGGTGGGTACCAACGATGTGCAGAAAGCCAAGGCATTTTACGATGCTGCCTTAGGTTGTCTGGGCCATAAACCTGGTGTCATTGATGAGAAGGGGCGTTGTTTTTATTTTACTAAAACGGGGGTATTTGCAATCTCCAAGCCGATCAATGGCGAGCCAGCCAGTCACGCGAATGGTGGTACTATAGGGTTTACTGCGGAAAGTATTGAGCAGGCAGATTCTTGGCATGAAGCTGGACTTGAAAATGGTGGTACTCGCTGTGAAGACCCGCCGGGAGTTAGAGAGGGGGTAGCGGGTAAATGGTATATTGCTTATTTACGCGACCCAGATGGTAACAAGATTTGTGCCTTGCACCCAGTGGGTTGATATCTTCTGGTTGAGACCTCCTGTGCTCTGTATATGAATGCTGAGAACGCTAAGTAGCGTGATAATTTAAAGGAATAAAGCAGTAAAATTTTGAGGAATTGGAGGGGGGTAGGAACAGGGGATAGGAACAGGATTGTGCGTTGTTACTTCTGAAATACTTACGGTACTTATCTCGGCAGATGCTCAAAAGGGCAAAAGATCAGGAATGCAGCTGGTATCGCGCTATTGGTACACGCCAGAAGCTTTCAATACCGTACAGCCGGGTACAATCAGGCCGGCGGACAATCTTAGAGCATCAACTGTCTGGCAGCTTATCGATCCAGATATATGGGCCTTGATACTTGGCGGCGCTAGCTCCGAGTCTGTGGCCGCCATTACTACTCAATTGGGAAGAGGAAATTTCCTCACATATTAGCTCACTAGAGAGTGGCCTTACCCTGCAGATGCAGTTTGCGTTTTTGCGCCAGAGCATCAATGGAATAGAGTGCCAAGCCCAGCCAAACAAACATAAAGGTCGTGAGTTTGCCCTCGCTAAATGGTTCGCCAAGGATTTGGGTGGCAATTACCACCATCAGCGAAGGCCCAATATATTGAAGAAATCCTACAGTGGACAGGTTAAGCCTGCGTGCTGCAATGGTAAATAACAGCAGTGGCACCAAGGTGATGGGACCGGCCAATATCAACAGACTATTCAATTCCCAGCCGTTGTGAAGCAGGTTACTGGTGGGGCTGGTACTCCAAAGCAGGTAGATTAGTGCCACGGGCAGCATATACAGGGTCTCTATCGCAAGGCCGGTGAGGCTCTCTACTGGTGCGCGTTTACGCGCCAGCCCGTAGAGAGCGAAGGAGCATGCCAGGAATAGAGCGATCACTGGTACGCGGCCAAACTGCCAAAGCTCGTGGACAATACCCATTGCCGCCAGCGTTACCGCCATCCACTGGAGTCGCCGTAACCTCTCCCCCAGAAACAGCACGCCCAGGACAATATTAATTAATGGGTTGATGTAGTAACCAAGACTGCTTTCCAGCAGGTGCCCGTTGTTGATGGCCCAGATAAATACCAGCCAGTTGCTACCAATTAGTGCCGTGGTAAGGGCCAGCGTACGCATTTTTTTGCCATTGCGCAGGGTGCGGACAAGATCTGGTAGTTTGCCCAATAGCAACATAATCAGCAGCGCCAGCCCTAGCGACCAAATACTGCGATGCGCGAGGATCTCAGCAGCGGGAATCCCCTGTAGCTGATTGAAGTAGATCGGGGCCAGGCCCCAAATGAGAAAGGCGGCAACGCCGGCGAGCAAGCCAGTGGTGGCAGAATCGTTGTTGCGCAAGGGAGCACCTGCTGTGGAAAAACGAAGTATCGGGTTGAGCCTGGACACACGAGGGGTTGCGCGCGGGGCCGAACCAACAGAATAGAGTTTGCTATTGTAGAAGCGTCCGCCTGTGGGGATCAATCCCCTTATCGACCAATCGAAGGCGGCGAGAGGTAGGCAGCTGGTGTTATAACATAGCCAACTGCCTGCATTGCGCCTCCCCAAATTAATGGGAAGAAGTAGGTAGCATTAGAAAAGTAAGCGGCAGCGTAGGGTGCCGGGGATATTCTTCAGTTTCTCCAAGGCCAGGTCAGAGTATTCCGCATTCACATCAATAACCACATAGCCCACAGTCTCATTGGTCTGCAGGAACTGAGCAGAGATATTGATGGCATTTTCAGAGAACACCTGGTTAATCGCACTCATGACACCGGGCACATTTTTGTGGATGTGCAGGAGGCGGTGCGTCCCCACGTGACCTGGCAGTGCCACTTCGGGGAAATTAACCGAGCTGGTGGTGGTACCGTTATCGGAGTAATGCGCCAGCTTTTCCGCAACTTCGGTGCCGATATTTTCCTGTGCCTCCATCGTTGAACCACCAACATGTGGAGTCAGCAGGGCGTTATCGATGCCGCGCAGGGGGGAGATGAACTCATCGTCATTACCGCGGGGCTCCACTGGGAATACGTCGATAGCGGCACCAGCCAAATGCTTGCTATTAAGCGCTTCCGCCAGAGCGTCAATATCCACCACAGTGCCACGGGAGGCGTTCAGCAGGATAGCGCCAGGCTTCATCTGGGCGATCTGCTCCGCGCCCATCATCATCTTGGTGGAGGGGAGCTCGGGCACATGCAGTGAAACCACATCTGACTCGCCTAGCAATTCCGCCAGAGAGCCCACCTGGCTGGCATTGCCCAGAGGCAGCTTAGTGATGACATCGTAAAACTTCACCCGCATGCCGATGGCTTCTGCCATGACCGATACCTGGGAGCCGATGGCGCCGTAGCCGATAATACCGAGGGTTTTACCGCGAGCCTCGAAGGAACCAGCTGCGGACTTGAGCCAGCCGCCGCGATGACACACGGTATTTTTCTCTGGAATGCCGCGCAGCATAAAGATAGTCTCGGCAATGATCAGCTCCGCCACGCTGCGGGTATTGGAGTAGGGCGCATTAAATACGGCAATACCCAGCTCAGTCGCTGCTTGCAGGTCCACCTGATTGGTGCCGATACAGAAACAACCGATGGACACCAGCTTAGAGGCGTGCTCCAGCACTTTGCGGGTCAGCTGGGTTCGAGAGCGAATACCAATAAAGTGGGCATCCGCGATCTTCTCAATTAACTGATCTTCGGGCAGTGAAGTTTTTAGTAACTCCACGTTGGTGTAGCCGCGGGAGGCGAGCAGGTCGATGGCAGACTGGTGTACACCTTCCAGTAGCAGGATGCGAATCTTGTCTTTTTGCAGGGACTTTTTTTGATCGGTATTGTGCGGAGCCATAAACTATCTCTTCACTGAGTGCGAATAACACGATACAGGTGCGTCTATTCCGGTTGGGTCACTTCTTCGGGTGTCGGGAGACAGGCGAAGGCGCGATCATAGCACATGCTGGTTATATCGTTTTATTCGAAATATCTATCCTAACTATCTGGTTTATCTATGTATCAACACCAATTTACCTGTGGCACCAATGTTCCATTTCGGCTTGGGAAGATTGTGTGTGTAGGGCGTAACTATGCAGACCACGCTGCAGAACTCAATAATCCGGTACCGGATGAACCGCTGCTTTTTATCAAGCCAGCTACCGCAGCTGTGGATATGACCCAGCGTATTCATATGCCGGTAGGGCGTGGTAGCTGTCATTTTGAAGGAGAGCTGTCACTGCTGATTGGTGAGAGGTTGAGTAATGCCAATGCTGCAGAAGTGTCGCCTGCGATCGCAGGGCTGGGCCTCTCACTGGACCTGACCCTGCGCGATTTGCAGGCGAAGCTCAAAAAGGCGGGACACCCCTGGGAGAAGGCCAAGGGCTTCGATAATTCCTGTCCCCTTTCACCATTTGTAAAACTGGACTGGCTGCCGGATTGGGACAAGCTCAGTTACTCCCTTTGGCTAAACGATGAGTTGCGCCAGCGCGGTAAGACCGAACATATGCTCACGCCGATTCTCGATCTTGTGGCATATATCAGCAATTACTTTACTCTCGAGCCCGGTGATGTGGTGCTGACTGGTACACCTGCGGGTGTTGGCGAGTTGCAACACGGTGACAAGCTGGTGATGCAGTTAGAGGATGACTGGCTGCAGGTGGAAACTCAGGTGGCATAGCCCTGAGCAGAGAGGCTCTAAACAAATATCTTTAACCTGTGCCTGTTACTTTGCGGGTGCAATTACTGGAATAGTCGCCCCTAAACTCACCATCTTCTTTGATTTGTGATCACATTTTCGATATAACCCAGACAAATTAACTGTCTCTAACGAGGTGTGCCATGTCAGCGCAAAATAATATCCCCGAAAACCTGCAGGAATGGCAGGCCCTGGCGGCTTCACTGAAAATTGAGGGGCGTGCCTTTATCAACGGCAGCTATGTCGATGCCCTCTCCGGTGAAAAACGCGCTACGAATAACCCTGCCAACGGTGAAGAGCTGGCCCAGATTGCCAGCTGTGGGCCTGAGGATGCCGACTTGGCAGTTCGAGTTGCACGCGAGACTTTTGAGTCTGGCATTTGGTCAAAAATGCCGCCAATGCAGCGTAAGAAAATCATGGTGCGCTTCGCCGATCTGATTGAAGAACATTTGCTGGAAATTGCCCTGCTGGAGAGCCTTGATGCAGGCAAACCCATCGGCGATACCATGGCCGTAGATGTGCCCGGTGCGGCTACTACCATTCGTTGGAGTGGTGAGGCTATCGACAAGATTTACGACGAGGTAGCCCCTACAGGTCCTGGTGAACTGGGATTGGTGACCCGGATGCCCCTGGGGGTGGTGGCGGCGATTGTGCCCTGGAATTTCCCCCTGTCCACCACCGCCTGGAAGCTGGGCCCGGCGCTGGCTACCGGTAACAGTGTGATTTTGAAGCCAGCTTCCAATACCCCGCTGACGGCGATCAAACTGGCTGGTCTGGCCAGGGAAGCAGGCCTTCCCGACGGCGTGCTGAATGTGTTGCCAGGGCCGGGCAGCAGCTTGGGTAAGGCGCTGGGTCTGCACATGGATATCGACTGCCTCACCTTTACCGGTTCTACCGAAGTGGGCAAGACCCTCACCGAATACTCGGGCCAGTCAAATCTGAAGCGCACTTTCCTCGAGCTGGGCGGAAAGAGCCCGAATATTGTCTTTGCCGATGCGGACCTGGATAAAGCCGCTAATGCCGCGGCGCTGGCTATTTTCTACAACCAGGGGGAAACCTGCACCGCCGGTTCACGCCTGCTGGTGGAAAAGAGTATTGCCGATGAGTTTATCCAAAAAGTGAGCAAGGCTGCTGAGCGCTTTAAGCCCGGCCATCCCCAGGACCCGAATACTGCAATGGGCGCCCTGATCGATCGCAGCCAGTTTGATACTGTCGAGTTCTATGTGGCGAAGGGCCTGGAGCAGGGCGCACAGCTGGTTTGTGGTGGCAAACCTGTGGATGAAGTGGCTGGCGGCTACTATTACGAGCCCACCGTATTTCGTGGTGTGACCGGTGATATGACTATTGCCCGCGAGGAAATTTTCGGCCCGGTATTGTCCGTTATTGAGTTCGACAGTGAGGAGGAGGCACTCGCTATTGCTAACGATTCCATCTATGGCCTCGCTGCGGGTATCTGGACCAACAACCTGGGGCGTGCCCACCGCATGGCCCGGGATATTTATGCGGGCTCGGTATGGGTGAACAACTATTTTGGCGGCGATATTACTGTGCCGTTTGGTGGCTTCAAGCAGTCTGGCAATGGCCGTGACAAGTCCCTGCACGCCCTGGATAAGTACTGTGAACTAAAATCCACCTGGATTGATCTTGGCTAAGCCTTCCATTAGCACAGGTTTCATAAAGGGCCACATATCGTGGCCCTTTTATTTTGCTTTCCCACTCGACTCGCTGCACATATCCAATCTCGCAATTGTCAAATCTGGCGTGAATTATCTAGTCAGCTATACCTAAGTTATCGCCCTTTTCAAAAGGCTTTGGCGACATGCTCAGTTGTGCGGGCCGGTGCCCGTTTGGTTAATTGCATGTGGGAGTAACGCATTGAGAAAAGTCTGCTTGTTTATCGTTTTTCTGGCTATTAGCGGATTGACACATTTACGGGCAGCGGACGCCCCACTGGCTGGAGAGGTTGCGGGCCTAATCAGTATTGAGCGGGTATATGCGAGCCAGACACGCTCCACGTCGGCGCGAACTCGCACCAACGATTGGGTACAGTTGTTTGTCAGGCATGGCGATGCAGTGGAAAAGGGTCAGCGTCTGGCGGTCTACAGAAACGCCAGAGGTAGGACGGTGCTCGAGTATATAGCCAGTCGTTCCGGCCGGGTCCTGGTAAATGGCCAGGCAGCACTCAACTCCCTGGGATCGGTGTTGGAAATCATTACTGTGCCTCATGAAGAATACTGTAATGTGGAGAATTGCTCTGCCGGCAACGGAGAATAGCTGTTTGCCCGCATTTGGCCCAGTCACTCGATGGGGTTACTCTGGGGGTCGTTATAGCGGCCCTCTATTGTTATGAAATTAATTTATACCCATGAAAACCGCCTGTTGGTGGAGCTGGCCAAAAGTCGACTTGAAGTGGCTGGTATTTCGGTAAAGCTGAAAAATGAATTCGCCCAAGGAGCCTCTGGTGAACTGGCACCAAATCAGGCCTGGCCGGAGTTATGGTTGGAACGGGAGCGCGATTATGAGCGTGCCTGCCAGTTACTGCAGGATGCTGAAGCAGAACAAACCAGCTGGCCATGCCCAAAGTGTGGCGAGGAGAACGGCGCGGCGTTCGATTATTGTTGGCAGTGTGGCAAAGCGCGACCGGTAACGAGTCATCACCAGGAAGGTTAGGTGAAGCGATGAATTCGCCAGGGCAAATACAGGTCCATATTGCTATGAATGACTTGAGGTGCGCGGTTAACTTCTATAGTGCTGCATTTGACTTGCCCTAAGGGTGTTAGCTTAGTGAGGACGCACTGAAAAAGATGCGGGCTTATGCATCAATTTACCTGCTACTCAAGGAAGGGTGATGCAGGCTCACAGGTACCCAACCTGATTCGTCCATGAGAAACCCACTTTGATAGAGAAACTGTTTCTGTAGACAAGGGGAAGCTTATGAGTGATCAACCTCACGGTGTTTCTATTGGCTTGGAGCAGGACGGTAATCATTTTTTTCTGACCCTGCGTGCCCGTGGAAAGCTGACCCACGAAGATTACCAAACTATGGTGCCTATGCTCACTTCAGCCCTTGAGGGAATTGAGCACCCGAAAATTGACTGCTTAATGGATGCCAGTGAACTACAGGGTTGGGAGCCTCGCGCTGCCTGGGATGATTTTAAACTGGGCATGTCACACGGCCGACAGTTCAATCGCATTGCTGTTATCTCCGATAAGCGCTGGATGAAAGTTGCCGGCAAGGTGGGTAGTTGGTTTATTGGAGGAGAGTACCGGGTTTTTGAAAATGAAGCTGATGCGATGGCCTGGCTGCGCAAGGAGAATTAGAATAATCTGCGCTATTGTGCAGAGTGATCTTCATACAGTTAAAGCTGTACAGTTTCAACTGCTCGTAGTTTAACAACAATAATCACAGAGAAGGAACAGCTTCATGTTCGAGTGGGTAGTCAACC
The DNA here is from genome assembly GCF_007183175.1 of Microbulbifer sp. GL-2. NCBI lineage: Bacteria > Pseudomonadati > Pseudomonadota > Gammaproteobacteria > Cellvibrionales > Microbulbiferaceae > Microbulbifer > Microbulbifer sp. GL-2. Next base: position 1,890,896 of record NZ_AP019807.1, read on the forward strand.
CGGAGGCCTGGATTGCGCTGGCTACGCTGGCGGCGTTGGAAATAGTGCTGGGAATCGACAATATTATTTTTATTTCCATCCTTGTGGGGCGTCTGCCGCCCAAACAGAGGGAGCTTGCACGATTTATTGGCTTGACGCTGGCCATGGTGACTCGCCTTGCACTGTTGTTTTCCATCGTCTGGATTATGGGGCTGGTAGACCCCCTGTTTAGCGTATTTGATATGGAGATATCCGGGCGCGATATCATTCTGGTTGGGGGTGGATTATTTCTGATTGGCAAGGCAACCCATGAAATTCACAATAGCCTGGAGGGGCCTGAAACCGATGCCTCAACTTTGGGCACTGCCGGTTTTGGCATGGTTCTGGTGCAGATCGCTATTCTCGATATTGTTTTCTCACTCGACTCGGTAATTACCGCCGTCGGGCTGGTGGATGAAATTTCCATTATGGCAATTGCCATTGTTTTGGCGGTGATTGTAATGCTGATTGCTGCCAAGCCGATTGGGGATTTTGTAGATCGCCATCCCACAGTGAAAATACTGGCGTTGGCTTTCCTGATCATGGTGGGGCTTACCCTGGTAGTGGAAGGGTTTGATGTGCATGTGCCTAAGGGTTATATCTATTTCGCTATGGCCTTCTCTATGGCGGTTGAGATGCTCAACCTGCGTCTCAGGGGCAATAAAGAGCGGCAGACGCCGCCTGTTAAACTACACCAATCCCTGCGCGAAGATGGCCAGTGATAGTGATTTGGAACCGATAATTCGGAGTGATCGTAAAAGGGGGGTGAAAGAGTTTGCCCCTTTTAACTTCATTTTGAGTGGATCAATAACGATGTGAATTAAGGCGTGTTTTTCCTTATCTTCAGTATCAGGTATGTCAATCCCAGCGCAAGGGTTGCAGCTGCGAGACCTAGAAGCTCTCCTGCACTGACTTTATCCAGGTCAAGAATGATAAATTTACGTGCGAGTGCCAGTATGGCAATCAACACAACAACGGTGGTCTGGATGATACTTTGTTGTCGAGTGACCACATATTGCAGGGTACGGCTGAACTCCAGTGCGATAAGAAGTGTAATAATTTCGCCAAAGATAGTCTGGAATACTTTGTGATCCAAAGGGTCCTTCATTCCAATCACTAACATGCTGTAGACCGAATATGCCAGTCGGCTGATAGCTACAATTACGATAACAATAATAATAAATGTCAGAATCAAGGCAATCAGGCTTTCAAACTTGTGATAATAACTGTGTATTGCATGTTATGAGCGAATAGGCTTTTGATCGGAGTCACTCATGCCTGGATCTCACTATCATTTTCAATGACGGTCTATTATTCCATTCCGATGATGACTTCATTTTTCATCAGGGAAATAACCTTGCTACTCATTGGCATTAATCTGTGCAGGATCACCGGAACTTCATAGGAGGTGCCTACCCCGAGTTTGGCACTACTGTGGGGCATGATAGTGACATCATACTTTGTCCAGATAGAAACCGGTTCTGTCGCCTCCAGCATATGAATACTCTGGTTTAATCCGCGTAGGAATTCGCTGCCAACACGCAACTGCTTACCGCCCTTGTAGGGTAGAAAGTTGGCCCAATAACTGCCGTGGTGAGGAGATGCGATAGAAATAAACTTGTGTACCCTGCCAATACCATTCATCGACTGTAAATAGTAACGTGCCACGATGCCTCCCATACTGAATCCCACCAAAGTACAGGTCGCCCCTTTTCCCACTAGCTTTTCCATTTTCGCCATTAACTGCGAGGAAAGGTATTCCATGCCGTGCCAGCCGGAGTTGTAACGCAGATGAATATAATGGGTGTCAAATCCAGCTGCGGCCAAAGCACGCTGCATCCGCAATAGAGAAGTGCCGCGATCAAAAATTCCCGGAATCAGTAGAACAGTGTGACTTTTTGGATTCATTGTGTAACGTAGGAGCGATTTTCCGGAGTGGTCCACAGAGCTTAGATGTTGGTAATTGGGTTTTGGACTGCGTCTGTTACTGAGTGTAGTTGGACTAGGCGTGGGGCGACCAAATATGCCATAAGAAGCTACTTGATCTACCCGATAGAAGAGGTGAAAATTATTGATCAGCGTTTAGTTTTTCTACACCCAATAGGAAAACTAAAACCTGATCCAGCCTTGTATTCCAAGACTTCTCGTCATGAGCATGCCCTATAAATACTCTGGTTTGCCAATTGCTGTCGTCATAACCCCGCTCCCACATAATCCTATCTACAGCCACTTGCATGGACGGATAAAAGCGATCCAGTGTCTCCGTGCCATGATCAAAATAAAATTGGTGTTTCCCGGGCTCAGGTAGATTCTCCTGCAAGTATTTACGAATAGCCTCTGCGACAGGTAATGTATCCTTGGGATCGATGCCCGGCCAGTGGGTGGAAATTGCTGCTGCTGCGGAGAATACTTGTGGATATTCCAATACCGCATACAGGGAAATGAGCCCTCCCATGCTGGAGCCGGCGATAAAAGCGTCGTTGGCCTCGCGGCTAACTTTATAGTGTTGCTCTACATAGGGTTTTACCCGCTTGACCAGGAATTCCAGGTATTGATCGCCACGTAGCTCAGCTCGATTAAATGGGTGATTCATCTTGCGTGCTGAATCCGGCATTAGGTCCCAAGCCTTCTGTGGGAAATAATCGCCCATGGCGACCATCACCACTGTTATGCACTGCAACCACAATAAAGGGGCGAATGAGCCCCTCGGAAATCAGCCGGGAAGCCACTTCATCAACGCCCCATTCCTGTCCATTCCATGTGGTACGGCTATCAAATAGCATCTGTCCGTCATGCATATACAGGACAGCGTAGGGTGCCTGATTAGGATAGTTATCTGGAAGCTATACCTGCACAGGGCGATCTGCAATACCTTCATATGAAGCGGCAGGTAAGGTCTCCAGGATACCGGAGGCTAGCTGTGTTTGTGCGAAGGTTTTAGAGAAAGGTGTAACACCTAGATAGCAAAGAAGAGCGATTAAAAAACGTAAACTAAGAAACATATTCTCCACCTGTTCTAATTCATTGATATAAAAATCAACTCTACGGAAAACCAGGTGGGCTTGGCTCATCCCCTTGGGGGTATGAGCCAAAGCTGGATAGCCTTACAGATAGTCGTTTACGTCCCAGGCTTCGCGCTGAAGATCAGTGGCCAAGAAGGACTTTATAACTGCCGTATGACCTTGTCCAGCAATAGCAATCACTTTTGTTCCTGGCTGGGCATAGGTTTGAATATTGGCATACATGCGAAAATTTCTATGCCACCAACTGACGGACGCATCTGCCCCCGAAAAACCCTCACCAGAACCAATATCATTTACCATAAGATATAGATTCATATTTTTTTTGTCTCTCTCAACAGAGTTATCAATCTGGAGTAATTTCCTTAAGGGTAGCATTTTGTGTTGCTTGCTAGCTAATTTTCCAAAACCTTCTACCTCGGCATCGAATATTTTCTTTCTTTCAGGTGTATTGCTACTCATATAGTCCATGAGTTCAGATCCATTCCAGTGAACCTGCTGCTCATCAATGCAAATGACTTTATTCAGCTTAGCTTTAGCCGCAATACGAAAACCCAGCTGTTGGGACTCATTGACCTCGAGTTTGTGTTTCCCATTTAGATAAGATTGGAACTTTCTATCTATTTTGTCCTGAATACCAGGGTCACACTCCAGCATTATATGGGTGGGAGACTCACTTGCGAGTTTATCAGTTAACTGTTCCAGATAGGCTTGATTATCCGGTGTTAGCACATTGGTAACATTTAGTTTTACTGAATCCCGGCCAGGGTTTGCAAAATGAAAGGTACCGAATAACATTACCTGAGCTGGCGTCACTTCCGGGCTGGTAAATACTTCTTTTTCCACAGCCCAGCTTGCAGAGCAAGAAGCTAAGACGATGATACTGCCAAAGAGTTTGTGTAGCTTTCCCATTTTTATCTTATTTTCCATTTATTGGTATTAATAATTATTACAAGTATTCATTAACATCCCAAGCATGACGACTTTTGTCAACTTCTAGCAGAGTCTTTAAAATTGCGGTATGACCCGATCCTCCAATAGCGATTACTTTGGTTCCTGGCTGAGCTTGTGCCTGTATATTGGCGTACATTCGAAAATTGCGGTGCCACCAGCTGGCTGCCGCATCGGCACCGATAAACTCCTGCCCCGCACCAATATCATTTTCCATGATATAGAAATTCATGTTATCCCGCTCTTCAGAGGGATTATTGTTGAGTCGGAGTAATTGACTTAAAGATAAAGTATTGTGAAGTTGAGAAGTGTCTTGGCCTGATTTTTTGATTAATTGATCATGTGCCTTTTTCCTTTCTGGAGTGTTTTTATCCATAAAATCTCTAAGCTCAGCACCTTTCCAGTGGACATTTCTTTCATCATAACAGATTACACCTTGTAACCCCGCCTTTGCGGCTATGCGAAAACCGAGTTGCTGGTTCTCATTGACATTGAGTTTGTAATTTCCATTTGTATAGGAGCTAAATTGGCGATCAATTATTTTCTGTCGCTTTGGAGGGCACTCTATCAGTACGTGAGTGGGGTTTTCGTTTGCCAGTTTACTGGTAAGTTTCTCCAGATAGTCCTGGTTCTTTGGTGTCAGCACATTAATTACTTCTGACTTTACTGAGTCCAGCCCAGGATTGTGAAAATGAAAAACCCCAAATAGCATTACTTGGGCAGGTTGTATTTCCTGATCATGTGTTATTTGTTTTTCATGGGCATAGCTTAAAGAATTGATAACTAGGACAAGTGTGCTAGTTAAGATGGTGGTAATTTTTCTCATTGTTATACTCCTTGTATCGATCTAATTGAATGACGACTACCATTCAATGTAAGACGCTGGAGTATCACAAATAGATGCAGCAAAAATTTTCTTTTGCTGCTTTTTAACTTTAATATCTGGTACAACTATTCCAGGTTTTGCTTTGATGGCTAGCCAGATCAGGCTTCACTATTAGTAATGTTATCTCCTGCAGCACTAAGTGCTACCACGCATTCTTGAGACTGTGGCCTCTGCATTTTTCATTCTTGCGGCCTGGGCAACTTCTGTAATCACAATAGTTTTACCAATTGGGGATAGAGATATACCGGCAAGCTTCAGGTGCTGGATAGCAAAGGGAATGCCTATGATGGTGACAAAACAGGCAACAGCATGCAACAAGTGGCCAATGGCCAGCCAAAGCCCTGCGACCAGGAACCATATCACATTGCCCACCAGGCCCAAGCCGCTGGTGCCGATATCCTCAGCCAAAGTCAGCTCTTTTCTGGATATTGCTTCACGGCCAAAAGGAAAGAATGAGAATTTACCCATCACAAAGCAGGCTCTTCCCCAGGGAATACCTATAATGCTGATAAAAGCGATAAGAGCAAAAAACCACCAGCAAAGCCCCATTATGAAGCCACCCAAAATAAACCAAAGAAAATTCCCCAGAGTTCTCATACTTTTACTTTATCGCTCCGCTTATTTTGCCTAAAAAATTAACCGGTCGGAAGATGCCAGATTTATAGTTTACAATCAATCACTGATATGCTTCGTTGTTTCAGAATAACTGATCTATGAATTTGATGGTTTATATGGGTTGTTTGGATGCACTCATTCAATCTTTTTTTGTCTGGGTGTACATTGTTCTGAATCCAGTAGGCTTTCAATTTTCTGTAGGTATGTGTAATGCTATGAAAGATAAATTTACTTGACGACATTTCTTGTAGGCCATATCAGGCAGAAAAGTGCATGTTAATGGTTTGGTTTTTTTAATGCTGTATCAGTTGTAATGTATATTTATTTTACACAATTATATTTTAACTTTGTGACTACAAATTTTTTGGTTTCACATTTTGACCTTTATTGATTTTAATGCGAGCGAAAAGCTTTTAATAAAAGCCTCACAACTCCTATTAACTCGAATTGTTTGTGCGAAGTAATATAATTTCGGAATTATATTTGCAGATTTAATAAGGCTTCAGTTTTTATTTAATCGAATTTTTTCTGCCATCTCCTTCCGGAGGAGGTGCCCTTTTTTGGGTCGAATAATGAAATTAATTTGAATTTACCAAGGTAAGCCATTGATTTAAATGGCTTTTTCAAATTTATTCTGCTAGTGTTTTCTTGGTGGGATGATTAGGGTTAATTTAATCCTTGAGGCGTATGCCCTGGGTTATTAATGAAAATAATTCTTATAGTGAGTGTTTATTGGTAGTGGGTACGGTTACTTTTGGACCAGTAAGTATTGATGGGCACTTCATGCATTAGGGGAAACTGGGGCGGCAAAAATATCTCATTTAGCGGTATTGGTGCAGCCAACAATATTCTATTGAATGGCGTACATCCAATTCGCCACAAAGTTATCTACCTTGATTTGTCGTGAAGAAACTTTTCCGACAGTCAGCTAGATATTAAATTGGTGCCAGAGTCGATTTAATAACAGAAAAATACTGTTTTTTTTTGCTTTTCCCTCTGTTTAAATCACCCCAGTTGCCACTGCGACGTTACCTGAGCTACTGACTCTTCGCCGTGGTAAAGGATTAACCACCAACATCAAAAGCCAAACAAGAGGGAATCCCCATGGCTATCTACCTGAACTTCAATAACAAAGCCACCAAAGGTAACGTCACCGCCAAAGGTTACGAAGACTGGATCGAAGTTGACAGCTTCAACTTTGGTGTTGGCCGCGGTATCACCATGGAAGCCGGTGCTACCTCCAACCGCGAAGCCTCTCGTCCAAGCCTGAGCGAAGTTAGCCTCACCAAGCGCATCGACGCAGCTTCCGGTGGCCTGTTCAAGTCCTCTGTAACTGGTGACGAAGGCGTACCTGTAGAGATCCACGTAGTACAGACCGGTGCTAACTCTGTAGAAAAATACGCTGTTTACAAGCTGACCGACGTAATCATCTCTTCTTACAGCATTGGCGCTTCTGCCGGTGGTGCACCTCAGGAATCTATCTCCCTGAGCTTCGCCAAAATCGAAGCAGAGCTGGACCACGCTGATAAGAGCAACAAGAACCCGAAGAACATGAAGGTTGGATACGACCTCACTACAGCGACTCCGCTGTAATTGGTTCGACTCTTTTCGGGTTGAACGGTGGCCTGCAGAGTATCTGCGGGCTACCGCCCTCCAGTTCTTTAGCTGAGTGCTTACACGAGCACTGACCTAAAGAACTGCAGATTTTCAAAATCTCATTTCTTATTTGGCACCGTAGGGATAGTTGGGGCTGCCCATGGCTACACTCAATCAAGATAAAAGAATGATTACGGTCGACAGCCCTGTCGGCACGGATGCGCTGATTGCAACGACCTTACAAGGTGAGGAGCATGTCTCCAAGCTTTTTCGCTATGAAGTACAGCTTCTGTCGGATGATCACGCAATCGAACAAAAGGACCTTGTTGGCAAACCGGTAACCGTCTCTATCCACCACTCCGAGACACCGCGCCATATTAATGGCTATGTTACCCAGTTCTCCCTTCACGATGTAAACGCCGAAGGCGTGCGCAGTTATAGCGCAATTCTTCAACCTGGCCTGTGGTTCACGAGCCTCGGAGGCTCCAACAGAGTTTTCGAAAAGAAGTCTGCCAAGCAAATTCTCGAGGAAGTGCTCGGTGAATACAGCAAGGTTATCAAACTGACCTTAAAGCTAAATGCCGAATACATCACCCGTGAATACTGCGTACAGTTTGACGAGAGCGACTTTGAATTTATCAATCGCTTAATGGCAGAAGAGGGCATCTCCTACTACTTCAAGCACTCTGAAGGACAGCATGAGCTGGTGCTCTGCGATGATCCTCAGGATTTTTACGACTGTGAAAGTGCAAAAATTGAGTATGACGGAGGTGGCAGCCACCCCACAAAAAACACAGTGAGTAGCTGGAGAAGAAACTTCAACTACCATGGCGGCGGCTTTGAGCTCAAAGATTACAGTGAATTTACTGCCACCAAAGACAATAAGCAGCAAGTTAAAACCACCAGCAAGCTGAATGATGTCTCTAACTATCTGCGTGGTTTATATGGCCTGAACCACTTCCAGGCTGATGGCGAACACAAACACAAATTCACGGATAGCTACCACAAGGCTCTGGCGGAGCGCGCCATGGAGGCTCAGGAAGCACTATTTGATGTGAGCCATGGACGTAGCGACTGCCCTTCCTTTACTGCCGGCGGGCGTTTTAATTTTGACCACAGCCTGTCGTCCGAAAAAGGGAAGTATCTTATTACGTCTGTGCATGTTTCAGCTGCAGACGGTAACAGTAACGAAACACACTTCCACAATACCTTCAGCTGTATTCCATCTGCGGTAATGCCACGCCCACAGCCGAATGTCTCTGCGAAGAAAATACACTCACCGCAAGTGGCACGTGTATTGGAAGTTAAAGCAACCGCATCCGACAGCTCTCAGGACCCCTACACCCAACTGAAAGTGAAGTTCCCCTGGAACTCACAACAAAATAGTTGCTGGGTTAGAGTGATGCAGTCCTTTGCAGGCAAAAACTGGGGAGCAAACTTTGTACCCAGGGTAAACCAGGAAGTGGTTGTTACCTACATCAATGGCGACCCCGACCGTCCTTTAATTACCGGAGCGGTGTACAACGGCGATAATCCCGGCCCCAATTACACCGCCACTCAGAGCGGCTGGAAAACCGAATATGAAGGCAGCACCTTCAATGAGTTGCGGTTTGATGACAAAGGTGGCAACGAAGAAATCTATATGGAGGCCGGCAAGGATCACAACTTTGTTATCCATAATGACCAGTCCGGTAAAATAGAAAATAAACAGACCCTCGAAGTTAAACAGGATCGTAGCATTACCGTAACTGATGGTAGCGAAGTAGTCACTATTGCCAAAGGTGACCAAAAATTGAATGTGGATAAAGGAAACCAGACTGTCACTATTGGTTCAGGTAATCACACACTCAAAATTAGCAAGGGCTCACAAACCACAGATGCCATGGGCGCTATCAAGATATCCTCAAAAGCTTCAATTGAATTAAAGGTCGGGGGAAGCAGTATCAAATTAACCCCAGCGGGAATCACCATCAAAGGCACCATGCTTTCTTGCAAAGGCGACGCCACTGCCGAAGTGAAGGGCGGCGGCATGCTTACCCTGAAAGGCGGCGTGACTATGATCAACTGATGGGGATTAATCACTAATGACTGACCTGATTAAAGTACAGGCATTGACCGCAGCAGAATTACTGAAAAATTTTGAGGTGAGCGAGGAAGCGGAAGAACACCTGGTACCCGATACCGCTCCCGAAGTCAGTATTAATCAACTGGTTGATGCGTGTCTTTACCCAGATGCCATCAAACTATTAGCACACGGACTCCCCAAACGTGAAGCTGTTTGGTGGGCCTGTCTCGCGGCTCGGGATATCCAGGGTCCTGAAACTGATGAAGACAATGTAAATGCATTAATAGCCGCAGAAAGCTGGGCCAAGAAGCCCAATGAAGAGATTCGCTTGAAGTGCAAAACACTGGGCGATAAAACCAAGCACAAAACCCCCGCGAGCTGGGCTGCTACAGCGGCGAGTTGGTGTCATGGAAGTCTGGCGGCTGAAGGCGAGCCTGTGGTTGAGCCACCAGAGCATCTTTATGCACACGCCGTCGCCGGTAGTGTCACTCTCGCGGCAGTTTTATCTGACCCAGTCGATCCCGGCAAAAGATTCGCCCGATATATGAGTCAAGGGCTGGACCTGGCACGCGGCGGCAATGGCAGGATAGAGGACTAAATAATGGGCAAGCCGGCTTCGCGTATTACGGACATGCATGTCTGTCCAATGGTGACAGGCACCGTGCCCCATGTGGGCGGGCCAATTTTAAGCCCCGGAGCACCCACCGTTATTATCGGCGGTATGCCCTCAGCCACAGTCGGCAGTGCCTGTACCTGTGTGGGACCGCCCGATACCGTAGCTATGGGCAGTACTACCGTATTGCTGCAAAAAAAGCCTGCTGCCCGCATGGGAGATACAACTGGCCATGGGGGCAAGATCGTAATTGGATGTCCGACAGTTTTGATTGGCGGTTAAGCTTCACGTCATCATTGCTTATCATGGTGTATATATTATGAACCGATTAAACCGTCGACCAAGAGCAAGCAGGGGTGGAAGAAACCCGAAAGAATTATTTATGGGGCAGTGAGATGATCTACTCGCTGCGTGAATGAATTGAAGTTATTAATTAAAAATAAAGGATTGTAGGTAAATAATTATGACAAATTTAATCAGTCGCAGCACCAAGTATGGTGTGAATTTTAATGTGTTGGTCAATGATAGTGAACTGCCCCAGTTTAAAACGAAAGTGAAAACAACATGTGGAAGTTGGCTGGATGACGCGCAGGAAATTTTCGATGTGGCGATACCAACGTGCACCACAGCCCTTGTTCAACCTGATAATGTTTCAGATAGATTTCGTAATTTACTTTCCTACTACTTCGGTCTTCCCTCAGATTGTTCACAAGAAAGATACAGGGCTTGTTTAAATGCGATACTTAGCCGGTTAATGAGAACTAAGTCGGGTCTGTTTAGTGGGGTGGATCTTGCGGATAGGGAACAGATGCCTTACTTGGCAAAAGCTTCGACTTATGTCTCGTGGGCAATGTGTAAGGGAGACCCCACGGAACATTATGCGGGTTTTGTGTGGCAGGACTTTTTAGAAAGTTGGCCCAACGCTGCCAAACAAGCATATAAGATAAGGAAAACGAAATGGGATCAGAAAAACGGCTGGGTGTCGACTTTATTGGGGGGGCAACTCAATGGGGGGGGGTATGAGAAACCTCTCTATTACCCCATTCACTTGAATTTCAATAAAATTTGGCCGAAAGGTAGGCAATACTGCATTATCACTCTGATACACGAGGCAACACATAGATTCGCGGAAACAGTGGATCATGCGTACTTCAAGGATGATGGAAGTATTTTGGATAAATTAGATCCAGCCATCAGGGACTGTGGTGTATGGAAGAGCATTTATCTGGAAGAGCTGAAAAATGATGACGATAAAGAAGCTAAAGCAAATGCGCGTGTTGTAGAGCAGGCATTAAATCAACTTCGTGGACAAAATCCTGCGGCTAAAACCATGCAACAAATTGGAGAGATGGAAGCGGTGAACAATGCAGACTCGCTGGCATGGTTTGTGCATGACGTGGCACTACTTACCTTGGAAATAACTTGAAAGGAAGTATTATGGGTAAGCGAAGTATATCCCCAAGCCTGCTAAGCGAATAAGGAAAACTCCGGGAGGCAGTTCACTAATTGTAAATTATTGAGGAATTTCATTTCCTACATTAGGTATCTTAGCCCGAATTAAGTGAACTGTTCCCGAAATTCCAAGCGTACCCTGGTTTTTCCAAGGGCTGGATATGGATAATAACTGATGAAGTTATTTTTTAGGAGTTGGCTGATATCGGTCTAGTCGATATTATTGATTTCTTCCCTGATGACCCATTAAATATCCCTGAAAATGCTATTCGCGCTAAGCATGGCTAATTCTTAAATCGTTGATCTGTTATTGTTCGTGCTAGGTCGCTAGTTGTAGTTCACTAGTGATTTCTCTCTTGGTTGAGGAAGATCTTGACTTTATAATCTGGCCTTCCTCTTCTCAATTGTATTTATTATTCGAAACTTGGCTTTAATTAGGGTATTTTAAATACGCTTTGTGATTCCATATAAAATTAAAAAATTTATCAATCACAAAGCGCATAATCATGGATTAGCTGCGCCAGTAGTTGTTGGCTGCGGCTACAGTTTGGAAGTTGATCGCTACGACCTGGGAAGAGGCAATCAAGCTGTCGGCATTTTCCTCATAAGAGGATCTTAATTTCCCTCTCACTTCATCAGAAGGTTGGGTATATTTTACCCCCATTCTGGATAATTTCATCGCTAGCTCAAAGCCCTGTTGCGCATTTTCAGTAATAAGACTTTCTAACCACATGTGTGACATGAACTTCCCTCTCAAGTTTTTGGTGACTATGGCCTTGGTGACATTGTATTCCAGTCATTGTGAAGACAAAGAATGTTGTTGGTGAATATGTCAGCTCAGTACATATTGGCTGATATATTTATTAAATTGGATAAGATCAAATGATCCTTTTATTTCAAAGGTGATTTTCCCTATTTCCCCTAGATAAATTTCTATTTCGCAGTCCATGTCGAATGTGCCTGCGGTCTCAACAGAAAAGGCTTGTACTTTGCTATAGGGTAAGGAGGTATAATCGACTTTGGAGCCTGTTAGTCCCTGGACATTGGCAGTAATAATACGCTTATTGGTAAATACTACCTGATCTCGTATTGTCTTGAAGCCGGAAAAGATTGATTCGTTATCTATTAAGAATTTATTGAAATCATCCCTGGCTATTGAAGTGTCAATAGGCTTTAGTTTAAAAATTGAGGAATTTTTGAAGTCGATCACTGTTTTCCCTGGAAAATCTAAATTTTGATAGTAAGGAAGACTAACACTATAAATCCACAATTAGTAGCATGTGTTTATCGTATTTTATTGTACCTAACACTTAGTTTTGCTTTCCAAAATATTCAACTTCATCATTAATCTGGATAATATTGTTATTTTTTAGTGCAGTTGTTCCAGGTATTTATTGTCCATATGGAATTTCTTGTTTTTCGGGTGCATTTGGCAGTTTTATATTGAAGAGTATTTATTTTTATACTTCATATGCTGATCACAGCAATTTTAGTTTTACTATCGATATCTGATATATTTCTTAGTGTTTATTGCCCAAATTAACGCTTCCCGAACAAGGGAAATCACACACTCTCTCATTCTAATTACCTTACTTTGTCTGCTGTGGTCCTTAAGAGAGAATGAATACGGATAACTTTGACAAACTCTATAGTATTCTATCCCTGCATTAATTATTCACGTATCAGCAATGCTTCCAGGAATAGCTTGATTGCTGGATGTTCCGCCGCACTTCTGTTGAAAGTTGCAGCATTTTGAATGTTGTAGTGAAACTTCTCAGGTAGTAAAGGGATTAGTTGATTTGTTTCCACATAATTATGTGCGAGATACTCCGGAAGAAACCCAATAAAACATCCAGATAAAATCATGGCGAGTCTTGCGGCCATATGGTTGGCGGTGGAGCGGTTAGGGAATAGTCGGTAGAGATGCGCGGCGCCGGAGAGAACTGCATGGCTGGGGGCGGCCAGCTCCTGCTGTGTCAGTAACTCCTCGCTAATCTGGCCAGGCTTGGCACAGGGGTGATTGGCGCCGCAGTAGAGCATGGATTGGTGTTGGAACAGAGGTTGATATTTTAAACCTGGCCTGTGTGAATGCAGGGGGTTGATACCCACATCTGCGCGGCCGGCGAGGATCTCCAATTCCAGCTCCTGGGGTGCGGCCAATTGGACCTCCAGGTGTAACTGGGGAGCCTGCCCCCTTAGGCGGGCAATGGTTGCGGGCAAGTCCAGCTGGGGGATTTCAAGTACATCATCCGGCATCACCAAGCGCAGGGTACCGGTGAGCTGGGATTGAATGGCGTTAACCTGGCCCCTAAAGGTGTCCAGATGTCCATCCAACTCCAAAATTGCCTGGTAGAGGGCTTCCCCCTCTGGAGTCAGTTTGAAATCGGCGCGCCCGCGAGAACGAAGGCATAGCTGCATAGCCAGGCGGGTTTCCAGATCAGAAATATGCACGCTGATGGTGGAGCGGCCAATATTGAGTGACACTTCTGCGGCGGCCAAGCCGCCGGCACGTACTACTTCGCGAAAAACCCTCAACAGGCGAAGGTCCATGTCGCTGAGGCGCCCGCCCAAGGCGCTTTTTGTCTTGCTCATTTACCAACTCTTCCTGTGTTATTTACCGTAACTTAGCCGGTATTATTTAGCTTTTTGGGCGAAGGCTCAGATTGCCCAGCCATAAAGTTTGATAAATTTAAACTTTAGTTGCAAAAATACTACTATCCCTATCGCTCAGCTGCGGCCAGAATCGCCGCAATACGATTAATAACATCCAAATATCAGGAGTTTTCCGGTGAAACTGGCGAATCCAGACCTGTTGAAGTTTCAGAACTATATCGATGGAGAGTGGCGGAGTGCCACGGGCACTGCAGAGGTGCGCGATCCGGCCAATGGTGAACTGCTGGGTAATGTGGCTGATGGTTCAGCTGCGGATGCGGAGTCAGCTATAGCTGCTGCCAGCGCAGCCTTCCCAGAATGGAGTCGTCGCACAGCAGGTGAACGCGCTGCTGTTCTCAAGCGCTGGTACCAGCTGATCGTAGACAACAGCGATGACCTGGCGACAATTCTCACCCTGGAACAGGGTAAGCCCCTGGCAGAAGCCAAGGGTGAGATTCTTTATGGTGCCTCTTTTATCGAGTGGTTTGCCGAGGAGTGCCGTCGAGCTTACGGTCAGACGATCCCCACTCATAACCCGGGGATGCGCCTTAGCACCATCCGCCAGCCGGTGGGTGTTGTGACTTGTATCACTCCTTGGAACTTCCCCAACGCCATGATTACCCGCAAAGCGGCGCCGGCCTTAGCTGCCGGTTGTACTGTGGTCATCAAGCCGGCGCTGGAGACCCCGCTGTCTGCACTGGCTCTGTGCCAGCTGGCGGAAGAGGCGGGCCTGCCCAAGGGCACCATCAATGTGGTAACCGGCAGTGATGCGCCGGGTATTGGCAAAATACTGACCCAGGATCCGCGGGTAGCCAAATTTACTTTCACCGGTTCCACTGCTGTGGGCAAGTTGCTGATGGCGCAGTGCGCCAGCACGGTGAAGAAAATGTCTATGGAACTGGGTGGTAATGCGCCCTTTATCGTATTCGATGATGCGGATCTGGCCACAGCTGTGAAGGCTTGTGTGGCAACCAAGTTCCGCAACGCCGGCCAGGTGTGTGTCGCGACCAATCGTATTTATGTGCATGAGTCAGTACACGATGAGTTTGTGGAAAAACTGCGTGCGGAAGTGGAGGCCCTGAAAATTGGCCATGGTACTGAAGTCGGTGTGACCATGGGTCCGATGATCTTCCGCCGTGCGGTGGAGAGAGTTCAGGAACTGGTACAGGATGCAGTTGCCGCTGGAGCCAGTGTAGAGGCTGGAGGTGAGCAGCTGCCGGATGGCGAAAACTATTTTGCTCCCACCCTGATTACCGGTGTTACCGATGAAATGCGCATTGCCCGAGAGGAAAACTTTGGGCCGATTGCGGCGGTGCAGAAGTTTACCGACGAGGACGATGTGGTCCGCCGTGCGAACGACACTCCCTACGGCCTGGCCGCTTATGTGATGAGTGAGAATATCCGTCGTGCAAACCGTGTGGTAGAGGCGCTGGATTACGGCATGATCGCCTGCAATACCGGCGTTTTCTCTACCACAGTCGCGCCTTTTGGTGGGAATAAGGAATCCGGTATTGGCCGCGAGGGCGGCGTCGAGGGTATGGCCGAATTCTACGAGACCAAGTACTGCTGCTTCGGAGCCTGATTCACCGGTTTGAACGGCATTGGTCTGCGCTTGTCACAAAGTGAACAAGCGCCTGAACAGATTAGTGGGAGCCCCTGGCTCCCGCATCCAAACATTTTGAAACTTCAGGGAACTTGCGGAGATACAGTTCATGTCTGAAATGCAAACCAACGCTTTCTGGATGCCTTTTACCCCCAATCGCACTTTTAAATCCGCACCGCGGATCGTGGAAAGCGCAGAGGGTATTTATCTCACCGAAAAAGGTGGGCGTCAGATTATCGATGCCACTGCCGGTCTATGGTGCAGCAATGCTGGTCACGGCCGTACTGAGATCGCCGAGGCAATCTACCAGCAGGCGAAAACTCTGGACTACAGCTCCATTTTTAATTTTGGCCATGAGCTGGGCTTCGAATATTCCGAGCGCCTGGTCAAGCACACTCCGGATGGCCTCGACCATGTTTTTTTCGGTAACTCCGGTTCTGAAGCGGTAGAAACTGCACTGAAAATTGCCCTGCAATACCAACGCGTACGTGGCAAGGGCACTCGCACCATGTTTATCGGTCGTGAGAAGGGTTACCACGGAGTGAACTTCGGCGGTATTTCCGTCGGTGGTATTGCACCGAATTACCAGGGGTTCGGCCAGCCGGTTAAAGCCAACCATATGCGTCACACCCTGGACATTGAGCGCAACGCTTTCAGCCGTGGCCTGCCGGAGCATGGGGTGGAGCTGGCGGAAGACCTGGAGCGCCTGGTGGCCTTCCACGGTGCCGACCAGATAGCTGCGGTGATTGTTGAACCCTTTGCTGGGGCCGGTGGTGTAGTACTTCCGCCCAAAGGCTACTTGCAGCGACTGCGTGAGATCTGTGACAAGCATGATCTACTGCTGATTTTTGATGAGGTAATTTCCGGTTGGGGCCGTACCGGCTCTGCATTTGGCTCTATTGAATTCGATGTAACCCCGGATATGATCACCTCAGCCAAGGGTATTACTAATGCGGCGGTGCCACTGAGTGCGGTGTTTGTAAAAGATGAGATTCACAACACCATCATGAGTGCAGCCGCAGAGGGTATGGTGGAATTTTTCCATGGTTACACTTACTCCGCGCACCCGGTTGCCTGTGCTGCGGGTATGGCGACTCTGGATATCTATGAACGTGAAGGTCTGCTCACACGTGCATCTGGAGAGATTGGCCAGCACTGGGAAAATGCCCTGCACAGCCTGGCAGATATGGACAACGTAATAGATGTGCGTAACTACGGTCTGGTTGGTGCGATCGAACTGCGTGCACCTGAAAATCTGAAAGGCAAATTCGGGGCTAAGGCTTCCGGTATGGCTTGGGAGGCTGGTGTTATGGCGCGCGGGATTGGCGATGCACTGTGCATGTCTCCGCCGCTGATTATCGAGAAGCACGAGATCGACGCAGTGGTAGATAAGCTGCGTGGTGTGATTGGCGAGCTGGCCTGATCAATTCCCTCGGCAGCCTTCGGGCTGCCGGTTCATTACAGTAACTTCCAAACTTCTTCGTTCTCTGCCCTCTGAGCCACAAGCTTTATAGCCCTGTGTTTCCCCTATGTTATATGCTCCTGACTTCTAAGCCTGTTCGACTAATAACTCGATTTATCCGTTGCGACTACACTGGAGATAGCGGCCTGCGGCGCGATCACAGTCTTTGCAGAGTCGACTGTATGGTCGCGCTCGTGGGCCGCCTCCCTGCCTATTCAGTAGCTTTCCCTTGTAGTTGATGGGAACCCCTACAGAAAACTTCACCGTGTAATTTGTAGATTCAGTCTGTTTATTTGGGAAATGCTCCTAAAAAACTGGTCGTCCATGGACTATGGCGCTTAAATTAAAAATAGATGTTCTACTCGGTGACTGCTCTATGTCCACTGATACCACTTCCCTTTCCTCCGGCCCCATTTTGCAGGTGCTCTCTGCCAACTGGTGGCTATTGTTACTGCGCGGTGTTATCGCAGTAATCTTTGGGGTGCTTACTTTTATCTGGCCAGGATTGTCACTACTCACCCTGGTTTTTCTGTTCGGTATTTACGCTTTTCTCGATGGCATTTTTTCCCTGGTGGCGGCAGTAATGGGGCGGCATAAATCCACGCCCCTATGGTGGCTGATTGTATCGGGCCTGGTTAGTTTGGCTGCGGGCATAGTAACTTTTATGTTTCCTCAAGTGACCGCATTGGTTTTGGTGATTTTTATCGGTGCCTGGGCGCTGGTGCGGGGGATTTTTGAAATTGTCGGGGCGATTCGCCTGCGCAAAGAGATTGACAACGAGTGGTTGCTAATTGCAATTGGCGTTCTGTCAGTGATTTTCGGCATTGCGATTTTGGTTAGCCCTGGTGCGGGTGCCTTGGCACTGGTGTGGGTTATTGGTGCCTATGCAATTATTTTTGGTCTGCCGATGATTTGGTTGGCATTTCGCTTACGCAAGCACAATAAGGACGAGTCTTGAAAGTGGAACTGGAATGCCGGGAGAAGATAACCCTCTCCCGATACAGCCCGTAAATAGATCTCTTAACAGTCACAACCGAAACCCCGGCCACAGAAGGTGGTGGCAGGGGTTTTATACTCTGTTTTGCCTTTGAATATAAAGCTCAATAAATAATTAATTTTCAGTGCTTACTGCATTATCAATTGTTGTTTGCGAGACTATTCGGCTTTGGTATTGCCATCATTAAAGAACGGCCTTTTTCTTCCAGTGCCATACATAGTTGGATACGCTCTTCCGTTTGTGCCAAGCTGCGTTGGTAGCCGGGAGCGAGATCGCCACGTTCAGCGAATAGCTGTTGTAACTCTTCCAGGCGCTTTGCATCGCAGAAAACACCAGCCAAAGCTGGGGTGCGGCGACGGATCTGTGCTGGAATTTTTCCCACCACCTTTTCAAAATTATTCCGCAGCCACTGCCAGTTTGGCTCTTGCACTTCGGTTTGGGCCAGGGAGTACTGGATCAGGGTAAAGGCCTCGCGTGGCCCCATTTCTTCGCTGAGTGCCACCTTCTGGATAACATCCAGTTGCGCTGGATTGTTGCTGCTGCCAATCGCACTGGCGCTGGCATTTTCGAAGCGTGGGTCGTCCAGCTCGCTGCGAACTTTTATCAAGTGTGCGAGAAAATCCTCACCGGCATCCTGCACGGCCACAGTCAATGCAGCGGCGTAAAGATCGGAGTCGAGTGCCTGCGGGTCGCGCTGTGTTTTGTAACCAGTAAAAGCGACTGCCTTATCCATTAACTGTTTGCGCGTATCCTGGTCGCCAGCCACTAGAGCCATAAAGCTGAGCAGCTCGCTGTGCAGCATCTGCTGGTCAGGGTCATTGTTTGCTGCGCTGTTATTAAGTAGCGGCAGATACAGGTTCTGGGTGAAGCTCAGGAATTTTGCAGATTGCCCGTCAACCAAGTAGTTTTCACGGTATTTGCGCAAATAGCGCAGGGGCATGGTGATTACCTGCCGCTTTTCTGCCGTCGCGGATTGGCGCACAACTTCAAGCAGTTGGGTAGCGGGCAGTTTGCCGGCTTCAAAGGCTGCGAAAGCACTGTCTATAACAGAGAGTTGCTCGGTGGGAGTAAATTCAGCAAAGTGTTCAAGCAAGGTCGGCCACTGGTCCTTGGGCAGATTCCATCGATAATAGCCGCTTCCCTGGGCATTGGGCATTACCCAGCTTGGGCAGGTGTTACCTGCTATCTCCAGTGTTTCTTGCTTGCTTGTCAGTATCTGGCACTGTTGCTCGTCACCCGCATAACTAAAGCAGAATGGGATGCTCCACTTTTGTCCGGTATCTTTAATGGGGGAACCCAAAGCTTTGTAACGATTCTGGCTTACATGCAGTCTTGTCTGGGCTGGGTCACTGCAATCCAGTGCCAGCTCAAGTTGTGGTACACCCTTTTGCTCAACGAAGCTGCGGAATGTTTCAGTCAGTTCCGGGGTATGGGTCTCTTCGCCGATGACTTTGTAGAAAGACGGCGAGTCTGCCTCTCCTCCGCTAAAGGCTTCGAGGTAGCGGCCGAGGGCTGGGCGGAAGCGTTCAGCTCCAAAGTAGCTATCCACCATATTAATTACTCCAAGGCTCTTGGAGTAGGTGATGGCGTCGTAGGCGTTGCGAATGTTGTTGTTGTTTGTCACCGGTTCGCGGATGGCACGGGTGCTGGCCAGGGAGTCCAGCTGCATGGCGCCAATAGCGTAAGTCGCGGCGTTCAAGTCGTGGCCTCCCTCCGGCTCCATGATACGTAGTACCAGTGGCTCTCCCCAGGTAGCAAAGCCCTCTTTTAGCCATAGGTCGTCCCACCAGGGGGGCGTCACCTGGTTGCCAAACCACATATGAGCGATTTCGTGGGCATGTACTTCCACCAGGGCCAGACGGGCACCGGGAGCGGGGTTATCACCCACCAGGATACGCTGCTCGCGATAGGTGATAGCGGCAGATAGCTCCGTGGCACCACTGGGCCACTGGGGTGCGGCGATAATATCGAGCTTCTTGAAAGGATAGGGACGCTGTAGTTGGTTCTCGAAAGTCTCCACCATTTTAGGCGTGATATCGAGGATGTAGTTCATGTCCCCGCCGCGCCCTTTGCGTGCGAATCCGCGTAGAGGAATGGGCTCCTTGCGGTATTTACTGGGCGGTATAGCCGGGCGCTGTACTACATCAAAAGGCCCAACAGACAGGGAAAGCAAGTAAGTGGACATGGGTGGTGTGGCAGCAAAAGTCACCTTCTCCATGCCTTTGCTGACGGCTTCACGTTTCAGCTCAGGTCCATTGCTAATGGCGGCATAGCCCTCAGGAACCGTCAGGCTGATAGAGAAGGGCGCCTTCAGGCCGGGTTCGTCGAAGCCGGGCAGGTATTTGCGTGCCTGGATGGATTCCGATTTGGCCAGGGCATAGGCACTGCCCTGCTCTTCTACTTTAAACAGGCCCGCCAGGTTGCGATCAAAATCGGCACTGTAGTCGATGAGCAGAGTGAACTTGCCGGCGGGCAAATACTCGGTAAATTCTATGGCAGCGACACCACTATCGAGCACCTGGCGGTATCGGGCAGCGACTTTGCGTCCGTCTGCCAGTTGTGCGCTGAGTTTGCTCACTTCCAGGTTTTTACCGTGAAGCCAGATATGGTCGGCAGCATCATCCAGCTGGATATCGATGGCAACACTACCGCTAAAGTTATCCTGACGCGGGTCCAGAGTCAGATCAACGCGGTAGCCGATGGGGCGCACACCCTCGGGCAGTTTGCCCACCGGTGCATCATGGAGTTCTACAGATGCAGTTTCAGCAGTGGTGGATTGATCGGGTTTCTGTGAAGCCTTCTCTGCCGGGTTGCAGCCGGCCATGGACAGCAAGGCAGCAGCCAGCAGGGCGATCGGTATCTTCTTGTTCATAGGCTGAGAGTACTTGGCCAAAAAAGGGCCATTGTAACTGTTCGGCGGAAAATTACGCGAAGGCTTGCGGTGAGGTAAGGGGAAGAGGAGCTGAAGCCCGGCAGTTGCCTGCCGGGCTAAAGTCTTTTAGAGGTGTGGCACAGTCAGGCTGGAGACCTTACTGCTGCTGTAAGGCACAGTGATGGTGTAGTTGGTGTCTTCCGGCTTCTTGTAAACAAGGCCCTGAGTATCAATGGCCATTACTACGCGGTGACCTGCCGGCACATCGTAGCTGGTGGTGAACAACTCAACATCAATCTTCTGCTTTTTGCCGGGTGCATCGGTACGCACGGTGATAGGGGCATGGGTGATCAGGCGGCCGAGACCGAATAGGCTGACATCGTAGAGATGTACATTCAGCTGAACCTCTTCCTTGCTGGGCTCAATCCACATTTCCAATTTAGGGGCACCGCGGATCTGCAGGGTTTCTGACTGTCTCTGTGATTTGTACTCAATGGCATAGTAGCCGTTGATGGCCATCATCGGTGCGTAAACTGGGATGCCGAAACCTTCAAGGGCATCGGAAACCAGCGGGATGCCAGTACCGGCAAAGGTGTCCCAGCCCCCGTGGAATTCATTACTCCAGTTCCAGCCGTCGTACTTGCCGCTTTCCATGCCGCCGCTGTTAAACATGGTAAAGCGTGGCTGCAGGTACCAGGTGGTGCTCTCTTGAGTAACTGGGTAGTCCTCGTAGTGCTCCAACTCATTGCTGATGCGTACGGTCATGTCCACCTTAGGTTCGCGGTCGATACCATTGTCTTCGCCCTTCAGGTGGTGATCGAACCAGCGGAAACTGGTGGACCAGATATGTCCGTCGTTGCCGGTGAGGGTTTCTGTAATGGCGTGGGTGCCAGGATTCAGCATTAGCTTTTTGGGTCCCTCAAGCAGGGAGTAAAAGTCTGTCATGCTGTTGGGCTTAAACAGGTAGTCAGCAAAGTTATTCGAAACAAGCACAGCGGTGCCGTTTTTATTGAGCTCATCAATGTAGCTGACAGCTGAGCGTTTAGCACCGAACTCGATAACCTGCTCCAGATTCTGGCCGCTGCGCAGGTCATCCCAGACTTGCTCCAACTCGGCTTCTTTATCAAAAGCGGTAGTCACGAGCAGGCTGCCCCAAACCAGGTTAACAGTTTCATTGGGGTAGAGCGCTTCAACCACATCAGCCCAGCCGGACAGAGCGGCTACGGCATCGACGCGGGGATCTTGTGCCGCGCTCAGCAGGGAAATACCGCCCCCATAGGAAATACCGGCCATGCCCAGTTTGCCCACTGAGTAATTGGATTCGAGCCAGTCGATCAGTACGCCCACATCGGCGATGCTATTTTCACCGGCTACGTCTACCAGACCACCCGAGTGGCCAAAGCCGCGGGTGGAGTAGCTCAATACCAGATAGCCATTTTCCGCCAGCTCTTTGGCTTGGAAATGGTATTGGCGCTTCTCCAGCCCCCAGCTATTGGTGAAGATGACAGTGGGGTAGCCCTCTGCCGGTGCAGGGGTTTCCGGTACGAACAAGTTAGCATCGAGCACAGTTCCATCAAAAGAGGTGATATCCAGGTCGGAAATAAATTCCGGTGCTGACCAGGCATGGGCTGACATCATGGCGCCGCCGAGCAGCGCCAGTAGTGGTGTGGTTTTCATTATTGTTTCTCTCATCAAAGCAAATAATTATTATTTTTTTGACCGTCCGTAGCAGAATGGTCAATAGCGCAATATATAGAAGCTGGCCTTCCTTTTGTATGCCAGCTGGAGCAAAAATGAGACGCCTGTCTCGCAGTTTGTCGCTATCCCCTCCGGTTTTTTTGTCATATCTCAAAGTAATATCCTGTCTGACCAGTCACGTGAAAATAGTGTAAGGGTGTTTTGTGATCAAATTGTTCTTTTTTTAATCAAGAAAAAACGGTAGTCTGTGTCTTTCACTGTTTGGCCATGGAGGGCTTCGGCAACAATGATTGGTGGCCCGAACTATGGTTTCTCGCGCAGCTGTTTTTGTAGTATTTTTTTTCGGTATTGTGCTGACTGCCAATGCCGCTCCCCGCTATCTCGGTGAGGAAATTTGGTATGAGGTAGATAGTGAAAACTTCCGTGTAATAACCGATGGCGATCCCACTGCGGTAAAAACCCTGGTCGCAGATTTGGAACGCTATCGAGCAGTAGCCACAAAGTTATTGGAAGTGGACCCGAATAGTCCGAAGCTCACCATTTACGCTGCGGGTGACCGTGAAACCTATGCCGGTTTGGTAGGCGCGGAGCTTGCTGAAATGACTAACGGCCTTTTCGATACTCCTGCAGAAGGCAGCTATGCCCTGGTAAACCTCGATGGCCGCAGTGTAAAGAAGCAGCTAAAAGCTCGCGAATTCCTTTTCCACGAGTACACCCACTTCCTTTCTTATAACGGCAATACGACACATTTCCCCTATTGGTACAGTGAGGGTTTTGCTGAATTTATGGCGACCATGTCCTTTCCCAAGAAAGGCCGCTATGAACTGGGTGAAATACCGCAGGAGCGCGCTCAGACTCTTATGTATGCAGGTTTGATGCCCCTAAAACAGCTGTTGCGCTCAACCGTATATAACACCGATGCAGAGGAGAAGGCCGATGTCTATGCCAGTGGTTGGTTGTTATCCCATTGGTTGATGATGGAAGGCGATAAGGCGGAAGAGTTTAAGCAGTTCGTTAAAGCCTACAACGATGGCGCTGACCCGGTGAAGTCACTGGAGAAAGCCCTGGGTATGTCGGTTAATGAACTTGAAAAGGAATATGTCGCCGCGTTTGATTCTGGTGAATACGAAGTGGTCAGTGGAGAAATACCCGCAGACTTTAAAGAAGCCAAGCCCAAAGTAAGGCGCTTGCCAAAGCGGGAGGCAGTTGACGTTCTGGCTAGCTTCATTGCCCAGTCCGGTTACAACCTGCAGGCACTGGATGACCTTATGACCTATGCATACCAAACTGGTATTTACAGTACTAAGCTGGCTGCCATCAAGGCCAGTGCAGATTTACGTATGGGGGACTTTCCCCAGGCCAGTCACCTGCTCGCCAGTGTGCCTCGCAAAGATCGTAATCAGCCATGGTACCTCAGTGCACATGCCTGGTTGACAGTTAACCAACAGGCCACAGTTCCCAACAAAGCCCGTGATCTGCGTAGCTTAAAAAAAGCGCGTGAAGAGTTTAAATACCTGGTTGAGGAGGAGCCGCAAAATGCTTCTCACTGGTTTGGCCTAGCTATGGCTATGGAGATGTTGAATTACCCTCAGGAAGAGTACATGGAGAAGCTGGAGCAGGCTTACATTCGTGCGCCGCGCGAACTGCATATTGCCCAGTGGATGGCTGAAGAGCTCTACCAACAGAAAGATGTGGAATACTTTGCACGGGTTGCAAAGCCGCTGATGTTTGAGCTTTCCAATGAGGAAGAGAGCAAGCAAATAAAAATGAGATTGGCGGAGCTACAGGGCAAACCTAAATCCATTTAGTAACAATAAGAGGCTCATCTAATAAGAGAAGGCTTGTCACTTCATGTAAGAGACAACCTACAGTCGCCAACGTATATTTGCCCGGCAATTGATTTTGCCGGGCTTTTTTTTTGGGGGGATACATTCCATTAAAGCTGGTACGATTTTCTCAACAGCGGTCATTCCAAATAGCGAAGTGCCAACTGTTACCAGGGGTGTCACTTCCAATAAAAAATAAAAAGGTGCACTGTGCACAGTAGACAGTTTTTTGTTTTCCTTATACTGATTTCACTGCTCCTGCTTTCAGGCTGCGAAAAGCGGCAAGTACCTACTGGAAACAGTACCGATATTGTTCTTGTAGCTCCCGAACCATCGGCGCCGGAGCAGCAACCGGAATTGCCCAAAGTCCCGGTTTTTGAAAACTATGTGGAACTGGGGGATTTGCCCGCGCTGAGGGAGCGGGGCACCTTGCGTCTGCTTGCGCCGAGAGGTCCTCAAGAGAGCTCCCTGCCACGAGAGGGGTTACCGGTGTTCGAGTGGAGGCAGCTCGCAGAAAAGTTCGCTCGCAGCCGAGGGTTGCAACCTCAGTGGGTATATGTGGATAACTTCGCACAGCTGATCCCCGCACTTACCGAAGGCCGCGGTGATGTGATTGCCAGCAACTTTTCCCGCACCGGAGAGCGACAAGCCCTGGTTTCCTTTACTCGCCCCCTGCAATTTGTCAGTGAATTGTTGATAACCCGGCGGGATATGGAAACTCAGCCAATGTCCAGCCGGCCACTACAGGTTGTCGTGAGACGTGGCAGTGCTTTTGCGGAAACCTTGACTCACAGTGTAGATGAACAGAGTTTTGAAATTGACTACCTGGATGGACCTGTAGAAAATGAGGAGCTACTCGCTGCGGTGGCTGCGGGAAAGTACTCAGCGACCATTATTGACAGCAATCTGGCCGGTGCGCTTTTACCAGCCTATCCACAGCTTGCCAGCAGTTCCAGGCTCAATTCTGAACGGGCAATCGCCTGGGCAGTACGCCGTGACTCTATATCCCTCCGGCGGGAACTGAATGAGTTTTTTACCGCCGAACTGGTACTGGCCAGTCAAAGTCGTGAGCAGCCGTTGAGAAATTGGCAGCAGATCTTAGAAAGTGGAACCCTCAGAGTTCTCACGCGTAATCACCCCGCCTCTTACTTTATCTGGCGTGGAGAGTTGATGGGTTTTGATTACGACTTACTGAAAAAATTTGCCAGTGATCACAAGTTGCGCCTCAGTATGATTGTTCCAGACTCGGAAATGGGTTTGGCCGAGGCGCTACAGAAGGGAATGGGGGATATGATTGCGGCATCCCTCACAATCACCGAGAGTCGACGCCAGCAAGGGCTGGTATTTTCCAGGCCTTATATGACCGTCAAGGAGCTGCTGGTGGCTGAGCCCCAGGCCGCTACCGAGAATAATAACCTGCCCTTGGAAGAGCTACTTGCGGGGCAGACTGTAGCGATAAACCCACAAACCAGTTATCACGACAGCTTATTGAAATTATTGCAGGAGCAGCATGCGCAGGATCGGGTACCGCTGCAAATCCAGCGCCTTGAGGGAGCTACCACTGAGTTTTTGATTGACGCGGTAGCCAGTGGTGCTTTCCCCTTTACCATTGCCGACTCCCACTTGGTGGCAATTGAAAGCACTTACCGCGATGATTTTAGGGTAGTGGGTGAACTTCCAGGTGATCGTGAAATCGCCTGGGCAGTGCGCATGGGGCAGTCCGGATTATTGGAACAATTGAATAGGTTTTTGAAAAAACACAATCGTGACCTCTTTTTTAATGTCACTTATAACAAGTACTTTAAAGAAAGGAAGCGTATTCTTCGGCATCAGGGGCAGCGCCTGCGCAATACAGATGTGTTATCACCCTTCGATCCTTTAGTCCAAAAACATACGCGGAATAGCGACCGGGATTGGCGCATGGTGGTAGCGCAAATGTATCAGGAAAGCCAGTTTAATCCAAAGGCACGCTCTTTTGCCGGAGCTCAAGGACTGATGCAGGTATTACCGCGAACGGCAAGCCAACTGGGTATTAGTAATCTCTATGAACCTGACAATGCAATTCGTGCGGGAGTTTCCTATCTCGACTGGTTGGACCAGCGCTTTCCACAGAAACTGCCTCTGGAACAAAAAATATATTTCACCCTGGCTGCTTACAATGCGGGGCACGGCCATGTACGGGATGCCAGAAACCTAGCCCAGAATCTGGAACTGGATCCAGATCAATGGTTTGGCCATGTCGAAGAGGCTATGTTGCTATTGTCGCAACCTGAATACTACCGGAAAAGCCGTTTTGGCTATGTGCGTGGTCGGGAGCCGGTAAATTATGTGCGGGAGATTAGGGATAGGTATATTGGATATTTAGGTATTGAGCGCAATCAATACTATTTGAATGCTAACTGATATCTCCCAAACTCCCAGTAGTAGCAAATTATGCCATCGCCGCTGTTGCTTCAATTTCTATTTTAAGGTCCTCGTGTACGAGACTAGAAACTTCCACAAGTGAGCAGGCCGGATATTCGTTGTCGTAAAAGGCAAATAACTCCTCGCGAATAATACTAAGCTTGTCTACGTCTTTTATAAATATTGTAATTTTAATCAAGTCGGACTTGGTGCGCCCCTCGTAAGAGAGCACTTTCTCTAATTGAGAAAGCACTTCGTGGATTTGTTTTGTTATATCTTCCGTCTGAGCGTCCGTGCCCATAGCTACTAATCCTGATATGTAAAGACAATTTTCATGAATGACGGCATGAGACATTGGACCTTTCGCTACAGGCAGGAAGGGGTAATTTCTTCTGATTAGCATAGTTTTACTTCTAGGATTGAAAAAAATTAATAGTTCCAGCTTAATTGGATCATGGAGGAGAGTGTATCCTGAGGGCCAACTTTAGCGGCGCCACCAATAATATAGAGAATATCACCGATAGTCACGGCACCGTGACCATGTCGTGTCTTAATAAGCTTAGCTTCCCTCCTCCAGAGATCACTGATGGGGTTATAACTCCAAATGGCACTGGATACACTTCCTGTCCTCCAGTTTCCATTTGGACCGAAAGCCTCGCCTCCAGTAACGATGATTTTTCCATTGAGTGGCGTCGCGGTGAGTCCGGCAAGTGCTTGTGGCATTGGCCGTATCTTTTCCCACTTATCCAGGCTGGGGTCATAAACTTCGGCAAAAGAGAGGTTTCTGGCTTTCCTTGTATTGTTGCCGATCTGGCGACCACCAATGACATATATCCTGTCATTCAGTACTGTTCCAGCGGCTGAGTTCCGGTTGATAGTGGCCGGGGCTGCTGTTTCCCAATCGTTGTTGCCTATTAAAATATAATGTTTTTTTGTATCAATATTTTTGGAATGATTATTGGGGGATTTTCCACCAATAACATGAATGTCGTCGGAAATACTGGCATATATGCTTTCGGCTACAGGGGTTGGAAGCGGAGGTGCCGGCTTCCACTCACTGACATTTCTAGAAAGCCTGTAAACTGTAGCCCTGGCTTGCCAGGCATTGCCTTTTTCTCCGTGGAAGCCACCAAGTCCGTACAGGTAATGGGAATTTGCTGCCATACCAAGATGGTGTCTGGCTTCTGGGAGTGCGGGGCCATTTCTCCAGGTTAATGTTTTCGGTGAAAAAATATAGCTATGACTCGAAGGAGATAGACCAAAAAATATTGGCTTGGGAGAGGGAATAAATCCCCCGCTAATATAAATTTCATCAGAAAAGACAGCAGGATATATTTCCTGAATGGGAGTTGCGAGGTCAGGCAAGCTTGATAAACATAAGTCTGGACTTTCTCGCGCAGTTTTAGCCGCGCTAGAGGTTCCACTAATTAAAAGTGGTGCCATTCCGGAAAGTTTTAGAAAATTTCTTCTGGATATTTCCATTTTTTGAAGGCTCTCTTAAACTGTTATGGTTTTTTATTTAACTAGATTGTTTTTGTAAAAAACAAACTGTGAGGGTCTTCTTTGTAGTTTGAAAAAGAGCTGCAAGGTTTAAAACCATATTGCCGATAAAGTGCAACTGCGGGAGTAAAAGGTTCACTGCTGCCAGTTTCCAGCTTAACTTCATTATAATTCCTTAGCTTTGCTTCTTGTAGAATCTCTTCTAGAATTGCCCTGGCAACGCCTTTGCGCAAAAATAGTTGGTTTGTTTTCATGGATTTGATCTCACCCAGAGATGTTGAGATCTCTTTGAGAGCCCCGCAGCCCGCGATAACGCCATTGATTCGAGCAGCCCAGAAAGTGATTGTTGAATCCTTCAGGCTATTAGGTTTTAGGGCATGAACGCTTTCTGGAGGAGAGTGTTGGTACATTTCCTTCAGGTGGGACTCCAGTAGTGCACTTATAGAGCCATCAGATAAATCATCTTTTTGTACTACAATCTTCATTTCATAATGCCTTTAATTTTACTGGTTGAATATTGGCATAGTTGGTTTGTTGATATGAATGAATTTTAATGAATTTCTAGCATATTTGGAATTGTGCTATCCCCATTATGAAAAGGGGCGCGTATGGATATTTGCTCGAGAGTGAAGCTGGATGATGGTTTTTCAGTCTGCTATTTTAGATTAAATTTTTATGGGTGGGGCCTCCGTAAAATTCGAAAGCTGAAGGGAAGGAAAGGTGATATTTATTTTTGGGTATATTTTTCTGATAAATGCCTGTATTAAATAATGGATTTATTTCAATTTAAGTGTATCTGATAATTTACAGCGACAATCATTAAGAAAAGGACCTAAGGGCCCTTAGAGATTTTCGTGATCTGGAATATTGCTAATAGATAGAGTAAAGGTCCTGATGCTGTATTTTGCATGTAAAGATTAACCCTGCTGTTGCTTTAGCAGAGTCTGTCCAATCTTGATACAGCGCTCGCTAGTATAGCGATGGTTCTTCAATGCTTTGACCAACATAGGCTTGAGCTGCCGTTTCTGATCCAGTGTATCACTAATTTTCTGAACACCTTCCTCCGAACACATAAGGGGAAACATGTATGCGTAGGTACTGATCAACTCTGAAGAGCCTTCATTATTGATCTGCTCCAAGGCAGAGATTATCCGATTGCTATTGGTATTAAAAAGTTCAATTTGTTCAGAGGTGAATAGTGATGAAGTAACTCTGCGAAGTTCGCTCAACTTGAATTTTTTCCTATCCAGTATCAAGTTGTCTAACCATTTTTCCTTAATTTCTGGCAGGGGTCTAATAGCTTCAGCCGCTAAAGCGTTAAGTTTTGACCTGTCAGAATTATCTTTTTCCAGTTCTCTGCTAATAGCCTGTTCATAGTCAGAAAAGAGATAGCGATTTTGCAGGCTAATCAATTGCCAGCGCATATCGGGATCCAGTGTCAGGCCGTTTACAGCAAGTTCACCTCTCAACATCTGCTTAGCGTTGTTGAGAGCTTCTGTGGAATGAGCCACGCTGGTGAAAATACCAAACCAGGTTTTCTGCTGGTCACTACCGCTGGATGCCTGTTGAAGCTGTTTCCAAACAAAATCTTCAATAGCCAGTTGTAGTTCGCTGCGGCGCTTTTGATCAATAGAAATTTGATTCAGGTAGCGGTAAGCAAAACTGAGATAGCGCGCATTCAGTCTGATAGCATTGATATCCTGTTCTGCCGCACCGTTGTTGATGATAAAGCTGATGTATTCGTCCAAAGGCAGTTTTGCATCATAAGTACTGTCAAACAGGCTCTGCCACAACATCAGACGGGCAAAGGGCTGCTCAATAGCATTTATATGCTGAGCCATATTCTGCACAGTTACCGTATCCAGGTTCACTTTGGCAAATGCCCAATCTCCCTCATTGGGGTAGAGAATTTGTGGGCAGGGCAGCCCCTCTGCATCTGCGACCTTTGTGGTTGCGCCACTGTACAGAACTGGCAAAGTGGCAAAGCGTTTCATACTTTCACCGTCCATCCGGTAGAAGCCCAGCTGTGTGCGTTGTTCGCGTAGTGTTGGGTACTCTTCGGGGGCGCTCTGCTTGAGGGTCAGATCACTAACCTGATCATTTTTACACTGGAAACTGGCTTCGATGGTATTGAGGCCTGCTTGGTAGAGCCATTGCTGTTGCCAGGTATCCAGGTTCATACCGGAAGCTTTACCGAGGTGCCCCATAAAATCATCAAGTGTTGAATTCTGGTAGGAGAGTTCCTTCAGGTAATTACTGACACCTTTACGGAATTCCTCTTTTCCCAGGTAATAGGGTAATTGCTTGAGTACTGAGCCACCTTTACCGTAGGTAATACCATCGAAATTGGCAAAAGCTTCATCGGTATTCTTCACCGGCAATTGGATGGCGTGGGTAGTAGGGCGTTGATCGGATTGATAAGCCCACTGCTTGGTACCCAGGTAAAAGTTCTCCCAGGCGTTGGTAAATTCACTGTTTTCAGCCAGTGACAGGTTGGCCATATAGGTGGCGAAACTCTCATTGAGCCAGAGGTCATCCCACCAGTTCATGGTTACCAGATCGCCAAACCATTGGTGAGCCAGTTCGTGCGCAATAACATTAGCCAGGCGCATACGTTGTGCCTGGGTTTTTTCTCCACGTGAGATGTAAGCGTCATTAAAGGTGACCGATCCAACGTTTTCCATGGCTCCGGCATTGAAATCAGGTACCAGGATCTGATCATATTTTTTGAAGGGGTAATCTATTTCAAAATAGGGTTGGAAGAACTCAAAGGATTGTTTGGTAAAAGTAAACCAGTCTTCGGTTTTAACATACTCTGCCAGGCTCTGGCGAGCCATGAGTCGCAGTGGAATACCTCCGGCATCGTCCTCCCAGATATGATAGGGACCTGCGTGAAGAGAGAATACATAGGAAGAAAATTTTTGAGTTTGCGGGAAAAACCAATGGTTCAGCTCTCCCTTTTCCTCAATACGGTTTTCCCGTTCTGCGCTGATCACTATCCAATTCTTGGGAGCCGTAACATCGAGGGTGTAACGGGCCTTCAGGTTTGGTTGGTCGAAGTGGGGGAAAAGACGGTTGGCATCATAGGGCTCAAAGTCGGTATACATATAGACTTTGCCATCTTTCGGGTCTTCGAAACGGTGCAGTCCAGATCCATCATTAGAGTACGGGTGCTGATAGTTCACCGTAATAGAATGCTGCTGATCCGGCAGGTGCAATGCAGGAATACTGATAAAGTGGCCGTTGTATTCAAAGGGTGTTTCCTGGCTATCAACTTTTACTGATTCGACCGTGCCACCGGCAAAATCGATAGTGAGGGGTTGCTGCAGGTTTTTTGTAAATTTGATATCGGCGCGTACGGTTCCAAAAAAGCTCTCACCAGTGCTGTCCAGGTTGACACTCAGGTGATAGTCGACTTGGGCTACTTGTTGTTTGCGTAATTTGGCATATGCTTCCGATAGCCCCGATGTATCGGTTCTTACCAGCGTTGTGTTAGTGACATCGCTCTGTGGTTGTAGCGTACTGGACCCCTGGCCACAGGCTACCAGTATGGCTGTGCATAGCAGAGTGACGACAAGTTTTAGTGTTGCCTGTTTGCTGGCTTTGATCATTGCATTCTCACATATTTCTTTGTTATTGCTTTTATTTTGCCGGTAATAAGCATTCCACCTCGTTCTAGCATTCATTCATCGGTCGGTCCATCAATTCTTCTGAGGTGCGTAGGAGTCAATTGTACAGGGGATTAATTGGCACGATTCCAGTGAGCAGGCTTGTGCGTTGAGGTGCTGGTCTGGTGCGGTGAGCTGTTGGTCGCAAGTGTGTGGAATCTGAGTTAGAGCTATTTGCCATTGGCTACTTCGAGAATAGATTCGGCGAGGGCGTTGACCAAGCCGTCGACTTCTTCGCTACTTGAAATGAAGGGCACTCCCAACTGGAGGGTGTCGCTGCTATAGCGAACGTAGAAACCCTTGTCCCACATTTTCATAGCGACTTGGAATGGGTGTCGTAGGGGTTCCCCTGGAGCGGAGTCAATGGTCAGACCTGCAGCCAGTCCACAGTTGCGGATATCATTGACCAAAGGCAGATCCTTAAGCTGGTGTATGTACTCCTCCAGTACATAAGTTAGCTCAGCGGCGCGTTTGAATAAGTTTTCCTGCTCCAAAATATTCAAGGTGGCCAGTGCTGCGGCACAGGCTACCGGGTGGGCTGAATAGGTATAGCCATGGGGGAGTTCTAGTTGGTAGGCCGGGCCCCCTTGCTCCATAAAAGTGTCGTAGATGCTTTGGCGCACAGCGACTGCGCCCATGGGAAAAACACCATTGGTCAGTTGCTTAGCGGTATTTAGGATGTCTGGAACCACACCAAAGAACTCTGCCCCAGTGGCAGTGCCCATTCTTCCAAAGGCTGTGATCACCTCATCAAATATCAACAGTATTTGATGCTCACTGCAGATATCGCGAAGACGTTGCAGGTAGCCTTCTGGAGGCGGTAGTACGCCGGCGGAGCCGGCCATGGGCTCAACGATCACTGCTGCGATATTGCTGGCATCGTGCAGGGCAATTAATTCGAGTAATTCATCGGCCAGATATGCCCCCTGCTGAGGCTGTCCATGGCAAAAGCGGTTTTCTGGTAAAAGTGTATGTGACAGGTGGTCTGCATCTAGTGTTGGTCCAAACATTGCACGATTAGCGCCTATGCCACCAACACTGATTCCGGCAAAATTTACGCCATGGTAGCCCTTTATACGGCCGATAAGTTTGGTTTTTGCTGCTAAGCCTCTTTTGCGCCAATAGGCACGGGCAATTTTCAGTGCGGTCTCGGCTGTTTCAGAGCCGGAATTTGTGAAAAAAATACGGTTGAGACCTGTCGGCATAAACTGTGTGATTCGCTCGGCCAATTCGAAGGATCCCGGGTGGCCAAACTGAAAAGCAGGTGCGTAGTCAAGTGTTTTCAGCTGGCGCCCAATGGCCTCGGTAATCTCTGGTCGACTGTGACCAGCTCCACAGGTCCAAAGCCCTGAGAGGCCATCAAAGATTGGACGGCCGTCGGCACTGGTGTAGTAACAGCCTTCGGCGGCCGTGAGGATGCGGGGGTCCCGTTTAAATTGGCGGTTGCCGGTATAGGGCATCCAGTGGGAATCGAGCTGGACCTGAGTAAGCCCTGCGAGTTTGTCGTTCATTTTTATTTTCCGACATTTGGCTCCATTAAATTAATTCTGGACCAATTTTTCTATTTAATAAATTGTAGGAAACTAACTTTAGTTTCATAAGCGGAGGCTATTAAGAAAGGTTTGAAGTATGTAAGTGCTGGGGCTTAATTTTATTACCACCAGTGGGCTATATGGGGAGGTTGGGAGAGTAGTGAAGATGTCAGGGGGAATGGAAGAAGAACTGGGGGACAGGCCCCCAGTACAAGCCACGATTAAACGGCAGTGGCAATCCTGTCAACATAGGGTGCCAGTTCTGGCTTATTCTCCAGGATTTCTTCCCGCGAGAGGCCGTCGATCTCATGGGGAAATACCAGCCACTCTTCAGTTTTGTGGATAAAGTAATCCGGCTCGCGTTTGGCCTTGTTGTTCTTCGGCTTGTAGTAAGGCGTAGCGATTCGAATTTCTGGCGTGTTCTTTTTACAGGCCGCACGCAGGTCCAAGACCGTTTGCTGAATACTCAGGCCGGAGTCGTGCACATCATCCACAATCAGCAGGGAGTCATGGGATTCAAGACGTTTGATCAGGTAATTCAGGCCGTGTACACGTACATTCTTGTCACGCTCGCCAATGCCGAGGTAGGACGAAGTCCGAATAGCGATATGGTCCGCATCCACACCCATCACGTGCAGCAGTTCCTGTACTGCGATACCGACTGGAGCCCCGCCACGCCAAACACCGACAATGTAATTGGGGCGAAAGCCGCTCCGGTAGATTTGTTCCGCAAGCGCGTAAGAATCCGTCAGGAGTTGCTGTGCGCTGATAAAGTGCTTTTTCATCTATGTACCCCTCAGAAAAATGCGAACTTGGCAACAAAGAGTGCCGCTAACACGTAGACACTGATACTGACGTCTTTACTGCGTCCGCTCAATGTTTTGATGACCGCGTAGGCAATAAAGCCCAGTGCAATACCATGGGCGATAGAGAAAGACAGCGGCATCATCACTGCTGCAATCACTGCGGGGGCGGCTTCGGTGATGTCATCCCAATCAATGGAGGACAGGCCAGAAGTCATCAGCACACCAACATAAAGCAGGGCGCCTGCAGTCGCATAAGCGGGAATCATCCCGATCAGTGGCGAGAAGAAGGTTGCCAGCAGGAACAGGCCAGCGCAGACCACTGCGGTCAGGCCAGTGCGTCCTCCGGCGGTAATGCCTGCGGTACTCTCCACATAACAGGTGGTGGTGGAGGAGCCCAACACAGAACCTACTACAGAAGCGGAGCTATCAGCCATCAGGGCTTTGCCCATACCCGGCAGTTTGCCGTTCTTGTCCAGTAGCTTGGCTCGGTCGGAGACACTGAGCAGGGTGCCAGCGGTATCAAATAGATCTACGAACAGAAAGGCGAAGATCACGCTGATCATACCCACTTCGAAGGCGCCAGCAATGTCCAACTCAAGGTAAGTGGGAGCCATGCTGGGGGGAGCGGAAATCAGGCCGGTGTACTCTACCTTGCCGATTGCCAGGGCAATGATGGTCACGGCGAGAATACCGATCATCACAGAACCGAGCATACGGCGGTAGGAGAGAGCCACAATAATAAAGAAGCCCAGGGCAGCGAGCATGGCCTCAATAGATTTGAGATCCCCTAGGGTTACCAGGGTGGCCGGGCTGGCCACAACGATACCCGCGCTTTTCAGGGCAATTATTGCCAGGAAAAGGCCAATACCGGCCGCCAATGATTGCCTGAGGGAGAGTGGAATACTGTCGATAATCCACTCCCGCAGCTTGAAGATGCTGAGAAGCAGGAATATCACTCCTGATATAAACACCGCACCCAGTGCCACCTGCCAGCTATATCCCATCTCGCCAACGACCACATAGGCAAAGAAGGCGTTAAGGCCCATGCCCGGTGCCAGGGCAATAGGGTAGTTGGCGTATAGCCCCATAATCAGACAGCCTATCGCCGCCGCAAGACAGGTCGCCATAAATACAGCGCCCTTATCCATACCGGCTGCAGCCAGGATATTGGGGTTTACGAAAATGATGTAAGCCATGGTCAGGAATGTGGTCACACCGGCAATCACTTCCCGGCGGACATTCGTCTGACGTTCAGACAGCTTGAACAGCTTTTCCAGAAGGGAGGCATTGCCGCCTGCCTGTGGGATGCCGGACCCTGGGGTCGCTGATGTTTGGATATCAGAGGGTTTCATATCAGAAGTGGTACTTTACTAGCAGGTTTACGTTGCGCTCATTGGAATTAACTGCAAAGGAGCCATCTCTGATTCCAAATTTGTCATCCCAGTGGACATATTCGATACCGGCATACAGTGCCTTGGGGTCGCCCCAGTTAGCGCCCACATCCCACTTGAGCTGGGAGGTGAAGTTCATACTCGGGTGTGCATCTGCAGAAGCACTGGTCCAATCGATAAAACCGTCGTACACAAAGCTGGCATCACCCAGGGTAAACGGCATGGCCCAGACCAGAGTCAGCTGCTCGTTGCTGGCTTTATCGTCGTTGTCGCGGCGGTAGGCATTGACCTGAACAAAAGAGAAACCCGGTACCGCGAGATCGAAGCCAAGGCCTGTCAGAATATTGGTGAAGTGCGGGCCTGTAGCGGTCAAGCCATCTGGGTCATCCATATTGCCCAGTTCAACAGTGGTAGCTACTAAAACATCAGTCACTGGCCCCCAAGCCAGCTCGCTATTGGAGAGTTTCCCAAGACTCAACCGCGGTGAAATTTCAGCATAAAGCTCTTTGGAACCATCTTCTGAGTCCAGATAATCGGCAAAAATAAACAGGTCACCCCAGCTGTGGCCACTGGCGTGCTCAAAAGTAACCACGGAGCGCTCGGAATCATCCGTGGAGAGGCTGTAATTTACCTTGTAGTCGCGGCCATACAGCAGGCTGAGGCTGTAGTCGCTCCAGGTCATCTCTGCTTGGGCAGCTACAGACAGCAGGCCAGTGGCCATTAGTAGCAGGGGCTTGGTTGGTTTCATTCTATTACCTCTGTTACGGCGACAGGCGGAATCCGCACTGGCGGTCGACATTGGGGTCGGCAGTTGGTTAAAAAATAGGCGCGGAATGTACCAGAATTTGTGACCTGTTTTCCAGTGTTTTTTAATGATGCCTGGGGGCTTATTCGGCAGGAAAAAGTAAATAAACTCTTAACTTGGGTAAAAATTAATGCTTTGTTTGGTATTTATCGCATTTGCTAGGAAATAGATCTAGAGAGAGCCTTCGGCAGGTTTTCAGTAGATTTTGATTTGGCCGGGGTGGGGCAAAGCTCTTTGAGTACCAGTAGCAGACTTTGTTGTAGGTGTTGTTTTGAACTGAACGCATTTATCGTAGGAGAAGGTGCTTTGCGATGTGATTCCCACCTGGAAAGTAGTGTGGTTGGGGCAAGAATTGATACTGCCCCAACCTGGCTGCTTCAATCTCTTATTAAAAGTCAGGCTACCTGTTGCTCTGCACCTGACTGGTGCGCCAGATACTCTTCATAGGTGCCCTGGAAGTCGATCAGCGTCTGATCCTTGATTTCAACAACCCTGGTCGCCAGGGACGAGACAAATTGGCGGTCGTGGCTGACGAAAATCAATGTGCCCTCGTATTTTTCCAGAGCCTTGTTCAAAGCTTCAATAGCTTCCATATCCAAATGGTTGGTCGGTTCGTCCATGATCAGCACATTGGTGTCCATCATCATCAGCTTGCCGAACAGAAGGCGATTTTTTTCGCCACCGGAGCATACCTTTGCTTTCTTGTTGGCATCATCTGCAGTAAATAACAGTCGGCCCAGAATGCCCCGTACTGCCAGGTCATCGTGTTTGGGGGTGCGCCACAGAGACATCCACTCAAATATCGTCAGATCACTGTCGAAATCAGCACTGCTATCTTGTGGACAGTAACCGATAGCGGCATTTTCCGACCACTTGATGTCACCATTGTTGGCCTGGACCTCATTGACCAGACAGCGCAAGAAGGTAGTTTTACCAACGCCGTTCTCACCGATAACTGCCAGGCGTGTACCTGCCTCCAGCAGCATTTCACCGCCTTTAAAAAGCATCTCCCCCTCAAAACCATGAGATACCCCTTCCATAGTCAGCGCCTGGCGGTGCAACTTTTTAGATTGGTTGAAAATGATATAAGGGCTAACCCGGCTGGAGGGTTTAATTTCCTCTAACTTGATCTTTTCCATCTTCTTGGCGCGGGAACTGGCCTGCTTGGCTTTGGAGGCATTGGCGGAAAAGCGGTTTACAAAGCTTTGCAGTTCATCCAGCTCGGCACTCTTTTTGGCATTCTCCGCATGCAGTTGTTCCTGTATCAATGTTGAGGCTGCAACAAAGTCCTCATAGTTACCCGGAAAAACTCGCAATTCACCATAATCAATATCCGCCATATGTGTGCAGACTGAATTCAGGAAATGGCGATCGTGGGAAATGATGATCATGGTGCTTTTGCGCTGATTGAGTACATCTGCCAGCCATTTGATCGTGTGGATATCAAGGTTGTTAGTCGGTTCATCCAGTAGCAATATATCTGGATCAGCAAATAGTGCCTGGGCGAGTAATACACGCAGCTTCCAACCGGGAGCTACCTGATTCATAAGGCCAAAGTGCAGGGACTCGTCGATGCCGGCCTCCAGCAGGATTTCGCCAGCGCGGCTCTCTGCGCTATAGCCGTCCAACTCAGCAAATTGGACTTCCAGCTCGGCTACACGCATACCGTCTTCTTCGCTCATTTCCGGCAGAGAGTATATGCGGTCACGCTCCTGCTTTATTTCCCACAGGCGAACATCGCCCATAATTACTGCATCGACCACGGTGTACTCTTCAAATGCAAACTGGTCCTGGCTCAAAGTACCCACGGTGCACCCTGGAGCAATAGACACATTGCCGGCTGAGGGGGCCAGGGCACCACTCAGAATCTTCATAAAGGTCGATTTTCCACATCCATTAGCCCCGATAAGACCGTATCGGTTTCCATTACCAAACTTTGCGGAGATGTTTTCAAACAGTGGCTGGGCACCAAACTGCATGGTGATATTTGCGGTGGTGATCAAGAGCGTATCCCTGGAACTTGCAAGTGGGCACTGGTAAACCAGCTTCGCCAAAATTGGAGGTGTACTGCGGCGGTCCGCACTATAAGGATTTGTGGCTGAGGTGTCGAGGAATATGTTCAATAATTAAGCAGTCTGGATATCGTATAGAGGCAACTCAAGTAAGCCAGAACTGGATCTGAGCCTGTCCTTAATATGACGAGATCACGATGGCAAATCTCTAAAGGGGGTTCCCGGACTGCATACAGTTCCGTTGCAGCGACAAGTTGACTTCTAGCCTAGTTATAACCCCGCTCTCAATATTATCGATTGAAATATCTGTGTTAAAGTATGTTGTCCGTCTAGGAGGATATTCCATCTTTAGATAGGATACGATGATATACGTTTGTATACTGTTTAGCTCCAGGATCTGTAGTTAAGATTAAAATGGCTTTATGACTCCTGGTTATGGGATACCCCTGGCAAAAGGTCGCCACAGAATAAAGCGGCCACTTTCATTTAAATAATTAACGGGATCATTTGATCTTATTTGTATCCTTTGGGTAGTTTGGGCGGCACCGACAATGTTGCTGCTTTCAGGGGGATTGAGGATTGGAGTACTAATGACTAGTTAGTGCCAGTCTATCAATTTTTCGGTTTCCCTTAGGAGCAGGCAAAGACTGGAGGTTTTATGAAATCTAATTGTCTACATCTTGCTATCCCTGCAGGGGACTTGACGACTGCGAAAACTTTTTACTGCGATGTACTTGGCTGTAAAACCGGTAATAGTGAGGAAGGTCGCTGGGTGGATATCGACTTCTGGGGCAATGAACTGACCTTACATCAAAGTGAAGAAAAGCTGCCTAATGTACGTCACAAAGTAGATATGGGGGAAGTTGCTGTCCCCCATTTTGGTATTCACCTGCCGGAGGATGAGTTCCAGGCCCTTAAAGCCCGTATAGAAAATGCTGGGCTCGAATACTTGGATAAACCTTACCGCCGCTTTGTTGGTAGTGAGTATGAGCAGGAAACTTTCTTCATTGAAGATCCAAACGGCAATGTTCTGGAAATGAAGACGATGGTTAACCCGGAACTGATGTTTAAATAGTAATATTGTTAAATACCCAGTTGTTCACTTTGTATAACTGGGTATTTAACTCTATTCATGCCTTAGGTTATGAATAAACTGATTTGCTTTTTTCTTAAGTGCTTTTAGCTCATCTCGACTCATTTTATCCAATAAGCTGTATATCATTCCCATCCGTGGGTTTCCTTTGAAATGTGCCTTTTTTTCTGCGAGGAAATTCCAGTAAAGGCTATTGAAGGGACATGCATCCTCTCCAGTTCGCTCTTTAACCTTATATCGACAATCCC
The DNA here is from genome assembly GCF_007183175.1 of Microbulbifer sp. GL-2. NCBI lineage: Bacteria > Pseudomonadati > Pseudomonadota > Gammaproteobacteria > Cellvibrionales > Microbulbiferaceae > Microbulbifer > Microbulbifer sp. GL-2. Next base: position 1,930,680 of record NZ_AP019807.1, read on the forward strand.
CGCAGTAGTTACTCATTTTGTTAATGTAGGCCCCACTACTAATATATGGTTTTGTCGCAACCAGGCCACCATCGGCATACTGGCTCATTCCTCTAGTATTGGGCATTTCCACCCACTGTATGGCATCTATATAAATACCAAGGTACCAAGCTTCCACTTGATCCGGGTTTGTCTGTGTCAATAGCGCGAAGTTGCCAGTAATCATCAGGCGCTGGATATGGTGCGCATAGGCATGCTGCAGGCTATTTTTGATGGTTTGGTGTAGGCAGTTCATATCCGTGTCTGCATTCCAATAGAAAGGAGGAAGCGAATTAAAGTTCTGCAATTTATTCTGCTTGCTGTAATTAGGCATTTCTCTCCAGTAGATACCACGCATATACTCGCGCCAACCGAGGATTTGGCGAATAAATCCTTCAACCTGACTGATGTGAATCGTTTTTTTGTTTAATTTCCACTGGTCAATCGCTGTCTCTATGACTTCTAAAGGACTAAGTATCTTGCTGTTGAGGGAAAAACTTAAGCGGCTATGGAAAAGATAAGCTTCATTTGGGTCCATAGCATCCTGATAGTCCCCAAAATGCGGTAGCAGGTATTTACAGAAGTGGCGAAGCATTTTCAAGCTGTCCTTGCGATTACTTGGCCAAGGAAAATGTTTTGGATCAACATCACCCAGGGTTTTAATGCCGGATTTTACGATGCGGTTAAAGGTTGCAGTTACTGATCTTCGGAATTGACATTGATGCGGAATTTCGAAATTGTTTTTCCATTTCCTTCGATTACTTTGGTCGTAATTCCATTTGCCTCCCTCTGGGGTCTTATTACCATTTATCAATATCTTGTGCTTCCTTCGCATATTACGGTAGAAGCTTTCCATTAAAAGGTTCTTTTTACCGTTGAAGAACTCTGCCAATTCGTTTCTTTTGGTAAGAAAGTGTTCAGTATCATAGGCCTCAAAGTCTATTTTCAAGTCAGCACATAAATTATTCAGTTGCTGGTCCAGCCGATATTCATCAGGCAACTGATATTCAAATTTTATAAATCCGTATTTTTCTATCAGGTGTTTAATATTTTTTGAAAGGTCTTGCTGGTTTTTCTTATCTTGTAGTTGGTAGTATATGACGTGTTTTTTACGTGAAGTTAACCATTCTGAAAATTCACGCATGGCTTCAAAGAAGGCGATTACTTTTTGGATATGGTGAACAACGTAATCCGTTTCTTGTCGCATCTCGGCAATGAAGTAGTAAATGTCCGGGTCGTCGTTACGATACCAAGAATGCTTGTAATTGAGCTGATCTCCAAGAATCAGCCGAAGAGTTTTCACTGGCACTCCTCCCTTTGTTAGCCATTTAGTTGGCAGTTTAATAGTTCAAATTCGAAATGTGATACTTTCAATTCTGCAGTCTTGCCCAAATCAATGGTGGTGACATATTTACTGAGAGGAGAATCATCCTGCAGTTTTGCCTCGCCTTCTGTTGGGTGGGGTAAGCTCTGCTTGAAACAGTTAATCTGATTATAGCTTCCTGCCAATTAAACTGAAATTCTAGGTTAATTTTGCTGGTTGAGCGGAAGCGTTTTCATCCTTATCCTCCGTTTGTAATATCACTTTGCCACTATGTCAAACTATTCTGGGTTGTCTTAAGGATCTTGCTCTGAGGATATTTTCTCAGTATAGAATCGTGTTTAAAGGCTGCTGGCAAGATTAAATATAATAATGTTTGTGTTCTGGTCCTATTTGAGGAAGTTTATGATAGGGTGAATCACTCAAGTTAATGCATGTCAATTTACATCACAGAGATAATGGCATTTATAAGATTTAAGCAATCTGGTGACGCCTAGGTATCTAGAACTGCGAAATACTAATTTGTGAGCAGTATTTAATTTTCAAAAAGGGATTTTTTATAAAAGTTAAATATCTGGGTATGATAGTTGTTGGGAAGTTCATTTCAGGTCAAGTAATAAATAGAATTCGAAAGTTGGTAACTGTGCTGGCCAATTCGATAGTTTTTCGGTTGGAAAGGATTGCTCTTATTAGACTGCAGACCTGTAAGTGTCTCTATAGCTTATTTTAGGCTATTCTCTAGGGTTTTTTGTTTTCCTCTATTATCAAGTTAAGCTAGCATGCCTTAGTTTGGATTTTAAAGTATAGGTTTACCAGTGAGTCAGGGTTTTCTGGGAAAGCTGAATCCGAGGTATGTTGCCAGCCTGGACAGTATGAGAGAATTACTTCAGGTAGTTATTCCTTGAGAAGAAATCGTATCAATCTCGTCTGGTTCGTAGCCGATAGCCTGTAAAATAGCCTGGTTGTGTTCACCCAGGGGGGATCCTGCAATATATCGCTGGTTTTTTTCTCCATCAAAACAAAACGGGGTATTTATTTGCCTGATGGTATATCCGTTAGATGTGCTTGCCAGGCAAAGCATTTTGCGTTCTTGTATTAATGTGCTTTCGGCGGCCTCGCTGAAATTGAGTACAGGTTCTACACAGGCATCATTACCGTCAAAAATATCTGTCCATTGCCTAAGGTTGCGTTGGGCTACTATATCGCTGATATCCCGCTTTAATTGTTCCTGCTGGTCTGCTTCCAGTACACGGTTTATCCACTCTGGATGACCTATCCCCGCGAAAAATGCTTTTGCGAACTGTGGTTCCAGGCTGCCTACAGCCAGGTAGCGATTATCCGCTGTGCGATAGTAATCATAAAAACTGCCACCATTGAGCAATTCCATTTCCAACTGAGGGTCACAATTTTCAACCAGAGCATTTGCTCCATTTATGGCATTCAGAGCGAAGGCACAATCAGTCATACTGATGTCGATATGTACACCGGAATTGTTTTGCATACGCTTATATACTGCGGCAAGGATTGCCATAACTGCGTGATGGGAGCCTCCTGCAATATCGGCTACCTGCATACCACTGAGGCTGGGGCCAGTTTTGCTTCGGCCGGAATAGCTGGCCAGGCCTGAGCGGGCCAAGTAGTTGATATCGTGGCCGGCCCGCTGCTTGAGGGGGCCGCTCTGCCCATAGCCGGTGATCGAGCAGTAGATAATATCCGCGCGGATTGCACGGAGCGATTCGTATCCGAACCCCAGTTTTTCCATTACGCCGGGACGGAATTGCTCGATAACAATGTCGTATTCTCTGAGGAGGCGGCGAATGATTTCCTTTGCTTCAGGGGTTTTTAGGTCCAATGCCAAGGATTTTTTATTGCGATTAATTGTAGCGTGTGCAGCGGATACCGGATTTTCAGTATCAATTATCGGGGGTAGACCGCGCAACATATCAGGGCGTGTTGGGGATTCAATTCGCAGAACTTCTGCACCCATGTCGGCCAGTAACATAGTTGCGTAGGGACCTGGCAAAAGGGTCGTGAAATCCAGGATTTTAAGCCCTTGAAGAGGGTTTTTATGATCGTCCATAAAATTATTGGTCTAGTTTAATTATAATACGATAGCGCAATAGAGCTGGCTTATTGAGATCCATATCCAGCAAATGCTATGAGCAAATCATGTGTATTGCACAGTAGAAGTTTACTGGCAAGCAGTTTGCTTGCCAGAGATCAGGAATCAGACTTCCCGCAATAGTTCGCGGGAAATAATCAGCTTCATAATTTCATTGGTGCCGGCATAGATACGCTGGACACGTGCATCGGCCCAGGCGCGGGCGATTGGATATTCCCACATATAGCCAAAGCCACCGTGTAACTGGACACACTCATCAAGCAATTTGCATTGAAAATCGGTGCTTAGCAGCTTTGCTTTGGCTGCTGTAGCGACATCAAGCTTTTTCTCATAGTGCAATTCCAGACAACGATCCACAAAAACTCTCAGAGCTGTGAGTTCACTATCGAGTTCAGCCAATTTGAACTGGGTATTCTGGAAAGCGGAGATCGGTTTTCCAAAAGCTTTGCGCTCTCGTACATAATCCAGGGTCCATTGCAAGGCAGCTTCGGCGTTGGCCATGGCAAAGATGGCAACACTAAGGCGTTCTTGAGGCAATTCCTGCATCAAATAAATAAATCCCTGGCCCTCTGCTCCCAGCAGGCTTTCCACTGGAACCTTGACATCGTCGAAGAATAGCTCGGAAGTATCCTGGGCTTTCATGCCGATTTTTTCCAGATTATTGCCCTTTTTAAACCCTGGAGAGTTGGCATCCACCAGTAACAGGCTTACCCCAGAAGCGCCTTCTCCGGGGTCGGTTTTGGCAACAACTATCACTAGATCGGCGTGCTGGCCATTGGTAATAAAAGTTTTAGAGCCGTTGAGTAGGTAGTGATCTCCCTGCTTGATGGCCGTGGTTCTTACTCCTTGAAGGTCTGAGCCGGCTCCGGGTTCGGTCATGGCAATTGCGGTAACGATTTCACCACTGATACATTTGGGCAGGAGCTTCTGCTTCTGTTCTTCTGTGCCGTATTTGATGATATAGGGTACAGCTATGTTGGAATGGAGCCCCCAACCAATGCCGGACAGACCGGCACGGGCAATTTCCTCGTCGATAATGGAATTGTAGCCATAGTCCAGCTCCAGGCCGCCATAAGTCTCTGGAATCTGTGGGCAGAGGAAGCCCATTTCCCCAGCTTTATTCCACAGGGCGCGATCAACCTGCCCATCTTTCTCCCACTGGCTATGATAGGGGACAGCTTCATTTTCGAGGAACTTTCGTACAGTATCACGAAACTGCTCATGCTCCTCGTTGTAAACGGTTCTAGGTATCATCTGTTACTCCATCATTATTCATTATTATCTGGAACTTTGGATAATAGTATGTGCTTATAACGGTATCAAAATAACCTTGGTTTTATGGGTTTTGTATGAAAAGAATATAGTTGCTGAAATGAGAATCCCGCGGCACTTTTGGTGCTGCGGGATTGGGGGACAAATGAGTGCTTAATCAGAAATTTACTCTTTGTCTTCCAGGTTTTTCTGCGACTCTGCCAGGGTTATCAATACAGTCGGGGGAGCAAATCTATCCCCATAGGCTTCGGCAAGTTGCTGGGCGCGCTGGGCAAATTTTGCAACGCCGTATTGATTGATGTATTGCAGGGCACCACCGGTCCACGGCGGAAAACCGATGCCAAAAATAGAGCCGATATTCGCATCACGCACACTGCGTAGGACCTTCTCCTCATAGCAGCGCAGGGTCTCTATAGCCATGATAAATAACAGACGTTCTTTGACATCCCGCAAAGATAGTTGCTCAGTTGGGGGGAACTCCTCTTGTAGACCTGACCACAAGCGCTTTTTGCCAGCTTCCGGATAGGAATAAAACCCTCCTCCGGCGGCCTTACCTGCCCGCCCCAGCTCCAACATATGATCTATCGCAGCATCGGCTGGGTGGCTAGGAACAGTTTTTCCCTCCCTTTGCAGATCGTTAATAGTCTGCTGGCGAATTCTCCCCATCAAAGTCAGGGACACTTCGTCACTGACTGCCAGGGGGCCCACCGGGAAACCGGCCAGGGAGGCAGCATTTTCGATAGTGGCGGGATTGACCCCTTCACTGAGCATGCCGATGCCCTCGTTGGTGAAGCAGCCGAACACCCGTGAAGTAAAGAATCCACGGCTGTCATTGACGACGATCGGTGTCTTGCCAATTTGCAAAACAAAAGCGAATGCCTGGGCCAGGGTTTCCTCACTGGTTTCCTCTCCGCAAATGATTTCCACTAGTGGCATTTTGTCGGCGGGGGAGAAAAAGTGCATTCCAATAAAGTTTTTTGGCCGCGATGAGGCGTTAGCCAGGCCGGTGATTGGCAGGGTGGAGGTATTGGAGGCAAAGATAGCGTTGTCGCTCAACTGTCTCTCGGCCTCACTGGTGACTCTGGCTTTTAACTCCCGATCCTCAAATACAGCTTCAATTACCAGCTCACAGCCAGCTAATTCAGCCGCATTATCAGTAGGTTGGATTCGGGACAGGATTGCCTGCATACGCCCTTCATCGGTGCGACCCCGCTGCAGGCGTTTGTGCAGGGACTTTTCCGCATAACCTTTACCGTTCAGTGCCGCCTCCATAGAGACATCTTTTAAGACAACCTCGACACCTTTACTGGCACAGGCATAGGCGATCGCCGAGCCCATCATACCCGCGCCCAAGATACCGATCCTGCGTATCGGTTGGGTTTCCTGATTGCGTGCCGCCTGGGGCAGAGAGGCACCGGCTTTGAGATCATTGAGGGCAAACCAGAAGGTGCCGATCATATTCTTCGCCACCTGGCCACAGGTCAGCTCGACAAAGTGACGGGACTCGATACGTGTGGCCGTTTCGAAATCTACCTGTGCACCTTCCACTACGGTTGCCAGTATCGCTTCAGGGGCGGGCAGGCATCCATGGGTTTTCTTCTCCAGCATGGCCGGGGCGATCATCAGTAGTTGGGCGTTTTTGGGATTTTTGGCATCCCCACCAGGCATGCGGTAATTGGGTTGGTCCCAGGGTTGTAAAACCTGGGTACTGTTGTTGTCCCGGATAAAATCTCGTGCTTTCTTGAGCAGGTCGTCTGTATCATTGGCGGTTTGGTGAATCAGGCCCGCCTCCAGAGCCTGTTTTACACCTACCTGCTTGCCTTCAAGCAGGAAAGGCAAGGCGTTCTGGATACCCAGCAGGCGAGGCATACGAACACAACCACCTCCGCCGGGCAGTAGTCCCAGTGTGACTTCGGGCAGGCCGATTTTAAGTGTCTTGTCATCCAAGGCGATACGCTGATGACAGCTAAGGGCAATTTCCCAGCCACCACCCAGTGCGGTGCCGTTGATCGCTGCCACTACTGGTTTACCCTGGGTCTCCAGCCAGCGGAGTTTGGCTTTCAGGGATTCACAGGCGGCAAAAAATGCTTCAGCTTGATCTTTTTCGGCTGCGTAAAGTGATTTGAGATCGCCGCCGGCAAAAAATGTTTTTTTGGCCGAGCGTACAATAATGCCAGCGTAATCCTGCTGCTGTAGTTGTTCCACCACGGCCTGTAGGGAATCGGTGAAATCCCTGTCCATTACATTTGCCGAGGCATTGGGGTTATCCATGATCAGGTGGACGATGTTGTCGCTGTCCTTCTCGAGGCGAATGGATTTCATATTTTTTCTCCCCTTACACCCGCTCAATTATGGTTGCCACGCCCATGCCGCCACCCACACATAGGGTGACAAGGCCGTAGCGCTGTTGCCGCTGTTCCAGCTCATCCAGTACAGTGCCGATCAACATCGCACCGGTGGCACCCAATGGGTGGCCCATGGCGATGGAGCCGCCATTGACGTTGAGTTTCTGCGGGTCGATATCCAGCTCGTGTTGGAAGCGCAATACCACTGCGGCGAAGGCCTCATTTACTTCATACAGATCGATATCCTGTGCGGTTAAGCCGGCGGCTTTGAGCGCCTTGTGGGTGGCAGGTGCTGGCCCGGTCAGCATGATGGTAGGCTCGCTGCCAACCACCGCGGCGGAAACAATACGCGCGCGAGGGCTGAGGCCCAGGTCCCGCCCGGCCTGTTCACTGCCTATAAGGATTGCTGCGGCACCATCAACGATCCCTGAGGAGTTGCCGGCGGTATGCACATGCTCAATGGCTTCCACCTGTGGATAGCGGGAGATGGCGATGCTGTCGAAACACAGGTCTCCCATACCGGCAAAGGAAGGATTCAGGTTAGCCAGTCCCTCCAGGGAGGTATCCGGGCGTACAAGCTGGTCATAATCCAGGATCAACAGGCCGTTTTGATCTCGTACCGGAATAATCGACTTGGCAAAAGCTTGCCGTTTCCAGGCCGCGGCAGCCTTGCGCTGGGACTCGAGGGCAAACTTATCGACGTCTTCCCGGGAAAAGCTGCCGAGGGTGGCGATCAGGTCCGCACCGATACCTTGGGGTGCAAAGCCTGTGTCGATGGCGGTTTGAGGGTCCATGGCCCAGGCGCCACCGTCACTGCCCATAGGCACCCGCGACATGGATTCCACGCCACCGGCGACTACCAGATGCTCCCAGCCCGATCGCACCTTGGCTGCAGCCAGGTTGACAGATTCGGCCCCGGAGGCGCAGAAGCGGTTCAAGGTGACGCCGCCGATATCCTGGTTCCAGTTCGCAGCCAGGGCGGCCACCTTGGCGATATCCGCACCCTGATCGCCAATTGCGGTGACACAGCCCATGACAATGTCATCGACTTTTGAGGTGTCCAGCTGATTGCGGCCCTGCAATTCCCGCAGCAAGCCTGAGAGCAGGGTGATGGGTTTGACTTCGTGCAGGGCTCCGCTGGATTTTCCTTTCCCGCGAGGAGTGCGGATTGAATCGTAGATATAGGCTTCTGTGGGCACGGTCTTGGCCTCTTTATTTTTGGTTGCGGGTATAACCATAGTGGTGTGCGACGCAGGCGCAATGATGAAAGACGCCAGGGGCGGTGACGTGGATGTCTGCTGTGATAATTAGGTGTGGGAAGATATTTTTAATCGATTATTCCAAATCAAACTAACCCGGTGAGCGGGCTGCCATACACTCAAATAAGGCGCATTATTTTTTATTGCTTGCCAATAGATATTGGCGGGTAAGTTTTCAGTGTGGTTAGAAAATTCCCGGCGACGCAGGTTTGTCACAGACTCAGCAAATACTGAATAAGCAGTTGAACTGTGTAGTGTTTTTCATTTGCTGGGACTGAAGAAGGCTAGCGGTCGACCGTGAGATTACTGACAGTGAGGTTTGGCTATGTCGGAAAATCTACTGGCACTGGCGGCGAGCCAGCTGGGTACCTCGGGCATTGGCGCACTGGCCTCGGTGCTCGATATTCCCGCAGAGCAGGGCCAGAAGGCACTGGATACCGGCCTCGCTTATTCCCTGGCCGGGATGCTGAATAAAGCCAGCAGTAAAACTGGCATGGGGTATTTATTCAATATGGTTACCGATAATGAGGCATTGGACCTCTCAACGGTAACAGAAAGCTTCTCAGATAAAGACAAGCTCGACAGTATTTTGCAATCTGGCGCGGGCATGCTGCAAAAGGTTTTTGGCACCCGTGTTGAAGAGGTGATAAAACTTGCCTCTACAGCATTATCAGGCGGCGATGGCAGCCGTTTGCTCAAGTTGGCTCTGCCGATTATTACCTCCCTGTTAAGTGGCCAGGTAAAAGCGCAAAAGATGGATGTCTCCGACCTGGCATCACTCCTGATCGGTCAGCGTGAATTTCTACAGGATAAAATTCCCGATGACCTGCTTAAAGCTCTCAATGTACCCGGCTTTGATCAGCTGGGTGCATCGCTGGTTACCCATGGTCATGCCAAACCACAGGAGCCGCGCCCTGAAGCCCTGCATGGAAATGGTGAGAAGCGCAAGCCAGTCAGTTTCAGTAGCTGGTTTTTTCCGCTGCTACTGGTGTTGGTAGCGCTTTATGCACTGAATATGTGTATGGACAAAGGAAGGGAGGAGGCGCCTGAAAACCGCCCCTCTTTGACCACTCAGGAGCAGGCTTTTATGGAGTCTCCCTCTGAACCAGTTGGGGACCTGACAGATGGCAATGCCCAAGCGAAACTGGGGCCAGATGATTTCGCCAGTAATTTGCGCGATTACCTCAAGAGTTTTGCTCGCCAACCGGATCGGGAATTTCCCCTTAGGATCAATTTTGAAGGGAGTAGTGCCAAGATCCTCAATCCCTCTGCCCCTGATATTGTGGCACTAGCGAAGATCATGCAGGAACACCCCAACCTGAGTATTGCCATTGAGGGACATGTAAAAGGGGAGGGCAATGAAATTGAGGAGCAGGAAGTTTCCCAGGAGCGTGCAGATGCAGTGCGGGAAATTCTTTTGCAGAAGGGAATTGCGGCCAACCGGATCACTGCTACCGGTATGGGGTCGGCCAAGGAAGTTCCTGAGGGTGAAGCCGAGAAGAAAGAGCAGAGGCAAATGGACAATGAGCGTATCAGTGTGAGAGTAGTGAATTTTCAATGATAGAAAATTGCTAGCAGAAGCCATGTGAATAAAGAGGCAATAAAAAGCCCCGCAAAATTAGCGGGGCTTTTTATCAATTTAATTGCCTAAATTCTCTGTGAGGGAAATTGCCTTCAACCTAGGTAAATTGCTTCAATCATTACGGAATTTTTCCCGATAGGCGCCGGGAGCGAGCCCCGTCCACTTCTTAAAGGCGCGGTTAAAGGCGCTGGGCTCAGAAAAGCCAAGTCTCTCAGCAATCTCTGCCACTGCCGTCTCCTGCTGCTTAAGCTGGAATACGGCCATATCGCGGCGCACAGAGTCCTTGATGTCCTGCCAGCTATTGCCCTCCTCCTTGAGCCTGCGGCGCAATGTCTGCGGAGACGTGTACAGGCGTGCGGCGACATCGTCGAGAGACAGGTTTTCGATACTGTTTTGCTGTTGCAGCATGCGCCTTATTCGACCGGTGAAACTGTGATCGGACTTGTATTGGGTGAGCAGGCACTCGGGTGCGCGGGACAGGAACTCTGCCAGTTGCTGTTCATCGCGTACGAGCGGCATTTGCAAATAGCGGGTGCTGAATACCAGGCAGGTTTCCGCTTGGTTGAAGTAGTGCCGACACGGGAACATTTCGTTGTAATCTTCATTGTAATCCGGCTGCGGGAAGGCCAGCAGCACACGCTCCAGCAGTATGGTGCGATCGATCAACCAACTGAAAAAACGCAGCCAGATGACGGCTATTGATTCCACAAAAATCTGGTTGGGTAGTTTCTTGTCATTGCTGTGATGGATTATCAAGCGGGCTTCTTCGCCATCTTCCACCAGTTTGATATGTAGATCGTCGCTGACCATGCTGATAAAACGCCCTGAGCGTAGCAGTGCACGGCGCAAATTGGGACAGCTGATACAGGCATGGCCCATCATGGCGAAAGTGCCGGGCAGCCAGGGGCGCGCCAGGAAACCACCAGATTCATCGTTTAGCAGGTCCCATTCCCGGCGCAGCAGGTTAGCCATCTGATCGCGGCCGATCCGGCTGTCGGGGTCCTCAAGCAGGGCGGGCTCTATATCGCTGTCGCGCAGTATTTGCAGGCAATCCAGCCCCGCTGTATGAGCGCCAACCAGTTGGGCGCGCACTACCGTAGCGGGTATACCTGGGTCCTCGCGGAGTTTAGGGGTCTCGCTTTCCACTCTCTCAGCCCTCAACATTATTTTGTAAGCTGCGTGTCATTCTCAAGTGCAGCATGGATTATGCGCAAAGCGCACGGGAATGTCAGGTTTATAGGGAGTGGGAGTAACAAAGGGGCAAGCTGGGAGGCCTGTATCGATCAATAATACAGCCCGCAGAGAGTGAAAAGCTTATCTTTTTCAAATGGGTTTTGTATATAAGTATATGTTTTTATTGGTTATTTTGCATTTATCCACATTTTTTCACGCCGCTGGAGTAACATTTGCTCGACGAGCCGCACGGAGAACTACTTTAGCAAGCAGCTCCAGAGGTGAGTAAAAGAGGCGGCCTAACTACTAGACCTGAGAGTCATAGGGATTAACAATAAAGTGACATGCCAATGAAGGAGTGGCCAAATGCCGTCCGCATCCGTTGAAAGCCAGCTGAACCCGACAATCTGTCGGCGCATGTTGATCGCCTATTTAATTGAACAGACTCCCCGTCCAAATAATCCTGCGTTGGAAGAGGCGACTGGCTGGCCGCGGCGCACAGTACAGGACATTATTGCCAAGGGGTTGCCTGGGCATGGCACTCTGGTGGAATTTGTTCAGGAAGGAGTACGCCACAACGATGGTTATTACCTGTTGCGCGATTGGGGTTCTTTCGACCGCACCTGGGTAAGAAGTAATTTACCAGCTATTTGTCAGGTACTGGAAATTACCCTGGATTAGAGCGGCGCACCGATTGGGTGTACCGCTCAGTCGCCTTTACTGCGGCTTGGTGTGTGTCTGCTGGAGTATTTTGTTGACCTTCTCCAGAAGTGCCGGGTTGGACTTGATGCTGGTGGCTATTTCCTGGTACTTGGTTTTGGATAATCCCGTTTTCTCTATTGCCGCAATCATCTTGCCTTGGGCCTCTTTGTTTAGGGCCTCAGCCTCCTTAATATCAGCGGCGGCCTTGAGCTTTGGGGCATATTCCCGGCTCAGCATCACAATAGAGCGGTAGGCATCGGCAAACTGCTTGAGCTGGGGCTCACTAAAGGACGCTTTAGGAGCACTGGCCTTGGGGGCATTGGCTTGGGGCGATGCGGGTTGCGCGGTGGCGAAGGGCATAGTGAGCAGCAGGGTGAACAGGGTGAGGAATTTGGTAAAGGGCTTCATCGGGCACTCCAGAAAGTCTGTGGACGCTTTTGCTTCTCTGAGGGAGCACCCAGCGTCACGTTAGGGCAAAAGCGTTATGCAATGGAACCTAGTGGGAGCTTACAGGCACCAGAGCATTCAGCTTTGGGACATTAGTTTCAGGGTAGCCAGTTTCGGCGCGGACGTGGCGCCTTTCCCCGCCACTCGCGCGAATTTTTGATATCGATGCGCAGGGCCTAAAAAAGGCCGAGAAATTTCTTGCGCTTCTTCAGGGACTGTTCGCAGCTGTTGAGCTGTTGCTGGTAGTGTTTCGCACGCGCGGATACTTTGTGTGAGACTTTTTTAAGCCAGGCCTTGTTTCTAAAGGTGCGCCGGTTAAAGCCGCCATGGCCCTCATGGTAGGCCAGATACAGGTGATAACTATCCCTGGACTGGATTTGGCATCGACGTGCACTGGTGTTGTTGTACCAACCGACAAAGTCGATTGCGTCGCCAAAATCATCCCGATCCGCACCGTAGCTAAAAGTAGAGCGTTGATAACCGCGCCAGGTGCTCCCCAGCGCCTGGGCATAACCAAAGGCATCTGAGGGGCGCGGTCCGGGAATAAAGCCCAGTATTTTGCTGCGCGGTGGGCGCGCGTCATGCACAAAACGGGACTCCTGATGAAGGATGGCCATCATCACTGCTACAGGTGAACCCCACTCTTTTTCAGCGGCCTTGGCCTCGCCATACCAGCCTTTTTTCTCGCGGAAAATGGAGCAGATATTGTCGGGATTACTGGGGGGGGTGGTAGAACAGCCCGAGCCCAGGATCGCGGCGCTAATCAGCGCCACCAGAATCCCCTTTTTATTATTTTGTCGCATAGTATGACTGCATAGTTAGGCGGTGATGGTTTTAACCCCGGAGCTGGTACCGAGTAATAACAGATCCGCTGGCCGCTTGGCGAAGATGCCATTGGTAACCACGCCGGTGATATTGTTGATCGCTTCTTCCAGCGCAATAGGTTGTTCGATTTTCAGATTGTATACATCGAGGATTGCATTGCCATTATCGGTAATAACGCCCTGCCGGTAGACAGGGTCTCCCCCGAGTTTGACCAGCTCGCGAGCAACCAGAGAGCGCGCCATGGGAATCACCTCTACCGGTAGGGGGAATTCGCCCAATATCTTAACCGACTTGCTCTCATCGGCGATGCAGATGAACTCGTCAGAGCAGGCCGCGACAATTTTCTCCCGTGTCAGTGCTGCACCGCCGCCTTTGATTAATTCCAGTGCCGGGTTGGCTTCATCGGCGCCATCTACATAAAACTGGATGCTATCGGCGTTATTTAGCTCATAGACCGGAATACCGTGGGACTTGAGCCTTTGTGCCGAGGCCTCGGAGCTGGCAACCGTACCGTCGAACCTACCCTTGATCTCGGCCAGATAGTCGATAAAAAAATTGGCCGTGGAACCTGTACCTACACCGATGATGGAGTCGGCCTCCAGGCGCGGGGAAATATAGTCGATAGCGGCGCGAGCAGTGGCCTGCTTCAGTTCATCCTGGGTCATACTCTGGATAGTTTCCTGTGCAATTATTTCTACTTTATTTTCACCTTTCGATAAAAAAAAGCGCAAAACAGCCTATTTGATGGTAATTGTGTCGGGCAAGGATTAGACTGGCCTGCCGGTGTTGCGTGCGTTGGGGGTATTTTGCCAATGCTTCTGCTACTAGGCTTCCCTGAGTCGCGCACAGAAATTTACCGCAACGGCAACCGAAACACGCCATGCCCAAATCTTATATCAAGCGCATTTTAGACGCGCGCATTTACGATGTCGCCATCGAAACGCCATTAGAGCCGATGCGCCAGCTTTCCCACCGGCTGGGTAATCGTATATTGCTCAAGCGGGAAGACCTTCAACCTGTATTTTCTTTCAAGATACGTGGTGCCTACAACAAACTGCTAAAGCTGCCCGCTGAACAACGTGCTCGTGGTGTAATCGCTGCCTCGGCGGGGAACCATGCACAGGGATTGGCCCTGGGAGCAGCCCAGTTGGGGGTGCGCGCAACGATAGTGATGCCGAAGACCACACCCCAGATCAAGGTCAATGCGGTGCGTATGCGTGGAGCGGAAGTGATATTGCACGGGGACACTTTCGATGAGGCCGCCGCGCGCGCCAGGAAGTTGGTTGATGAACGCGATCTGGTTTTTGTGCACCCCTATGACGATCCCGATGTGATTGCCGGCCAGGGTACAGTGGCCATGGAAATGTTGCGCCAGCACTCAGGTAATTTGGAGGCAGTATTTATTCCTGTTGGCGGGGGTGGGCTGGCCGCAGGCATGGCCACCTATATCAAATATGTACGACCGGAAACCAAAGTCTATGCGGTTGAACCTGAAGATGCAGCCTGCTTGAAAGCCGCCCTGGAGAGTGGAGATCGAGTGCGCCTGCCTCAGGTGGGTCTGTTTGCCGATGGTGTTGCTGTGGCGCAAATTGGTGAGGAAACATTCCGGGTTTTAAGTGAAACGGTAGATGGTGTGATCACTGTGAGCACCGATGAGATCTGCGCGGCAATCAAGGACATTTTTGAAGATACTCGATCCATTGCCGAACCCGCCGGAGCTGTGGGGCTGGCAGGGCTGAAAAAATTTGCTGAACAGAGTGATTGCCGTAATTCAGCCCTCGCCACTGTTTGTAGCGGAGCCAATATCAATTTTGATCGTCTGCGCTATATCAGCGAGCGGACTGAAATCGGCGAAAAGCGCGAGGCGGTGCTCGCTGTGCGTATACCCGAGAGCCCCGGTAGCTATCTGCGCTTTTGTCGTGATTTGGGAGACCGCGCCATCACCGAGTTCAATTACCGATATGCCGGTAATGAGGAAGCACATATTTTTGTCGGCTTGCAGGTGACTGCCGATGATGATCGGCACCAATTAGTTAATAAACTGGAAGATCGCGGTTATCAGGTAACCGATCTCACTGAGAATGAGATGGCCAAATTACATATTCGCCATCTGGTGGGGGGGCGAGTCCCAGGGCTGAATGATGAAGTTGTATACCGTTTTGAATTTCCCGAACGTCCCGGCGCTTTGCGGAAATTTCTCGAACACCTGGCCGGGCGCTGGAACATTACCCTGTTCCACTATCGCAACCACGGTGCTGCCTATGGAAGGGTCCTGGTTGGGCTACAGGTTGAGCCAGGGGCTCGGGCAAAACTTTCGGGTTTGCTCGAGCGGCTGCAGTTTCCCTATTGGGAGGAAACTGAAAATCCCGCTTACCGCTTTTTCCTGGGCAGCTGAGCCCGGGAAAATCATTAGTTGAGTAAAGCGTCTCAGAAGTTGTTGGGTGCGTAGACTGCAATTTCGGCTTTGTCGAACCCCCTTGTGTGAAAATGCGACAAAAAACACATAAAATATCCAACAACCGGTTACTATTCCGCCGATTCTTCAGTATCTTCTTTGGTCGTTGAACTTTTGCTATGGCTTCGGTCATATGCGGAGCGAAACGCACATAACAAAAAAATTGATTGTACAGGATGGTCCCAATGAAAGCCGATGCGCTGACAATCGCTGTGGTTGTCTTTGTCGCGGGCGTTCTGCTGAGCACCAGTGGTTTGACTGAGGTATTTGCCTCGGAATCCGAGCCACCGGCCGCTCTGCAACAGGGAGTGGTTACCCGTTAGGCTGATGCCGGGGGGCGCTCTGCCCACGAAACAGCAAAAAAGGCCGAACACTAAGTGTTCGGCCTTTTTTGTTTTCTCTCTCGTACTAGTTGCATCGATAGATACGCTTTTCTGTCACTACCATGTCCAATGGTATATCCCAGTTGTCAGTGGGTAATTGCCTCACGCATTGCAACTGGTGGGCGGCGCCAATTAGCTGTGGGCCGGTACCCGGCAATAATTGTTTGTGCTCAAACGTGCGGTCATAAAAACCTGCGCCCATACCCAAACGGGAGCCACTGGGAGTAAAGGAGACCAGGGGGACCAGCACCAGATCAAGCAGGTGCGCTGAACGACTGGGACTGCGCACCGGTTCAGGAATATGGAAACGGTTGCGGAATGGCAGCGGCTCACCGCCCCAGCGTTTAAAGCCCAAATGTGGGTGTGGCTCTACAGGTAGTACTGGCAGGTAAAAATCTTTCCCTGGGTAGCGTTGTAATAACTGGCGAATATCCAACTCCCCATCCATTGGCCAGTAAATACCAATATGGCGGGCGCGTTTCATCTGTGGAACCCGGCTTAACAGGGTAATAGCTGCGCGACCATGCAGGCGCTGCTGGTAAGCGCTGAGTTCCCGTCGCCCTGCGCGCATACGTCGGCGCAGTTGCGTTTTATTTTCGCTCATGGATAAGGGGAAGGCTGGAAAGAAATGGGAACCCCGAGTATGTGGCTGTAGACGGCGCCTCGAACCGTAAGGTTCAAGGTGGCGGTCTCCGGAGTACATAAGGCTTTCCGCTGCATGGCGGACTTGCACACCAGCACCCGCTGGAAACCACCGGGGTAAGATTATCGGCTCAAGGACATAGTCTGCTGGCCAACACCCCAGGGTATGAGTTAATTATAACTTGGACGGAGGGGGGCTGTTAACTGGAAATTTGTAGGGAATGGACGTGCCTTCATTCTTGCGATGACTGCGGCTCCGTCTCTGGGTCTATTTCGCCCAGTGCGTTTTGTACTTTGTCCTTGAGGCGGTCGAGCATTTCCTGTTGGAGGGGGACACTGCTCAACTCCGCTTTGGCCTGAATCAGTTCATGGGCAATATTCAGTGCAGCCATGACTGCGATTCGCTCAATGCCGATCACTGTGCCGGTTGAACGGATTCGCGCCATGCGCTCATGCAGGAGGCGTGCGGATGCTTGCAGGCCTGCACGCTCGCTGTCGGCGCAGGCTACGCGGTACTCTTTACCGAGAATGGATACGGTGACGGTTTCGGATGTTAGTGCAGAGTCAGCCATCAGGAATCTTGCGTTAGCCCCTTGAGACGATTGATCATGGCTTCGACCCGCGAGCGGGCGGCCTCATTATTTTTTATCAGGCGCTGGCGTTCGCGCAGCCAGTCGGCTTCCTGCCGACGCAGTTCACGGTTGTCATCAGCCAGCTGTTGGCAGCGGGCGATCAGTGAATCCACAGTGCTTTCTAACGCTTGCAGCTTATCCATATTTCCTGCGTTTGGGGTCGACGTCTGGGTTCGCAACACGACAGACTGCGAGGGATTCCGCTACTATATTGCCGGCGAAAAGGTGGGTCAATCGCTCCACCTGCGCGGGCAATCACAAATTTGTCCCGAAAACACAAGTTCTTTTGCCTGTCGCTGCTGTTGCAGCGCAATAATTAACTCACGATCAAGAAAAATTGCACGGTAACCATGACATCAGAAACTAATCGATTCGAGCTTCTCGCCAACGCCATTCTCTCGGCAGGTGGCCAGGCGGACCCCAGTGAACTGCATGGATTTACGTGTGGTGTACTGGCGGCGGGCGCTGAGCCAGACAAAAAACGCTGGCAGCGCGAACTGGCAGAGTTACTCGACCTGGAGGTGGTACCGGCAGATTTAAATAAGGACTTTCTGCAATTAGCTGAGGAGAGTCAAAAGCAGTTGAATGGTAGCGACTTTTCCTTCCAGCTGGTTCTTTGCGACGATGACGATATTGTTGCACGCACCCTGGCATTGGGGCACTGGTGTGAGGGCTTCCTGCACGGATTTGGTATCGGTAAAGCAAAAGAAGAGAAGCTGCTGCCCACCAGTGAAGAGGCATTGAAAGATATCGGTGCAATTTCGCAGGTGGATGCCGATCACGTAGAGGAGAGTGAGGAGAATGAACAACAGCTATTGGAGCTGCAGGAATATGTGCGTGTAGCAGCTCTCAATATTTTTACCGAAGTACGCGGCAAGCAGTCCACTGAAGGCCCCACTGTACACTGATGTCCAGTAACAAAAAAAGCGCAGCGATCAGCAAGACGGAATATAGTCTTCGTCGCACTCGCCTGATGGATGAACTGGCGCCGGGGAGCTTGGCGATAGTCTCATCCGCTGGTGAGCAGCCCCGATCACGCGATACTTTTTTCCCTTTCCGCCAGGACAGTGATTTTCTCTACCTGACCGGTTTCGATGAACCTGAAGCCCTTTTGGTACTGGTTCCGGGGCGTGCCCAGGGGGAAACCCTTCTGTTTTGTCGCGAATGCGATGCGGAAAAAGAAATGTGGGATGGGCCGCGTCTCGGTCCCGAGCGGGCAGTGCAACGTTTCGGTTTGTCCGATGCTTTTCCGATTGGCGATCTCGACGATATTTTGCCGGGACTACTGGATGGTCGCGAGCGCATTTATTTTCCTATGGGGCGCTATGCCCACCTCGACCGGCGTATCCGCTGCTATCTGCAAAATATTTCTGAGGCACCGGGCAGTAATGGTGCTCCAGAGGTAGTGGATCTGGATTACCAGCTGCGCGAACTGCGCCTGTTTAAAAGTTCAAATGAGCTGGGCCTGATGACCCGTGCTGCGGATATCAGTGCCGCCGCACATTGTCGCGCCATGGCTCGCTGCCAGCCGGGGCTTTACGAATACCAGTTAGAGGCGGCGCTTTTACACACTTTTGTCGATGCCGGTGCGCGTGAGACCGCTTACCCAACCATCGTTGGCAGTGGCCGCAACGCCCTGGTTATGCACTACTGCAGCAACAAGGCACAGATGAATGACGGTGACCTGGTACTTGTGGATGCGGGCTGTGAATACCGTGGTTACGTGGCAGATATTACTAGAACTTATCCGGTCAACGGACGCTTTAGTGGCGCACAAAAAGCGCTGTATGAAATTGTCCTGGCTGCGCAGCTGGCAGCTGTCGAGCGGGTGCGTGTGGGAAACCATTGGGATGACCCCCATACGGCTAGCGTAGAGGTGATCGCTCAGGGCCTGGTGGACCTGGGGCTGTTAAATGGGGATGTGCAGGACCTGATCGAATCGGGCGCCTACCAGCGCTTTTATATGCATCGAGTTGGTCACTGGCTGGGGATGGATGTACACGATGTCGGTGATTACCGGGTACACGGTGCCTGGCGGCAATTGGAGCCAGGCATGGTGATGACGGTCGAACCCGGTATCTATATCCCCGCGGACGATGAACGTATCGCAGGGGAGTTCCGTGGCATGGGTATTCGTATTGAAGACGATGTGGCCCTCACCGGTGAGGGAGTGGAAATCCTGTCTGCGGCGGCGCCAAAGTCTGTAGAGGATATCGAATATGCTATGCGCCATGGGCGGGATTTATTGACTCGCTAGAAACAATAAGGGTTTACGGCCTCCCAGCTTGCTGATTGATGACCTGGGAGCCTGTGGGGGAGTTTTATGACTGAAGCTGCGCAACAATTCGATGTGGCCATCGTCGGTGGGGGAATGGCTGGTGCCAGCCTGGCGCTGATGCTGGCGCACTTCTGTCCGCATCTCAGTGTCGCACTGTTGGAGCAGAGAGGACTGCCAGATGCCTCGGCCAGTCTACGGCTGCCGAGCTTTGACACTCGTGCCACAGCTATCGCCGCCGGCAGTTTACAGCTGTTCCAGCAGTTGGGTCTGTGGTCCGCTTTGCGTGAATATTGTGCCCCCATCCAATGTATCCAGGTGAGTGACCGCGGTCACTCCTTTGGTGCATCCCTATCAGCGCGTGAGCAGGAGCAAGCGAGCTTCGAGGGGATGTTGGGGGCTGTGATTGAGAATGCTGCGTTGGGGCCTATCCTGCATCGTGCTGTAGCAGATACCCAGGTGCGGGTATTGGCCCCAGCCAGGGTGAGCAGGGTACGAATGGGTGTTGCCGGGGCGCATTTGAGCTGGAGTGCTGATGAGCAGGGCCAGCAAAATGAACTGACCACGGGTTTATTGGTTGTTGCTGACGGGGTCGGATCACCTCTGTGCCGGCAGTTGGGGATAGAAATCGACACGATAAAGTACCAACAAAGGGCGTTGGTCACTACTGTTGGTCTTCAGCGAGACCATGGAGGCGTTGCCTTTGAACGCTTTACCGCTTCTGGGCCCATGGCCCTGTTGCCATTGCCGCAACGAGAGGGGTTACATCGCGCCGCCCTTGTGTGGGCCTGCCCGGATAGAGAGGCGCAAGCGCTAAGTAAACTGCCCGAGGATGAGTGTCTGCGGCGCCTGCAAAAAAATTTCGGCTGGCGGGCGGGCCGTTTTATGCGTGCGGGCGCTGTGCAAGGCTACCCCCTCAGCCTGTCCCTGGCGCGAGAGCAGTGGCGGCGCAACTTGGTCCTGGTCGGTAATTGTGCGCACTTCCTGCACCCGGTGGCTGGGCAGGGTTTTAACCTCACACTGCGCGATTGCTATGCCTTGGCGCAGGCCTTGGTGGGTGAGAAGCCTGAGCAGGGCTCAGGGGTGCAGCTGGAGCGCCTGCGGACCTATGGTCGCAAGCGCAGTTTCGATCAACAGTTGACAGTGGGTTTTAGTGACCGCATACCAGCATTGTTTACTTCAGCAAACCCCACTCAGCAGGTTATGCGCCAAATGGGGTTACTCGGCCTTACACTGGTACCGCCACTGCGCGCGGAGTTTGTCAGCCAGGCGGCGGGATTTGGGCTTTAATGGTGCCCTTGCAGCGGCACAACAGCGGAATTGGCTTGAATATGAATAGACACCGTTTGGATTTCGCCATTGTTGGTGCGGGTATGGTGGGCATGGCCCAGGCCGCACTTCTGGCCGTGCGCCATCCGGGAATGCGCCTGGCCCTGCTGGAGGCCTCGTCAGAGACTGCACCTGAGCTGTCGCAGGACTATGAGCCGCGGGTTGTGGCACTGACCCAGGCTTCGCGGGAGTTGCTCGAAGAAGTGGGGGCCTGGGCGGAAATCTCCGCACGCCGCGCTTGTCCGTACGTGGAGATGCGGGTTTGGGATGCCGAAGGCACTGGTTCTGTGAGCTTTAACAGCCGCGATGTACAGCTGCCCAACCTCGGCCACATTGTTGAAAACAATGTAATTGTTGCCGCCCTGAGGACACGACTCGTAGCATTACCGAATGTGGAACTGGTCAATGGCTTTCGCCTTGAGAGCTGGTGGCGCGATTGCGGACTCTGGCATTTGCAGCCGCGTGGCGAGCAGCTCAATGCAGTGGAGGGGTTGCGCGAACAGGCCGAGATAGTGCGTACACGCCTAATGATTGGTGCTGATGGTGCCCGCTCCAAAGTGCGTGACCTGTTGCGCATCCGCTGCCGGGATACCGATTATCACCAGACCGCCCTGGTTTGCGTGGCTCGCTGTGAGAAGCCTCATCGCCATACGGCTTGGCAGCGCTTCTTGCAAAGTGGCCCGCTGGCGTTTCTGCCACTGGCTGGCCTGGGAGACGATAATCACTGTGCGGTGGTCTGGTCGGCGGATGACCCTCTCGCTCGTGAGTTGCTGATGCTGGATGACCAGGCTTTTGCCCTGAATCTGGAAAAGGCATTCGAGAGCCGGCTGGGCAAAGTGGAATCAGTCAGTGAACGCTTTTCTTTTCCCCTTAGGGCACGGCACGCGGAGCGCTACCATGGTCCCGGTGCGGCCCTGGTGGGGGACGCTGCCCACAGTATTCATCCCCTGGCGGGACAGGGGGTGAACCTGGGGTTACAGGATGTGCGCGTGCTTAGCGATGAAATTGACCGCGCCTTGTCACGGGGTTTAGAACCCTCACACGCCTCGGTGTTGGCACGCTATGAGCGTCGCCGTCGCGGCGACAATGCCGCAACCCTAAAAGCCATGAGTGCATTTAAATCTCTGTTTGGTGCTGGTGACCTGCACTGGCGCTGGTTGCGTAACACCGGCTTGAGTATGGTGGATGCCAGCCCCATGTTAAAAAAACGTATCATCCTGCGGGCCATGGCGGTGTAGTTAGGGCTTGCCGATACTATATCGCCTGGTATTTACCGGTTTTCCATTGAGAACCAGTGAGTGCAGATTAAAAATCCGCTGGAACGATGTGTAGCAGGCAAGCGAATAAAAAAGGTTTATTGAATTGAGTCAGTGGATTGTTGTTTATGCGTTTCCCCTTTCCAAGGATCTCAGTGCACTGGTGCGTTTTATCCAGCGCTATCAATTGCCATTGCGAATTGCCGAGGAAAAAAACCGGCAGCAGTTACTGACTCCCGATGCCAGCCTGGCGGAAATACTTAAGCCCCTGCTGCAGCGCTGGGATGCTGGTGAAATAGATCTCGATAAGGTACAGATACAATCTACACAACCGGGAGATGCCCTGGAGACAGCGGCTGAAACAATTGATTCTGTAGCAGAGTTGGCAGGGCAACCTGATAAAAATACATCGGCTGAGCACAAAGGAAGGCGGGCATCAGTACTGCCCAGCTTCCCTCTGGATAAAACGCCGATCAGCCTTTTGTTGATTGCCCTGTGTTTTCTGGGATGGTTCCTTCAGACGAATAATTTTTCTAATGCCCTGTTGATTTACCCGGACCAAAGTGGCAACACACTAGCGCACTCCTCTCTCGCCTGGCACCTGCAGAGTGGGGAGTGGTGGCGCCTGCTTACGCCGGCGATCGTGCACTTTTCCCTGCCTCATGCCTTATTCAATGCCCTGGGTATCTGGATATTAGGAAGGCCACTGGAGGCTCGGGGTGGCAGCTTCATGTATATAGCACTGGTACTGATTGGAGCTGCTGTATCCAACCTAACCCAGTATTTATGGGAGCCGAGGGTACTTTTTGGTGGCATGTCCGGAGTGGTTTATGCCCTAGTGGGATTCGCCCTGGTGGTGCAGCGTTTCCAGTCAGCATGGCGTGATATTCCCTCTGGTCTACTGACCGTAGCCATGGCTTGGTTAATAGTATGTGCCCTGGGCATAGTGACTTTTTTCACCGGAGTGGGAGTTGCGAATGCGGCGCATATCGGTGGATTCTTTAGTGGTCTGGTAATTGCCCTGGTGTATTGTGTTCTGGGAGGGGGACGGAAGTTTTCTCCAGGGTAAAAGCCTCAACGGAAAGACTTTGGTACAGGTCCCTTGCGGGGAACCTGAATATTGTCAGAATCCTGATATTTATCTTGGGAATAATTCTCACATGATCGTAAACCCCAAAGGAAAATATCAGCATAACTTGTTTAGAGGAAAAACGTGATTGCTCTCTTTGGGAGGTCTTGATAAGACCTGACTTTTTTCAGACTTTATTTACCTGCCTGGCAACTCTTTTGGATTTTGATCGAATGCAGGCTTGTTGTGTCACGGACAGTGCGCAAGAATTCAGCTCTAACTCAGCTGTAATCAGGGATATATGCTCCTCTTAATTACCTATATTTTTATCGCCCTCGGTTTTTCATTTCTCTGTTCGATTGCCGAGTCGGTCATTCTCAGTGTAACTACACCATACGTGCGGCTATTGGAGCGCGAGGGGCACAGGGCTGGGCCGCTGCTGCGCAAGCTCAAGGGAAATATCAATGCTCCCCTTGCAGCAATTCTAACTCTGAATACCATTGCCCATACCGCAGGTGCGGCTGGTGCCGGTGCCCAGGCTGCGGCGGTGTTTGGAAGCCAGTACCTGGGCATAGCTTCGGCGATCCTGACCCTGTTGATCCTGGTTTTTTCCGAGATCATTCCGAAAACTCTGGGCGCGGTTTACTGGAGACAGTTGGCACCATTTACCGCCTACGCGTTGCGCGGCCTGGTATGGCTTCTCTACCCGTTTGTAAAAATGTCTGAACTGCTGACCCGCGGCCTCTCCCATGGACCGACCCTGACCGGCTTCAGCCGTGATGAGTTTGCCATTATGGCTGAGATCGGTGAGGCCGAAGGGCAGCTGGAACAGCGCGAGTCGAATATTTTGCGTAATCTCTTTTTCACCCTGCGGGACCATTCTGTGCGTGAGGTGATGACCCCTCGTACCGTGGTTTTCTCCCTGCCCCAGGATGCAACGCTGGTGGAAGCCTACGAAGAGGTTGAGAAGGGGCGCTTCTCCCGCATTCCAGTTTACGAAAATCGCGATCCCGATTGTGTCGTGGGCTTTGTACTCAAGCAGGATTTGTTACTCGCTTATGCCAAGGGCGAGCGAGAGCGCAAACTGGCGGATTTCCGCCGGGAAATGCTCATGTTGCCGGAAACTGCCACGATCTATCAGGCCTTCCAGAAGATATTGTCGCGACGTGTACAGATCAGTGCGGTATTGGATGAATATGGTGGTCTTGAGGGCGTGATTACTTTGGAGGACCTCCTTGAGACCCTGCTTGGAGAGGAAATCGTCGATGAGGCCGATAAAACCCCGGACCGCCAGGAGCTGGCCAAACGTCTTTGGCGCTGGCGCTCGAAAAAATATGGCCTCAAGGTAGATGAATCAGCCAAGGAAGAGCGGAAATCGGAAGAGAGCAGTGAGGGGCGTGAAGGCTCCGACGACTAATTTTCCCTCTCTTCAGGTTACCTTTATCTGCCTTCAGTGGCGCCTGCGGAATCTTTGACGGCCACCGGCAACCTGCACAGGTTTTAGTCCCGGTGGCTGCTAGGCTTGCTGAGCATATATGTCGCAGTGCATGGTCTGCTGGCAAGGCTCGTGCTCAAGCCGCTAGAATACGCGGCTTCGGAACCTGACGGACTGAGAATTTAAGATGGGAAACAGAACGCCTCTGTATGACACACATGTCGCCATGGGCGGCAAAATGGTGGATTTCGGTGGATGGGACATGCCGCTGCATTACGGCTCCCAACTGGATGAGCACAATAAGGTGCGCACCGATGCGGGGATGTTTGATGTCTCCCACATGACTGTAGTGGATATCGATGGTGCCGCCGCTCGCGATTACCTGCGCTACCTGCTGGCCAACGATGTGGCCAAGCTGGATGGCAAGCCTGGTAAAGCCCTCTATACCGGCATGCTCAATGATAAGGGCGGAGTAATTGACGACCTGATCGTCTATTTGCGTGATCCCGGCTACCGTGTAGTGGTGAATTGCGCGACCCGCGAAAAAGACCTGGCTTGGATGAACAAGCAGGCTGAGTCTTTCGAAGTAACCCTTACCGAGCGCCCGCACCTGGCAATGATCGCCATTCAGGGCCCCAACGCCATTGCTAAGACCAAGGAGGTCCTGGGGATTGACTGGACTGCCGCGATCGACGCGCTGAAAGTATTTGAGAGTGTGGCTCGTAGCGAATGGTTTGTGGCACGCACTGGCTATACCGGTGAAGATGGCCTGGAAATTATGCTTCCCGGAGAGGATGCCAGTGGCTTTTGGCGCGCCCTCGCCGATGCTGGTGTGGCGCCATGTGGCCTGGGAGCCCGCGACACTCTGCGCCTGGAGGCGGGTATGAATCTCTACGGCCATGAAATGGATGAAGAGACTTCTCCATTGGTAGCCAATATGGCCTGGACTATTGCTTGGGAGCCGGAGGGGCGCAACTTTATTGGCCGTGCGACCCTGGAAGATGAAAAGGCGCAGGGCGTCAAGCACAAGCTTGTCGGTCTGGTATTGGAAGAGCGCGGCGTACTGCGTGCGGGTCAGCAGGTGGCGGTAGACGGTGCTGAAGAGCGCGGTATCATTACCAGCGGAACCTTCTCGCCGACTTTGGGCTATTCCATCGCACTGGCACGGGTGCCAGTCAGTGTCGGTGACACCGCAGAGGTGGAAATCCGCAAAAAGCTGCAGCCGGTCAGGGTGGTTAAGCCCTGTTTTGTGCGCAACGGCAAGTCGGTTATTTAAGCGTCGCCCGCAGGTGTACGCGTTGGCAAGACAATATATTCAGATGCTTAATCAAGGGATAACAGCATGAGCGAAATCCGCAATGAACTGAAATACCTCTCCAGCCACGAGTGGGCACGCCTGGAAGAGGACGGTACTGTGACTATTGGTATCAGTGACCACGCCCAGGATGCCCTGGGTGATGTGGTATACGTTGAGACCCCGGAGGTCGGTAACACCCTGGCTGCAGGGGATGAGGCTGGCGTGGTTGAATCAGTCAAAGCCGCCAGTGATATTTACTCCCCGATTTCCGGTGAGGTGATCGCGGTGAATGAGGCACTGGAAGAGGCGCCGGAAACCGTCAATTCCTCCCCTTATGACGATGGCTGGTTCTTCCGCATCAAGCCCAGCGACGTGAGTGAACTGGACAACATGCTGGATGCCGAAGCGTATCGAGCGGAGTCTGCGGAGTAAGTTCTGCCGCTTCACGAGCACATAAAAAACCGCTGCCAAAAACAGCGGTTTTTTTGTCTCAATAGCTGCTAATGAGTGCCGCTTGGATGCAGGATGTTTTTCAGGCCGATCCTGTGTAAAAAGGCATTTACGGTTTTCTCGATTTCCTCCGCACAGTCCATTTTAAGCACCTGGTGCAGGAGTAGCTCGGTATCCGCTTGGCGCACAGCGCGCAGCGTAGCCTTTACCCTCGGCAGGTTGGTAGCGTTCATCGATAGCCTGTCGTAGCCCATTGCTACCAATAGTAGGGCGCCGCCAGGTTCGCCAGCCAGCTCCCCGCAGATACCTACCTTGGTGCCCTCCGCGTGGGCGATGCTGACAATCTCCTGCAGTGCTCTCAGTACCGCCGGATGTAGTGCATGGTAGATATTGGCGACGCGGGTGTTGTTGCGGTCTACCGCCAGAAGGTATTGGGTCAGGTCGTTACTGCCGACTGAGATAAAGTCTGCGCGCTCGGCTAGCTCGCGAATCAAGTAGATCGCCGAGGGCACTTCCACCATAACCCCGACAGGTGGCATTTCAATTTCATACCCCTCTTCCAATAGCTCGCGGTAGGCCCGCTCTATCAACTTGCGCGCCGCTTCAAGCTCATTGAGCCCGCTGATCATGGGCAACATGATGCGCAGGTTGTTCAGGCCTAGGCTGGCCTTCATCATGGCGCGCACTTGTGCAAGAAATATTTCCGGGTGATCGAGGGTGACGCGGATACCGCGCCAGCCGAGGAAGGGGTTGGTCTCCTCAATCGGAAAATAGGTCAGCGCCTTGTCACCGCCCACATCCAGAGTGCGCATGGTGACTGGCATGGGCGCGAAGGCCTCCAGTTGTTCCCGGTAGATCTCGCGCTGCTCCTCCTCAGAGGGAAAGCGGTCGCGCAGTAGGAAGGGGACTTCGGTACGGAACAGGCCCACGCCCTCTGCACCGCGCTCCAGGGAGCGCACCACATCGGCCATTAACCCGGTATTAACAAGAAGGCAGACCCGGTGGCCATCGGCAGTTTCCGCCGGCAGGCCGGCCATATGATCCAGGCTGCGCGCGAGCTGGTGCTCTTCCTCGACGATATCATCATAGCGGCGCTTGAGCTCGGCGCCGGGATGGATATGCAGATCGCCGCGATAGCCATCCACTACCATGTCCACACCATCGATAGTCTCGTAGGGCAGGTCCTGTACGCCCATGATGGCGGGCAGCCCCATGGCGCGGGCGATAATGGCCACATGGCTATTGGATGAGCCTTTGACGGAGACTGCGCCAATCAACTTCTCCCGCGGGACCTCGGCCAGCACAGCAGCGGTCAGTTCTTCACCCACGAGAATCGTGTTATCCGGGTAGTCGCGCTCGCTTTGCTGGCGCTGATGCAGGTGCGCGAGGACCCTGGACCCCAGGTCGCGCACATCGGCAGCCCTGTCGCGGAAATAGGAATCGGACATGGCTTCAAAGCGTCGCACATGCTCCAGCATCACCTCGGCCCAGGCTCTGGGTGCACTCAACTGCTGCTGGATACGGTCGCAGACTTCGACTGCGAGGGAATTGTCATCGAGCATACTGATGTAGGCATCGAACAGCGCACGCTCCTCGCGATTCAAGTCGCCCTTTAACCTTTCCCCAACTTCACGGATTTCTTCCCTGGCCGTGCTGAGTGCCTGCTGGAATAGTGCCAGCTCATCTTCGATATCCAGGCACAGGGAGTAGGGTACCGTGGCCAGGTTTGCCTGGGGCGTGACAATGTGGGCACTGCCTATGGCAACGCCTGGAGAGCCGGCGATACCGGAGAAGTGGGTTTCCTGACGTTGTCTGCGAATGGTGGCCAGCGTACCGGTAGCCTCCGCATGGGCAATCACTCCTGCAAGCTGCGCAGACAGTGTGACCAGAAATGCCTCCTCACCTTCATCGAAGCGGCGCTGCTCCTCCTGCTGGACAACCAAGACGCCGAGCACGACGCGGTGGTGGATAATCGGGGTGCCTAAAAAAGCACTGAAACGCTCCTCTCCGGTAGAGGGGAAGTACTGGAAGGCGGGGTGAGCTTCGGCTTTTTCCAGGTTGATAGGTTCTTCCCGGGTTACCACGTTGCCCACCAGACCCTCACCGGGTGCCAGGTGTACTTGGCCCACCGCACTGGGAAGCAGGCCGTCGGTGGCCATCAGGACATACTTACCGGACTGCTTGTCACGCAGGTAAACAGAACAGACTCGGGTGTGCATCACCTCGCGCACACGTCGCACAATGATTTGGAGCACCGCGGGAAGGTCCCTGGCGGTGTTAACTTCCTGAACGATACTGCGCAGAGATCCGAGCAATGGCCTGTCCTCGCCAGTCAACGGAGAAATTCATGGGTCCAGGGCCAGCCTGGAGCCAGGGGATGCTGGATGAAACGGGTTGCGAATGCCGGGTTATTCACCCTTGTCGCGCAGCCAGCGTCTCTCCAGCTGTAACTGTTGTGGTGCCAGCTCGGTCAGAGCGCGCCGGTAAACTTCGCGCTTGAAGGTGACCACCTTGCTCAGTGGGTGCCAGTAACTGACCCAGCGCCAGTGATCGAATTCGGGTTTGTAGCCATTGTCAAAGCTGATGGAAGACTCCTGCGCCTCCAACTTGAGCAAATACCACTTTTGCTTTTGTCCGATACACAGCGGTTCGGAGCGCCGGCGAATCAGCCGCTGTGGCAGGCGGTATCGCAGCCAGCCTCGGGTGCAGGCAATCAGGCTGACTTGATCGCGAGTGAGGCCTACTTCTTCGTACAGTTCCCTATATAGCGCCTGTTCTGGGGTTTCGCCCGGGTTTATTCCTCCCTGGGGAAACTGCCAGGCGTCCTTGCCACCTACCCGCCTAGCCCACAGCGCTTGACCGCGGGCATTCAGCACAATGATGCCGACATTGGGGCGAAAGCCCTCGGTGTCTATATTGCTGCTGTTTTCGCCACTCGGGCCCCGGTTGCGGTTATTGACCGCGGGGCTGTCGGTGCGATTTGATTGCTTGGCGGGCCTACGGCGGTTTCTTCTCCCGGCTTGTGCCGGCTTGCCGTCGCCCAAAATACCGTCCTCAATACTGTTGTGTGCTGCCGTGCGCTGCACTTACTTGTCCCGCATTGTTCCACAGAGGTGGATTTACAGCAATTCAGTGACGCAGTCCGTGTGATGCTGGCGAGTGCGGGGTAAAATTGCCTGTCGTTGTAATGACGGCGGCCTAACCTTGGCGGTGAAATACCCATAGGGAATCTATAGTTTACGGGGGAGTTGGTGGTGCAGCTGGCAATATTTGATCTCGACAATACATTGATCGGCGGAGACAGCGATCACGCCTGGGGTGAATTCCTGGTGGATCGGGAGCACGTGGACAGTGAGCATTACCGCTCGGCCAATGACCGCTTTTACCAGGATTACCAGCGCGGCGACCTGGATATTTTTGCCTACCTGGAATTTGCCTTGGAGCCGCTCTCGCAGATTTCTCGCGGCCAGCTGGAAAACCTACAAAGCGAGTTTATGCAGGAAGTGGTCAGTGAGTTGTGGCTGCCGGCGGCGCAGGAGCTGATTGGCGAGCACCGTCGCAAAGGGCACCACATTATGATTATTACCGCCACCAACCGCTTTGTGGTTGAGCCCATTGCCGCGCGCTTGGGAGTCGATACCCTGCTGGCAACCGAGCCGGAAGAACAGGGAGGTCAATTCACCGGGCGGGTTGTCGGTGAGCCCTGTTATCAGGCCGGCAAGGTATTGCGTCTGCGCCAATGGCTGGCGCATAACCCTGAATTTGAAAGCAGGGAAAAATGGTTTTATAGCGATTCCATCAACGACCTGCCCTTGTTGGCCGAAGTCGAACATCCGGTGGCAGTTGATCCCGATGCAAGTCTGCGTGCAGAAGCGGAAGCGCGTGGCTGGCCGGTTATCAGTTTGCGCTAGAGTCGCTGAATCGCACCGCCTGAACCTTTGCGACAATGGGAAAATGAGGAATTGAGTGAACGGATATAGCATTCGGCAACTGGCTGTAGCGCTGTTGCTCTGCAGCCTGGCTTTTGTATCTGGCTGCGAGAAGAAGTCGGCAGAGCCGCCCAAAGCCATTCGGGATGTGGCACCACAGCAGGTCAATGAGAAGGCCGCTTCGGATCTCTCCCTGGCGATCTGGCAGGCTGGGCAAGCCCAGGTTCTTCATACCCACGCTTCGGTGGAAACCTTGCAGCGAGCCGTAGAGGCTCTATTGGTGCAGCCGAGTGAGGACCAGCTGGAAGAGGCCAGGCTCTCCTGGCTGGACGCCCACCGGGAGTTCGCGGCGACACTCCCCTATATCCAGCTGGCTTTTTCCCCGGTGGATTTGCGCAGCCAGGGGCGCAAGTTGTTGCTGGCATTGGATAGTTGGCCGGCCCAGGCCGGTTACCTGGATACCGTGCCAGGGTATTCGGATAGCGGCATCGTTAACGATACGGCTATCGAGCTGACATTGGCCAATTTGCGTAAGCAGCATCGTCTCACTGCCCACGAGGAAGCGAGTACCGGTTTCCATGCCCTGGAAATAATGCTTTGGGGGCCTACGGGAGAGCGCACGGCTGCAGATTTCGTCTCTGATAGTAATGGAGAGAAGCCAGAGGCTCTGGCGGTGAACCGCCGTCGCGAATTGACCCGCCTGATTGCAAAGGGGATGGAAGAGGATATGGCGGGCCTGGCGCGCCGCTGGCCAACTTCTGCCAATAATCTCTCCCGTGAATATCTCTCTTTGGGGCCAGTTGCGAGGCTACAGCAAATCCGCGCGGCGCATACAAAGGTAATTGATGAGCAATTGCTGCGACGTCTTCCCGAGGGCTCCGAGAGTGATGTCGAAAGTGGGCGGGCTGCGGATTCCAAACAGGCACTGCTGGCGATTATGGCAACCCTGCAGTCTAACTGGATTCCCACCGGTGGTGGCGGCATGGCTGAAGTACTTCTCGACCGCCATCAAGTGAGTGCCTTGGAGGAGACTTTTTCAGACTTCGAGGCCCTGCTGCTAAAAATGGAGGACCCGATTGAGCTTGCAGAGCTGGGGCAGTTAACCCAGGCGCGCAAGCTGCTGGAGCGTATGGCGGGCCTGATGGCGGGGATAACCCAGGTCCCGGTGTCGGAAAAGGATGTAATGCCTGTTGCTCTTCCTGTGGAAGAGAGCTGAGAAAACTGACTGATATAAAAAACCCCGGCAAAGGCCGGGGTTTTATTTTGGGGTATTTCTTCAGTATTACCAGCGGCGTACAGGACCTGTGTCCACATGTACGAAGTTACTTTTCGGATAGTAACCCACACCGCCCGCCTTCAGGCTCAGTGCTGCCTGTCGTAGTTTGGACAGGGACACACCGGGCATACGGATATCCATGGCCATGCCGCGAGTATGGTAGCTGCGCTTGGCAACTCCGCGACCTGCAGCGCGCAACTTGGCGTTGGTCTTGGCCGAGCGGTACCCTGAGATGATCTCGATGGTACCTTTATAATTGAACTTTTCCTTCAGCTTATACACGATATCCAACAGTTTCGGGTCCATTCGAGTCACTTCGTTGGCTCGGTGGTCGCGCAGCAGTTTGTTGAATTGTTTCAAGCCGCCGCTGCTGTAGTCTCCGTTTGCCCAGTAGGCGGCCTCCAGCTTCTCCCCGGTGTGCAGGTTACGCAATTTCAGGGTGCGGGAGCTACCTACTTTAGCGAAAGTCGGTCCGGCGCTGACCGCCGCCGCAGTTGCGCAGGTCACTGCCAGGAATCGACGTCTGGATGGATTCTTCATAATTCCGCCTCGTCGTTAACTCTCATCGGTGCGCGTTGGGTGGCGCATCCGGGTACGGCAGAAAATGTACAAAAAATAACCAGTTGTTACAAATTTACAGCTGCTAATTCAGAAATAATTACATACTCTCACTGGTAAATTTTTCTTCAGATGCTACGGGAGAGTGAAATTTATATGGAAATAAATAGGCGTCACCTAAAAATAAGGAGACAGCGTTGTCATTTTGACTGTTTTGCTAAAAAAACATTTTTTTTGCGACTGGAAAGTTCTGTAAGGAGGGTATTTCGGGCCTGGAAGTGAGACAGTCTCAAATTCTTACCCTGCAAACGCCTCTGATTGTACAGCGGGGCATAGTCAGACGATTAAGTTATGGCAGCTCAGGCTTGCGTGGCCGGGCAGTCTCACCCGGCCTTCATCATATCAGCGCCTTTTATCAATCATATGTTTGTATGTACATGTATATACATGCCGGTTTGTGGCTTTGTTGGTGTAGCCATGCCAACCAGGCATCGACTCTATTATTGGCTCTAATGGTAGTGACGAGCCGTTGCTTGGGCCTGCAGCCTTCATCTTGTGAGTTTCTACAGTGCGGACAAATTCAGTTATGAAGTCAACGAATTGAGGGAGATTGCTTGTTGATCCTGTTGAGAGCTATTTCTGAAAACCGACCTGCCTACTTCTTTTCGATGCCTTGAAAAGCCCCCTCAGTCATCGACCGTACTTTTGGCAAAGGCTGTGTAAACAGTATGTATGCGGCAATGTAATTGGGGGGTAAATAACCTGAATGGTATTAACGGAGCACTGAATTTTATTGTGTGGGGTGGGATTTAAGAATAGCAAATTCCTTTATATGAAATTGGTCGTTCAATTTTGTATTTAAATTTTAAGGGCTTTGATTTTGCTATTTTTGAATATTAACTGGATAGTCGTTATTCCTTGCTGCGATGGTAGGTAACTCCTACTTTTTACTTTCAAGTTTTTGAGGGGAAACCCCTCGCCTAAATTTGAGACTGCTTTTTTGCAGGAAGCGTGGTTGTGTATTCGTTATTTTTATTTGGTTATGTACTTTTCTGGAAAGTTTAAACCCAAGTTCTCAGTAAGCGGGATTTCCGTCTCCCACTTTAAAAGCCAGCTAATTCAGGGGCCCCTGCTTTTTATCGCGGTGATAAATATCCTGGCGGAATTGTGCGCGCCCATCGGCATCTATCCAGGCTGTCATATAAACAAGGTAAAGTTGCGGAGCGGGCTTAACAGGTACATTGAGAATTTCGCTGCCGGTTGTCGCTTGAGCGATGCGGGTTCTATCCCAGCCCTGGGGTTCAAGCAGGGAGTAAGCCAACTCTTCCGGTTGCTGCAGGCGAACACATCCGTGGCTGAAGGCGCGCTGCTGTTCTGAAAATAAGCTCTGCGCCTGAGTATCGTGCAGGAAAATGGCCTGTTTGTTAGGAATTACAAACTTTACCTTGCCGAGGGTGTTTCCCGGGCCGCTGACCTGGCGCAGGGTGGCATGGCCACCAGCGGCACGGTCGAGGCTCTCGTCGGTGATCGGCGATGTATTTCCGCTACGGTACTGAATTACCCGATAACCACGGCGGTGCATGGCAGCGGGGTTGTGCCGAGCCTTGGGCAGGAGTTCGGTGATTAAGATACTTCTGGGCACTGTCCAGGTGGGGTTGAAAACTACACTGGTGATGCGGCTGCGCATATTGGGTGTGCGGCTGCTGCCCTTACCCACTACCGTCTTCATATCCAGTTTTACCTGCCCATTTTCCACCAACTGCAAGCGATAGCTGGGAATATTGACCAGCACATAACGGCTTTCTGTGGGCAGGGATAATTGCTCCCAGCGATCCGCGTTCAGGATCATTTGTCTGGCCCTCTCCATGGGAGAAACTGATAGCGCGGTGAGAGTTTCACTGTTGGCGACGCCGGAAGCCGGCAGCCCGTGCCGGCGCTGAAAACTTTCAACGGCGGACTGCAGGGCGCTATCGAAGCGCAGGTGATCCTTCTGTGGAGCTGATGAGGGGCCAGGCTGCCCACGATAATCCCCATAAAGTTCCAGTAATTTTCGCAGTTGCAGAACCCTTACATCTTTATCCCCTGCTTGAAGAGGTCCTCCCTGGGCAATAGGTCGCCAGCGCTTGGCTATTTCGCGGTAACGGTTAGCTTCATTCCTCAGCTGCTCGCTGACACTGGTTGGAACCAGTGCCGTAGGCTCTCTGGTTGCCATGGCACCGTGTATCGGTGTTGCGGAGGCGATTACCAGGCTCAGTAGGGCTGCGAGCCCTAGGTGACGGGGAGTGCTGACCATATACAGCTCCCGTGGTGATGCATGAGGTTAACCACGGTTTGTCCCTGCGTCGGAACTATCGCGATGGTAAATATCCGGGCGGAACTGCAGTTGCCCATGCTCATCTACCCAGGCGGTCCAGTAGGCGATGTAAACCGGTAGCGGTTTTTTCAGCGTTACGCCGTGGGTGCGGCTACTCATCAGGGCCCGGTCGATACGCGGTCTATTCCAGCTGTTTTGCTGCGCCAGCATCATGCGGGCAAATTTCAATGGTTTCTCCAGCCGAATACAGCCGTGGCTAAAAGCGCGCTGGGACTTTTTGAACAGGTGTTTGCTGTTTGTGTCGTGCAGAAAAATTGCCTCGCGGTTGGGGATTACAAATTTGACTCGCCCCAGAGCATTACCCGGTCCGCCTTTTTGCTGCAGTGTGACCTTGCCTCTACGTACACCGGCGACATTGCCGCGGGTAAAGGGAACTGCCCTGCCGCGATGATTGACCAACCGATAGCCCTTGGCGCTCAGGGCTGAACTGCCTTTGGGCAGGAGTTCATGCAGGGCAATACTTGGAGGTACTCGCCACACAGGGTTAAATTCCAACCGGGTCATGCGTGTGGCGATTTGTGGTGTCTTGTGCTTGGGTTTGCCCACAACCACTTTCATGCGAAATTGCTCGCGGTCGCCATCGATCAGTCGCAGGCTGAATTCCGGAATATTCACGATGATATAGCGTGGTCCCAAATCTTTGGGGAGCTGTTTCCAGCGCTGGAGGTTGGCATTGAGTATGCGCACAAGCTTTGCGGGGTTGGTATTTAGACGTGCGCGGGTACGTTCGTCCACCAGCCCATCAGCTTTTAGTCCATGGCGCCGCTGAAATCGATGTACAGCCTGCTGTAGGGACTTATCGTAGACATTGGCTTCAAGGCTGCTTTTTTGGTTCGTTTCTGCAAAATCATTGGGGCGGTAATCCCCGTAAAGCATCAACAGGCTACGCAGTTGAGCGACCCTGGGGCTGCGACTTCCCGGCGTTATAGGTTGGCCTTTGCTCAAAGGCTTCCACTGGTCCCCCTCTGCCAGGGCACGATAACGCGCCAGCTCCTCACTGAGCAGGGCATATTGTCGACCATAGGGAGAGAAAGGATCGCTTCCAGATATGCTCTCATCCAGAGTGGTGTCACCACCTCTGTCAGGTGCAGCATTTGCTGTTGAATATTCGAAACCAAATGTAATGGCTAGTGAGAGGGCCATAACCCCATTGCGCCATCTTACCTTTCGAGAGGTTTGTCTGTGAGGAGATAAGTAGCCAACACCCATAAGTCACCCCTGTAAGCGAAGGAGGATCAATGGAACTGATCACTCTGCTCACATTGGTAACTTGTGACTGAGGAGCTCTAAATAATTTTGAGGAATGGGCGCCAGGGGCGACCATATAAAAAAGGTATACAGGGAATGCTTGGGGGAGGCTAAGGGCGACCAAGGGGTCGCCCTGTCTGTTCAAAATTGATTATCGCTTAGTCCGTCCTTTCCATAGATGTCCGGGCGGAAGTTCAGCTTGCCCTGACCATCCACCCAGGCTGTCCAATAGGTGATATACACCTTGACCTGTTGTCTCAGGTCCACCTCGGTGGTTTCCTCACCGATAGTGAGTTTATCGATACGCCACTGGTCCCAATCGCCTTGAGGACGCAACAGGGCTTCGGCCAGGTGACGGGGCTTTTCCAGGCGAATACAACCGTGGCTGTAATCCCTGTCGGTGAGCGAGAAGAGCGTGCGCGCACGGGTATCATGCAGGTAGACATCGTGCTTGTTGGGAATCTCAAATTTCACCCGTCCGAGTACGTTTTCCTCACCTCCCATTTGGCGCATCAGGTAGGACCCTGCACCGGCCGCCGAGAGATTCCTGGCTGTGAGGGGCAAGTGTTCACCGCTGCCACTGACCACCCGGTATCCCATATTTTCCATACCGGCAGGGTTCTTACGTGCCTTGGGCAGGATTTCATTGACCAGAATGCTGCGCGGCACAGTCCAGGTGGGATTGAATACTACCTTGCTGACGCGCGTAGTGATTTCCGGCGTTGCATGTTTCTTCTTGCCCACCACAACGTTCATGGCCAGCTTCACCCGGTTGTTCTCTACATACTGGAGACGGTATGCGGGAATATTTACCTGGATAAAGCGCGCCCCAAGGTTGCCAGGCAGCTCTTCCCTGCGCTGAATATTCATCTCAACAATTTTTGCTCTTGCGGCAGGGGAGAGGTTGAGTCGCTTGCGTGTGCCACGGCCTACGATGCCATCGGGTTTGAGGCCGTGGCGTTTTTGGAAGCGCAGCACCGCTTCGTGCAGGCCGCGATCAAACCTGTTGGGGTCGCCACCGCCATAACTATAGCGACCATGATAATCACCGTAGAGGGAGAGCATATCGCGCAGGCGGCTCACATGGGGGTGGCGTGCCCCCATGGTCATAACAGGGCCTGGAGGGATTGGGCGCCAGCGCCCACTGGCGGAGATTTTGCGAAGTCGTTCAAGCTCACTCCTCAAGGCATAAGCATCGCTGCCATAAGGATTGCTCTCCTCGAAATAAGGGCCCTCACTGTTTTTTGAGGGAGGCGCTGTCGCGCTGTCGCGGCTATTACCACTGCGGCCCTGATTGTAATAGACACGACTGCCATCACTCCTGGCCCCAGAACCACTCCCGCTGTTATCCCGACTGGAGTTTAACCGCGAGCGGTTGTATTTGCGGGTAGAGCTAGAGGAGCCGGAGTAATTGCGGTCTCTGTCGGTATTGTAATCACGTGAGTAGTGGCGGCTGCGCGGGGTGCTGCCGTTAATTCGCGCCCGGTCATAGCCGCGAAAATGCTTGCGACCACGATGCTCATTGGACTCTCGCTGGGAGGGTTGGGCTACAGCAGCCATTCGAAAACCCTGGTTGTCACGAAGTACCGGAGTAATACCGCGGCGCGGACGGCTCTTGGGGCTGATCCTGTCAAGCTGGGTGTCCTGGGCATAGGAGACAAATGCATCGGTGAGCAGGATATCCAGGACTGCGGCCAT
The DNA here is from genome assembly GCF_007183175.1 of Microbulbifer sp. GL-2. Classification (NCBI taxonomy): domain Bacteria; kingdom Pseudomonadati; phylum Pseudomonadota; class Gammaproteobacteria; order Cellvibrionales; family Microbulbiferaceae; genus Microbulbifer; species Microbulbifer sp. GL-2. The sequence continues at coordinate 1,968,052 of NZ_AP019807.1, forward strand.
TTGCAGTCGTTGGGGGGTGTCCCGAAGAGTGCGATCGAAATAACCCAAATGGTAGCGGTAGTCCACCATACTGCTGGGATTCCCCGAACTGGCGGCGGTCAGTTGTTTGAGTAGATCGTTAGCGCTATCACTCAGGTTGTAGTTGTCAAACCAAAGTAGGCGGTAACCGTTGCGCTGGTAGATTCTGCGCACTGCAGTGGGATTGAATATGGGGTCCTGGGCCGGCCACGCATCAGGGTTTTCCTCTAACCAATGAACCAGGTGCGGGCGCACGGCGTTTTCTGGCAATACCGGTACCGTTTTCTGATTCGCGGCAAAAGCGTAATAGAGAATAGAGACACACAGTGTGCCGAGAGTCAGCAGGGGCAGAATGGATTTGCGTTTACGGTGCTCTGGGTTGAAATAAGACATGGTACCTCAGCGATACAGCAGGGGCCCGGAGTTGTCTTGTGGATAATGCCGGGCGCCAGATCGTTCATACCTTCCCAACCTGTAGCGAGCCCATCCAGAAACTGTTTGGTGTCCAGCGTTGACTCGCATTTGTCATGCGTCCCGCGTGACTTCCTTTTTTACTTAGACTGTATTGGCGCCGCGCTTGCGCGAATATCAACCAATTTCAGCCTGTGAAAGTAAGTATGGCAACAATTGCAGAATTTGCTTGGCGTTTCTTTCTCTTCAGATTAGGAGGCAAGGAAAAAAGCGCCTCTGCACCGATCGAGCTATTAAATATGTACTCTTTTGGGGGAGATTATTTGATTAAGAGGTGGATGCTTGTGCGAAAAGATACGGCTAACCAGGCTGGGAAAAGCTGACTAAGTCACAGTTTTTCATGGGGTTTTAGTTGTTTTAGACTGGTGGAAGGCTGAGATGACGCAGCGGTCCCTGTGGCTTGCCCTCCACGAATGTCTGCTCCCATAGTTGGCTGAAACCATATCGATTAATGGCGATCAGTGTACTGGCTCGAGTGCCATAGCCTCCATTCGTGTCATTTAAAGCAACACCAGTTGGCAGGAGTTTCTCCCTGCGGTCTATCTGCACGAAAATTGGCGACAAGGCCCTTTCGAGAGGCAGACCAATTCCTGTGTGGGGGAGAGTTGAGTCGGTAGCCCTCTGTCTGTCCTGAAGCAGGTTTAGGGCGGGCCTTACAAAGTTTCCCTCGCTGATTGGCCCTTTTATATTTTGCACAATTCGGTCCAGCCCTGTTTTCCCATTTTCGACCTTGGGCCAGGGGGCATCTGGAGCCCCGTTGGAAATGCCGTGAATACCGGCTGTAAATAAAAAGGGGCTATGGCGATTGCCCGCACAAGCGAGTGAATGCTCCGCTTTAAGGTCAAATAGCAGAGCGTTAAAACCGCGATAGCTGGGCCCTTGGAGTTCCCTGGCAAATTGTTCGGGGGTTCTGTTATCGATCAGAAAATTGACTGGAATTTCCCCGCGGGATAGCGCTTGTTCGGGTTCGGATCTGCCGGGTTCTCGGATATTGGTTACCGCGGCGACCCTCCCAGGGGAAATACCTGCCCAGGTGCCCCCAGCTTCTAAGTCGCGCCCGGCAACCAGGCATTTCGTTGGCCAAAGCGCTGCCGCTGCCGTGGGGCGAGCGTAGAACTCATCCCGGTTGGCAATTAATAGCAGTGGATAATCGGGGTGGCAGCGATAGGCAAACAGCAGCAGGCACATAGCGGTTTCCTGAAGGGTGGGGAAAGGCGCGCCCCTTTCGCTAAAGGGTGCTTTGCGACCATAATACGCCCTTAGCCAACAATCTCGATTCCCCCATGCTGACTTATCCAGAAATAGACCCGGTGGCCATTGCTATTGGCCCCTTAAAAGTACATTGGTACGGGCTGATGTACCTGTTCGGCTTTATTGGCGCCTGGTGGTTGGCGTTGCGGCGCAGTACCAAGTCATGGTCGCCAGTGATCAAGTCCGAAGTCGAGGATCTGATTCTCTACTGCGCCATTGGCGTGGTTGTTGGCGGGCGGCTCGGCTACATGTTTTTCTACAATCTGCCGCAACTGATTGAAAACCCGCTATCCCTGCTCAAAGTTTGGGAAGGTGGTATGAGTTTCCACGGTGGGCTGGTCGGAGTAATGCTGGCCACTGTCCTCTATGCCCGGAAAATAGGTACGACCTTCCCGGCTTTGATCGATTTTGTTGCTCCCCTGGTGCCCATTGGCTTGGGGCTGGGCCGACTGGGTAACTTTATCGGCCAGGAACTCTGGGGCCGGCCGACTGAAGGCCCCTGGGGCATGGTATTTCCCAAAGACCCTGAACTACTGGCCAGGCACCCCTCACAGCTGTACCAGGCCTTTCTGGAGGGGCTGGTGCTCTTCGCGGTGCTCTGGTGGTTTTCCAGTAAACCGCGCCCACGCCTTGCGGTAGGCGGCATGTTTGTCTTGCTCTATGGTGTATTCCGCTTCTTGGTGGAGTTTGTGCGGGAGCCGGATGGTCATATAGGCTTCGATCTATTTGGCTGGATGACCCGAGGGCAGCTGTTGAGTCTGCCGATGATTGTAGCCGGTATCACTCTACTGGTGTGGAGTTATCGCACCCAACCGTTACCAGTGGGGCGCGGTGGAAAAGATGGCAATAAAGAGACGCGTTCCCAAGCTAATGGCGGAGCATAGCAATAGATGAAGCAGTACCTCGATCTAATGCGCCATGTGCGCGACAACGGCACTGAAAAAGGTGACCGCACGGGCACCGGCACCCTGAGTGTTTTTGGCTACCAAATGCGCTTTGATCTCGCGAGAGGTTTTCCGCTAATTACTACGAAAAAGTGTCACTTGCGCTCGATTGTCCACGAACTACTGTGGTTTTTGCAGGGGGATACCAATATCCGCTACCTACAGGAAAATAAGGTAAGGATCTGGGATGAGTGGGCTGCAGAGGACGGTGATTTGGGCCCGGTATACGGCCACCAGTGGCGCTCCTGGCCGACACCGGATGGTCGTCAAATCGATCAGATTGAACAGTTAGTGGAGCAGCTGAAAACCCGCCCCGATTCCCGCCGCTTGATAGTCAGTGCCTGGAATCCTGCTGACCTTCCCGATGAGGGCGTCTCTCCTGCAAATAATGCCCGTCAGGGTCGTATGGCGCTCGCGCCTTGCCACGCGTTGTTCCAGTTCTATGTGGCGGATGGCAAGCTGTCCTGTCAGCTGTACCAGCGTAGTGCGGATATTTTCCTTGGCGTGCCCTTCAATATCGCCTCCTACAGCCTGCTGACCCTTATGCTGGCTCAGGTTTGTGGTCTGCAACCCGGAGAGTTTATCCACACCTTTGGCGATGCCCATCTCTACTCTAACCACTTGGAGCAGGTGGAGCAGCAATTGCAGCGGGAGCCGCTGCCTCTGCCAGAAATGCACCTCAACCCCGAAGTGCAAGATCTGTTCGCCTTCCGCTATGAGGACTTCGAGCTGAAAAACTATGAAGCCTATTCGCATATACCGGCACCGGTTGCGGTTTAAGGGGAGAGTGGAGTGGAAATATCTATCGCCCTGATTGCGGCTATAGCGCGCAATGGTGCTATTGGCAAAGGCAATGAGTTGCCCTGGCGCATTTCCGGTGACCTGCAATTCTTCAAGCGCACCACCATGGGCAAGCCCGTGGTAATGGGCCGCAAGACTTATGAATCCATTGGCCGGCCTTTACCGGGCCGGACCAATATCGTGATCACCCGTAACAGTAACTGGACTGCCGGGGGCGTCGAGGTGGTGGAGTCGCTGGAGGCTGCCTTGGACCTTGCTCGCGAGCGCGCTTTGGCGGTCGGTGCGACCGAGCTGATGGTGATCGGTGGAGCACAGATCTATCGCCAGGCGCTGCCGCTGGCTGCTCGGCTCTACGTTACTGAGGTGGGTGCTGAGGTTGAAGGGGACGCCTTCTTCCCAAAGATTGATGACTCGTGGGTCGAAGTGGTGCGGGAGTGTTACCCAGCCTCAGACAAGAATGAGTACAACTACGCTTTAGTTCAGTACGACAGATTTAAATAAAAACAATTTGATTAAAACTTAACCAATCTGTTAAATTCTACGACAGCTTACAAAGGAAACGCCGCCGTCAATGTGTGCAAGCGACCCGGTTTTGTTACCCGGTTGTTACCTTGCTACCCATGCGGACCGATGCTGACAATCGGCATTTGAATAATCAAATCGGCTGTTTACAATGTGCGGCTCTTAGCTGTCTTCTAACCAATGTTTTTAAAACAAAAGGACACCGCGTTGTAGCAGCTAACTCATCGCGACCATGTTGTGAAATATTGAACCCACTGGGGGGTCTAATGAAAACCAAGCGATTCATGGCTGTGGCGCTGACCACTGCGTTGTCTGCCGGCGCGCTCTACGGCAGCATAGCCACTGCGGATACTCTCGATAACGTACTCGCCGTCGGCCAGCAGAAAACCACTGCGGCCCAGGCATCGCAAAAGCGCATCGACAAGATTGCCGAAGAAACCAGCAGCCTGCTGCAGGACTTCAAGGTGGTCAATAAAGAAATCGATGGTCTGCGCGTATACAACCGTCAGCTGGAAAAGCAGTTGGCCAACCAGCTTCAAGTGATCAACGAGCTGGATGAGTCCATCGCCAATGTCACTGTAATTGAACGTCAGATCCAGCCGCTGATCCTGCGCATGCTGGAAGGCCTGGAACAGTTCATCGAACTGGATGCCCCGTTCAAGCTGGACGAGCGCATGGCTAACCTCGAAGGCGTAAAGAACAATATGGACCGTTCCGATATCACCGTTGCGGAGAAATTCCGCCAGGTGTTGGAGCTGTACAACTTCGAAGCGGAATACGCACGTAAGATCGACACTTACGGTGATTCCCTGAACGTAAATGGCCAGGAGCGCGAAGTAAACGTGCTGCAGATTGGTCGTATCGCTCTGCTGGCCCAGACTACCGACTCTGAAATCTCCCTCGCCTATGACAAAGGCCAGAAAGCCTGGGTGGAAATCGATGCTGGCGAATACCGCCGCGCCCTCATGAGTGGTCTGAAAATCGCCAAGAAACAGGCCACTATCGACATCATGACCATGCCGATCCCGGCTCCGGAGGCAGCGCAATGAAATCCTCTATCGCCAAACGCGTATTAGTTGCAGCAGCGGCTGGCCTGCTCAGTTTCTCTGCTGTTGCCCAAGAGAAGGCAACTTCCCTCGACGACCTGCTGAGCAAGGTTAGGCAATCCAAGATTGCTGAATCCAAAGAGCACAAGCAGCGTGAAGCAGAGTTCCGTCGCCAGAAGTCCAATCAGCAATCCCTGCTGAAAAAGGCCAAAGACACTCGCACTGCTGAAGAGAAGCGCTCTGCTGAACTGGAAAAGAAATACCAGGAGCAGGAAGTTGCTGTAGACCAGAAGCGTCAGCAGCTGGACGAGCGTATGGGTTCTTTGAAAGAACTGTTCGGCCATATGTCCTCTACTGCCGCAGACTTGCGTGCGAGCGTCGGTTCCTCCCTGGTTTCCGCTCAATACCCTGGTCGTACAGAGTTTATCGATAGCCTGCTGGCTAAAATGAACACCGCTACTCAGCTGCCGACTATCGAGGAAATTGAACGCCTGTGGTTTGAAATTCAGCGCGAAACTGTTGAATCTGGCAAGGTTGTTAAGTTCAACGCAACTGTGATCAAGCCCAGTGGCGAACAGGCTCAACAGGAAGTTGTACGTGTTGGTAACTTCAACCTGGTTTCCAACGGCAAATACCTGGAAATGAACAATGCCTACAAAATGGCTGAGCTGATTCGTCAGCCGGATGCCAAGTTCCAGGGCATGGCAGATAGCCTGCAGGCTTCTACTGCTGGCTTCAGTGCTTTCGGTGTAGACCCGACTGGTCCTACTGGTGGTTCTTACCTGAAAGCCATGATCAACAGCCCGGATATCGTTGAGCGCTGGCACCAGGGTGACATCGTGGGTTACATCATCACTGCTGTTGGTGTATTTGCGATGCTGCTGGCCATCTTCCGCCTGATCGTGTTGACCGGTATTAGTGCAAAAGTTAGTGCACAGCTGCGTTCTTCTACCCCGAACACCAATAACCCACTGGGCCGTGTACTGGCTGTTGCGGAAGAGAACAAAGGTGTCGACGGCGAGACTCTCGAGCTGAAGATGGAAGAAGCTGTGTTGAAAGAGCGCCCGGCGATCGAGTCCGGCCTCAACCTGCTGAAGATCATCGCGATGGTTGCACCGCTGCTGGGCCTGCTGGGTACCGTTACCGGTATGATCGTAACCTTCCAGGCGATCACTATCTTCGGTGCTGGTGATCCGAGAGCAATGGCTGGCGGTATCTCCTCTGCATTGATTACCACTGTATTGGGTCTGTGCGTTGCTATTCCGACTGTACTGATGCACACCATCGTAAATGCCCGAGCCAAGCGCGTCCTGCATATTCTTGAAGAGCAGAGTGCTGGTATCGTGGCAGAAAACGCCGAGCGCAAATAAGAGGAGGCGGCAACATGCACGCATTTATCGACGCATGGGCCGCCGTCAACGCCTTTATGGCGTCGGGCGGGCCAGTACTGTTCCTGATCGCCGGCCTGACCTTCTTTATGTGGACGCTGATTTTTGAGCGGGTCTTCTATTTCAATAAAGCATTGAAAGAGGATGTTCAGGGTGCGGTAAACCAGTGGGAGGGGCGTAGTGAACGCAACTCCTGGGGTTCCCACCAGATCCGCTACGCGATGATCTCCCGGGTATCCGAGAAAATTCAGGACAATATGGACATGATCCAGGCCTGTGTTGCCCTTGCTCCCCTGTTTGGGTTGCTGGGCACGGTCTGGGGCATGATCAATGTGTTCGATGTTCTCGCGATTACAGGTGGTGGTGACGCCAAGCAGATGGCCAGTGGTGTATCCATGGCAACTATCCCGACGATGGCGGGTATGGTTGCGGCCCTCTCAGGTGTTTTTGCCAATACCTACCTTGCCCGTAAGGCAGAGCGTGAAACTCAGCTGCTGGAAGACCATCTGACGATGGACCACTAAGCACACATAAGCGAATAGGCAAGCTTATTTGCTGTGAAGGTTTAGCCAACCAGATATTTTCACCGGGGGTGCTCCTTGTGGGCTCCTCGCGGAAAAGTTCGCTAAGAGAGTTGCTATGAGCAAAAGACAAAATACGGCAGAAGAAGAAGCCGGCGCTATCGACCTCACGCCCATGCTGGACGTGGTGTTTATTATGCTGATCTTCTTTATCGTCACCGCGACTTTTATCAAAGAGCCGGGCGCTGACGTTGTGAAGCCGGATGCAACAACCGCTGAACTCAAGGCCGCCTCTATTCTGGTAGCAATTAACGATAGTGATGAGATCTGGATTGCCAAAGAGAAGGTTGACGAGCGCCAGGTGAGAATTGTCCTGGAGCGCCTTTACTCGGAAAACCCGAAAGGGTGGTTGGTAATTCAGCCCGATAAGGAAGCGAGTATTGAGAAGATTGCCCTGATTGCGGAAGCCGCCAGGAAAATCGGTATCAAGAAAGTTTCGGTCGCGACAGAAAAGAGTTAACAGCTATGAATCCGGTAAGACTTCTTGGGGCAGGAACGTTGGCGATAGCCACTACCTTTGGCCTCATCTTCACCATGCATCAGCTGATTGCGGCAAACATGAGTGCTCCAGAGGATAAGGAGCAGTTCAAGGTTGCCGATGTAGTGATGCCTGAGCAGAAGATCGAAACACAATACGATACGACCAAGCCGGTGAAACCGGAAGAGCCGGAAACGCCTCCGCCGGAGATGCCAGAGCCCGAGTTTGAAGACCCGAACCTTGATACCAGTATCAGTGTTGCGGCTCCGAGAGCGGGTGGCGGCGTTAAACTGTCGGGTTTCAGTTTTGGCGAAGGTGATTACCTGCCTATCGTTAAGGTGCAACCGCAGTATCCCCGTCGCGCCCTACAGCGTGGCTTGGAGGGATATGTGATTGTTGAATATACGGTGACTACCAACGGTTCTGTTCGTGACCCCATCGTAATTGAAGCTTTCACTTTGAAAGGTAAACCCACCACCGTTTTCAACAGGGCCGCGCTCAAGTCCGCTCTGAAGTACAAGTACAAGTACAAGCCGCGGGTCGTAGATGGCAAGCCGACCGAGGTCCCCAATGTGCGGACCAAGATCAGCTTTAATATGGCCAAGAACTAAGGGGAAGCACTATGAAGTTGACAAGCATGAGTAAAGGTTTGTCCAAGCTCGCTCTGCGCACCTCAGTAGCGCTGCCCCTGGTCCTGGCACCGGCGATCAGTGTTACCGTGCTCGAAGCAGCAGGTGTTTCCGCACCTTTCGCCTCGGCTCAGGCGCAGGAGCAGGAGCAAAAAAAGCCCAGCAAGCAGAAGACTCGTAAAGTTCCTGCTATGCGCGAAGCAGCGTACAAAAAGCTGGAAAAGGCCCAGGAAGCTGCCGATGCAGAGGACTGGGCAGGCGCTCTTGCCGCTCTGAAGGAGATGGACGCGAGTAAGAAACGGTACAATGGCTATGAAGTAGCACAGATGTACAATTTCTTCGGTGTTGTTTACTACAGTACTGAGCGTTACAAGCAGGCAATCCCGTACTTTAAGAAAGTGCTGAACCAGGGTGAGGAAAACTTACCGGTGGCACTAGAAGTGGGAACCTTGTTCACCCTTGCTCAGCTCTACTTCGTTACAGAGGACTACAAGCAGGCGATTAACTACCTGAATCAATGGTTCAAGGTTTCCGATCGTATTACTGCCGATTCCTATGCTCTGCGCGCCCAAGCTTATAATCAGGTTGGTGACCAGAGCAAAGCCCTCGCGGATATCAATGTAGCGGTATCCATGTACGAAAAGGAGGGTAAGGTACCAAAAGAAAGTTGGTACGGATTGCAGCAGTATGTGTATTTCGAGCGTAACGACTACAAGAAGGTAGCCGGCGTTCTGGAAAAGCTGGTGCAGTACTATCCTAAGCCTGTGTACTACAAAACTTTGGCTGCGATGTATGGTGAGCTCAAGCGCGATAAAGACCAACTGCACATGATGGAAGCCGCTTATCTTGCTGGGGCTTTGGAAAAGGATAAAGACCTGCTGAACATGGGCTATCTCTTTATGGGGCATGAAATGCCTTACAAGGGTGCCAAGGTGATTGCCAAAGGCATCAAAGAGAAGAAGATTCCGCGTACGTCCAAAAATCTGGAGACTCTGGCGCAGGCTTACCAGATGGCTCAGGAGTTGCAAAAGGCAATTCCCCAGCTTGAAGCGGCGGCGAAACTTTCTGATAAAGGTGATATCTATTCGCGCTTAGCCGGGATTTACCTGGACCTGGATCAGAATGAGAAGGCCATCTCCATGGGTAACAAGGCCCTTGATAAAGGTAAGATCAAGCGTATAGACCAACTGCATATTGTTATGGGTATGGCGAATGCCAACCTTAAAAGGTATGACGCTGCTCTTAGAAGTCTGAAGGAAGCCTCCAAAGACGATCGCTCCAAGAAATCTGCCCAGCAGTGGATCGCTTACGTTGAGGGTGAGAAGAAGCGCGAGGAGAAATTAGCAATTTAAATGTTTTAATTCCTCTCTACTTAAAAGGCCACACATTTCTGTGTGGCCTTTTTTCTTTCTAGAGTTCATGCAATTTGCCCAAGCTAGACAACCTGTATTAACAGACTATTTGCATTTTTTTGTGAATTAGCTAATGATTAAAGTCAGCTGATCAGCTTTTTCCATTTCGGCATTTTAGATGCCGCTTTTGCACCCTAACAATAATAGGAGAGGTGTTATGGATAGAGCTTGCTCACCAATTTCCAGCCCCGAATTTTTCCCCAGTCACTTGTTCGCAGGCTATGCCAAAGGTTTGGCTTATGCCGCCCTAATTACACTTGGGCTGATCTTTCTTATGAGTCAGCTAATCGCCAGCGATTTTGTCGAGCCAACGGCTAAGCCGTTAGTACCAATTAAGCCGGTGCATATGACAAAGAAAGAAGTTGTTACGATTAAAGAATATCAGGCTCCGCCAGCTCCACAGGAAATACCAAAGCCGATTCAACTGACGAAAGTGGACCGGAAGGTAGATGTTTTAGATAGTACGATAGGGATTGCTCCCCCAGTTGTAGCGACTGATGGAAGTCCAGTTTTGTCATCAAGGGACCCTCTACCAGTTTATAAGCCGACTCCGCGTTATCCTAGTGTAGCGATGCGCAGGGGGATGGAAGGCTACGTAGTTGTTGAGTTTACAGTGACTAAAACTGGAGCAGTTCGTGATGCCCGAGTTATCGGTGGATATGACAGTACCGGCAAGCAAACCAGTGTATTTAATCGTTCAGCGCTAGCAGCTGCTGAACGATTTAAATACCAGCCTATGCTAGAGGATGGAACGCCGGTTGAGCGTTATGGGGTGCGAAACCGTATTACTTACAAACTGGCAGAGTGAGCAATAAAAAACGGCCCAACAGGGCCGTTTTTTATTGCTCATCGAACTCTGTCTACTCAATCTCCCGCACTGCCCCCCTGTCGGCACTGGTGGCGAGTAATGCGTAGGCTTTTAGGGCCTTACTCACTTTGCGGGGGCGTGGTTCGCTCGGTTTCCAGGCCTTTTTTCCGAGGTTGACCATCTCCTGGCGGCGCTTTTCAAGTTCGCTTTCGCTGATAGCGACCTCTATTTTTCGTGCAGGAATATCGATACGTATTGGGTCCACATTTCGCACCAGGGCGATATTACCAGCAGATGCGGCCTCAGGAGAGACATGCCCGATAGAGAGCCCGGAAGTACCACCGGAGAAACGGCCATCAGTAATTAGGGCGCAATGCTCTCCCAGCCCCTTGGATTTCAGGTAGCTGGTGGGGTAGAGCATTTCCTGCATACCAGGGCCGCCCTTGGGGCCTTCGTAGCGAACGATAACGGCCTCACCCTTGCGAACTTTGCCCTCGAGGATATGGGAAACGGCTTCCTCCTGGCTCTCAACAACATGAGCTGGGCCTTCAAAATGCCAAAGGGCTTCATCCACTCCAGACGTTTTCACTACACAGCCATTGGGCGCAAGGTTGCCAAACAGGACCGCCAGGCCACCTTCAGATGAGTAGGCGTGCTCTGCGGAGCGGATACAGCCATGTTGGCGATCAGCATCCAGTGTGGACCAGCGGCAATCCTGGCTGAAGGCGGTTTGCGTGGGGATGCCAGCGGGGCCGGCCCGATAGAAATCGCAAACCGATTTATCTGAGGTCCGACAGATATCCCAGCGCGTCAGTGCATCGGCGAGAGTACCGCCGTACGCAGTGGGTTGAGAGGCATCGATCAGGTTGGCAGCTTCCAGCTCACCGAGAATGGCCATCACTCCGCCAGCGCGGTGCACGTCTTCGACATGGTATTTCTCTGTATTGGGAGCTACTTTACAGAGTTGGGGGATCTTGCGGGAGAGTCGATCGATATCTTCCAGAGTAAAATCGATATCTCCTTCCTCGGCCGCAGCCAGTAGGTGCAGGATGGTGTTGGTGGAGCCTCCCATGGCGATATCCAGTGCCATAGCATTCCTAAAGGCTGTGCAGTTGGCGATATTGCGAGGCAGGGCACTTTCGTCATCCGCCTCATAGTAACGTTTGGTCAGGGCGACGATCTCACGGCCCGCACGCAGGAAGAGCTCCCTGCGATCGGCGTGGGTGGCCAGCATTGTGCCATTTCCTGGTAGGGAAAGCCCCAGTGCCTCGGTGAGACAGTTCATCGAGTTGGCTGTAAACATACCGGAGCAGGAGCCGCAGGTCGGGCAGGCGGAGCGTTCGTACTCGGCCACCTCTTCGTCTGTAGCAGTGTCCGTGGCCGCAATCACCATAGCATCCACCAGGTCGAGCTTGTGGTCGGCCAATTTGGTCTTACCCGCCTCCATTGGGCCGCCGGAAACAAAGATAACCGGAATATTCAAACGCAGGGCAGCCATCAGCATTCCCGGGGTGATTTTGTCGCAGTTGGAAATACACACCAGGGCATCAGCACAGTGGGCATTGACCATGTACTCCACCGAATCAGCGATAATCTCGCGGCTGGGTAAACTGTAGAGCATGCCGTCGTGGCCCATGGCGATGCCGTCATCTACAGCAATAGTATTGAATTCTTTGGCCACTCCGCCTGCCCGCTCAACTTCTCTTGCCACCAGTTGCCCCATATCTTTCAGGTGCACGTGGCCGGGTACAAACTGGGTGAAAGAATTGGCAATAGCGATAATCGGCTTGTGGAAGTCCTCGTCTGTCATCCCTGTGGCGCGCCACAGAGCACGGGCTCCGGCCATGTTACGACCGGCTGTGGAGGTTCGGGAACGGTACTGGGGCATGATGCAAGCTTCCGGCTAGGCAAATTAGAGCGACAGCTTAGCAAAAAAAGGCGATTTCAGGGATGCTTTCGCGCAGCCCGGTCTGACTGCGCGGTTTACTAGGATAAATATTTCGGTGAATGCGAATTATGTAGGAGGATTTGCAGCAAGGTTTTTTCGTAAAATCCGAGAGCTACGCTGGATGTTATAGAGCGATTTACGTGAAGCGGGCAGGTCGCTGATACGAACCTGCTCGAAACCTTGCTCGATAAACCAATGCTCTGTTTGGGTGGTAAGCACGTAGAGTTCGCTGATATTCAGCGTACGTGCCTGCCGCTCCAGGTGGCGCATCAATTTGGCGCCACGGCCTCCACCACGGAATTCGGGGTGGCTGGCCACACAGGCGATTTCAGCTGCGAATGTGGCGCTGCTATCATCCTTAATCGGATAGAGAGCAGCGCAGGCTACGGGAGTGCCATCGACCTCGACCAGAGTAAAGTGCTCTATCTCTGCTTCGAGTTTCTCCCGTGAACGACGCACCAGTACACCTTGCTTTTCCAGGGGACGGATAAGACCGAGGATGCCACCTACATCGGTGATACGCGCGCGGCGCACCACTTCATAGCTATCCCGATAGATCATAGTACCTGCACCTTCGCGGCGGAACAGCTCCTGGATCAGAGCGCCATTGTGGCAATAGCTGAGCAGGTGGGTTCTTGCGATTCCCGAGTTACAGGCGCGTATTGCACACTGCAGCGCTTCGCTCTGTACTCGGGCTGCGACCTGTTCAGCCTGTACAATACTGAGTTCGTGTACTGGATTGCCGTCCAGAATCAGTTGGGCAGGTGCGCGGAACAACACCAGCTTTTCAGCGCGTAATACTCGTGCGGCCTCTGCAGCCAGGTCGAGGTAATTGATATTGAATAATTCGCCAGTCAACGAGGTTCCCAGGGGTGAGAGCAATACCAATGCCCCCTGATCCAGGGCTTGCTCAATGGTGTTGACCTCCATTCTGCGGACGGTACCGGTCCAGCCCAGGTCCACACCATCCAGCACGCCACAAGGGCGCGCGGTTACCAGGTTTCCAGAAATTACCTTCAGCGCCGAGCGAGCCATGGGGGAATCGGGTAGACCTTGAGAGAAAGCGGCCTCGATATCAAATCGCAACCTGCCCACGGCAGCCTTGATAATCTCCAGGCTCTCTCGATTGGTGACCCGGTTGTTCTCATGAAAGCAGCTCTCGACTCCACTTTCTTTAAGGGCTCTGTTCACTTGTGCACGGGCACCGTGTACTACGACCAGGCGCACGCCCAGGCTGGCGAGCAGTGCCAGGTCGTGAACCAAATTACGAAAGTTAGTGTGTTCCAGGGCATCACCGGGAATACCAATTACCAGAGTGCGGCCGCGAAGGTCATTAATATAAGGTGCCGCGTGGCGAAACCAGTTGAGAGAAGCGTTATCGTCGCTCACTAATGCATTACCGTCTGTTGAGGTACTTGCCGGCTCAGTGACAAGTATTTGGGAGTTATTTCTGCCCTCGGTGAGGTGCCCAACTGCTTATTAACAGGTGGCATAGAGTAATATTCTGCAATCACAGGCAGAAGCGTGCTATCAGGCTGCGCAATATATCCACCATTGGGTTTATGCGCTCAAGCCCCAGGTATTCATCTGGCTGGTGGGCCTGGTCGATATCGCCGGGGCCAAGCACGATAGTGTCAATATTCATGCTCTTCAAGTAGGGCGCCTCGGTGCAAAAGGCAACGCTTTCTGCACTGTGCCCCGTCAGCTTTTCGGCTACCTTGATGAGTTCGGAATTTATATCTTGCTCAAATGGCTCAGTGCTTTGGCACAGTGGAACTAAGTCGATATGAATCTTCTTGTCTTGAATACAGGGTTGCAGGCGGTTATTCAATTCCGCGCGAAGATCAGCAATGTACATGCCAGGCAGTGGGCGTATATCGAAATGCAATTCAGCGGAACCACAAATCCGGTTTGGGTTATCGCCACCGTGTATACAGCCGAGGTTCATAGTAGGCACGGGAATTTCAAAACCCGGGTTATTGTACTTTTGCTGCCACTCCTTGCGTAAAGATAGTAATTCACCGATAACCGAATACATGGCCTCCAAGGCGCTTGCTCCAAGGGTCGGATTAGAAGAGTGGCCGGACTGCCCGGTAATTCGTACAGACTCCATCATTATTCCTTTATGCATACGAATGGGGCGCAAACCCGTCGGCTCCCCAATGACAGCAAAGCGTCCGAGGGGTCGTCCGGCTGAGGCTAGAGCACGAGCTCCAGCCATGGAGCTTTCTTCATCGGCGGTGGCTAAAATCGTTAAAGGCTGGCGTAGGGGCTTGTGGACAAAGGTCTTGGCCGCTTCAATAGCGAGGGGAAAGAAACCTTTCATATCGCTGGTGCCCAGCCCATATAGACGATTCTCTCGCTCTTCCAGCTTAAAAGGATCTGACTGCCAGCGCCCCTCGTCGTAAGGTACTGTATCGGTATGCCCAGATAGAATCAGTCCGCCACTGCCATCCGTACTTCCGCCTAGGGTGGCGATCATATTGGCCTTATTTGGGTTATCTGGTATGGGCATCAACTCCACTTTAAAGCCTAGAGTTTCCAGCCATGTGGAAAGTATTTCCAATACACGGAGGTTTCCCATATCCAGTGCTGGATCAACGGCACTGACACTAGGGCTGGCGACCAGCTGACGTAACTGTTCCTTGAGGTCAGGTAGGACGGTACTTACCATGTTGAATTTCCCTTTGCTTGTTACGCCATTCATTGAGCATTATGGCAGTCGCGATTACGCCTCCCCCTATCATAAGATTTATGATAGGGGCGTCACGATTCCAGATTAACAGGTTCACCAGTAATCCAGCGGGAATAAGCGCATTATTCATGGCTGCCAGGGTTGCTGCTGTGACCTGGGTGGTGCCCTTGTTCCACAGGAAATAGCCGAGTCCTGAGGCCACCACTCCCAGCCAGATTAATACACCCCACTGTACGCTATTTTGCGGATACTGGGCTTTACCCAGAAACACCCAGGCTGTCACTGTAACAAGGTTGGCACCGAGGAAAAACCAACCAAAAGTCTGCCTGGGGGCAAGGGGTTGGTGGCGGCGCATAAACTGTCTGTAGCCCACCTGACCCAGGGCGAAACACAAGTTGGCCCCCTGAACCATGGCAAACCCGTACCAGTAATTACCATTTGGCTTGTCCCAGCGAATGATAGCTGCCCCGGAAACTGCCAGTAACGCAACCGTCAGGTTCCACAGAGAAAATCTCCTCTCAAGCAAGTCGTATAAGAGCGTGATATACAGGGGAGTAAATATGGTGAACAGCAGGACTTCCGGAACACTGAGTAGTAGGAATGACTGGTAATAAAACAGATACATCAGTCCCAGCTGAACTCCTCCAATAGCCATCAGTGTGATAGCAGTGCGAGGGTCCGAGCGACGCCACTGCAACAGCGGCAGGAAAATTAGAGATGCCAGCAGAATTCTAGTCATGGCAGAAAAGTAACTGTCAACCTGGCCTGCCAGGTAAACCCCGATCAAGCTGAACGAGAAGGCCCACAACAGGGTGACAAAAATCAGTAGAGGCATATGAATAAGGGGCTAGCGTAAGGTGTTCGCGGAATGCGGCGGAGACCGCTTAAATTTGGATTCATCATGTTACTGGTAGCTTAAGGGAATAGGAATTGAACCGGGCCGCTCATGCAGATTCCGATTTAGTGGCCCTGGTACTAATGCAGGGTTTGCGCCGGTGAAGGGGCAACAAAAAGGGAGGCTCTGAGGCCTCCCTTTTCTTTTGGCTTTGGCAAATGCCCGGTTGTGAGATCAGCCAAAAATACCTTTGAACAGGTAGAAGAACAGGATCGCAATACCGGCACCTGCAGGCAGGGTAACTACCCAGGAGGCGGCGATTGTGGTGATCATACGCAGATTAAGGGCGCCGATACCACGTGCCAGACCAACCCCCAGCACCGCTCCAACCAATGTATGAGTGGTGGAAATCGGCAGCCCTGTACCCGAGGCCATTACTACTGTGGCGGCGGCGCCCAGCTCAGCGGCGAAGCCGCGGCTTGGTGTGAGCTCGGTAATCTTTTTGCCGATGGTCGCCATTACTTTAAAGCCGTAAGTGGCAAGACCCACCACGATACCCAGGCCACCCAGCAGCAGGATCCAGGAAGGCATGGTGGATTTGGCAGTAACTGCACCGCTTTGAATGGTGTTCACAACGGCAGCGAGGGGGCCTACAGCGTTGGCCACGTCGTTTGAGCCGTGGGCGAAGGCCATGGCACAAGCGGTGAAAATCATCAGGATGGCGAACACCCGCTCGACATTGGCAAAGCGGTTTTCTGCCTCGATGGAGGGATCCTGTTTAACGCGCTTGAGCATGGTGATACCAATCCCCATAACCACCAGCCCAGCCAGTGCGGCGATGCCCGCATCCTGGATAAACGATAATTGGATATTGGCGTCCTTTAAAACATGTTTCAGGCCTTTGGTCAGGGTGACCATGGCGATCATCCAGCCGACGGCGAACATGTAAAAGGGAATGTAGCGTTTGGCGTTGGCAAAGGGGTCCTCGGTATCGAGGATCAGGCGCTGGACACTGCGGAATAGCAGGAAGGAAATAGTACCGGCTAATAGCGGGGACACCACCCAGCTGGCTACGATGCTGCCCACTTTACCCCAGGCTACGGCGTCAGCGGAGATTCCAACCGCGGAAAAACCGACGATGGCGCCAACAATAGAGTGGGTAGTGGATACTGGCCAGCCGAGGATACTCGCAACTAGCAGCCAGGTCCCTGCGGCGAGTAGTGCAGACAGCATGCCGTATACCAGCAGCTGGGGTTGTGCGGAGAAAACGTCAGAATCGATAATGCCCTTTCGTATGGTGGCGGTAACCTCCCCACCTGCCAGGTAGGCGCCGGCAAACTCAAAAATCATGGCGATTACAATCGCCTGTTTGATAGTCAGTGCGCCGGAGCCTACTGAAGTACCCATGGCATTGGCGACATCATTTGCACCAACGCCCCAGGCCATAAAAAAGCCCGCGACAATAGCCAGAATCAATAAGATATGGCCGTATTGACTAAGAATTTCCACGTTGAGCCCCCTAACGTGCCAACAACAACTGCAAACGGTTACCCACGCTGTGGGCGCGATCGGCCAGTTCGCCGATCCATTCAATGATCCGGTAGAGGAACATGACATCCACCGGGGGTAAGTCTTTTTCTATGGAGAACAGTGCCGCGCGAATCTCGACTTCGAGTTTGTCCGATTTGCGCTCCAGTTCGTCCAGCTCCTCAGTCATACGCTTGGCAATAGTGACTTCACGACCGGCGAAGCCGCTTTCCAGCAATTCATCCAGCTCGTTAATGGCACGCAATGCCTGGGAAGAGGTGGCCACAGCACTTTCGACAAAGGTTTCCATAAGCGGCTGCAGGCTTTGCGGGATCTGCATTTTTCTGCCGACTGCCAGCCCGGCGATATCCTGTGCGGTATTGGCTACTTCATCCTGGGCGTGCAACAGTTCCAGCAGGTCAGATCTGGAGACCGGCATAAACAGGCTGTCCGGCAGGTGTAGGCGCAGGTCTCTCTTGATGTCATCAGCGCGGTTTTCTGTGGCAGAGATGCGCAGTTGAATTTTTTCCGCTTCGTCCAGATCACCTTTAATCAGGGCGTCAAAAAACGGAATCAGATCGGCTGAAGCCTCGTGGGCCGTAGCCATATGCTTTTCGATCGGTTTGATCGGAGAGCGGCCAAACAGGTTGGCAATATTCGACAGGGCCATGGTTAGCTCCATTGCTCAGAGTACGAAACGGCGGCATGGTACCCCAATCGGGGCAACTTCGGTAATAGTGCGTTAACGATGCACTGTTGTGCCCTTGGGATAGGGCTACAATGCGGCGTCGCCATATGAGAATAAAGGGGTTTACCAATGGCAGAGAGCAAAGCTGCTGACAGACTGCTGGACTTACGTGGGTTGCTGGAAGACCTTGTCAGCCAGGGCTACGTAAGCAGGTTGGATGCCAACAGGATTGTGGGTACTCCGCGTACCGCCGAGCAGGCACAAATGCACCCGCTCAGCTATATCGCCAGCTGTGATATTGCCAACCAAAAAGTCCCCGGAACTCTGTTGAGTAATGAGGTGCTTAGTGCCTGGCTGGCAGAATGCTCTTCTCACTCCCTTTACCATATCGACCCGCTCAAAGTGAATGTGAATGCGGTGACTGAAGTGATGAGCTTCCAGTTTGCCAAGCGCCACCAGATTTTGTGTGTTGAAGCGGGAACCGATGAGCTATTGGTCGCAACCGCCCAACCTTTTGCCAGGGGCTGGGAGGAGCAGTTAGAGCATACCAGTGGTCGTATGGTTAGACGGGTGGTGGCCGACCCAGGGGATATCAAGCGCTATTGTATTGAGTTTTACTCGCTGGCCAATTCCATTTCTGGAGCCAGTGGCCTGCAGGGCACTTCCGCAGCGAATAACTTTGAGCAGCTGTTGGAGCTTGGCAATCTCAAGGACCCCGAGGCCAACGACCAGCATATTGTTAATATTGTCGACTGGCTGCTGCAACACGCATTCGACCAGCGCGCCAGTGATATCCATATCGAGCCAAGACGGGAGGTGGGGCGTATCCGTTTCCGTATTGACGGCGTATTGCACCCTATCCATGAATTACCGGACCAGGTGAATGCGGCGGTAACCAGCCGCCTGAAAATTCTTGGGCGCATGAATGTAGCGGAGAAGCGCAAACCCCAGGATGGACGTATCAAGACCAAGCGCCCCGATGGCAGTGAAGTGGAGTTGCGCCTCTCCACCTTGCCTACCGCCTTTGGTGCAAAGTTGGTAATGCGGATCTTTGATCCCGAGGTATTGGCGCGTTCCTACAGCGATCTGGGGCTTGGTGGCGATGACTTGTCCCGCTGGCAGAAAATGTTGTCACGCCCCAACGGCATTGTACTGGTGACCGGTCCGACCGGCTCGGGAAAGACCACCACTTTGTACACCGGGCTCAAGCAGCTGGCTACCAGTGCGGTGAATGTCTCCACGGTGGAAGACCCTATTGAAATGGTTGAGGAAAGCTTCAACCAGACCCAGGTGCACCATTCCATCGGCTTCGACTTTGCCGCAGGTATCCGCACCCTGATGCGCCAGGACCCGGACATTATCATGGTCGGGGAAATCCGCGACCTGGAAACTGCGCAGATGGCGGTACAGGCGGCCCTTACCGGTCACCTGGTGATCTCTACCCTGCATACCAATGATGCTCCCACAGCAGTCACCCGCTTATTGGACCTGGGATTGCCCCATTACCTGTTGAAATCCACCATCCTCGGCGTGATGGCCCAACGTCTGGTTCGCACCCTGTGTCCCTCGTGCAAACGCGAGGATAAGATTGCAGAGGCCGATTGGCATTCCCTGGTGCGCCCTTGGAAGGCGCCATTGCCGGATAAAGTGTATGCACCTGAAGGCTGTTTGGAATGCCGAAATACTGGCTACCTGGGCCGCCAGGGTATTTATGAAATTTTGCCTTTTAGTGAACCAGTACAGGCTCAGGTAACCTCTGACTGCGATCTCCAGCTGTTGCGGCGCCAGGCTATGCGTGAGGGTATGAACAGTCTGCGTCTCTCCGGTGCTAAAAAGGTGGCGGCTGGTTTGACTACTGTGGCCGAAGTACTGCGTGTGGCACCTCCACCGGATATTGCGTTTTAAAGGCTCGGACAGGATTGCCCTGAATCAGAAGAACTGGCGTAATTGTCATGAGTTTGGTTGGCATAGACTACCGGCTCCGTAATTGGAGGAAGCCTGGAGAATAGAGGACAGGCCCCTCTGCTCGATATCAGCTCCAAGGATTGATGCCCCATGTTCGATCATGCCTATTGCCCCGAATCACTTCAGTCCCAGCTGGATGTTCAATGGAGTGATTGGTGTGAACAGGCGGATACCGCCCTTATTGATGAGGTGGAGAACCTTATTCAAGATAGGGACTTACAGCAGGGGCTGGCGCGCAGCTTCCTGGGTTCCGAGTTTTTCCACCGCCAGTGTTGTCGGCAGCCACAGTTATTGCCTGAATTGTTGAAATCCGACGACCTGGGCCTGGCTCTGCCTGACTTTGATAGTGATGAAAGCCTCGACGGCGCATTGAGATCACTGCGTAACCGTGTCACTGCGGAGGTTATATTTCGGGATTTTGCCGGCCAGTGGGATATTCCACAGGCCTGCTTGCGACTCAGTGAGCTGGCTGAACTCTGTATCAATACAGCTATGCAGTGGCACCGCACCCAGCTGGTAAATCGCTACGGTGAGCCTAGGGATATACAGGGTCGGGTGCAGTCTATGGTGGTGCTCGGAATGGGCAAGCTAGGCGCGCGTGAACTGAACCTCTCTTCAGATATCGACCTGATTTTTGCCTACCCCGAGCTGGGACACACCGATGGTGAGCAATGTGTGGAAAATCAGAAGTTTTTCCAGCGCCTGGGTCAAAGCCTGATCAAATCACTGGATGCTATCACTGCCGAAGGTTTCGTATTTCGCGTGGATATGCGCCTGCGACCCTATGGAGACAGTGGCCCCCTAGTAAGCCATTTTGCTGCGTTAGAAGACTATTACCAGACACAGGGACGTGAGTGGGAGCGCTACGCCATGGTCAAGGCACGCCCGGTAGCTGGCGATAATGGGGCCGCAGCAGATTTGATGGAACTGCTGCGTCCATTTACCTATCGCCGCTATATTGATTTCAGCGCGATTGATGCACTGCGGGAGATGAAGGCATTGATTCAGCGTCAGGTACGCGCGCGCGGCCTTACCAGCAATATCAAACTGGGCCGTGGTGGTATTCGAGAAGTGGAATTTATCGCCCAGGCATTTCAGCTGATTCGCGGCGGCCGCGAGCCGGCATTGCGTGAGCGCAACCTGTTGAAGCTATTGCCCCTCTTAGAGAGTGATGGGCATGTAGAGACTGGTGTGGCCTCGGAACTGTCGAACTGTTATCTGCTGCTGCGTCGCGTGGAACACGCCCTGCAAGCTTATCGGGACCAGCAAACCCAGGCATTACCACAGGATGATAAAGAGCGTGAGCGACTGGCCTATGCCTTGGGGCGTGATAACTGGGATCAACTCTTCGGAGAACTGGCGGCGGTGCGCAATGTGGTCGAGCGTGAATTCGATACCGTAATTGCCCCACCGGAAGAAATTGCCGAGCCCCGCGTAGCGGAGGAGTGGCAAGGGCTTTGGGGTAGTTGCAATGAGTCCGGTAGTGAGGAGATCAACCTGCACAGTTTGAGAGATGCGGGTTTTACTCCTGCTCAGGAGGCCCTGGGTTTACTGCGGGAACTCTGCAACTCGCCGATGGTTATCGCACTGCCGGCTTCATCCCGTGAACGCCTTGACCAGTTTATGCCGCTATTGCTAGCTGCTGCCAGTTTGCAGGAGCAGCCGCTACTGGTGCTTGCGCGGGTACTGCCCCTGGTGCGCTCCGTATTGCGCCGAAGTGCCTATCTCGTACTCATCAATGAAAACCCACCGGTATTAAGCCAATTAGTGCGCTTGTGTAGCGCCAGCCCAAGGATTGCCGAACAGCTGGCTCGCCATCCAATCCTTTTGGATGAGCTGCTGGACTCACGCCGCTTATTGGCACCGGCGACTGCCGAGGATATTGCGGATGAGTTGCGTCGCGAGTTGCTGCGAGTTGATCCTGCCGACTTGGAGCTGCAAATGGAAACTCTGCGCTATTTCAAGCAGAGCCAAAGTCTGCGTATCGCTGCCCAAGAGGTGAGTGGTGCCTTACCGCTGATGAAGGTAAGTGATTCTCTCACCTGGATGGCGGAAGCGATTTTGCAGCAATCATTGCACTTGGCCTGGGTACAGATGGTGGAGAAGTACGGGGTGCCTGCGGGAGCTACAGAGGAGGATATGCGCTTTGCCATTATTGCCTATGGCAAACTCGGCGGCTTGGAACTCGCCCACGGCTCAGACCTGGATATTGTATTTGTGCATGATGCGGATTCCCAGCTCAATACTGACGGGGAGACAAGTATTGATAATCTGCGTTTCTATACTCGTTTGGCACAACGCCTGATTCATATTTTACAAACCCGTACCCTGAGTGGCCCACTCTATGAAGTGGACACCCGCCTGCGCCCTTCGGGTAATTCGGGGCTGCTCGTCACCTCCATGGCGGCATTTGAGAAATACCAGCGCGAGAGCGCCTGGACCTGGGAACATCAGGCATTAGTACGCGCCCGACCTGTGGCAGGTAGCAGCCGTGTATGTAGCGCCTTCCAAGAGCTGCGATTACGATTGCTTTGCGAGCCCAGAAATGGGGAGAAATTGCGCGAGGAAGTGGTTGCGATGCGCAATAAAATGCGTTCCCACCTGGATAAGAGCAATGATCAAAAGTTCGACCTCAAGCACGGCGCGGGCGGTATTGTCGATATTGAATTTTTGGTCCAATATGCTGCACTGGCCTGGGCGCAAACTGCGCCCTCGATAGTGCGTTACACTGACAATATTCGCATTCTCGAAAGTCTGATTGACGCGGGCCTGATGACGGCTAAACAAGCCGGACATTTGATCGACGCCTACAAAGCCTACCGATCTGAAGGTCATCGCCTGGCACTACAACAACTGCCGGGGATTGTGAGTGATGACCGATTCATAGCGGAAAGAAAGACCGTTCAAACAAACTGGCAGCAATTGCTCGGTTAAAAGCCGACTACCTCCTGCTGCCCGATTAAACTGTTTTTCAGGATTTGTAGGAGTTTCCCTATGTCTTTTGCCGACCGCGACGGCGTTATCTGGTTTGATGGTGAGCTGGTTCCATGGCGCGATGCGCGAGTACATGTTCTCACCCATACCCTGCACTATGGGATGGGAGTCTTTGAAGGCGTACGTGCCTATGAAACCGACCGCGGCGCCAGTATTTTTCGTTTGCAGGATCACACCCGCCGGTTGTTTCGCTCTGCGAAAATTATGAATATTCCCATGCCTTTTGATGCCGATGAGCTGAATGAAGCACAAAGGTTGGTGGTGAGGGAAAATAACCTGCATCAGGCCTACCTGCGGCCTATGGTGTTTTACGGGTCTGAAGGGATGGGGTTGCGTGCCGAGGGACTCAAAACCCATGTAATAATTGCCTCCTGGGAGTGGCCTAGCTATATGAGCCCGGAAGCCCTGGAGCAAGGCATCAAGGTAAATACCTCCTCCTATACCCGTCATCACGTCAATATCAGTATGTGTAAAGCTAAGGCCAACGGCAATTACATCAATTCCATGTTGGCTCTGCAGGAAGCGGTGCGCAACGGCTGTGATGAGGCGCTGTTACTCGATCCGGAAGGCTATGTGGCAGAAGGTAGTGGAGAGAACTTCTTCATTGTAAGGGATGGCACAATTTATACCCCAGAACTCACTTCCTGTCTGGATGGGATCACCCGCGATACAGTTATTGAATTGTCGAGGGAGTGCGGGTACCGGGTGGTCGAAAAGCGCATCACGCGGGATGAAGTGTATATTGCCGATGAGGCCTTCTTTACCGGCACTGCAGCAGAGGTGTTGCCCATCAGTACACTCGATGGTCGCGCCATAGGCAGTGGTCGTCGTGGGCCGATTACCGGGCGCTTGCAAAGCCTCTATTTTGATGTGGTTCAGGGGCGTAGTACCGCCCATCGGGGATGGTTGAGTGATGTGAGTGATACACCAGAAGTGAATTTCCGGATCGCTTGAGAAGCTGTTTACAATAGCCCAATAATAAAACCCAGTGAAAACCGGGTTTTATTATCTGCTAAATCTGCTCGTTTAGCCTTTACTATGATGCCCCGTTGGTATCAGGCCGTCCCACACAATAGTAATCAAAGCCTGCAGCCTGCATTTCATTTGGTTCATATTGGTTGCGGCCATCGAATACAACAGGAGCGGCCAGTATGGTTTTCAACTCTTCAGTATCAAGGCTTTTAAACTGCTGCCACTCAGTTGCAATAATTAAGGCATCAGCACCCTGCAGTACATCACCCTTGGAGTCGCAAAGTTTAAGGTCTGCTCGACCTCCATATATTCTGCGGCATTCATCCAGTGCCTCAGGGTCAAATGCCTGAACTTTTGCACCCTGCTCCCATAAGCGCTCAAGCAAGATACGGCTTGGGGCCTCGCGCATGTCGTCAGTATTGGGTTTAAAAGAGAGACCCCATAGCGCGAAAGTCTTACCTTCCAGGTTCCCTCCGTAATGTCCCAGAATTTTTTCGGCCAAGTAGTGCTTCTGATGCTCGTTTCGCGATTCCACTGCAGAGAGAATATCGGCCGACAACCCGAGTTGTTGGGCGGATGAAATTAGGGCCTTGACATCTTTGGGAAAGCAAGAGCCACCATAGCCAATTCCAGCATAAATAAACTGGTAACCAACCCGTGGGTCTGAACCGATACCCTTGCGCACAGCTTCGATATCCGCTCCAACCTTGTCGGCAATATTGGCCATTTCATTCATAAAACTGATTTTGGTGGCCAACATGCAGTTAGCAGCGTACTTAGTAAGTTCCGCGCTTTTTACATCCATGACAAGAATTTTTTCATGATTGCGATTAAAAGGTGCGTATAGGTGGCGAAGCTTTTGTTCAGACTCTACTTCAGAAGTGCCTATGATAATACGGTCTGGGCGCATACAGTCTGCAACCGCAGAGCCTTCCTTGAGGAATTCAGGGTTTGAAATGATATCAAAGGGCAGATCGAGCCTGTCTCGGTCCGTTAATTGTTCTTCAACCGCTGTGCGAACCTTATCTGCGGTTCCTACAGGAACTGTTGATTTGGTGATGATAAATTTTTTGCTGTCCATGTACTTGGCAATGGTCCTGGCGACAGTAAGGACATGGCGTAAATCGGCAGAGCCATCCTCATCCGGCGGGGTGCCAACAGCGATAAAAATCAGCTCCCCATGCTCAACGCCGAAAGCGGCATTAGTAGAAAATGACAGGTTGCCGGTGCTGACTCCGTTTTTCACCATCGGCTCAAGACCTGGCTCAAAAATGGGGATCTGTCCCTGCTTCAGGCGTTTGACTTTGTCATTATCGATATCAATACAGACAACTTTATTACCGGCCTCAGCCAGTACAGCTGCTTGCACCAAGCCTACATAGCCGGTGCCAAAAACGGTCACATTCATTAGCTTGACTCAATATTTTGAGGTGGTTTGTTTTGGTGTGCCTGCTGGCTAGTGAAGCCAGAGGGCTTAAACCTGCACTTTTCTAGGTAGCTGCGGGCTAATAGGACTGCGAGAGGGACCCAATAAAAGAACCAAATATAGTTGGGTTTGACCAGTGGTTGCTGGGCATAGATCAACATAGCCAGGGTGCCGAACAAAAGCCAAGCTACATATAAGCCTGGAATCCAACTGAATAGTTTTTCTTTGGTTGTTACTGTGGAAAGTGCGCCAAGTCCTTGCCAGGCGCAGGCAGCGATACCAAGCAGGCCCGTAAAACGAGCTACATCCAGAAGGTAGTTGTGAGGGTGGGGCAATACCTGACCTAGTTCAATAAATTTTTTGTGAACCAGCCCTGAACCAATAGCTGGAGAAAGCATAAACTCGTCAAAAACTTTGTCCCATAACTCCATGCGTATTGAGTAGGCATTGCCTCGGTGAACTAGTGGGAGGTCGCCAAACATAAAGAAGTAGCTTAGTGGAAGAATGATAAAAAGCGTCAAGGCCACAATTATTTTTAGTAGCCGAGATGTAGTAATAAAAGCTGAAACCAGTACGGCGAAACCAGCCATTACAATAGGGACTTTTGTTTGTGAAAGTAGAATATAAATACACGAAATTGCCAAGCCTGCCCATGACAGCCAGTGCCAAAGCTGAGATGGGCGACTGAGCCCATAACAGCAAAAAAGAGCGTGGAATCCAAATAGCATGCCGGTTTTATCGATATTACCCTCTAAGGATATCCCTCCAATACGATAAAAGCGTTGAAAGCCACCCTCAATACCATAGGTAATTAATGAGGCTACTCCAGAAACAACACCTACTAAAATTATCGCGAGTAATAGATTTTCTAAGATCTTATCGCCATATTGCTCTAGTAATAGGAGAACTGCACAGTAAAAAATCACTAGGTAGAGTACCAGCTTCCAATAATATGTTGCTTCACGCATGACATCGGCATTGTCACTATTGGCCCAAAGGGTGGATAGTGCCAATACCAAGGGAAGGCTACAGAAGGCAGAAAATTGCCATGAGAATATGAATTGGAAGTTTTTTTTCGACAGTAGTAGTAATAATGTTGCTGGTAGTAAAGTTAAATAAAAACTTGTTTGGACGCCTGATACTTTTGGAGAAAGGTACAAGCCGCAAACCAGAAGGAATAATCCCAGATAAGTGATACGAAGCAGTATAGTGATCCACTTTGAGTCCTGCTGACGGTAATACACTGGGGTTTGTGGGCTAAGGTTACTTCCAGGTTCTGGCATAATTAAGTTTTTAGTTGATAATTGTTTTGCTGTTGTCGAATAAAGCTCGTTGAAGCTGTCCAATGGCTGTTGATAAGTATCCTAATAATACTCTGGGGAGTTCAGGTCGGATACCGCCCTTGAAACAGTAAGTATACTGGATGTCCAATAGCTCTCAGAAACGTAGTACTCTGGTGACAGTGCGCCTCAGGAGTAGTGAAGTCGGGGAGATTATACTGGATGGTACAGGGGTTCAACAGGCCTTTACCGTGGGGTAGGATGTACGTCTTTAAAGGGGGCAGCAACTATATTTTGGTGGTTGCCCAATAACCTCTATCTATTTGCAATTTCAGGATTTCCTTTGCAGCTGACAGTTTGGCGCTTCCTTGACGGTAATCGTGCGCATGAAAAGCAAAGTGCGGCGCTGATCTGTGGTTTGCAAAGCAGTTATGTGGGCGAGGTCAATAGTCTTGATATCTCCTCCTCGGTTACAGCTTCAAGTATCTTCTTGGACAGCTCAAAAAAGCTCTCCTCACTTCCCGAACCTGATTTTCTGATTGGGACGGGGCGCCGAAGTCGCCTGCCGATGTTGGCAGCGCGACACCGCTTTGGGGGGCGTGCAGTAGCTATTAACCTGCCTCAGCTACCCTTCCGGTGGTTTGATTTTGTGGTTGTTCCAGAGCATGACCGCCCCCCCCTTTAGATAATGTTATTCTCAGTCAGGGCGCTTTGACGGAGCCTCTACCTGGTGGGCATATCCAACCCGGACGGGGGTTGATCTTACTGGGTGGTCCTAGCAGGCATTTCTCCTGGGACATAGAATCTATCCGCCATCAAGTGGAGCAACTCTTGTTGCAGCCGCTGAGTTGGCAATTATCCGATAGTCGCCGGACTCCAAAGGGTAATATTAGTATTCTATCCTCAAGCCGTGCTCAAATAGTAGATTGGCGCTCCTGTTCAGCTGGCTGGCTTAAGGGGGAAATGGCTTCGGCTGAGCAAATCTGGGTGAGTGAGGATAGTATCTCGATGCTATTTGAGTCTTTGCAGAGTAGCGCCAAAGTGGGTGTAATACGTGTGCCGAGTAAGTCAAGATCAAATAAAGTGAGAGCCGCAGTACAGCGGCTGATCGACCAGGGTATTGTCAGTGACCAAAAAGACGAAGTAAGGGCCCAGGTGGGGCGAAAGCCCCTGGATCAATACCTCTTTTGTGCTCAAGCCCTGTTACGTCGTTGTGGTTTGCCTTTACGCTAATGCTTGAGGCCCTGGGCTTCAAATCTTCTCCAGGGCGTTTTCTTATCAGAAATTTCCCATTCGACCCGTAGCCACATGCGCTGTATACGGCGTTGAATATAGCGTTTGGCAAAGTAATCAGAGATTTGAGGAAAGGGTAAAAAGGATGCGCAACCCAAGCCATCAATTACATAGATCTCTAGTCTCTCATTTTCCTGGCGTACTACCAGATTGTGGGCAATCAGGTTTTTGGTCAGAACACCATATTCCAGCAGCCATGTTGCAAAGCGTTCTAGAGCAGCTCTCGCCTCACTGTTTAAGCCATGTTCATTTAGGTATTGGCGCAATGTAGGGGCGGGGTTGCCGCTGCTGTCTAAAATAAGGTCAGTGACTGCACCTGGCCCCAAACTGGTTTGCTGTAACCCATACCAGCGAGGTAAATGTTGCCAGAGACCCTTTTTGTTTTGATGTACAGCCTTTTGTGAGTAACCTTCCTGCTCTCGCAAGTTATCATCAAAGCCGTCTTGCCCTCGCCACTGTTTATACCAGGGCGCGCGACCAAGTAGCTCAGTAGTTCGTCCTGGGCGCATAACCTTAACACAGAGAAGCGGCTTTTCAGGATGACGGTAACAAAAGCGGTTACCACCGCTGGCAAAAGGCTCGCTGTGATCTAAATTAATCACTGTCATAGGTTTGAGATGGCTCTTTAATCATAGCTTTGTAGACTTCGATAGTGTGCTCCGCTTGGCGCTTGAGGGTGAAATCTTCGGAGAGAGTGGACTTTTGTTTTGGGTCGCTGAGTAATGCCTGGGTGCGATTATACAGACCTTCAGCATCATCCTGCTCCACTAGCCCTTGAGGGAAGCAAATACGCAGTGACTCGGCGGGGCCCCCTACATTATATCCAATAACGGGTGTCTCCATGGCTGCTGACTCAATAACGGTACGTCCAAATGGTTCTGGCCGCTTGGAGAGGTTATATACCAGGCTGGATTCTTTGTACCAGTGGCGAATGTCACTGCGGTGGCCGACAAACGTAAGGTAGCTCTCAACCCCCTTTTCTTTTACTTGCTGTTTGAGCTCCTCTTCATAGTGGCTCTTATTGGGCTCGGCCCCGCCCAGGATTATCCCGTGGATATCACTGCGGTTGAAGCTCAAACGCTGGATCAAATCGATAAAGTCCTCTTGCCCTTTCCAGCGGGTTAGCCTTCCGGGTAAGAGAAGCCAGCGTTTGCTGCGTAGGTTTGGGAATTCTTGCTCTATGCTCTCTCTCCAGCCGGTTGGGAGGGGGATGTTGGGGTTGAATTCGTCGGTATCGACCCCGCGATAGATTATTTCCGGGGGGCGCTGTAGGTATGCCTCATAATTACTTTGTAAGTAATTGTTCACGCACTCGGATATGGCGATGACCTGTTCGCTGCTGGCCATAATGGCACTGTAACGATTGACAGAGTAGAGGCCGTGTGCGGTGCTGATAAGGCGTGGTCGTGAGCTGGCTGTAAGTTTTCGCCAAGCTAAGAAGGTTATCCAGGCGGGGATCCTTGAGCGTACATGTAATACATCCGGACTTTCCTGCTGAATTAGTTGTCTTAGCGGTCTAACCTGTAGCAAACTGCTAAGGGATTTCTTATGAATTGACAGTGTGAAATGTTTTGAGCCCTCTGACTCCAGTCTTGGGACCAAGCTGCCACCATTGGAAACCACGATAGATTCGTGGCCAGCTAGAACGAGCATTCGCGCCAGATCGAGCGTACCTCGTTCAACTCCCCCTGAGTTTAGGGCGGGCAGTAGCTGCATTACTTTCATGGATTGCTTCACAGAATAAATTTGTCTTTAAGTGTCACCCGGATCTTCTAGCTTGATGCCAAAAAATTGATGGGCTGCCTACACGCAGGCCGAAAACCAAATATTATAGACATGCCAATTAGAGGGGTATAGGCTGCGCTGCTATTGCCGAAACCCTGATCATATTTTTGGTTGTTTGTGGAGTTAAAATTGCGACCACTGCTGGACATTTGTATCTGCACATGTAAAAGACCGGAGCAACTTCGTGTTGCTTTGCGGAGCCTTGCTGAGCTTGAGTTACCTGCGGATGCCAGTGTTACTGTAACAGTGGTGGATAATGATCCAGAGAATCAAGAGGGGCAAGCTGTAGTTGAGTCCCTTGTGGTTGATTCGCCTTTTCCTATTCTCTATGCCCTTGAGGAGCGCCGCGGAATACCGTTTGCCCGCAATCGGTGTATCCAGGAGGCTCAGGCAAAGGGTGCGGACTATCTAGTGTTTATTGATGATGACGAATGGGTGGCCCGTGACTGGCTGGTTCGACTGTTTCGTTATTCTCAGCAGCTGGGTGGTAATTCAGTGGTTAATGGCAGTGTAGTAAGGCAGTTACCGGATTCAGTACCAGCTTACTACGTTAATTTTTTCTCTCGCAGGAAAAGGCAGACGGGTGATCGACTTACCTACTGCGCCACCAATAATGTTCTTATCCCGATGAAAATGATCCGAGAGTTTAGCTTGTCTTTTGATGAGCGAGATCCTTTTGGCGGGGGGGAAGATGTACTGTTTTTTTCCGAACTCAACGCCAAGGGTGGGGATATCGTTCACTGCGTTGAGGCTAAAGTCTTTGAGGCTGTACCAATAAGCCGCGCAAATTTGCGCTGGCTCTCTCGCCGCAAGTACTCTGCAGGTATTACGCTGGCAAAGCAGAAGTTGCTTTCGGGGCGAAGCCGGCCTGGCATCTTTTTATCGGCGATATTTCAGCTACTTACTGCTGGAGTTCTTTGTTTATTTGGGCTGGTTTTTGGTGGAATACGCCTTGGATCGCGGCCTTGGCTACGGTTTTGCCGATCTGTAGGGATGGCTTCTGGGGTTTTTGGAGCTCGCTCGGATTTCTATCGGGTTGTGGATTGCTAACAACTCTCATCTAAGACCTAAATTGTTATTTCTGCATGTAAGATAGTTGGCCGGATCTCAGGTTCGGGTTGCAAGTAGTTGCTAATTGATGACAGCTGGATATA
Source organism: Microbulbifer sp. GL-2 (assembly GCF_007183175.1). Lineage (NCBI taxonomy): Bacteria > Pseudomonadati > Pseudomonadota > Gammaproteobacteria > Cellvibrionales > Microbulbiferaceae > Microbulbifer > Microbulbifer sp. GL-2. The sequence continues at coordinate 1,998,963 of NZ_AP019807.1, forward strand.
TGCAGACTCTCTATACTTGGCTCTTTCGTATAGCTATCCCCCTTATTTTATTTCGCTTATGGTGGCGTGGTCGCCGTCAGCCCGCTTATCGCCATCGTCTTCGTGAAAGACTGGGGCGAGTATCTGAACGCCGTAGTCGCGCCCCATTGATATGGGTTCACTCTGTCTCCGTGGGAGAAACTCTGGCGGCAGTGCCAGTAATTTCTCAGCTAGCGGCACGTCACCCCGAATGGCAGTGGTTGGTGACTACGAGTACGCCTACTGGCTCTGAGCGGGTGGGTGAGGTTCTTCGCCCTGTCTTGGGGGGGCGTCTACTGCATTACTATTTACCCTATGACCTTCCCGAGTGCCTCACCCCTTTTCTGCTGTCTGTGCGTCCGAGCATATTGGTTATCGTGGAAACGGAGCTGTGGCCGAATCTGCTGCGGTGCTGTAAAAAGCAGGGTATCCCGACATTACTGGCTAATGCACGCCTCAGTGAGAAATCTGCTCGCGGCTATGGGAAATTTCCGGGTTTTGCCCGTTCGATGCTCGGCAACCTAGATAAGGTCGTTGCACAGTACAAAGCAGATGCAGAACGTTTTATTTCCCTGGGTTTACCTCAAGAGAGGGTGGTTACCAGTGGGAATATCAAGTTTGATCAGGGTATTGACCTGGGCCTTGTCAGTGAGGCCCAGGCTTTGTCTTATCAATGGCGTGGTCCTACTAGTCGCAAGATATGGCTGGCAGCCAGCACTCATGCCGGGGAAGACGAGGCCATCCTGAATGCTTTCTCGACCCTGATAAAAGAGTTTGAAGACTTGCTTCTGGTCCTGGTGCCTCGACACCCCCAGCGTTTTGATGATGTTGCCCGGTTATGTCAGGAGCGCGGTTTTAGGGTTGCCAGGCGTAGTGAAGGTGAGGCCCCGCAGGCTCGAGACCAGATACTACTGGGAGATTCCATGGGGGAGCTGCTGCGCTTCTATGGCGCTTGCGATATGGCTTTCGTAGGCGGCAGCTTAGTACCTGTGGGCGGGCACAATATGATCGAGCCCGCTGCTTGGGGGGTGCCAATTGTATCCGGCCCCTACCTGCACAACTTTGCTACTGTGGCACAGTTGCTGGGAGATGCTGGTGGATTGGTGGTTGTGGAAGATGCTGAGTCGTTGGCTAAACAGTTAAAGGGGTGGCTGCTAAACAATGAGGAGCGGCTTGCTGCAGGTCAGAAAGCCAAGCTGGTCGCGGAGCAGAACAGTGGAGCATTGCAGTGCCTGCTGGGAGAGATAGAAAATATGATGTCTACTGCTATTGAAAAGTGAGCAGGTTAGTGCTGCTCACTTTTCATTTAGTACCAGAAGTGTTTACTTGGATGGCGCTGGCAGGCTGGTTGGGTTAGGTTCAGCCACACGAGCTACATTGTTTGCCGGATTCAGCATAGCATCCAATTCTTGCAGGTCTTTTGGAGACAAAAGTCCTGCCACCTGCTTGAGATTCAGGGTGTTGAGGATGTAGTCGTACAGTGAGTTGGCGTAATCGGTTTGTGCTAGGAACAGTGTGCGCTGAGCCAGCAACACATCGACAATATTACGTGTTCCCACCTCGTAGCCTGCCTGGGTAGCATCTAGAGCACTCTTGGCAGAGACTACAGCCTGCTGTCGAGCTGCAACACGGGATACATCTGTTACCACTGCACGGTGCAGTGTGCGGGTGTTCTGGATAGTGTTACGCTCGGTCAGGTTGCGCAGGTCTTGGGCCTGGAAGGACAGGTTGCGCGCTTCTCGGCGATTGGCACTGAGGAGGCCGCCGGTGTAGATTGGGATATCTAAGGTAATCGCCGCAGTAGTGTCACGGAGGTCTTGGTCGCGTGAAAAGGTCGTTGATCGATTCCGGTTCTGAAAAGCTGCATCCTCGAATAAAACTCTGGTTCTTTGGTCGCCATTCGAGGTGGCTTTATTGTAAAAGAGAGATCCCGTTAACGTGGGTAGATGTTCGCTGGCGGTTGAGCGGGCATTGTAACGAGCTGCCTCAGCATTCAACCGTGCGGCTTTCAGGTCGAAGTTGTTGGCTAGGGCGAAATCGACCCAGTCTGCACGCTCTGCCGGCACGGGCGGCGCTACTTGAAAACTTTCGACTAGAGGGGAGACCTCTTCGTGATAGCCGCCAGTAAGGACAGATAGGGCATCAAAGTTGCTTAGCAAGTCATCTTGGGCCGTTAAGCGACGGGCAACGGAGCTATCGTAGGCTGCCTGAGAGTCGTACACATCGGTAATGGCGGTCAGCCCCACCTCGAAACGTTGCTGGGTCTGCTCAAGCTGTTTGGCCAGAGCTTGCTCCTCAGCAATTGCAGCCTCCAATACATCGTAGGCTCGCAATACACCGAAGTAGGCGGTGGCTACGCGAATCATCATGGCCTGCTGGTTGGCACTGAACTCGGCAGTAGCCCTTTCGGTCAGCTTCTTGCCCTGCTTGTAATCGAACCAGGCGGGGGCATTGAATATGGCTTGGCTCAGGCTAGCGTTGTAAGTCCTGTCGTTAAAAGTCCCCGTATCTTTCTGAAGAAAATCGATGAGTTCAAGGTTGTTTTCATCATCAATAGGTTCTGCACGTGCAAATCGGTTGTTTTCGTGATTCCTTATTGCTTGGAATTGGGCGTTCACCTGTGGCAATAATGCTGCACGAAACTGATTTTTTGCCTCAATTCCTGCATGGTATCCAGCACGATCGGCAGCTAACTGCGGATCATTATCCAGCGCTTGCATATAAATATCCCACAGGGTGTCGGCCTGGGCCTGCATGGCGCCGAATCCGAGCAGAGCGGCGGCGAGTAGTTTCTTCAGTGGGCGCAACTGGCGGCCTCGCGGCTCTGTGCGGTTACTTCTTTTCATCTGTTTCAACTTCCTGTGGCGGGTGCGGTCTTCAAGCTTTAAAAAAGTATTCGGAGCGGCACTCGAGTTCTGGGTACTCGGTGGGTTCCTTTTGCTCGCATGGTTCGGTAGTGCTGCCAGTTTCCCCAATCAGCAGTCGCGAGAGTGTACCTGCGGCCAGCCTGAGCGTCGAGGCGACGCTTTCGGCTTTTTGGTATATCTTCGTTAAACCGACGCGAATGTGCGTTTACCGGTAACTGCCTGGCAATGTCACGGCAGCATTGAATAGGGCAAAGGCCCTATATTGCAATAGACGCGCCATCGAAGCATTTGGATGCGGCAAAAATTGTGCAGGATAAGGCAAGGACTTCTCGCACATGGAGCAGCTGCGTAACGACAAGCCGATACCCTGGCAGCGAGCCTGCCACGAATGCGACTTATTGCTGACTGGTGGGTTGGCACCGACCGGTCAGAAGCTGATCTGTCCACGCTGTGGCTGCACATTGCACCGCAGTGCCAATCACAGCGTCTATTACACCATCGCCCTGAGCATGACGGGACTATTACTATTTATTCCTTCTGCAAGTCTGCCTCTGCTCAAATTCTCGTTATTCTCTTTTGGTGCCGAGAACACCTTGATGAACGGTGTTCATTCCCTATTTAAAGCCGGATATATCTGGCTGGCGTCCCTGGTACTGTTTTGCAGTGTGCTGGCCCCCTTGGGGAAATTCCTGCTGCTGTTATTTATCTGTTGTGGAAGTGTCTGGGGGGTACTGGATCGCTGGGTGTCTATTGCTGTGCGTTGGTACCAGCATATTAAGGAATGGGGCATGCTCGATGTGTACATGCTCGGCATTCTTGTGGCGCTGATTAAATTGAGGGACTTGGGAAAAATGGATGTAGAGCCGGGGCTTTATTGCTTTGGTGCCATGATGTTGGTTGCGAATCTTTCCTCGCTCAGCTTTGACCAGAATGCCATTTGGCACCGCTTGGCGCGCCGGCGTGCTTTGCGGGAGGCAAGGGCATGAGTAAAAACCTCCCCCGCAAGGGACTGCACGAGGGTCTGACAAGCTGTCTTAGTTGTCATCAATTAATTATTTTGCCGGTAGTGGGAGGACGCTGTCGTTGTCCCCGTTGTGGTGGACGGGTACATGCGCGTATTGATGGCAGCTTAATGCTCACCTGGGCGCTGACGATTACCGGAGCGCTATTGTTACTGCCTGCGAATATTTTGCCGATTATGACGGTGGTTTATCTGGGTGCCGGTGAACCAACCACGATTATCAGTGGCGTTATGCAGCTGTATAACAGCGGTATGTGGGGAATTGCGCTAATTGTTTTCGTGGCCAGTATTGCTGTGCCGGTAATGAAGTTACTTGGCCTGGCTTTGTTGTTGGTACAGATGCAACTGCGCTTACCTTTTGTGCCTTCCCAGGCTATGAAAATCTACCGGGTGGTATCCGGCATTGGGCGCTGGTCCCTGCTCGACCTCTTTATGATATCCATCTTGGTGGCACTGGTGGATATGGGGTTTATCGCCCAGGTGGCGGCAGGTCCAGGCAGTACCGCTTTTGCTTCGGTAGTCGTGATTACCATGACGGCAGCGCGCTCCTTTGACCCGCGCCTTATCTGGGATGCCTATGATGGAGATCTATACAGTAATGTTGTAGCACCGGAGACGGCACACAACAGTGCCGCAGAAAATGGCTGATAACTTGCCCCCTCAGGACAATGGTGTCGACGAGGCTCGCCTGAATGGTGGTGCCCAACGGGGGGTAGTGCGCTCTAGCAAGGGATTGCCGCTGGTTTGGATTCTACCTTTGGTGGCCGGGTTAATAGCGATTTGGCTACTTTACCAGGATGTTGCCGAGGGAGATGTACACGCAAGTATCCTATTTCACTCAGGTGATGGGCTGGTGAAAGGCAAAACCGTGGTGAAATATTCCGGTGTGGATATTGGGGTTGTGCAGAATGTACGCCTGGTGCCCAATGCGAAAGAGTTGAATGGTGCCGATGGCGTATTGGCGGAGGTCAGTCTCAACCGCAGTGCGGAATACCTACTGGTAGAAGGCACTGAATTCTGGGTGGTGAAACCGGAATTATCCATCACTGGTATCAGCGGCTTGGAAACCTTGTTGTCGGGTAATTACATAGCGGTAGAATCCGGTAGTGGCAAGCGCAAGCGGGAGTTTGTCGCATTGGACCGCCCTCCAGCATTTATCCGTGGCGATGGTCTGCGTGTGGTGCTGAAGTCGCGTCGTTTAGGCTCATTGAGCCGAGGCTCTCCTGTATATTACCGGCAGTTAAGGGTCGGGCAGGTAGCGGATTACAGCCTTGATAAAGATGGCAATGAAGTCAGTATCGAATTATTTATCCGCCGAGAGTACGCTTACCTAATTCATCGGGGCAGCCGTTTTTGGAATAGCTCTGGTATATCTATCGAGGGCGGTATCAGCGGTATCAGCGTTACCCTGGAATCCCTTGCCGCTTTATTTGCCGGCGGCGTCAGTTTTTATACACCGGAATCGCAAAGCCAATCCCCCTTAGCGGTAAATGGCACAGAATTTAAATTATATAAAAATTTTGCCGCTGCAGACGCCGGAATTTCCGTCACCTTGAATTTTGACCGTGGTGTCGATGTCACACCCGGGGGCACCAAAGTGTATTACCAGGGGATTCAGGTGGGTGAAGTCAGCGGGGCAAAAGCCAATAAGCGTATGAATGGCATGGAAGTTAAAGTGCTGATGGACCCGGCGACTGATGACCTGCTCAGTGAAAATACCCGTTTTTGGCTGGCGCCTCCGACCTTTGATTTTACCGGTGGTCTCAACAAGCTTATCCAGGGTAACCGTATCGAAGTGGAACTTCGTCGAGGAAATCGCTCTCAGCGTATTTTTTCGGCACGCGCCTCGGCTCCACAAAGGGATCCCCGAGTACCCGGTCTGCATCTGCGTCTTACATCGCGGAACCCCGGCTCACTGCAACGCGGGGCCCCTGTGTACTTCCGTCGTATTGAAGTAGGTAAAGTACAGGGAATGGAGTTGCGCAGGGATGGCGAAGGTGTTGAGGTGTATGTGGTCATTGAGCCGCGCTATGCGCATTTGGTACACCAGGGTGCCCGTTTCTGGAACGTCAGTGGGCTGCGCGCCAGTGCGAGCCTCAGTGAGGGGATCGAGGTGCAGGCGGACTCTCTGATGTCTCTGTTACGTGGTGGTGTCGCCTTTGGTATTCGGCGTGAGGATCGCGCGAAATCAACACCGGCACAGAGTGGCGATCAGTTTCCCCTGTACAGTAGTCGTGAAGCCGCACTCGAGGAAGGGATCGAGATACAAATCAGCCTTTCCAGTGCAGAGGGGCTGAAAGTCGGGGCTCCCTTGCGCTTTAAAGGTGTGCAGGTGGGGGAGATTACCCGGCTTCGGCTTGGAAGGGATCTTGGCGAGGTGCGCGCGCGCGCTAAGCTATATCACCGTGGCGGAAATTTTGCTCGAGCGGGCACACGTATTTGGGTGGTCTCCCCACAGATTGGTATCAGCAAGATTGCGCACTTGGATACATTGATCACTGGGCGCTACCTGGCTTTAGAGCCGGGTGGTGGGCCCCCGCAGACAGAGTTCTATGCGGAACTGCAAGCTCCTAAAGAAGATCTCGCTGATACTATGAGCCGACCAGGTTTAACTGTGATACTGGATGCTGCCAGGCGCGGCTCTCTGGTTGCGGGTAGTCCTGTCTACTATCGGCAGGTTCAGGTGGGTGAAGTGACCGGTTTTTCCCTGGGGGAATATGCAGACCGTGTTTATATCTACGTGCATATTCAGCCTCAGTATCGCCCGCTGGTGCGCGAACATACAGTTTTCTGGAATGCCAGTGGGGTGGAAGTGAATTTTGGCTTGCGCAGTGGTCTCAATATTAATACTGAATCTGCCCAAGCTTTGATTAAAGGGGGAATCGCATTAGCCACACCGGAAGCTCCATTTATGGGATTCGAAGTGGAAACTGGCAGCCACTTTCCTTTGTATCCAAAAGCTGAACCAGAGTGGTATAAGTGGAGTCCCAAAATAGAACTCTATGACTCTTCTGAGCCGGTCAAATAAGTATGAACTTTAAGGAGTATTTATGCGTTACATAATGACGGGTCTGGTAACACTGCTGCTATTGGCGGGGTGCCAGGAGATGCAGGTGGAACGGGCAAATACCGGGGCGCAGCCAGTGGCTTTCTCCACTTATAAATGGGCAGTGACCCCGCTCGTTGATACCCCTGACGCATCGGCGCAATTGGTGGAGTTGGATGAGGAGATGCGCGGTACCGTAGCGGCACAGTTACAGCAGAGGGGTTACCGTCAGGTGTCCCAGGACCAGACTGCTGACATGGTGGTGGATTATCAGGTTGCTGTGGTCGATGAGTTTTTTTCCGGGGATACCAGGGATCCCAGCTGGGATAAGCAGTTTGACAGTAATGCCCCACAGGAAGTTGTAGAGTTGCCGCCGCTTACCGATGCGCCGTTAGTAATTATGAGCGTGGGTATCGGTCGTCCTGGTGGTGAGATTATCTGGGGAGGCAGTGCTAGTGAACTCCTGACACGCCCAGATAGTATTGAGCAGCGCCAGCGCCTGATTGTGCGAGGTGTGAGTGCGTTATTGCGTGATTTGCCTGAGGCTTACCAATAAACCATTGTTGGAATTTCTTAAGCCCTGTGATGGTAAAAAGCCGCCAAAAAATGGCGGCTTTTTATTGTTTTTTAAGGGTGCCCCCGGTGCATCAGCTTGTCGTAGAGATCAATATAGGAATCTACAATAAATTTCTTCGAATAGCCGTTTGCATATACTTCTGATGCATTCTCAATCAGGCTCTGGCGCAGCTCCGGATTATCCAGGACAGACCCAATGGCCTTTGTCAGAGCATCGGCGTCATCAATGGGGGTGATCAGGCCGCTCTTGCCATCGGTAATTACCTCACCCGGTCCCTGGGAATTGGTGGCTACTATCGGGCAGCGATGCGCCCAGGACTCCATTACGATCGAACCCAGACCCTCATGGCGGGATGGGCACACAAAAAGGTCGGCGGTACGCATCAGGGTGGTGACGTCGTTGCGCCAGCCGAGAAAGCGTACCCGCTGATCCAAACCTAGCTTATGGCACAATGCCTTCAGCTTGGCCTCCTGCGGGCCGGTACCTGCGAGCCACAGTGTGGCTTTGGGAATCTGCGTCAGCGAGTGTAACAGGACATCAAAGCCCTTATTGATGTGTAAGCGCCCCGCAGCGAGGATCAGGGGTTTGTCCTCCGGGGTATTAAAACTGTTGCGTGGCAACGGTTCCACAGAGGTCTCATCGGCAAAGTTGGGGATATGAAAAACTCGGTCCCTGGGGATACCGCCATCAATCAAATGCTGGCAGATACCTTTGCTGATTCCGATCCAGTAATCTGCGTGGCGGTAGTATTTGAGATTGTAATAATGCCCGAGACGGCTGACTAGCAGGTAGTTTTTTGAATTGGGGGTAATAATAGTAGCGCGCCCCATCCAGGTCATTACAATATCTGGCTGCCAGTTGCCCAGGGCCTCCCGGTAAACTCTCCTGCCGAGAAAATCCAGCTTGCCACCGAATTTAAACCCTTCGGTTTCAACACCGTTGCCACGCAGTGCCTGCACGCGATGGTCGTGGTTGCGAATAAATGCCTTCTCGTTAATTTCCCCTCTTGGGTTCAATCCACTTACCAGGCGTACAAAAAAGTTTTCCGCACCGCCGTGCTCGGCACCGGCGAGGACTTGTGCCACTCGAATTGGCTTGTTACTCATAAATCCAACATATTCAGTGTGATTGGTCTGGCGCTGCTGTTACTTTAGGGTGCCATCCAGATTGACATCGTGAGCCCAGGCATAATCATGGCTAAAGGGCTGTAAGCTCGTGGCTTCAACGATGTACTGTGCATAGAGCTTGGAATTCATTTCCGTGTGGAAAAACTCCCGGGCTCGTGCCGCCCAGGCACGTCGCTTGGCATCGTCATTCTGGAACCCGCGGATCTTTTGCAGTAGATCCTGCTCCCCTGAAAAGTAAACGACACTCTCAGGTGGCAGCAGTTCATCGAAATGCAGCTTGTCACTGGTGAACTGCAATATGCCATTTCCGGCCAGCTGTGCCATGCGTGCCGATGAGTACCAGTAATGAGTATCCTGGCGGTTAAAGTTCAATCCCATTTTAGTTTGGGAAAGAGCACGGTCGTAATCCCGCCCCCAGACTGGAGGTTCACCAAAGCTGCCATAAGTTTTAAAGTTCAGCAAATCACCCAGGGCATCCTTGAGGTTTTTCACCATTTGTAAGCGCTTGGTGAAGTTATTGCTGTTACTACAAAACAGCAGATCAATGGGCAGATCTGTGCGTTCAGCATTATTGAGGTTTTCGATGGAGGTCTCTACCGGATTGGGCATGTGGTAAACCCGCGCGCCAATCCCCTCAAAAATTTTCAATTCGCGGCGTCCAGTGGATACAAAAACCGCATCGGCCACTTCCGCTCGATATTTAATCCGCTCTACATTACTGGGGACAAAGAGTGGGTCGTTATTACAGTGTGCAATTAAGCAGCTGGGTTGCTGCTTCCTGATTTCCTTCAGGGTATCGTTACTGATCATGTCGCAGTGACCAGCAATCACCAGATCCGGCTCAAATGCCTCTACGGTCTCCAGCAAGCGGCGATTAGCTTTATTCACACCGAGGTCGCGGATACCAAAAGGGGCCTCGAATGCGGCTACATCCCGGTCGCTGAACACCTGCGTATAGTGATCATTCTTGATCAGGCCAAAAGTCAGTTTCTGCGCCCAGCTGACCCGCGTCTTGCCATAACGGCGCAGTTGCTGATAGGCGATATTGAGCACTCTCATAGTGGCGCACTCTCTAAAAATCCAGGGAGATAATTCGTATGGCCGCTTGATTCAGAGGCTGTTACGGTGGGCGCAGAGTATAACAGCTGGTCCTGACCTATATAGCCCTGGACCTCCCAGAGTGCACAAGATCTGCATCGCAAAGAAAGAAGGCGAACAATGCAAGGAAATAACAGTCGAAACAGTTTGTCTCCCGAGTTTTCCTCGGATGCTGTGGAAATACTTTCCAAAGAAACCGTGTTCAAGGGATTTTTCACCATGTTGCGTCTGCAGTTGCGCCACCGCCTATTTCGTGGAGGCTGGAGCAGAGCCTTTCAGCGCGAGGTGTTTGTACGCGGGCCAGCTGTGGGAGTGCTGCTTTATGACCCTGAGCGGGACTTGGTAGCGCTTACCGAACAGTTCCGTGTGGGAGCCCTGGAGCGCCCAGCTGGACCCTGGTGCCTGGAGGTGGTCGCCGGTATGGTCGAGGAAGGGGAGGATCTACAAGATGTTGCGCGGCGCGAGGTACTGGAAGAGGCTGATTTGGAAGTACAGAAACTGCACTTTATTCACAGCTATATGCCGAGCGTCGGCGGTAGCTCTGAGCGCCTGCATCTTTACTGTGCCCTGGTGGACTTAAGTTTTGCAGAGGGGTACTTTGGCCTTGAGCAGGAAAACGAGGATATACGCCTGAGGGTTTTCGCCAGGGATCAAATACTTGATGCCATGGGTGGGGACTATGCTCCAGGAGAGAACCCAGTGGATAACGCGGCCACTATTATTTGCATGCAGTGGCTGGAGTTAAATCGGGAAAAACTAGTAAAGGTGGCACCACCTGTCTGACCGGTCATTATGCCTTGCGTTCTGTTACCTGCGGTAAGGGCAAACTGAGATCTAAGTCACGGCAGCGATAGAATCGGAGTGTTGATAATGGCTGTACTGGGCGAGGCACGGGCGCGGCAGCGCAAGCGGAAGAATTTGTCGCCAAATGGCAATGAAAGTGCGGTGTATAGAGTCGATCTGCCGTCTTATCATGCCGACTGCGATGCAAACTACCTGCGTCTGATCAGGTTGCTGCCAAAGCTTTCGGAGAGAGAGTACTGGCGCTACCAACTGCCCGGTGGCACCCTGATACTGAGAGTGATGGTGCGATCCAGATACACGACGGAAGTGACTCTGGGCGCGGAGGTAAGCCTCAGTGAGTGCCGCTGGCTGGAACCCCCTGATTTAACAGTACGCCTCTATCACGATGCGTGCATGGCAGAGGTCATTACAGCCAATGGTTGCGGGCCGGTGGGTGGTAAAGGAGTGAATACCGCTTACCCGAATCCCCGTATGCAACGCGCAGATGAGAGGCCTCAGGCTAATCGCTTTCTTGGCGAGTGGCTGGAGTACTGCCTCGCAAATGGTCGCGCAGAATTCGAATTGGTGCTGGATGGCCGGAGATTCTGATTCTGTAGTAGAGCACATGGATGTGAACACAAGGTGAGCAAGTGATTCGCGAGCACAATAATTCGAACTCACCCCCGGGGGTGACATCGCACCGTTTGATCCAGATCACAGATCCACATATTGGCAGCAGGCCCGATTATCAACTGCTGGGTCTGGACACCGGCCACACACTCGAAAAGGTATTGGCGACAATTGTGGCCAAACAGCCTCGTGCCGAAGCTCTGGTCGCCACTGGCGATATCAGCGCCAACGGTTCTGAGGCCTCCTACTGTCGCTTTTTGCAAAAAATACGCACTATTCCCACCCCTTGGTATTGGCTTCCCGGTAATCACGATACCAGCTCGCGTATGCGGCAGTTGGCTCCCAATCGCAGCACAGACTTGATCAGGCTGGGAAATTGGAGACTAGTGCTGCTGGATACCAGTGTTGAAGGGAAGATTTGCGGTGGCCTGACTGAGGTCCAGCTGGAGCGGTTGCAACTTTTGCTGTGGGAGAGCCGTGAACACCCGGTTATGATCATGATGCACCATCAGCCGGTTACCGTAGGGAGCAACTGGATTGACGGCCATATGCTGCGCGAGGGATGTGAACAGTTTTTGCAAATGGTGGATCAAGCGGCCCAGGTAAAAGCAATTGTCTGGGGGCATGTACACCAGCAATTTGACAGTAGTCGAGGACAAGTAGGCCTGCACGCAACGCCGTCTACCTCGGTACAGTTTACACCCGGTAGTGGGCCCTTCGCAGTTGATGACGAGATGCCTGGCTATCGCTGGTTCGAACTACATGGTGACGGCACTTACAGCACCGGAGTCGAGCGCGTGGCCATCTCTGAATATTATGTAGATCTCGCTTCTTCCGGTTATTGATTCATATCAACCCGGTACCAATTAGCTGTAGCGGGTTGTTTGCACTTTCGTTTGATAAGTGTAAAAACCATTCTTAACGAACTTACCTCTATCTTTCTCCAGGGTGCCCTTTACAATGAAATTTCCCTGTGTTCAGCGCATGCCTGGACAGTGGTACAGGGACTGATCGGCGAAAGCCAGAGCCATAGAAATTTAATGGCTTAGTGTAGTTGGCTGCGAGCGGCCCTAAAAATGTGGTAATTAATTTTTGTATTCGGGCTCTATTCGCTGGATTAATAACATCGGGAATTCAGGAGTATAAGAATGCAAAAATTATTTTTAATCTCATTTTTGGGTGCAACACTCATTCTCACGGCTTGTGTTCAGTCGCCAGTATTCAAGGCGGAGGCCCCGGCAAATGATTCGGTTCAGGCACAGCCAGATGGCCTGGAGCCTCGCCCGAGCCATTTGGACGAAGTGTCTGCGGCTTTTGCTTTGGACCTTAGTGGCGCCAAGATTTATGTCGCCCCAGTACAAATTGAGTACAGTAAGCGCTTTTCCTCGCTGCCGCGCAGTAACTATCGTGAAAAGGACTACGAACTCGATCAGCGGGATCTGCAGCGCCTGAATTCCCTGTTGGCAAAGACTTTCTCTGCCAAATTCCTCAGCGCGCGCAATGGTGAGCTGGTTCCCGAGCAGGCGGAGGCCGATTACACCTTGGCCATGTCGCTGGAGAAGTTTTCCGTGGCTGCACCTTTGGACCCCTCCCCCTGGGCATGGCGTGTATACACCGAACAGAGTGCCTATGGTGTGCTGGTGGGTACCTTATTCGATCGCGATGGCAATGCGGTAATGCACTTTCGCGACCGCAGGGATATCGGCGAGAACTTTGGGTCGACCGGGCCGGGTGGACGCCTGGAGCGCTTTACCAGCGTTACTTTTTGGTCTGACATGCGTGTAGATATGCGCCGAGCCTTTGCCAGCCTGGATAAGTCCTTACTTTAAGTTTCACGATATATTGGGCGGGTGATGCTGAGCTTCGCACCCACTAGCTTCCAGGGGCGCTATAATCCCTGCCTATGCAAACTCAAGATCTCAAGGGAAGACCGTTGCTAATCTATTTGCACGGCTTCCTATCATCGCCGCAATCCTTTAAGTGCCAGTTGATACGGGAACGACTCAGTGTCGATCATTCGCAAATCATTTTCTGTGCTCCGCAAATCTCTCCCTATCCAGCAATAGCCCGGCAATCACTGGTCAACCTGCTAGAGGGTTTCCTGCAGGCTGCTAACCCTGGTCCTATCGGGTTGGTGGGAAGTTCCATGGGAGGTTTCTGGAGTACCTATTTGGGCGAGCGTTTTAATTTGCCTGCAGTGCTTGTCAACCCAGCGGTTCGGCCGTCCCGCTTTATGCCGGCTTATATCGGTCAGGTTTTACAGCCCTATAGCGGTGAGTCACAGGACTATCGCCTAGGTGGGGTGGACGTTGATACCATGGGGCGTTTGGAAAACGAGCTGCCCAGCCCTCTAAGGAGTCGCTACTGGCTTTTGGCCCAGCGAGGCGATGAAACGCTCGATTACCGAGATGCGCAGCGCTTTTACCAGGGGCAGCGTCAAACTATCGAAGATGGTGGTGATCACAGTTTCCAGGGATTTGTGCGCTATTGCGATCCTATAGTCGAATTCTTATTTAACCAGCAGTAATTCATAAAAATTATGGCCAATTATTCCGCCGAAGATATTGAGGTTCTCACAGGGCTGGACCCGGTGCGTAAACGCCCGGGTATGTACACAGATACTACACGCCCCAATCACCTGGCCCAGGAAGTCATCGACAACAGTGTCGATGAAGCCCTCGCTGGCCACGCAAATAAAATCGAAATCGTTTTACACAAAGATCAATCACTCTCAGTGAGTGATAATGGCCGTGGCATGCCTGTAGATATACATCCGGAGCAGGGTCGTCCCGGTGTAGAGGTAATTCTGTCCACTTTGCATGCCGGTGGTAAGTTTTCCAATAAAAATTACCAGTTTTCCGGTGGCCTGCATGGTGTGGGTGTGTCTGTGGTTAACGCTTTGTCGAAGGTACTTGAGGTTACCATCCAGCGGGATGGCAAGCTGCATCGGATCGGCTTCAAGGATGGAGAGAAAGCCTCTGATCTCGAAGTAGTTGGTGACTGCCCCAAGCGTGCAACAGGAACCAGTGTGCGCTTTTTGCCGGACCCGCAATATTTCGATTCCGCTAAATTTTCCGTGGTGCGCTTGCGCCACCTGTTGCGCGCCAAAGCGGTGCTCTGCCCCGGCCTCACTGTGACCTTTATCAACGAACAGGACGGTGAGTCTGATGAGTGGTACTACGAGGATGGGCTCAAGGATTATCTGGCAGCAGCCAACCAGGGCTGGGAAATTCTGCCCGCAGAGCCTTTTGTCGGCAGTTTTGCGGCATCTACGGAAGCTGCAGACTGGGCTGTACAGTGGTTGCCGGAAGGTGGGGAGATTACTGCGGAATCCTATGTAAACCTAATCCCCACCGCTCAAGGTGGCACCCATGTAAATGGCCTGCGCGCCGGTTTGCTTGATGCGATGCGTGAATATTGTGAAATTCGCAATCTGCTACCCCGTGGTATTAAGTTGGGCCCTGAGGATATTTGGGGTCAGTGCTCCTATGTACTTTCTGCCAAGTTAGCTGATCCCCAGTTTTCCGGGCAGACCAAGGAGCGCCTGTCCTCCCGCGAGGCAACTGCATTTATTTCCGGTGTGGCCAAAGATGCTTTCAGCCTGTGGTTGAACCAACATACGGAAGAGGGCGATAAGCTTGCTGAGCTCTGTATTGGCAATGCGCAAAAGCGTATGCGTTCGGCGAAGAAAGTTGCACGAAAAAAGGTCACCCAGGGGCCCGCGCTGCCAGGTAAGTTGGCTGACTGCTCCAGTGCTGATACCTCCCGTTCCGAACTCTTTCTGGTGGAGGGCGACTCTGCAGGAGGCTCTGCCAAGCAGGCACGTGATCGTGAGTTCCAGGCCATCATGCCCTTGCGTGGCAAAATCCTGAATACTTGGGAAGTGGACTCCAGCGAAATCCTGGGTAGCCAGGAAGTACACGATATCGCCGTGGCGCTAGGTGTGGATCCTGGCAGCGAAAACCTCGAAGGGTTACGTTACAATAAAATCTGTATCCTCGCCGATGCTGACTCAGATGGCTTGCATATCGCGACTCTTCTTTGTGCCCTGTTCCTGCGGCATTTCCGCCCTCTGGTAACCAATGGTCATGTCTATGTAGCGATGCCGCCACTATTCCGTATCGATATTGCCAAGGATGTTTACTATGCCCTGGATGAGTCGGAGAAGCAGGGTATTCTCGATCGCATCAGCGCAGAAAAGAAAAAAGGCAAGATCCAAGTTACCCGTTTTAAAGGCTTGGGTGAAATGAACCCCATGCAGCTGCGTGAAACCACTATGGACCCCAATACACGTCGTTTGGTGCAGCTTTATATAGATGCTGGTGATGATAGTAACCAATTGCTGGATATGCTCCTCGCTAAAAAGCGTGCGGGTGATCGTAAGCAGTGGTTGGAGAGTAAGGGAAATCTTGCGGAAGTTGGTTAGTATTATTTTCTATTGTAAAGCCCTAAAGTTTGGGGCTTTACAATTAGGATAACTATCAAACTGCTATTAACATCTTTAATCGCGCCAGTCAGCTATATGGCTGGCTAAGACTTCAATAAAAATATCCATTATCAGAAAAATACTGACTTTCCCCGCTAGGATGGATTTTTAGGATGTGAAGTATTGTTGGTTTTATGAATTCTGATGCACTTTCCTATCATGGCAATAATAATACCGTTAAAGAAACCTGGTTAATTTAGATGATTTTTTCCGTAGTTGATATTAATTAATCTCACCCGAGAAACTACTTGAGAGTATATTCAGGGGCGAGTGTTTCTTTATTTAAATCTCCATCTTTGTATTATTTGGTGAGGTGTTGCTTGCTTGATAAAGGTCGTGACTAGTATGAAGTACATGTTAATAATTCTATTATTTTCTTTAAGTCCCGTATGGGCATTGGAAATAGAGCCGTTTCAGACAGATGCTTGCAGTGTTTTTCCCGATGGAACAATTGAGCACAGGGAGTTATGGATCAATTGCTGCTTAGCTCATGATTATGCTTACTGGAAAGGAGGAACTTATGAACAGCGCAAGCTGGCTGACGAAAATTTAAAGGTTTGTGTTGCAAGTACCGGTGAGGGGGAGTTGGCGTTATTAATGTTGGTAGGGGTCAGAATTGGTGGTACGCCATATTTACCGACCCCTTTTCGCTGGGGATTTGGTTGGCCCTATTTGCGTGGTTATAAGGCATTAACTCTGGAAGAATTAGAAGTCATCGAGCGATCGGAAAATTTACGGGAAAAATAATTTTAAAGTCGATCAATTGACTATCAAAAAAGTAGTAATAGAAAGTGGTAGATTTAGGTTAGCCGGTTGGGCCATCTTTCAATAATTGTTGATACGCTCTGGGAAAGTGCTCTTTAAACCATTCCATAAGGCTGCGAACACGGATTATTTGGTGTCTCAAGGGAGGGCACACCATAGACAACATCGTAGACTCCGACCAGCCTGGTAAAACTTCTATAAGCCTGTTCTTGGCAATGTCAGCCTGTACGTACACATCTGCCAGGCGAGTTACCCCCAGGCCAGCCAAAGATGCTCGATGCATAACTCGACCGCTGATCATTTTTATTCCTTTATCTGCCTGAACAACTTGCTGGGTTTTGCCACGTGTGAGCACCCATTGATCGACACTTCCATAAATGAGAGGTACTTGGGAAAGATCAGAAGGTTTGGTAATTGAACCGTATTTATCTAAAAAGCCAGAGCTTGCGACATATCGGGTTTTAATAGTATGCAGTTTGCGTACTATCAGCGATGAGTCCGGCAGTGTACCCATACGGATGACCAGATCATATTGCTCTTCAAGCAGATCTACACGCACGCTGGAAAAGTCCAAGTGCACTCGTACCTCGGGGTATTCACGCTGGAAATCTATTACCAGTGGGGCAATAAGCTCTTCACCAATGACGCCACCGACGGCATTTATACGGATACTACCTTTTAGTCCCTCTTTACTCTGTGAAGCCCACTCAGCAGCAGTATCCAGTTGTTGCATCGCCTGCTTGCAACGCTGGTAATAACCTTCACCAATTTCCGTCAGGCGCAGTTTGCGGGTGGTGCGATAAAGTAACTGGACTCCGAGATTAGCTTCCAATTCTGATACTTGCTGACTCAGGTTGGCCTTGGAAAACCCACTGTGCTCAGCCGCAGCGGTAAAACTCCCGTGTTTTGCCACAGATAAAAAGGCCCTGATAGCCCGCCAGGATAGATTGTTCATAAAAAACAAACAATGTTTTCTTATTGGTTAGGTTAATCATCTTAGTCCCAAATCCTATACTTAGTCCATCAAATGAATGCCGAACATTAGACCGGCGATGAGATAGAGAAGAGAGATTGTTATGTCCAAACCATTGGTTGTGATTACTGGAGCTAGCTCGGGCATTGGTGCGACTATTGCGCAGCAGATGTCAGATGCCGGATATCCCCTCCTGCTATTGGCACGTCGCCTGGAGAAGATGGAATCCCTGAATCTGCCCAACACCCTGTGCAAGCAGGTAGATGTCACTGACCGACTGGCCTTGGGGGCCGCAATTGAGGAGGCTGAACAGCAATTTGGTCCTGCCGACTGCTTGATTAACAATGCCGGTATGATGCTTTTGGGGAATATCGAAACTCAAGATCCTGTCGAGTGGAAGCAGATGTTCGATGTGAATGTGCTGGCGACCATGAATGGTATACAGGCTGTACTTGGAGGTATGAAGAAAAGGGGACGCGGCAGTATTATCAATATTAGTTCACTTGCCGGTGTAAAAACCTTTGTTAATCACGCTGCTTATTGTGGTACTAAATATGCTGTAGCAGCGATTGGTGAAACGATACGAGAAGAGCTAGCACCTAGTGGTGTTCGTGTAATGACAATAAGTCCTGGCGCCGTGGAAACCGATCTTTTAACTCATACCACCTCACAGGCAATTATTGATGATTACCTGAAGTGGAAGGACTCTATTGGCGGCGCACTAAATGCCGAGGACATCGCTCGTGCGGCTGTGTTTATGTATACACAGCCACAGGATGTAACAATCAGGGAGATTCAGATCGCCCCTACAGGGCAAGAGCGTTAATTTGCCCAGCTAGAGAAATATATGATGCCCCTCTTACAAAAGCGGGGCCTTCTCAAAGGCATACCTTTACATTTCCTAGTGATTATTATTTGTTGCTGATCGTAATAATTAATATATGACTATGGGTTATTTCAAGGGGTTGTTAGCTCTTCTGGAATAGGCGCTGAATACTGGAGAAATCCAATTCTTGATTGCCTGCGAGGTCATGAAGTCCGTAAAGATTACGGGCCAAAGAACCAAGGGGGGTATAGCTTCTGCTATCACTTGCAGCCTGTTGCGCAAGCCCCAGGTCTTTGCACATCAATTTCACCATAAACCCACCGGTGTACTCTTTACTTGCAGGCACTTCGGCCATTACTCCGGGATAGGGATTATATTTTTGCAGAGACCAATTGGCTCCTGAGCTTTTCGACATGATCTCGCTGAGCACCTTAGGATCGAGGCCGTTATCCACCCCAAGCTGTAGCGCTTCAGCGGTGCCGATCATATGAATAGCCAGCAGCATGTTATTACAGATCTTGGCGGTTTGCCCGGAGCCTGCGGGGCCAGCATGAAAGACGTTGGCCCCCATATGCTGAAGGATCTCTCTTGCCCGCTCCACATCTTCATGATTTCCACCGCACATAAAGCTCAAGGTCGCTGCTACAGCGCCTGCGACACCGCCAGATACGGGTGCTTCAATAGCATGTAATCTCTTATCTCTCGCAGCAGCGAGAAGCCTCTTGGAGCTTTTTGCCGAAATCGTTGAGCAATCGATTATCAGTGTCCTTGCAGAGATTTGCTCTAATAATTTTTCTTCATCCAGATAGAGGGATTCAACGGCGCGATCATGGGGCAACATGCTCACAATAAAATCTGTATCCACGATCGCCTGGTGTGGAGTAGCGCACTTTTCCACACCGTGTTCGCCAGCATTATGGAGTAGTTCCGCAACCGGGTCATAGCCCTTGACCTGAAAACCGGCTTTTACCAGATTGAATGACATTGGAGCACCCATATGCCCCAATCCAAAAAAGGCGACTGATCTGGTCACTGTGATCTCCTTGCCGGAATGAAGTTCGACTTTCTTTAAATAATTATTTGAGCTGTATGGTCATATTGGCGTGTTCAGCATGTTCTATATCGGAATCGAACCAGCGTGCGGTCACTGTTTTTGTCTCCGTATAGAAGCGCACGGCCTGCTTTCCATAGGCATGTTGATCTCCATAAAATGAAGCTCGCCAGCCAGTAAAGCTAAAGAACGGTAGAGGTACAGGAATGGGAACGTTAATTCCTACCTGGCCCACCAGAATTTCATGCTGGTATTTACGAGCAGCAGCACCGCTGGCAGTGAAAATAGAAGTACCGTTACCGTAAGGACAATCGTTGACCAACTGGATCGCTTCTTCCAGTGAATCTACATTAACCAGACATAAGACCGGGCCGAATATCTCATCTGTGTAGATGGACATATCTGGCGACACATTGGAAAACAGGGTTGGCCCGACCCAATTTCCATCGGGATAACCTTCAACTGATATTTTGGAACCGTCAAGCAGGCAGTCTGCGCCTTCAGCTTTTCCTTTGGCAATATATTCCAATACACGCTTCTTAGCTGTGGGGGAAATCAGTGGGCCAAAGTCAGATTCCGGGTTCATCCAATGTCCAGGTTTCACTTTGGCCATAGCATCACGGATTTCAGTTATCCACTGTTGCGCCTCACCTACGAGAACGACAACTGAAATTGCCATACAGCGCTGGCCAGCGGCGCCAACGGAGGACCCGATTATATTACCGATAGCTGCGGATTTATTGGCATCAGGCATTACCACCATATGATTTTTGGCGCCTGCAAATGCCTGTACTCGCTTCAAGTACTGAGTGCCAGTTTGGTATATATGCCGGCCAACAGGCACCGATCCGACAAAAGAGATTGCCTTAATATCAGAATCTTTAAGCAGAAAATCTACCTGCTCACGACCACCATGCACCACTTGCAGAACCCCCGGTGGTGCTCCTGCCTCCTCGAAGAGTTCTGCCAGCTTACAGGGAGTGATTGGGTCCTGTTCAGACGGTTTGAGGATAAAGGTATTGCCACAGGCAATCGCCATGGGAAACATCCACAGGGGAATCATTGCAGGAAAATTAAAAGGCGTGATCCCGGCGCAGACGCCTATTGGCTGTATGTATGAATAACAATCAATTGCACTGGCGACGTTTTCAACAGTCTCACCCATCATCAGGCTGGCAATGTTTGCTGCATGCTCGACAACTTCAATTCCACGCCAAACATCCCCTTTAGCGTCTTCAAAGGTTTTACCGGTTTCCTCGCTCAATATTTGCGCCAGGGATTCCTGATGCTCTTTCAGTAGCGCCTGGTACTTGAGCATGATCCGTGCACGAGTAGGAATTGGCGTATTTTTCCACTTTTCAAACGCCTCTGTGGCAGAGATAACCGCGCCATGCATTTCATCAATAGTTGTATATGGTGCACGGCAAAGGATTTCTCCAGTGGCTGGATTGGTGACATCCAACCACTTCTTACTATTAGAGTTTACCCATGTGCCATTGACATATATCGGGAGCTGGGGGGGGATAGACTTATCCATTGAGTTTATATTTCTGGCAGGAGGTTAGATTCACTCATTTTAGGCATAATTTAAAAATGAAAGAGAAAATTTCTGCCATATATTCCCGGATAAGCGAATTTTTTAGTCTATTCAGGTGCTTGTTTTGAGGTTGTGATAAGAAGGTAGGTGTAATGATTCTTATGTAAATTATGAAATTTATATTTAAATTTTTAGGTTGATAATTCTATAGAAAAAATAATTTGATTCTAATTGTGGCATTTCTCTCATTTTATACATGAATGATCGAAATGGACGTGTGTGTCAACTAAAGGCTGTTATTCTCTTTTTCGCCGAAATTCGGCCTTTAGTATCAGAAATAAATTGGCTCATAATCCTTGTTTTTATGTCTGACTAGTCACAGCAATCTTATTACTGAACAAGGTGGATAGATGATTTCAGCAGTATGTTGACATTATCTAAATAATATGGGCTTGGATTTTCTGTTTATAAATATATTTAAATTCTCATAAGGGCGGTGCTATGCATTACTTTATTAAAGTTAGGTGTTTGCTGTTCGTTTTTCTATTCTTATTATTGGGTGTTAGGGGCTATGCTACAACACTTGATGATTTAAAAGCTCACAATCCTACTTCAGATAAAACCTGGGCAGAGCAGTGGTTTTATAATATAGCCGTGCCTGATGTGGGTTATTTTAAAGTGAGCTTTCAGACATATATTGCCCCTGAATTTTCTGAGCCAAAGCCAAAAGCCTATATTCATCTGGCCTTTACGCCGGTAAATGGTAAATCTGTAAAATATGATTTATTTTTAGATGAGGTGATTCTTTCCCATCCTGATAATCCCAGCAAATTCTACTATGAAGTGCCAGGTATCCTTATGGCAAATGAAGATGCCATCTGGGTAAACCACGAAAATTTTAATTTCAGCATGAGCTGGGATGGTGAACATCACCATTATTGGCATGGTTTAAATCCAGGACAAACACCTTTTGGGATTATTCCAGAGATTCCCGGAGTGGGTGGTAAGTGGTTTCTATACACGGTAGGGACACCTGTGCAATACAGCTTTCATGATGGTGCCCAGTCATTGATGGGTACAGGTTATGCCCAGCTGGATAAGGGGTGGTATGATAAGGAATCAAGCGCTGGGATGGCATATAGCATGGGACTCTCTGATGAGCTTTACTATATGTTTACAGGGGCCAAGCTTGGCAGTTCTGATTATGAGATGTGGGCCGGCCGCTATATTTCAGATGATTATGATTTGGTTTTTTACCCCGCCTTTAATAATTTATCTGTAAAAAGGGTGATAGATGCTTGCTCTGGTTATATGCGGATTGAACTCAATAAGATCAGATATCAATTGGTTGTTGAGGCACAAGCAGATATTAATAGCTTTTATCCTCTTGAATTTCCTTCAGTAATTATTTTTGGTGGTGAGCAGAGATACATGAAGTCTATGCAGGCCAATATGAAGTTTTCTTTATATAAGAAGGGAGATTTAGTCGAAACTAGATCTATGCCGCAAGCGCTGCTCGAGTTTAGTGGTCCGCTGGCTTGTAATGATTTCTTTGAGAAGTAGTCACTTTAGCTACTTCTAGTAAGTTGTTTTTCATTCAGCGACACTGCAAGGTGCCGCTGAATATCAAAATTTGTATATATTCAAATTACACCTAACCTGTAATCCTAGTTGTTATTTGCCAGCCAGCTGGAGAGCACTCTATGCTCATCTTGCCCAATCGCCACCATACTAGGATGATTTCTATCATTAAGGACTACTAATTTAATGTTTCTATAAATTAAGTCCTGGTATTCGGTGTGTGGGGCGACAGAGTCGGAAGATGAAGCGAATATAAGTATTGGGGTTTGCGAAGAGATGAGTAGTGGCTTTATTTTTGTGTCATCAATTTTAATGTTGGCCCGATCTAATGCTAAAGCCGCGCCTTCACGAATACTGCTCTCCGAAATAATGCCGCTAAGTAGTGGAAATCCAGATTTGGCATAATTGTAAGCGGCCTGATCAAACTTGACCATAGGAGCCTGAAATATCAGGCCACTGATATCTTGGCGTGAAGAAGAGATGCGAGCAGCGGTAAGAGCCCCCATTGAATTACCTAGCAGGTAGATATTTTTTTGCTTAATGATGTTTTTATGGGCTACATCATCAATTAAATTACTGATGATTTCACTGTCCACTACACCATATCCCTTAGTTCCGTCTGATTCACCGTGCCCTAGAAGATCGGGGATTATTACATCAAACCCAAGGAAGCGAAAATAAAGTGCTGAAGTAAGCATAAATTCTTTTGAAGCACGAAAACCATGTAAAAGAATAATCGTACCTGAAAAATCCTTTTTCAGGTTGTCCCTACTTAATTCGAGATTTACTGCGCTCACGCTTTTTTCGGATTCGATATCAATAGAGTAACTAATCCGTTTGTTAGATAAGGGGGCTGCATGAAAATAGCTAATACACTGGTTGGACTGAGCCTGACAATAATTACTCTTACTAAAATTCCATTGAGAAATCTGCTCGCTGGTGATTATATGATCGTGTGGAAAGCTTCGGGACTTTTCAATATAGCTAGCAATGTTTGATGAGCATGCCGATATTGAAAAGCATAAGATGATAATAACGAGTTTATTCAGCAGCATTTTATTCTTGTTTCAAGCCAGTACCTGGTTCTTAAGGATTTTAAAGGCTAATTATTGGGTGTGAAGTTATTAAAGTCTGGTTATCGAGTAGTCGAGAGCAGAGCATGTTGACCGGTAAGTCATGTCCGGTGTTGGCCGAAGGGAGTCACCAGATTGATGGTATGCAAAGATCTAAATTGGGATGCATAAAGGGCAACCAAATATTATTCGATGGCCCTTTGTGGATAGAGGTTTAGTTCAGGTTAATTCGATTGTCTTCTGAATTATGATCATATCCAGCTGTTTGCAGTGTAGGTTGTAAGCTTAGTGTATAGGTCAATAGGGTGTAATCCCGTGCATCGGCCTGACAAACAAAGCCCATAGATCTCGCAAAAGTATGCACGCGTTTATTTTCTGCAGATTCAATGGAGTAAATACGCTCAAGGCCCTGTTCCTGGGCACAGTGGATCAGTCGTTTTAACATTAACCGCCCAAGGCCCAGACCTTGCCAGTCATCGCTAACGACTACGGCACACTCACAAGCTCGTCGATCCGCATCTACAGCGTAATGTGCTACTGCCACTGCCCTTTGCGCATGGTCACTGCTGCACAGGGCTATAAAAGCTTCGTGGACCTGATGGTCATTATCAGTAAGCAGTTCAATTAATTGTTGACTGGCCTTACAGCTGCCACCAATAAAGCGGTCGCGCCGTGTTTGGGGCGACAGGTCTTCGATAAGCTCTCTCTCAAGCTGTCCGTCACCACGACAAATGGGGCGGATAGAAACCTTGCGCCCGTTGCCGAGTGTGATCAGTTGCTCAGTACCAGTTCTTTTGTTTGATGACATAACAGTTAATATCCCAACTGCGCTTGGCAGTTCTGTCTTTAGTTCGCAACGGGGGTTGGATATCAAAAAGATAGACGCTCGCGTTGCGAACGCAAAACTATGTTACGGTCGCGCCGGGTGTTTCCCTAACAATGCCTGTGTATAAGGCTATAGGGCATGGCTGTAAAAGGTAAAACTATACAGTCAGTTCATTTGTGGTATAGTGCGTGTGCTGTGATTTCTCAGCTGCGTCATTTGTAGGCCGGCAATCCGTCGGTATCCTCCCCGGAACATTTCTCAAATTCTTCCCGGAAATTTCTACTGAATGCCGCGCACCGATTTTCTCGGTGAATAGACGGCTGTGTGCATAGAGCGTCGATCCGCTCTGGATGCCAACTCCGATATTTTTCTTCGCACTCTTATGGTGCGAATGTATTTGATTGCGCCTGGAGCGCAGTTCGAGGTTTTTTTATGTTGTTTGAAGATCTGGGCCTCGCCCAGGAGATTGCCCGTGCGGTTTCTGAGCAGGGGTATAGTGCGCCTACGCCCATTCAGGCCCAGGCCATTCCAGCTGTGATGGAGGGCGATGATATTATGGCTGCGGCCCAGACGGGTACCGGTAAAACGGCTGGTTTTACTCTGCCGCTGCTACATCTCCTGAGTTCCGGGGAGCGCGCAAATAAAGGCCGGGTTCGTGCTCTGGTGTTAACCCCTACCAGAGAGCTTGCTGCGCAGGTATTCGATAATGTGCAGAGTTACAGCAAGTATCTGCCCCTGCGCCACTCTGTTGTGTTTGGCGGAGTGAAGATCAACCCACAGATGATTCGACTGCGCGGTGGTGCGGATATCCTGGTGGCCACACCGGGGCGCTTGTTGGATCTACACAATCAGGGAGCCATCCGATTTGACCGGCTTGAGGCCCTGGTGTTGGATGAAGCCGATCGCATGCTCGATATGGGCTTCATCCACGATATCAAGAAGGTGTTGAGAGTCCTGCCAGCTAAGCGTCAGAACCTGCTGTTTTCGGCCACTTTCTCCCCGGAAATACGCCAGCTGGCAAAAGGGCTGGTGAAGAATCCGCTGGAAATTGATATCAGCCCACGCAATACGACGACGGAAACGGTGCGCCAGAAGTTGCACCCTGTGGATAAGGCACGTAAAACCAAACTATTGAGTCACCTGATTCGCGGAAACGACTGGCACCAGGCCCTGGTATTTAGCCGTACCAAACACGGTGCCAATCGCCTGGTGAAGCAGCTTGAGGGCGATAATATTCGCGCGGAAGCAATTCACGGCAACAAGAGTCAGAATGCACGCACCCGTGCCCTGGCCGACTTTAAAGCGGGGAAGGTACAAATTCTGGTTGCCACTGACATCGCTGCCCGTGGAATTGATATCGATCAGCTACCCCAAGTGGTCAATTTTGATCTGCCCAATGTTCCCGAAGATTATGTGCATCGCATTGGTCGTACAGGTCGTGCCGGTGCAAGTGGCCAAGCGGTATCCCTGGTTAGTGCGGATGAAATCAAGCAGTTGCGCGATATCGAGCGCTTAATTGGTAAGCCGATTCTCCGCGAAGAAATTGAGGGTTTTGAACCAGATCATCAGTTGCCTGAATCGGGTAATCCAAAGCGCGGCGGTGGACAAAAGCCGCGAGCCAATGGTCAAAAGCGCAGTGAAGGAGCGCGCGGTAACGGCGACAGTCGTGGTGGTCGCAATGGCGGGGGCAACCGTTCCAGCAATCGCGGTAATAGTCGTGGCAACGGTGAGAGCCGGAGTAAAAGCGGCTCCCGTAGCAGTGGGGATAATCGTGAAAACTCAGGGTCTCGCACCAAGGGTAATGAAAGTGGTCGTGGCCGTGGAGATGGAGCTGCCCGCACTGATTCCCAACAGCCCAAGCGCGCACCGCGCCGCCGCCCTGTAAGGGGGCGTTCGGAAAGCGCGTAAGACAAAATGGAAAAAGCGGCCTTGAGCCGCTTTTTTATTGTTCGTATATATTCTCTATCCATTACCTTCGATAATTCTCTTTGGTTACTTGTAGGTTGCTGTTTTCTAAGATTTATCCGAGCTTTTGGTACCAGTGTTTACTTTTAATTGATTAAACATTCAGCGACTAACTCCTGATAATAATCTTTCATTATTCGTCCATAATTCATCACATTTTTCCTGTTTTGTTTGTGCTATTTTCAAAAGCTTATTTGGCATAATTTTAAACAAGGAGATGTTGTGAAGCGTAAATTGCTTTCCAGATTTTTTACTCTTTCATCGATGACTTTGCTGTTATCGGGGCAGGCACTTGGTGAAGTACAGTTTGAGCCGGCAGAGATTTACTCTGCTGGGTCAAAAGCTGAAGCTGTGGCTGTTGCGGACCTGAATAATGATGGGCGAGATGATGTGGTGCTAAGTACATCTAGCAATTTTGACCCTGAAAATGACTTTAAACTAAAGGTATTTTTACAGGATAAGTATGGAAAGTTACAGGGGGACGCTGATTATTCCTTGAATGGCGATGATGCTAGTTCACCAAAGTCGATTGCCATTGGGGATTTCAATGGCGATGGACTTAATGACATTGCAGTAGGGTTTGACAGAGATCGAATTGATATTTTTTCACAGGTTAGTGATGGAACCTTGGTCTTGAGTAAATCTCTGAGTTCATCTCACTCAAGCCAGATAGTAGTTGCCGATGTAACGGGAGATGGAATTGACGATATTGTTGGGGTGGGGTCAGGAGTGTTTGGGGTTGCAGTGTATGCAATGACAAATGATCCGATATACGATCATAAATCATATATTTATTTTATGGAGCCTGATGACTCAAGCAGTATGGCTCTCGGCGATATCAATAATGACGGCATTGACGATATTGTTACAGTTGCCAAGCAGTTAGAAAGAAGCACTTTGGCTGTAATGCTTTCCGAAGGGGAGGGGAATTTTTCGCCAATTTCATACTATGAACTTGGCCACGAATATCCTATTAATGATATTTTAATTGAAGATCTGAATGGTGATGGCCGTAATGATGTATGGCTTTCTGCCGCTGGAGAGAATGCTGATACCTCACAAATGGCTTTCTACCAAGGAAATGATGGAGTACTAGAAAAATCAATTTTTTCCCCTGATGGCAGTATATATGGAATGTTGATAGCCTATGATTTAAATAATGATTTAAATAAAGAACTTATAGCAGTTCCTTTGAGCGGTGACACAGTATCTATTTTTAGTACATTGAGTAGCGGTGGATTGTTGAGGCAATCTTCATATCGGATACCTGAGGATTACTATGAGAATCCTCAGGGTATTGATATGGGAGATATCAATAGTGATGGAATTCCTGACCTTGTTATTGCAAGCCCATCTTCAGGGTTGGTCTTACTGAAAGGAAATACCCAAGGGATTAACTTGGCACCAATAGCTGATGCAGGGGATGATCAAGTGGTGAGGAAGGGCCAGGTAATATTATTAGATGGAAGCCACTCAGCCGATAGAGATGGAGGCATTATTGATTATCGTTGGAGCCAGGTTTCTGGCTCCGCTGTAACCTTAAATGATACAGGTAATGGATTTGCTACTTTCCAGGCACCATCATCCAAGAATGCCGAGCTTGGTGGGGATGAAGCGTTGGTATTCGAATTAGAAGTCGAAGACCACGAAAATGTAGTATCTATTGATACAGCGATTGTTACCCTGGATGGAAATATCCCACCTAGAGCAATTGCAACTGATTTTCAGGTGGTAGATTCGGGTGATGTTGTAACTCTAGATGGTAGTCTCTCAACTGATCTTTTAGGGGAGATTGTGAGCTATGAGTGGAGACAAATTTCTGGAGAGCCCGTAGAACTAATACAGGAGTCAGCAGCTACTGTGAGTTTTACTGCACCGCCAGTAGTATCTGGCTCTCCTTTAATATATTTTGAAGTTTTGAAGTTTGAGTTAGTAGTCACGGATAACGAAGGTCTGGAAAGTAGTGCTGTTACACAAGTAAATGTGCGGAGTCTCGCCCCTCCAGTGGCTTTTGCTGGAGTTTCTAAAACAGTAAGTTCTGGAGAAGAAGTTCTTCTCGATGGCAGGAGGTCAAGTGATGTTGATGGTGAAATTGTTAGCTACAATTGGCGCTCACTTTCTGATATTTCTGTAATCAACTATCCAAACGGCACCGCTAGCTTTATTGCGCCTACCGTTTCTCCAGGCTTAAAAGTTGCTTTGTTGTTTGAGCTTGAGGTGAAAGATAATGATGGATTGAAGTCTACTGGTATAGTTAGTGTGGTTGTCGAGCAGAACATGCCTCCGGTTATGCCTATAAGTCTCGTGAGAAGTATTCAGCCAAGTTCCATTGTTACCCTTGATGCTTCAGGTGCCTTTGATGTTGACGGAGAAATAGTAAGTTATCAATGGGAGCAAATATCAGGCCCTTCTGTCTCTATAATAAATTCAGACAGTGTTACCGCTACATTTACAGCGCCTTCCGAGCAGGCCACTTTGGCTTTTGCCGTAACATTGACCGATGATGATGGAGAAAGCAGTACTTTTAATATATCAACTAGAGTTCTTTAACTGATTGCTGTGGATTGATAAAAAAAGAGCCCAAATAGGGCTCTTTTTTTACTTCTATTTCTTGTGGTTAACCATAAAATCCAAAGCCGGCTGGCTATGTATTTCGGTATCACATGCGAAGAGAGATACCATCTATATCAAGGGGGGCTACTTGGAGCTTCACTGGAATATATTCCTTCTTAATTTATTTTAACTTGAGACTAGTGTCTGCTTCATTTTGTTTTATTTGAATTCCTTCTTGTAATCAATCTAACTTCATTTTCGCTTTCACGTTTTGTGCTAAATTAGTGCCGCTTTTTAAAGCAATATTGCACAAGGAGATGTTGTGAAGCTTAGATTACTCGCAAAATATTTTGCTCTTTCCTCGGCTGCTTTTCTATTTGCAAACACTGCAAGTGGAGAGGTTCATTTTCAGCCAGCTGAGATTTATTCCGCTGGTTCAAAGGCAGAAGCGGTCGCTGTTGCCGATTTTAATAATGATGGACTTGATGATGTTGTACTAACTACATCGAGCAACTTTGATCCTGAAAATGACTTTAAATTAAAGGTATTTCTACAGGACGAATTTGGTGGTCTGACGGAGTCTATTGATTATCCACTTGCAGGTGGAGAGACAAGTCTGCCTCAATCTATTGCAGTGGGTGATCTTGATAATGATGGTTTGATAGATGTTATTGTTGGACTTGACAGTGGCGTAACTGAGATATACCTGCAAGATCCCGTTGACGGTTTAGTATATGTGGAATCTTTGGAAAACTCCTATTCTGAGCGAGTCGCAATTGCCGACCTTGGCAATAATAGTAATAAAGGAATTCTCGGAGTTAGTTGGGAAGAGAATGGTGCTGTAATAACTCATAAAGTAGGGGGGGCACCTACCTATGTGAGTACCGCTAGCGATCTAGCTATTGACAGTCCAGGGCAAATGGCACTGGGTGATGTTGATGGAGATGGTATAACAGATATTTCTCTAATT
This sequence comes from Microbulbifer sp. GL-2, assembly GCF_007183175.1. Classification (NCBI taxonomy): domain Bacteria; kingdom Pseudomonadati; phylum Pseudomonadota; class Gammaproteobacteria; order Cellvibrionales; family Microbulbiferaceae; genus Microbulbifer; species Microbulbifer sp. GL-2. The sequence continues at coordinate 2,028,736 of NZ_AP019807.1, forward strand.
GCTAACGGGTCTCCCCAAAATAGCTTGGTTGTTCTATCGCCGGATGATTCTTTGAGGTTGAATGAAATTACCAGTATTGAATTAGGTGGAAATGCTGATGAGAATGATGATATTCAAATAAAAGGAATCGCCATTGGTGACCTTAATAATGATGGCCGCAATGATATTTCAGTATCAATAGTTGGCATCGGGCAGGATAATTTAAGAGTCGCTGTATATTACCAGGGAGAAGATAGCTTATTGCAGCAACCTGAAATCCACAGTTATGGAGGTCTTCCTGGAGAGCTTTTAATAAAAGATATTGATAATGATGGCCTTGCTGATTTAGTTGTCTTGCCGGCCAGTGGAGAGTTCTTAAGTATTTATCAGCAGCAAGATGATGGTGCCTTGGCTTTGAGTGAACAGATTGCCATTCCTGGTGCAACTTATACTAGACCTCAGAGTATGGCTAGTGGAGATATTAACGGGGATGGTATTGCGGATATCGTTGTCGCAAATCCGTTACAGGGATTGGTTATATTAAAAGGTGGTGCTGGGCATATCAACCTGCCACCCACAGCTATCGCTGGTGAAAATCAAACTGCTGAAGATAATTCGGGGGTATTGCTCGATGGTACTCTGTCTTCAGATTCCGACGGCAGTATTGCGGCTTACCGCTGGACACAGATTTCCGGTACTCCTGTTAACTTAAATGACTCTGGTAATGGTTTCGCTAGCTTTACCGCGCCCTCCGAAATTATTGGAGTTGTACAGGAGTTAATTTTCGAGCTGGAAGTTGAGGATGATAAGGGTCTAAAGAATACTAGTAAAGTGGGGGTTAGTATTGGAACTAATTTGGCTCCTATAGTTTTGCTAGATCCAATAGCGTCAGTTGTTTCTGGTGAAGAGGTTAAATTATCTGCAAGCAGTTCTTATGACCCTGATGGCTCAGTTATTAACTATCATTGGCGACAGGTGTCAGGCTTGCCAGTTGAGCTGAAAAATCTTGATGATGGAACCGTTTCATTTTTCACCCCAGTATTTTCTGGGGATGAAAAATATTGGAGGATTTTTGAGTTTGAGGTTGAGGTTGAGGATAATGGTGGTTTGAAGAGTAAATCAATAGTTCCTATCTTTGTTGAAAGCATCGTTTTAGCTGCCCCTTATATAATCTCGAGTTACCAATTCGTTGATCCAGGTGAGGAAGTCTTGCTTCAAGGGTGGGTTGGGGATAATGACGGCCATATTGTAGATTATCGCTGGCGTTCACTCTCCGATATGGATATAGAATTGACAGCCCACGCCGACGGTAGCGCGAGCCTTATAGCACCCCAAATTCCTTGGGATACAGAAATTACCCTGAGATTTGAACTTGAGGTCGAGGATAACGATGGCCTGACAGCCACGGCTTTATTTACTGTAATTGTTAAGCAAAATATGCCCCCAAATATGGGTGTTGGAACTATGAGAGTGGTTCAACCCAATACAAATGTGACTTTAGATGGTTCCTATTCAAATGATTCAGATGGATCTATTGTGAGACAACATTGGGAGCAAGTATCGGGCCCACCCGTTGAATTAGTTGACGCTGATAATTTAATTGCCAGGTTTAAAGCACCAGCAGAACCAGCTGTATTGTCATTTAAATTGAGTGTCACTGATAACAGAGGGGCGACAAGCCAAATGACAGTCAGCGTAGATGTTGAGTTAGTTCCCCCCAAAGTGATAAGCAATACTCAAGAAGTTGAGCCCGGTGAAAATGTGTTACTGGTTCCTGGTATTTCTTGGGATGTCCCTGGTGCGCATATTGTCGACTATCGCTGGAGTTCCCTCTCCAATAGGGGTATTGAATTAGTAACTCACGTTGATGGCAGTGCGAGTTTTATAGCACCACGAAACCCGGGAAGTGAGTTTACTCTGGAGTTTGAGCTAGAGGTTGAAGATAACAATGGCCAGATAGTAACGAGTGTATTTACGGTAATCGTAGAGGGAAACATTCCACCGTTTATGGTTGTTGCATATGGGGCTGTTGGCGGTGTTAAGACTAATACAATTTCGACCCTGAACGGTGCGGCTTCAAGAGATCAGGATGGAGCTATTGTGAGCCAGAAATGGGAGCAGGTATCGGGCCCGTCAGTTGAATTGATTGATGCGGACATGCTGACTGCTTATTTTATGACACCAGCGGAGCCAGCCAGTTTATCTTTCAAATTCAGCATTACGGATGATGATGGAGCGACGAACGAAAAAACTATAACTTTAGATGTTGAGGAATAGATAATATTAAAAGTGAGCCTCACAAGAGGCTCGCTTTCTATTATTGTGCTTTATAATTAGCCATATAGTCCAGGGTTAGTAAGGTCAAAGCTTCAGTCCCTTTACGCAATGCGCTTTCATCCACATAGAATAGCGGTGAGTGATTGCTTGGGGCTTTACTGGGATCTTGCCCTTCCGGGGTCACGCCTAAGAAATAGTAAAAACCGGGTACCTCATTGGCGAAATAGGAAAAATCTTCCGCACCAGTAACTTTAGGTATCTCTATCACCCGTTTGTCACCCGCTACGGATCTCAAAATGGGTAGTGCCATTTCGGTTAATTCCGCATTATTGATGGTGACTGGGTATCCTTCCAAAATCTCCACATCCGCGCTAGCACCAGAGCTTTCAGAAATTAACTCCGCGGTACTTTTCAATCGTTTAAAGATATCCGTGCGATTATCCATATCAAAATTTCGAATGGTGCCATTCAGGTAAACGCTATCCGGAATAATATTATTACGCACACCGCCATCAATGCGGCCGTAAGAGATAACTGCTGGCTCCTTTGTGATATCTATCTGGCGACTGACAATCGCCTGAGTTCCCATAACTACCTGTGCGGCTGCAACAATAGGGTCCACTCCACCCCAGGGGCGGGAACCATGAGTCTGGTGGCCATTAATAGTGATGCGGAACTCATCGGCGGCGGCCATCAAAGGGCCGGAGCGGTAACCGACTACCCCAACAGGCAGGGAGGAGGTCACATGCTGGCCAAAGGCTACATCCGGCTTGTATTTCTTGAAGATCCCCTCTTTGAGCATCAGCTCCGCACCACCTTCCTCATTGTCCGGTGCGCCTTCTTCGGCGGGCTGGAATATGAATAAGACGTTGCCAGCCAGCTCATCGCGAAGGCCCGCGAGGACCTCGGCGGCGCCCATCAGCATCGCCACATGGGTGTCGTGGCCACAGGCATGCATAACGCCAACATCTTTGCCCTGGTAAGTGGTTCTCGCTTTAGAGGCGAAGGGTACATCGGTTCTCTCGGTTACCGGCAGAGCATCCATGTCAGCTCGCAGGGCGACGGTTGGTCCGGGTTTGCCGCCTTTCAAAAATCCCACAAGGCCGGTATGGGCGATACCGGTTTCTACTTCAAGACCCAATGCACGCAGGTGCTGTTCAATGTATTTGGCTGTTTGAAATTCGCGATTGCCCAGCTCAGGATTCTGGTGCAGGTGACGGCGCCACTCAATAACTTTGGATTCGGTGTTTTCCAGTAACTGTTCTGGTTTGGAATCGGCGATAGAAGCCTGACTCAATGAAATACTGATGACCAAGGATAGAATTTTTTTCACGTTACACTACCTTCATTATTGTTACTTAATTCTATCTTTAAAATAGTGTACTTCCTAGGTTAAATTTAGTTTTTACCTAGCTGACGCGTTTAATGTAAGGGTTGAATGGGTTTTATATTTGTACTCTGTATGTGCCTGTAATTAAATATCAATATTTCGATACCTATTTTATGTATTGCAAATACTGACTCAAGATATGCTGGGAAAATTTAAGCGTATAGATATTGAGTGGCTCCCAAGAGCTTGGTTAAAATATATGATTGGCTTTTGATGTCCTTGGTGGGTATTTTGCTGGAGATCTATATGTATTCTATTAAGGGTAAAAAACATACACTGTTTCGATGAAAGTAAGTAATATATCTTTTGGTGGCGCTTGATGCATTGGTATCAGTATGAACTATTGGTCGTTATGTATCACTGGTTTTTGTACTAAATTATAATTTTATAAATCAAGAATCAGGTGTTTTTCTTGATTTAGTGATGGCGCTTTAATAAACGCCGAGAAAATTGTGCTTATACATTGCAGGGTGCCGGTGGTTTTTGCCAGCCTCCTAAACTTTTTTCAATATGGGCCGCAATTTGTAACCCAACACCTTCGTGAAACTGTTTTGTGATAATCTGTACGCCAATAGGTAACCCTGACCTGGATGTGCCTGCTCTAATGGTAACAACTGGTAATAACAACGTACTTACCCCCCAAACATAACTGGTATTGACCGGCATGCCCGGGTCCATCATTGTTTTTTCAGCGGAAATTGCTTCTGCTGGCATAACTGGGCATATTAAAGCATCGTAATTATCAAAGAACTTAAGAATATCACTTCGAAATAAATCCCACTCATGCCATCCCTGCATGAACTGATCAATATTAAGGGAGTAGGGCTTGATGTAGTCAAGCAGCTTTTGCATCAGGGGTGAAACTCTTTTTACATTTAGGTTTTCCAGTCCGGTCTTGAATGCAGTGTAAGCATAAGCTCCAAGTGTTTTGTGGAAGAAATCAAAAGCTTCTCCAAAACGAGGTGGCCAATCATGCTTAACCGTACAATTCAGCGCAGATAAGGCATTAGCCACATTCTGAATAGTCTGTCGGGTTTCACTGGAAATTGGTGGGTTATCTTCATCAAATACGTAAGCTATTCTGAGATCTTTTGCTTTTTTAGTTTTCTCAAGACTAATAGGCCTGGGGATAACGGCCGAGTCTCGTCCATCGGGTCCCTCTAAAACCGATAATAGTAGTGAAACATCTTCCACATAGCGACAAATTGGGCCTTCTGTTAGTATCAAACCCATTACACCGGTTCGAATACCTCCAGGGTAAACAACACCAGTAGATGGAATAACTCGTGGTGTTGTTTTCACCCCGCAGAGGCCACAATAATGTGCTGGCACACGGATACTGCCACCGACATCGGCGCCAACATCGAAAGCGCTACCACAAGCTGCGACAATTGCAGCAGCTCCACCACTACTGCCGCCGGCGCCTCGGCTTAAATCATAGGGGTTCAATGTTTGCCCGTACACTAAGTTATCGGTATCAACTGAGTTTTCGAATTCCGGTGTGTTGGTTTTACCTAAAAGTATTGCTCCGGCTTCTTTTAGGCGCTTGGCAATTGTAGAGTCATAGGTGGTTATATTGTTTTTTAAACCCAGGCATCCTGCGGTGACGATGTCACCTTGAGTTGCATAAACATCTTTTAAGGTAAATGGCAGGCCATGTAAAGGCCCTACTTTTCTACCCTTTGCTAATTGCTTATCCCTCTTCTTGGCTTCCTCCAGTGCGCGTTGAGGGTTAAACTGAATCACGGCATTGATGAGGGGGTTAACTTTTTCAATTTGTTCAATATAAGCTGTTGTCAGCTCGACACAAGAGCACTCTCTATTTTGAATCATTTTTGCGAGTTTATTTGCAGGCAATGCAATCATATTCATCGAGTCCTATAAAGTATTTACAGTACTTATTTGGGGTGATGACGTTAAATTTCTGTGATTTGAAATAAATAGATGAGGTGCTCTACAGATAGAAGGAGCATATAACTGATTTTTGAAGTTTTTCACGAAAAGATTCTTTGGATCAAAAATAGTATTAGCTAATTGTAGTCAATAGTTGAGAGTTTTTTACGGCGTTTCATGTATCATCTAGTGTATTCCTGATGTTTTTTTAGAATGAATTTTTCAGTCGGCCAGGTTTGTAAATCAGTGTATATTGAAATTTGGTTTAACCAAGCGGAGGTCTATCGGCAGCACATATAAGCCCGGTTACATCTTGTTCCACAATTCGCGGGTCACTCTCATATTTTGTGTACTCTTAGCTTTCCTTGAAGTTCTTTTGGGGTATGAATGGCTGCCATAACCTATAGATTTCCGTGTGATTTCACTTTATTTATGGTAGTAGATATCGTGTATTCATAGCTTCTTTAAAATATCTATACGCAAAAATTTATTAATGCTTGAGGGTTGAGTACTTTAGTAGAGATGATCTGGAGATCATGGGTAGTCTGTGGGCTTTTAGTGGCTCTTTGTTGTTCATGATGTGCTTATGGATGACGAGGCGACGCTTTCGCTGGATCAGGGCCCCTTGAAAGCCGAACAGAGGAAACGGCAGGGGGAGCTTTTCTCTGTTTATTGATAGCTTGATGGCTCATAGAAATGAAAAATAATGTGATGAAGGAGAGTTTCTCATGCTGGAGTTGAGACCTAATTGCGAATGCTGTGATAAAGACCTGCCGCCAAATTCTGTTGAGGCCATGATTTGTACTTATGAGTGCACTTTCTGTAAGCGCTGTGTAGAAGAGGTATTGAGTAATGTCTGCCCAAACTGCGGCGGTGGGTTTTGTCCTCGTCCGGTTCGCCCCCAGGCAGCACTGCGCCCTGGAGTGGGTGTCCAGTTCCAGCCCGCATCGCAAAAGCGGGTATTGAGTCGCTACAGTAAAGAGGAAATGCAGGATTTTGCTACAACAGCGAAGGGCATTGCCCCGGAGGCGCGTTGAGGCAAAGTCAGTAGGTTGGAAGCAGTCTGGCTTATGTGACCATTTTGTCTGGGTCGGTCAATGTCTGTAAAGTGATCAGTAATTGCCCGGTAAAGTTAACTGGGGGAGGTTATCCGGTTTCTTTATGGGGCGAGTGTCCCCAAGTCGATTTCTTTGGGGCTGGCAATATTTTCTCTGACACCGTAACTTATATCGCCTTTTTTGGGGATCTCATAGGGATAAACATGACAAGTATCGTAGCGGATATCGGCGGCACTAATGCCCGCTTTGCGATCGCCAAACCCGTGGCGGCAGGATACCAGTTGGAACGGCTGAAAGTCGTAGACTGCAAGCGCTTTAAAGGCTTTGATGCGGCCTTACAACATTGGCTTGATGAACTGGAGGGACCCAGGCCCGAGAAGGCGTGTATTGCTGCGGCAGGCCCCCTGGAAAAGACCGCTACCGGTGGCCGAGTCTATATGACTAATCTTGGTTGGAGTATTGATGCAGGAGAGTTGGCTCAGGAGTTTGCATTTCCACACCTGGAATTGATCAATGACTTTGCCGCGCTGGCACAATCCCTGCCACGTCTGAGTAGTGAGGATTATCAGGTACTGCGAGATGTTCCCCGTGTAGAAGGAGCGCCCATGGCCGTTCTTGGACCGGGAACAGGCCTTGGCGTGGCTGGCCTGGCCGAGGCAGATGGCCGCTATCATGTGCTCGCTGGTGAAGGGGGGCATGCTAACCTGACCGTTTCCACTCAGCGCGAACTGCAATTGCTGCAGATTCTGATGAAGAGTCGCTCACCGGTCTTTAATGAGTGGGTGTTATCTGGCAGTGGCCTGGTAAACCTTTACCACGCGGTGTGTGAACTGAACGGACAGGAACCAGAAGACCTTAGCCCTCCCGATATCAGCGCACGGGGGTTGGATGGGGCAGATCCCCTATGCCGTGAAACCCTACTGGACTTCCTGAACTTCCTCGGCAGTGCTACCGGTGACGCGGCACTGTATATGGGGGCTAGGGGAGGCGTATTCCTCGGTGGTGGTATATTGCCGCGCATTGCCAAGCTGCTGCCCGAGAGTGAGTTTGAGCAGCGATTCCTGAATAAGGGGCGGGTAGCCCCTTGGATGGAGACGGTGCCTGTCTATGCCCTAAATGCTGGCTACCAAGCACTGATTGGTGCGGCAGTTCAGCTTGAGGGCTGACTTTCCTGTATAAATAACCAACATACTTAAGTATGGGATGCAGAGATGTATCCCTGTGACCTTAGTCACAGTTTCTCCCGCCTCCTCCCCCCTTGGGGGAGGATGTTATGGATAAGGGGCCGCCCTAGGATGCAGGGTCTCAACATAACGATAAGTCCAGGGAGAAGATGATGAGTCTATCCAATAAAAGTAAAGGGGCGCTCAGACCCACTTTACTGTCTGCTGCCATCGCAGCCTCTGTATCCGCCTCTGTAGGGGTCTATGCGCAGGAGCAGGAAGCACTGGAAGAGGTAACAGTTACCGGTATTCGTACCAGTGTCTTGGACTCCCTTGAAGCCAAGCGCAACGCAGATGTGGTTGCCGATGTGGTTGACGCGGGTGCTTTGTCATCTCTGCCTGATCAATCTATTGCCGACGCCCTGGGCCGCTTGCCCGGCGTGACTACAGTGCGCTCCAATGGCCAGTCCTCACAGTTGAATATCCGCGGTATGAACGGCGACTTCCTGCAGACCACCCTGAATGGTCGCGAGCAGGCTTCTACCAGTGGCTACACAGAAAGTACTCGCTGGATCTCCTTTGATCAGTACCCGGCAGAATTGATCAATCAGGCTGCTGTTTATAAGTCCCCGAAAGCATCCCATATCGAAGGTGGTGTAGCGGGCTCTGTTGAGCTGAAAACTGCTAACCCGTTGGATGCTGAAAAAGAGCATAATTTTAATGCCAATGTGCGCATGTCGTTTAACGATGCGGCGGATGAGGTGGGAGCAGACGAATTCGGTCAGCGTGTTACCTTGTCCTACATGGGTAAATTTATGGATGACAAAGTTGGCGTTGCCCTCGGCTATTCCAATCTTGAGCAGCCAAACAGCTTTACCAAGGCGCGCACGGGTGCCGATGCACAGATCGGCTATGAGCAGGGCAATGATTTCGATGGAGACGGCAGTGCGGATGCTTTACCACGGGCTTTCCAGTGGCAGTCTGGCAACGGTACCGATACTCGTAACGGTTACCTGGCCAGTGTGGTATTCCAACCTACAGATAACTTCAAGGCCCAACTCGACTACTTCAGGTCTGAATTTGAGCGAGTCGATACCCGTCACGGTATTACCGTGGGTGGCCTGGGTAATATGGGTTCCTACACCCTTTCTGATACTGAAGTTAACGGCGGTGTGGTTACCGACGGTACGGTAATAATTACTGACCCGAAGACGATCTATGATTCCAGTCCCTGGTTTGAGGCACGCTCTGAAGACCAGTCTACCCAAGCGGACAGCGATAGTATTGGGCTTAACCTGGAATGGAGCTTTGGTGATCGTCATACCTTAATGGTTGACTATTCCTACAGTGAGGGCACTAAGACTCGCAAGGACCAGATTGTGTCCATGCATGCCTATGACCTGACCACTGATGCTGCTGGTAACCTGCTTGCCTGGGAAGAGGCTGCAGGCCAGAGCTTTACCTACTCTCTCAATGGCGATGGTATCCCTTCCGGTGTCTTCTCCGAAGTCGACTTTACTGACCTTGACACTATGCGCTTATCTCGCTACGAAGAGTATCCTCACGAGTACACCGATGAGGTTGAAGCCTTTAAGGTGGATTACAAATTTGACTTGGAGTGGGGCGCAATTGCTTCTGTTGAGGCGGGATTCCGAGCATCTGAGCGCACTTTTGACTCTGAGCGCGGCGCATTCCTCTATGGCAGCCGTGATGGTCAATTTAATGACTACTGTGCGGATAACCTATCGAGCATTGACTGCATGCCACAAGAACTGGGTGGTTATGTCAAAGTTGAATCTACCAACGGATTGCCGCAATTTGTGGTAACCGATATGGATGCTCTGGCTTCCAGTATTTTTGGTGCTGGAAATTACGAAGGTAAGAAAGTATTTAGCCAGGACTGGACTTTTGTTGAGTCTGGAGCTGTGACTGAAGAAGTACTTGCTTATTACCTGATGGCTAATATTGATACCCAACTGGGGAATATTCCGGTTACTGGTAATTTTGGTGTACGCATTGTCGAAACCGATGTGAAGTCCAGCGGTATTCAAAATGTAGGAGCCGGTAACGGTATCGAGATCACTGATGATGTGGGTGTCACTTCAGATAGCTATGACTACGTCGAATATGGTCCTGAGTACACTGACACCCTGCCATCTCTGAACCTGAACTTTGAGCTGACAGAGCAGGACTATATCCGTTTTGCCGCAGCCAAAGTCATGGGGCGTCCACCAGTGGGGCAGCTGAAAGGCGGTGCCGGCTCTTGGAATAGCGTCAATAGTGATGGTGCTACTGAGTACAATGTGTGGACCAAGGGTTCTCCTTATCTAGACCCGTTTCGCGCGAACCAGTTTGACCTTGCTTACGAGCACTACTTTGAAGAAGGGGGGGCTGTAACCGCAGCGCTTTTCTGGAAGGATATCGAGAGCCTGGTAGAGAAGCAGTACATCTACTTCGATAGCCAAGCCGAACGTACGGCAATGTTTGAGTCTCTGGGTATTGAAATTCCTGTTGGGTTGGAAGCGGGCGCTTTTGAAACCTTCGTCAATAATGACAAGGGTGGTTATATTCGTGGTATTGAACTTGCGGGCACCCAGACTTTTGACCAGCTACCCGGTATCTGGGCTGGTCTGGGCCTGACTGCCAGTTACTCTTACACTGAGAGTGAAACCGAGGTCAGTGGTGGTAGCCTCTACGGAGAAAATCTGCCGCTGCCTGGTCTGTCGAAAAATGTCTGGAGCACCACGATATTTTGGGATATCGGTAACTTCAGTTCACACCTCAATGTGCGCTATCGCGATGAATTTATCCTGAATATGCCGGTGCCAGGCAGCTCCACACCTGTTGAAGCACAAGCATATACCACAGTGGATGCACAGATATCTTACGCCTTTGATAATGGTATTGATGTTATTTTTTCAGCCAATAACCTGACTGATGAAGCGGATGTGAAGTCCTACGGTGTCGATGGTGCTCTGGGTGAGTACACCGAATTTGGGCGTCAGTTTTACCTAGGTCTTAACTACAGCTATTAAGTGTCGTTGATTCTTCCGGTATGAAACCGAGTGTGTGATAGAAAGCCGCCCGCTGAGCCATGCTTGCCGGGCGGTTTTTTTTAGATAAACCTGGGGTACAAGGCTTTAGGTACGGTGCTATAGATTTTCGGGGGCGTCATGAGTAATCACAATAAAAAAATAATAATTCTGGGCGGAGGTACTGCAGGCTGGATCACCGCAAACCTGATGGCGGCCCACTGGCAGGACAAAGGGTTTGATATCACCCTGGTGGAATCCCCCGATATTGGCATTGTTGGTGTTGGTGAGGGTTCAACACCCCCGCTAAAAGGTTTTATGGATACTATCGGAGTCAGTGAAGCCGAATGGATGCCGGAGTGTAATGCAACTTACAAAGTGGGAATTACTTTTAAAGGTTGGTCTACCAAGCCAGGCTTTAGTGAATATGTACATCCTTTCGTTGGCCAGCCAGATCAATTTACTGTACCAGCCTTCTTCCACAATAGCTTTTTGCGACGTAAAGGTGTAGATCTGGAGGGGCATCCTGATCACTTTTTTTTGGCTACTGAGATGATACGTCAAAAGTTATCTCCCGTTGCGCCAGAAAACTTCCCGTTTGAGATTGCCTACGGATATCACTTTGACTCCGGTTTGCTGGGCAAATATTTGCGGCGAGTTGCCGAAAGAAAGGGGGTTAAATACAAAGTGGCAACGGTTACTGGGGCTATGCTAGATAACCTGGGAAACATTGACTACCTGAAAACTACTGATGGTGAGGTTCTAAAGGCAGATCTCTATGTGGACAGTTCCGGGTTCCGTGGAAACTTAATACAGCAAACCTTAAAAGTGCCTTTTATTAGCTGTGCTGAGAGCCTTTTTAATGATTCTGCAGTAGTTTTTGCTACAGAACAGGAGGAAGACTATGCCCCCCACACTATATCTACGGCCTTGAAATATGGTTGGGCCTGGAAAATCCCTCTGACTAATCGCAATGGCAATGGCTATGTATACAGCTCCAATTTTGTTGATGATGACAAGGCAGAAACTGAGTTTCGTGCACACTTGGGATTACTGGATAGCGATGCAGAGGCACGGAGATTAAAGTTTAAAGTGGGCCGGGTCGCTCAGCACTGGGCGAAAAACTGCCTTGCGGTAGGGCTTTCTCAGGGTTTTATTGAGCCGCTGGAAGCGACCGCTCTGGATATGGTGCAGGAGACGGTCGTGCGCTTTATCGAAGCCTATAATAATGGTGACTATACGGATAAATTCAGAGATGAGTTTAATAACCGCATCAACGCCCGCTTTGATGCAGTGCGAGACTATATTGTCTGTCATTATCGTATCAGCTCTCGAACGGATACGGACTACTGGATAGCCAATGGCACCAATGAAAAAATCTCCCCTTCTTTGCGTTCTATAATTATGTCTTGGATGGCGGGTAAGAATTTGACCGATGAATTAATGAACCAAAAATTGGATGTCTATTTTCCCAATGTTTCCTGGAATTGCCTATTGACCGGAAAGGGTATTTATCCGATTCAGGAGCAGCTACGACCTGGGAATGAGCTCGCACATAAGTATAAAATTGAGGAAATCAGGGGTTTTAATCGCCGTTGTGCCCTTAACTTTAAGCCTCATTCGCAGCAGCTTAATTTATTATCGTTGGGGGTTATAGGTGACTGAATCAATGGTGATCATAAAAAAAGCCCTACACTAGGCAGGGCTAAAGATCGATATGAGGTAAGTACTTGGGGTTACGGTTACACTTTCACGATCTAAGAAAGAATTTTTAAAAGAGACTCAAGCGTTGGCTTATTATCAGGGCAGGCCAACCTGCTTATTCCTCTCCTTCGGTTTTAAGTTTCTGGGTCTCCCGGATATGTAGCATACGCTTTTCGCCACGCTCACCACGTATCTTTACTCGATCCCCGGTTTTCATGCCTTTGCGTTTCAATTCATCTACTTCAATGAAGTAGTAGTGGCCACTTTGCTCATCTTTCAGGGAGAAGCGTCTTTCTACTTTCCCAGTCTCAAAGTCCTCAGAGATAATTTCCTCCAGAGTTCCAGTAACAACTTCTTCTGCTTGAGCAAAGAAAGTAAGAGTCAATCCCGCGATCAATATCAGAATTCTTAACATAATATTTATCCTTTTAAGAACCATTCAGGTTGGAATAAGTCTAGTTATTCAGAAACTATTGTCCATAGCTTACATTAACAACAGCTGACTTACTGGAAGAATTCATGGACTTATATGTAATTGAGAGTCCAATTTTCGAATCGGTAAAGCTGTCACCTGGTTGCTCAAGTACAGCAACATGGTTGGATGTTCTACCATTGAGATAATGAACAGTTACTGAACCCTCAAAATGTGATATTGGGTTAAGTATATCGTGAGCGATATGATAGTTGACGTAATAATGTAGTGGTCTAATCCTTCCGGACCCTTCGCTAGGGTGGTAAAACCACCAAGCGAGGTGAAGTATGACAATAAAAGGTAAACGCCGGCATTTCGAGCCGGAATTCAAGAAATACACCGCAGCCCTAGTCTCCGAGCAAGGATACTCGATTTCTAAAGCTGCAGAGGCTGTAGGAACCACCACAGGTAACCTGCGACGTTGGATAAAAGAGCTGAAGCAAGTGGAGAGCGAAGTAAGATTGGATACTGGTGAGCGCGCTGAGCTAGATCGGTTACGACAAGAAAAAAACAGCTGCGCATGGAGAAAGAAATCCTAAAAAAGGCCAGCGCCTTCTTTGTGAAATAAATGAAGTAAAGTACAGCTTTATTCAGGAGCAGCAAAGGAATATTCCTATTAGGGCTATTTGTCGGGTGATGCAGGTAAGCAAGAGTAGCTATTACGAATGGTGCCGCGATAGTGATAGCTCATTAGATAGCCATACATAGAAGCTGTGCCGCCGCTTGAAGGCTTTATTTGTTGAGTCTCGACAAAGCCTTGGAAGCCGCCATCTCATGAAGCTATTACGCAAAGAAGGCTTTAAAATTGGACGTTATCGAGTTCGCAAGCTAATGAAACAGCTGGGGTTGGTGGTAAAGTGCAAGAAACGATTTACTTTGACGACAGATAGCAAACACTGCCTGCCAGCCGCAGAGAATCTTTTGAATAGGAATTTCTCACCGGCCGCTAAGAATCAAGTTTGGGCTACTGACATCACATACATATGGACCTTGCAGGGCTGGTTTTATTTAGCGGTAGTTATCGATCTCTACTCACGTCGGATTGTTGGCTGGCATCTGGACCACCAGATGGAAACTACACTAGTAAGCCGTGCGTTGATCATGGCTGTTAATTTATGAGCACCGCCAAAAGGCTTGCTACATCACTCTGATAGAGGCAGTCAGTATACTAGCCACACTACCAAGCGCTCATGAAGCAGCATGGGATGATGTGCTCAATGAGCCGTAAGGGAAATTGTTGGGACAACGCACTGACTGAGCGCTTTTTTGGCAGTTTGAAGCGGGAGTGGTTAACTGTAAATCTCTACTCGACAAGGAAGGATGCGATATCAGATGTGAGGGCCTATATCTCTTATTACAATTCACACCGAATCCACACAACTCTAGGAGATGTAACTCCCATCGAATTTGAGAAATGTGCTTAGAGAGGTGTCCGGTTAGACTTGACCACAACATCGCCATCGATATCCTCTATTATCATGGTTCCTTGAGCGTATTCCTTGCTATCCACCACTAAATTTGCGAGAGGCGAGCCAGGGTCAAATGTATAGGGATCATCAGTACCAGTTATAGATATGGTTATTATTGTGGTTTCTTTGTTGCTCCCAAAACCAACTGTGAACTTATCTGTAACAATTTCATTTGCATTCAGTGGATCAGCTAGCTCGCCATTCAGAGAGTAGTTCCGGCTGCCATCCGAGAGACTTCCAGATTGCCATATTCTCCCTGAAGCTCTGATTCCTCAAAAGTTTGATTGGCTTTAATGCTATCATTCAACTGGCCGGAAGTTGAGGTTTTACTATCTTCAGTGGCAACCCCTTTACCACCAGTGATCACCGCTGGTGTATCCTTATCGTTGCCTGTGCCTTTATTACCACTTACAGCGTTGCCATCATTATTACCGTCATTATCAAAGCCTCCACAGGCTGTAAGGAAAACGGATAAACTCATGGCTGTTAGTAATTTTAAAGACTCGTTCATGTCTGTCCCGATTGCTTTGATTGCACTTGGTATAAATCGGATCGAATTATAGGGAGACCTACTTGTTATTCTGTGAAGTCGAATAGGTATTCACAGTTTTGTTAAAAAATTTGAACGCTCTAGAGCCTGTCGATAAGAGGGGTTCTTTTCCACTATTCTGTGATGAAAGGGAGTAAGCTGAGAAGAAGGGGAAGGATTGAGTACTGCGATCCGGACTCCTTTTCAGATCGCAGGGTTGAGCACGTAAGTGATTGATTACTGGTTTTTGGTGGATAAAAACCTGAGTAACTTTCCTAATTCCATATTGTTGCAAGTTTGAGATTTCTGACACTTTTCTAAAGTATGTTGTATGTTGTTATTTTCACTCTGCTCGGCAGCCTTTTTCAAATAGTACAAGGCCACTTCCAAATCGCTGCTGCTTGCGTTCTTTACACTATGCACTTTAGCCAGCTTTAGCGAAGATGTAGCATGTCCAAGGCTTGAGGATTCCTTGTCAAGTGCCAGGGCGTGTGCTTGGCTGCGTTCTACCCTCAATCCCTCTTCGTAAATACGATCCTGGTTAAAATAGCCATACATAGATTTATTCTCAGCGGCACGTTCAAACCAATTGGAGGCTTTCGCATAATCCTGCCGCTCCCATTTGCTGTTGAGGTAGAGCAAGCTCAGGGTATTCATCGCTGGGGCAGAACCATCTTCCGCGGCCTGTGTATCGTATTTAATTGCCCTATCTGAACTCTATTGGACCCCTTGCCCTTTAAGGAATAGGTTAGCAAGCTTAAATTTTGCCCTGGCAAGATCCTTGAGAAGCGGCATATTTACAGGCTTTTTACTCGGATTCAATTGCAGCTATTTCTTCCAGATATCTCTGTTGAGAGGTAACGGTATTGAGAGATTGGGGAAATTCTAGATATGTATCCCAATAAGTGGCGTAACTGATCGAGTTCTGTGCATAGCAGAATTCCAGAGATAATAAACATTTTTCTCATGGCTTATTTTTTGATTATTGACTCAATCAGGTTTTTCATCTCTTTGCTGTTTTTACGCTCGCCTGAAGGTTTTCCTTTTGCCCAGAATTGGTATTGCAGAGCTTTAACCAGCCGGTTGAATTGCTCCATATACTTGGGTATATCCTGCTGATAGAGGTGATTAGAAAGACGGTGGTGGCAAGTAACCTGCCGAGGAAGCGATTGTTCAAGGTGAGCTTCAATTATTATCAGCAGCTGGTATTGATTCTGACAAGGGGTCGATTCTCGGCCAGCAGAGCAAGTGGGGAGGAGGTTGGTGATTTTCCCGGTGTAGCCAGCAAATCAAAGGCTCTTCCTGAACTACTTGATCATCGCCCAAAAAGCTCTAGTGCAGTGCTGAGATCTAGGCCGGCAGCGGGCACTCCATTTTACCTTGTGTTTGCCCGGCTGGTTTACCGGATATGCCGGTAATATACCCGAATAAGCCGGGGGATAATATTAGGCTGAAGGGCTCTGTAGGCTGCACTACATGTTGATCAAAGCAGCTTTGTGAATTGAGGTGGTAGCTTATTTAGATAGAGAGTGGTGGTGAGTGGTTCCTGTGGGCGCCAGGGCAAATGATGGGCGATGTGCTGTCCCTGGTGATTTCGCTTGCTACCTCCTCCGGACTGGTTGCGGCAAGAAAGCCGCTTTTCCAGCCGGAAGAAGGGGTTAGCAAGTTGTTTACTGGGCCTGGTTTGTCTCGGGTTTCTGGACAGGCATGGCCTCCAGTTTTTCCTTTAGCTCCTTGAGCTTTTCCTTTACCCGTGTGGCGTTATCGGGACCCATACGGATCATCAGTTTTTGAATGCCGGGTAGTTTCTCCAGTTTTGGATCGGCAAACTTGTAATACACTGACGGCCGTACTAGCTGGATGGGGCCCTCTATCTCCGGTGCTGCCAACACCTGGTCAATGGCCTCAATGACTATCTGGTGGAAAGTCTTGTTACGAATGCCCAGCTCGCCCCAAGCCTGGGACAGACGCGGGTACCAGTATTGATAGAGACCTACAGCAGTATCAGTGTTCATCAGTGCGAACAATCGTACCGGCTGGTCGTACCGGCGATAGTTGTCGGGTGATAATTGGTAGCCCTCCATAGATGAGCCAGTAACAATAATCGGGCCGCGAATCGTTTTTAGCGGCCGATGCTTGTGAATCAACTCTCCACGAGAACCTGCATTGGCAGCGGCGACCCACTTGCGAATCACCTCATCGGGCACCAGCCAGCGGGAAAGGGCGTTGTCTGGGGCCAGAGCCATCAAGTCGTCGTAAGCGGTCTTATCACTCTCATTCAGAGGGGGAGGGGGTTCCCTGGCAGGTTCTTCCGCCGGTGCGGGTTCCTGGGGTTCCGGTGCGGGAGCTGCCACCTCAGGCTGTGTCATTGTTTCCGGTTCGGGGGTGGTTTGGGGCTCTTCGATTACTTTGGTGATGGGAACTTCATTCTTCTTTTCCTCGCCGGTCCACAACCAATAGGCTGCTGCGGCGACGACAATCACCACAATAATTCCGATGATCCACCCTTGCCTAGACTGGTGTTCCGACATTCCCTGCCTCCTTTTTGCTTCTATCAGAATGTAATGGTTGGACCACGGCAAAGCCCTGCGGTTTCTTCGTGGTGCATGAGTTTTACATTACTCTCCGCCGGGGCCAGTCGCAAAGGGGAATTGCATTTTCGTATAGTGATGAAGGGAAGCTCACATATGCGGTGTTACACATTTAAGAGCCTTAGACTACGCCCCCTTGTGGGAGGATGTGTGTTCTACTGTGCATATTAGAGTGGACTGGACAAATAGCGACCGGTAGAAAAGAGAGGAAATAATGCATAAATTGACCAGCTTTTTGATGGCCATGTTGATCGGAGTCGCACAAGCTGCTGCTGCCATCGAGCCGGTAGATCCTTTCTGGCGCAATGCGACTGTTTATTTCATGTTGCCGGATCGTTTCTCTAATGGCGATACGACAAACGATTTTCCCTATGGTCGTAAAGACAATGCTGCCTATTTACGCGGCTTTGAAGGCGGGGACCTACGCGGAGTGATCGATAAAATTGAGGCTGGATATTTTAGTGATCTCGGGGTGGATGCTATCTGGATGGCCCCGGTGATTGAGAATATCCACGGCTTCAACGATTCAGACAAGCGTACCTATGCTTTTCATGGATACTGGCCCAAGGACTGGACCGCTGTAGATGCCAACTTCGGTACTGAGGTCGAGCTGGCAGAGTTGATTGATGCTGCTCATAGTCGTGGTATCCGCGTATTAATGGATGTGATTCTCAATCACACAGGACCTGTTACCGAGCAGGACCCAGCATGGCCCATCACCTGGTTACGTGATGGCCAACAGTGCGACTGGTCGGATTATACCGGTAATGTTGAATGTGCAATTCATGCGAACCTCACCGATATCCTCACCGAGAGTGAGGAGGCTGTGGAGCTGCCGCCGCAACTGGTGGAAAAGTGGAAAAGAGAGGGCCGCCTGGAGCAAGAGCAGCGCGAGTTGGAGGTGTTCTTTGAGCGTACTGGTTATCCTCGCGCGCCCAAGTACTATCTAATCAAATGGTTGACCGACTGGGTGCGCGAGTACGGTGTCGATGGATTCCGCGTAGATACCGTTAAACACGTTGAGGCAGAGGCCTGGGCAACACTGAAAAAAGAGGCAGACCTGGCTCTGGAGGAGTGGAAAGCCAAAAACCCGCACAAGAAACTTAATGATCGTGATTTCTTTATGGTGGGGGAGGTCTACCACTTTGGTGTGAATAATTATGGTCCCACAGTCGGACGCGCCTACGACTATAGCGATAAGAAGGTGGATTTTTATCAGTATGGTTTTGACAGCCTGATTAACTTCGATTTTGCTCAGGTTGCCGGACAGTCTCACGAGGAGATTTTTTCCAGTTATTCGAGCGCGCTGAATAATAGTGACCTGAAAGGGCTTGGGGTGCTTAATTACCTGGGGTCACATGATGATCATCACTCTTTTGATCGCGAACGCCAGCAAACAAAAAGCTCCGCCACCAAATTGATGCTGGCTCCCGGTGCAGTGCAGATTTATTACGGCGATGAGCTGGCACGACCGATGATTGATAAACGTGCTTATGGCGATGCTTCCATGCGTACCAATATGAACTGGGACGACCTGAAAAAGCCTGAGATCCGTAAATTATTGGCCCACTGGCAGAAACTCGGCCAGTTCCGCCAGGCTCATCCGGCAGTCGGTGCCGGTGAACATCAAAAACTTGCAGACAACCCCTATACTTTTGCTCGCACCTTATCGGGTGAACAGCCGGTTGTTGTCGCCCTGGATGTACCCCAGGGAAAGAAAACTATTTCTGTAAAAGGGGTTTTTGCCGATGGCCTCGAGCTGATGGACTACTATTCGGGTAAGCGTACGAAAGTGAAAGTTGGGAAGGTAACTCTTGTTACCGATGGTGAATTGTTGTTGCTTTCAGCCAAGCTGAAGAATAAATAGATTATATAAAAAAGCCCCGGTAATTTTTATATTGCCGGGGCTAATATAAGTTTATATAAGTTGCTTAATCGCCTTTCATGTCGGTGCTGGTGAACTGGTTGCAGACCATCACATCCACATCCAGCTGGCCGATAACGCGCTCGGCGGTATTACCTCGCAAGAATGAACCGGTCTCACCATACTGGTTCATTGTTCCCATCACCACCAAGTCCGCATCAATTTCTCGGGCCACTTCTTCAACCACATCACTGGTATAGCCGCGTTTTACGTGGATACGATGGGTGGGGACACCGGTCTTATCGGCAAGCTTGGCCAAGGCGCCGCGATCCGGGTATAGCATGGAATCCAGGTACGCATTGACCAGGTGTAATTCGGCACCATAGTGTCCGGCGATATAAGTAGCGCGTTCACTGATTTGACGGTTTAACTGGCGCTGTTCCAGAGTCTTTGCCTGGTAATTCACGGTGGCCAGCACAACTTTGCGCTCCTCCTTGGCACCAGGGCGGATTAGTACCACCGGGCAACGCGCGGTCTTCAGCACCCGCCATTTAGACTCAGCAAAGGTAAATCGACGGCTGGATTTTGCATGTACTGGAAGGTAGATCATTTCTGCGTTGCAGCGTTTGGATTCCTGTACGATGGCAGCTTGCCAGTCGCTGGACCAGCACACGGTAATTTCACAGGTGAGTCCGGCGGCGGAAATGGGATCGCGGATCTGTTCGCGGAACCAGGACTCGTCGCGGAAGAGGTGATCGTTCACTGCGCGAGTGTCTACGGCCTCGCCATCAACTGCCACAAATACCGCCAAACGCGGTTGGGGATTCCGGTCCCGCGAAGTGGTCAGGGCTCGCTCCAGAGCTACATGCTTTTCATCGTTGGGGTCCACTACCACGAATACGGTGCTTTGTTGCTCCATTTTTCCTCCAGATCAAAGGGTATTTCCGGTCCCTGCCTTATGCAGTTGACTCTTGGGTCTAATCTATCACGGGGCGCTGGTGGCGAGGAGTTTTTGTTATAGAGAAACGTTGAATTAGGCGCCATTCCACGCTGCCCGAAGCCGCATAATGAAGTAACTTGGTTTAGCTGTGTTGAGGCAGATCAAGTGCTTGAGTATCTTGGTGGTGATCAGACTCGGAGTTGCATGCTGACTTTTATGAGGCTGGAAAATTTCTGGAAGTGCCAGAATCAATCAAGAGGCTCAGGCTGTTTATTTAGCAATTTTCCAGCAAAATCTCTCTAAGGTTTGGTGGATTGTATACGGCCGGATTAGTGACGAAGCTTGGCAAAACCAGGGTAGAAGCTTACTTTCCATTGCTTTTCTCATGATAAGAAAAGTTACATCAGGATCTACGAAAGAGAGTGTCATAAAGTACGTATAAACATACATTTATTTTCCGGAATTTGATTTTGCAGCCCCTCTAAGAGTATACCGCCAGCACAGAGATGAATACCCACCTGGCATCAAACTAATGACCAAAGAATACATTGAGAGAGTACGAACTTGATTAGCAGGTGCGTAGAATAGTAGCAGCGTCTGTTTTTGGAGTTGGCCTGATACTGGAGGCCGTTGGATGACAATTCACACTGGTAAACCGGATTCCTCTAAAAGGATAGGCCTACAGGTTTGTCTGCGAGAGGAATTCTGTACTGAAAATATTTTCATCTGACGACAGGCCTACCGCAGCGATGAGGAGTTATTGGATTACGTTTTATAGCACTACGCCAATCACATTTTTCCACTCATAGTCAGTATGTACTTTCAGCCTGAGATATCTAAACTTGATTCTACGTGTAATAAAATGAAATTTTATTTAGGTGTTTCTTGGTTAGCCTACAGAATGATTATTACTCAAGCTACCCTTCACTGATTAGCCTCTCTCTGTCTACAGAAGTTTAAACCTGAGCTATGTTCTTGTTTGTAGCTGCACTAATCCTCCCTTGGCGTAGAGCAAATCATTGCACAAAAAGCCACTACGCCCCCCTCTAGGGGGATGTGTGCGTTAGTACCACTTGCTTATTCTGTCATAGACCACACCCCCGGAAGAGGGTCGGTCATTAGGCCAAAGCCATGTATTTTTGGGGCGAAATCCTCAAACTCGGGTCAGATATCACAAGAATAAGTATGGTCACCACTGATGAGAGGTTTCACTCCCAGCCGTTTACCTATTCGGTTAACGACCTTTCACCTGATTCCCAATGGCAGTCATCTCGAGCTGTTGTCGATAGATATTTCTGCGTTATACCAGATGGGAATGCCTGTGCCTGCCTGCTTACTCTTACATTCTGGTTCTCCGTGGTCGTTGTAGGCCTTATTTGCACTTAAACAGCGCGATATTGGGAGTGGCCAGCGCTGACCAGTTGGGCCTGGATAGCCTGAAAAATTTCCCGATCTTCCAAAAAATAACAGCGAAAGATGAGAGATAAGGAAAACTAAAATGAAAAAAAATATTGCTCTGAGAAGCTTACTGGGAGGTGCGGGCATTGTGCTTGGTGCATTGTCCAGTAGTCACGTGAGTGCTGGTACTGCCTTTGTGCATTTGTTTGAGTGGAGCTGGAATGATATCGCCAGTGAGTGTGAGAACTTCCTCGGTCCCAAGGGCTTCGATGCGGTGCAGATATCTCCGCCCAATGAGCATATCAGTCACTCAACCTGGTGGGCGCGTTATCAGCCGGTGACATATACAAATCTCACCAGTCGCAGTGGTACTGAGCAGGAGCTGCAAAGCATGATCAGCCGTTGCAATGCAGTGGGTGTTAAAGTTTATGCTGATGTGGTGATTAACCATACTGCCGCCTGGAGTGGCGGTGGTACAGGCTGGGGGGGCACCCAATGGACACTTCTGAACCACCCGGAGTTCTCATCCTGGGATTACCACTCTGATTGCACCATTGATAATTACAGCGATGCAAACAACGTCTGGAATTGTCGCCTCAGCGGCTTACCGGACTTGAATACCGGCTCCAACTATGTCCAGCAAACCCTGGCGGACTATCTGAATAAACTGCAGGGCATGGGGGTGGCAGGATTCCGTGTAGATGCAGTCAAACATATGTCTCCGGGTGATATGCAGGGCATTATGAGTAAGGCCGGCAATCCATGGATTTTCTCAGAAGTGATTGGTGCAGCGGGGGAAGCCTCTGAAATTCAGCCTTCCAACTACACTTTCCTTGGCCATGTAACGGAATTTAAATATGGGACTGATGTCGCCAGTAATTTCAATGGCCAGATTAAAAATCTGGCCAGTATAGGTGAGAGCTGGGGACTACTGTCTTCAAGTGATGCAGTACATTTCATCGATAACCACGACCGGGAACGCGGACATGGTGGTGGTGGTAATCTGACCTATCACGATGGAGCCAAGTACAACCTGGCCAATGTGTTTATGCTGGCACATCCCTATGGTTATCCCAAGATAATGTCTGGATACAACTTTTCCGATACTGATATTGGTCCTCCCAGTAATGGCCCAAATAATTGTCAGAACGGTGACTGGGTCTGCCAGCATCGCTGGGGCAATATCGCCAATATGGTGGGCTTCCGTAACTATGTCGACGGCACCTCTATGGACAACTGGTGGGACAATGGCAATAACCAGATTGCCTTTGGTCGTGGAAATAAGGGCTTTGTGCTGATCAACAATGAGAGCAGTTCTTTAAGGCAAACCCTCTATACCGGTATGCCTGCGGGAGAGTATTGCAATGTGCTGGCTGGCGATGAAGAGTGCAGTGGTGATGTAATTGAGGTTGATAGCAATGGTTTTGCAACATTCAATGTCAATGCCAATTCTGCGGCCGCGATTCATGGCGGCCAATTGGCAACACCCTGTGATAATTGTTCCGGTAATGGGTTTTCACAGTTGAATTTCCGCGGTACGGCCAATAACTGGGGTGCCCAGGCGATGACTCTGATAGGAGATAATATCTGGCGTACTACTGTAATGTTTGATGGCGGTAATAATCAGCGTTTCAAGTTTGATATAAGTACTGACTGGAGTGAGAACTACGGAGACAATAACGCCGATGGTATTCTTGAGTTGGGTGGTAACGATATTTATACCAGTGTGGCTGGTACTTATATCGTCGAGGTGAACGATAAAACACTCGGGTATTCGCTTACCTGTGTCGATTGCAGCAGCCATACTTCAAATTTTTCCTCACTTTACTTCCGTGGAACGCCTAACGGCTGGGGTGCTGAGCCTATGCAGTTAGTAGCAAACAATATTTGGGAAATTCAGGTCAATTTTGATGGCCAATCCCAGCAACGTTTTAAATTTGATGTCAGTGGCGACTGGAGTGAGAACTACGGCGATAATAATGCCGATGATATTCTTGAGCGGGGTGGATCTGATATTTACACCTCTGTTATTGGAAGTTACAAAATACAGGTGAATGATCAGACGATGACTTATGATCTGATAGTAGATTGAGCTTCCATTTGATTTAAAATAAAAACCCAGCTATAAGCTGGGTTTTTATTTTAAATCATCAATAGGGGGTCATATTTTCAAGCTTAAATATATGGCTTTTAAAGGGGGAAAGAGCCAGCCTTATTCGACCTTGCCCATTGAGAATAATTAGCTGTTGCTCTTCATCGGTGATTTGCCCATTCAGTTGATAATTGCCGTCTTTCAAGTACCACTGTTTAATAAGCTTCTCTGGAATCAGCAAGTCGAAATTCGCAGTTACATTATCAAAATTAGCGACTACTAAGAGTTTTTCAGTTTTATCCCAACGAGCAAAAGAAAATTGCTTTTCCCCATAGTCCGAGTTTTGGCTGCGGTTGTAGTTATGCAAATCCATATAGTGACCACGCAGAGCGGGACTATCTGTGGAAAAATTGAGCAGGCGTTGGTAAAAACTGCGTAACCCCTTCTCGTCATTCGTTAGCAAGTCTGAATTAAAAGCACCTTGGTTGTTCCATCGGCGTACACTCGGCACTGACCAGTAGTCGAAAATAGTGGTACGGCTGGCTTTGCCAAAACCGGCGTCCTGGCTGGCGGGTTCCCCTAATTCCTGGCCAAAGTACACCAGGGTGGGGGCAGGGGAGAGCGCGGCGGAAACCAGCATTGCGGGTTTGCCCGCTTGGGAGTTACCAGCGAACTGCGGACTGGCGATACGCTGTTCGTCGTGGTTCTCCATAAAACGCAGCATATGGGAGGAGATATCCATCAGGTTTGCTTGAATTTCCGCGATTTTATCAGTGCTGCCTTTGTCCTCCATTACCGCGCGAATGGCATCGTAGGTGCCGACTTTATCGTAGAGATAGTCCATTTTCCCAAGGCGCAGGTAATCGCGGTAGCGTTCCGGAGTATAGATTTCAGCAAGCAGTAGCGTATCGGGGTTGTGCATTTTGATAGAGGAATTCAGGTAGCTCCAGAATTCCACCGGTACCATTCCGGCCATATCGTAGCGAAATCCATCTACGCCGAAGTCCAGCCAGTAGTGGGTGATATCGCGGAATTTTTTCCAGGTGTCAGGTACTTTCTTGTTGGACCAAAACTGGGCATGGGCGCGGTAGTCGCGTTCGGCATAATGTTGGGGTAACTCGGTATAATCCTTGCTGCCATCGGGGCGAATACCGAAGTTAATTTTTACTGTCTCGTACCAGTCATGCATGGCGGGTTGTGCGCTGCGTGCGCCGTTGCCGGTCCACTTGGCTGGGCTCTCTGCAAACTTCCCATTGGCAAGGGGGTTGGCTTCCCCATTGAGTGGTTGGTAGCCAGCTTTGGCTACAGGCACGCGAAAGTCTTCACCCACGACGTAGTAGAAATTATTGTTGCGGGCGTAGGTGACCTGGGTGTTGTCATCGGCACCGAAGTCCCGTACGCCCCGTGGCTTGTGTTGGGATTGATAGGCTCGGGCTACATGGTTGGGCACTATATCGATAATCACTTTCAGGCCGGCCTCGTGGCTGCGTTCCACCAGTGCACGGAATTCCTGTAATCGTTCAGCGGGATTATCGGCCAGATCTGGGTTTACGCTGTAGTAATCCTTAATGGCGTAGGGGGATCCAGCGCGGCCTTTGACCACGTCTGGATCGTCGTTACTGATTCCGTACTCGCTGTAGTCGCCAACGAGTGCGTGGTGCAGGGCACCGGTGTACCAGATATGGGTGGCACCCAGATTGCGAATTTCTTCTAATGCTTTTGGGGTGAAATCAGAAAATTTGCCCACACCGTTTTCTTCGATTGTGCCCCAGGACCTGTTGGTATCGTTAGTGTTACCAAATAGGCGTGGTAGCACCTGATAGATAACCGCTTTTTCTTCGGCCATTTTTGGAGCGGGCTGTATCTCTTGGGATTTATTTTCCTGGCTACAGCCGCTAATAACGAATAGTGCAGCGGCGAGGAGTTTGGCAATAAACAGGGAATGTACTGTCTTCATGGGTTCCTGAATACTTTGAATGTGTATTTTTAATCGCAAAAAGCCGATCGCTGGGCTATGGGTTTGTGAGGATTAAATCCAGCCGGTCTTTATGCCAGTCAAACTTAACCCACAACTGCTGGTTGCGCTTGTGGTACCAGGCTCCATGACTGGCCCGGTTAAAGTCTTTTTCACTGTCGAAAATAGGCAGGGATTCACCGCTGATCCGCAATTGCGCTGGCACCTGTTGCCAGTTGTGGATTTTTAATGTGACTGTGCGGGATTCCGGTACTCCGGTATAGCCCTCGCCTTCTCGTTTGAGGACAAAGGTCAAACCTTGTTTATTCCGCCCAGCAGAGAAATGTAATTTTTCGTAGTGACCCTTTTCAAAAGCCTGCGCTGTAGCTCCATCATCTTCATAAATATAACGCTGGGAATTTGGCGCAGATTCGTGGGCGTAGTAGTCCAAGGTCAGCTTTTTACTGGAATAGTCACGGCTGGTTTGGATATCGCCGATGGTGGGAATAATGGCGCCGGCACGCACTAATACTGGGATGGTTTTCAGGTCCACTTTTATCTGGGCCTGGTCGCCGGTGTATTGCTTATCACTCCAGTAATCGAACCAGGTACCGCCGGGTAGCTTTACTGCCACTTCATCGACATCGGCCTCTACCACAGGGGCTACCAGGAAATCCTGACCCCACAAGTAGGCATCTTTGTAATCGAGAAGGGAGAGGTCGCTCTCGTTTTCAAAAAACAATGGGCGCATCAGCGGTATGCCGGTCTGGCTGTTTTCGAAGGCAAGGGTGTAGTTGTAAGGCATTAGGCGATAGCGCAATTTTACGTACTCGCGCAGGATATTGCGGGTTCGACGGTCGTGGAACACCGGTTCTGAGGCGATATGTTCCTGGGCGTGGGGGCGATAGACCGGTTGGAATACGCCGTATTGCAACCAGCGGATATAGAGCTCGCGATCAAATTTCTCGCCGCCGGCAAAGCCACCCAGATCGGAGTGGGTGTAACCAAAGCCCAGCAAGCCCATACTCAAAGCCAACTCTACCTGGGGTTGTAAGCCACCCCATTCCCGCGCCACGTCGCCGGTCCAGGGAATCATGCCGTAGCGCTGGGAGCCGGCAAAACCGGCACGCATCATAATAAAAGGACGGCGTTCCGGGTATTTTGCGGTTTGGCGTTCATACAGGAGCTGTGCCCAGGCGTGGCCAAAGGTATTGTGTACTTCATCGGCCATACCGATCGCGTGAACGGTATCGGCGGGGTGAACTTCCGGTTCGCCCAGGTCGCCCCACCAGCCGGAGACGCCCTGCTCCAGCAGGTTGTCGTAAATATTCCAGA
The DNA here is from genome assembly GCF_007183175.1 of Microbulbifer sp. GL-2. Classification (NCBI taxonomy): domain Bacteria; kingdom Pseudomonadati; phylum Pseudomonadota; class Gammaproteobacteria; order Cellvibrionales; family Microbulbiferaceae; genus Microbulbifer; species Microbulbifer sp. GL-2. The sequence continues at coordinate 2,055,876 of NZ_AP019807.1, forward strand.
ACCAGTCGCGGCCATCTTCGGAGAAGACATCGATCAGGCCAGTGTTGCCGAAATAGAAGTCGAAGCGCTTGGGCTCCCCGGCCAGGTTTTTTGCCAGGGCATTATTGGCTACGGCCTCCTGCCAGCGTTCGGAGGTGGAAAGCACAAAGGGCTCGGTCACCAGGATGGTGTTGATACCGCGCTCTTTGAGGTCGGCCATCATTTTCTCTGGCTTGGGGAAGGCTTCTTTATCCCAAGACAGGTTGCCCATATGGCCTTTGATATCCGGGCCAAACCAGTAGAGGTCCAACACCAGGGCATCCAGGGGGAAATCCTCTTCGGCAAATTTGTCCACGGTCGCGCGGACTTCGGCCTCACTGTGATAGCCAAAACGGGAGGCAAAGTTACCCAAAGCCCAGCGCGGGGGCAGAGGCTGCTTGCCGGTTGTCGACACATAGTTTTCCAGCAGCTGTGGATAAGTCTCACCGGCCACGACGATATAGGCGGTGCGTCCGGCGACGGCTTCAAACTGCAGTATATCTTCTTCGTTGGCGCCCAAATCCAGAGTACCGGTAGCGGAATTGTCGAACAGCAAAATATATTTGTTGCTGGACAGTACTGCCGGCAGCGAGAAGTACATCTGGTTGGATTCGGTGGTATAGCCGTAGTGAGCGCGGTTGTAGAGTGGCAGTCGCTGGCCGCGACGGTCCATGCCCAGTACCCGCTCGCCACCGCCCAGTAGTTTTTCCCTTGGTGACAGTGCAAAGCGGAAGCCACGCAGTGTCTCGGTGGCGAAGAAGCCGCTCTCTTCGCTCAGGATTTGCTCTTCACCGCGCAGGTACTCTATGCGGAAGGGAGACTTGTGGATGACTGCACTCAGGGAGCCTGAACGGAATAGCAGCCTGTCCTTTTCGTCCCGTAAATGTGCTTTGGGGATATTGTCCCGGCCGGAGGCAATAGCGAAGGATTGAAGTTGCTTGATTCCTTCGCGATGGTAGTGAACGGCTAGTGCTGAGGGGCCCACTGGATTAAGGGAGACCTCTCCATCGCTTAGTTTTATGGTAAGCCGGTTATTGCTCAGGTTATGGGCCTGATAGCTTCTCTGTTCGCTGGCAACAGCCAGCATACTTAAACAGAGGATGCAGGCGAGAGAGACAAGACGTAGAAGGGGCAGATTTGGGATCATCGCGCGGAACTTCAGTTGATTATTCGACAGTGAGTGGCTCAGGACCTGTGCAGACACACTGGACCCAAGCCTATGCTAAGGCACTGGTTTGTGCCCGCATCCTCCCCCTTTGGGGGGATGGAGGCCTGGGTTTGGCGTGACAGAATGGCATAATAAGCATAAATAGAGATGCGGTGATCCCTATGACTCAACCAGCTAGCGGCGCCGCCGCTGCAACCCAGCAGCCGAGTTTGCCGTTTTGGCAGGTGTGGAATGTCAGCCTCGGATTCCTGGGAGTACAGTTTGGCTTCTCCCTGCAAAATGCCAATGCCAGTCGGATTTTGTCTGACCTGGGGGCTGACCTGCACTCGTTATCATTGTTCTGGATAGTGGCGCCGTTGATGGGCTTGCTAGTCCAGCCAATTGTTGGCTCCGCATCGGATCGCACCTGGAGTCGTTTCGGCCGTCGCAATCCCTATATCCTGTTTGGTGCTATCGCTGCGGCATTGGGTATGGCATTTATGCCCAATGCCGGCCTAGTGGTAGCACTGGTGGCCCCTATCCTTTTTGGCGGCGTGATGCTGGCTCTGATGGATGCAGCCTTTAATGTCACCATGCAGCCATTTCGTGCCCTGGTGGCAGATATGGTGCCCTCCGAACAGCGCACTTTGGGTTACTCCATCCAGTCCCTGCTGATTAATATCGGCGCTATCTTTGGCTCCATGTTGCCCTTTGTCCTTACCAATGTGATTGGCCTGGAAAATACTGCCAAGGCAGGTGAAGTGGCCCCCTCGGTGATCGGGGCCTTTTATATTGGGGCTACGGTACTGCTGGGTAGTGTGCTCTGGACTGTTATACGCACTAAGGAATATCCACCAGAGCAGTACAATACTTACAAAGGCCTTGACGCAGAGCAGCTGCGACAGGAGCGGAAACAAAAAGGGACGCTTCTCCAGCGGCTGGGAGGCTTTTTTCGTTTGATGCTGAGTATGCCTCGCACGATGCGCCAGTTGGCCCTGGTGCAGTTTTTCTCCTGGTTCGCCCTGTTTATTATGTGGGTGTATACCACTCCCGCTATCACTCAACATGTTTGGGATGTGGAGGCCAAATGGTTCGACCCCGCCTATCTGGAAACCGTGAAGGAAATTCCCGCACATATTGCCGCAGCAAAGGGGGCAGCTGGAGATTGGGTGGGGATTATCTTTGCCGCCTACTCGCTGTTTGCGGCTTTGTTTTCCATTGTGCTGGCGCGAGTAGCTACGGTATTGGGACGCAAACTGACATACTCTCTGTCTTTAGCGCTGGGTGGGCTGGGCTATATCGGGTTCCTGTTGTTCCAGGGCGGTGAGCCGACTCAGGTAAACCTGTTGATTACCCAGGTTTCTGTTCCCAGCGGTGCCCTGGGGCTGTTGCTGCCGATGATTGGTATCGGTATCGCCTGGGCCGCAATCCTGGCGATGCCCTATGCGATCCTATCTGACTCCCTGCCAGCGGACAAAACTGGTGTATATATGGGAATCTTTAATTTCACCATTGCCGCTCCACAGATTGTTTCTGCCCTATTGGCAGGCCTGATCCTTAAGTCTGTTTTCGATAACCAGGCGATATACGTAATTGTGCTGGCCGGAGTGAGCATGCTGCTCGGTGCGGTATCGGTATTTTTTGTGCGGGAAACTGAAGAGTCAGAGCCTGTGGTACGGGCAGGTACCACAACCTAAACACAGATCCGCTTTTCCCATAAAAAGCCCCTTAAATAGGGGCTTTTTTATTGGTAACAAACTTTTTCAAAGAATTGGCCTGGGGCTTGGGGAGTACCTCGAATTTTGACAGCTTAGTGCCAGTCTACCTAGACTGGCTGAATCTCACAGAAAACTATAGCTACCTATGTCTATTTTTAATGCGATCGAGCAGGCCTTAAAGGACTTTGCCAATTTTGTCTGGGGGCCGCCGCTGCTTGTCTTGCTGGTCGGTGGTGGATTGGCATTACTGCTTTATTCCCGTGGTCGCCCCTATCGTCACTTGAGCCACAGTATCGGGCTGTTAAGCGGGCGCTATGACGATGCCAATGATCCAGGCCAGGTAAACCATGGCCAAGCGCTCTCTACAGCACTCTCCGGTACTCTGGGTTTGGGCAATATTGCCGGTGTAGCCATCGCCATTACTGCCGGTGGCCCTGGAGCTATTTTTTGGATGTGGGTCACCGCCCTGGTGGGGGTGGCCACAAAATTCTACACCGCTACCCTCGCAGTGATGTTCCGTGGCAGTGATGCCAATGGTGAACTGCAGGGCGGTCCCATGTATGTGATCCGCGAAGGCCTTGGCAAGCGATGGATGCCTCTGGCAGTTTTATTTGCGGTGGCTGGATTGTGCGGTATGTTGCCGGTATTTCAGTCCAACCAGACTACCCAATTATTACGGGAATCTTTCGCCGAGCCACTGGGCTGGGTAGCGCCAGGCGGTTCGCTGTTGTTTGATTTTATTATTGGTTTATTAATCGCTATTGCCTCAGCGTTTGTGATTGCTGGGCGAATCCAGCGTATTGGCAAATTCTCCGCGAGGGTTGTGCCAGGAATGGTGTTATTTTATTTAATCTTGACCCTGATCGTGATCGGAAATTTTTGGGAGCAGGTACCGGCGGCATTTGCCCTGATTTTTAGTGATGCGTTTAGTGGCCAGGCCATTGCCGGTGGTGCTCTGGGCACCGTGATCACGATTGGCGTAAGCCGGGGTGCTTTCTCTAATGAAGCAGGTATAGGCACGGAATCTTTGGCCCACGGTGCGGCAAAAACCCGCGAGCCGGTGCGTGAAGGCGTGGTGGCCATGTTAGGCCCTATCGTGGATACCTTATTGATTTGTACCTGTACCGCCCTGGTGATTTTACTCACCGGGGCTTGGCAGCAGGGCGAGGGTGTGGCCGGCGTGACCTTGACCGCACAGGCATTTTCGCAGGTATTTGGGCAGGTGGGACCCATTCTGTTGCTATTTATGGTATTTCCCCTGGCTTTTAGCACCATCGTCACCTGCTGGTATTACGGTATGAAATGCTATGTATTTCTTTTTGGCGGCCGCTGGCAAGGGTTTTATACCGGGCTCTATATGGTGCTGATAGTGTTGGGTGCGGTGGCGTCTCTGAGTGCGGTCAACAGTATTATTATCGGCATGTATGCAGTGATGGCAGTACCCACCATGGTTTCCACATTATTGCTGGCGCGACATGTTAACCATGCTGCTCATGATTATTTCACCCGTATGGAAGTCGCACGACGGGAGGGTCAGACGTTGCCCAATAATAAGAAAAAGGCGGACTGTTAAGTCCGCCTTTATCATGACACTCCAATTCTGCCTAAGGCACGACAGAAACTTTTGTTCCGACTCTGGCGTGGCGGTAGAAAACCTTAGCCATATGCCAGGGCAGACGAATGCAGCCATGTGAGGCTGGATACCCAGGTACATAACCGGCATGCATGGTGACCGGGCCATTAATCCGCATCATGTAATCCATAGATGCCCCACGAAAGCGAGACCCGGCAGGTTTACGGTGACGGCGCACATCTACATTACTGCGCAGTACATAGCCGCGGGGGCTTATATAGTGACCATACAGATTTGAACGGTGACTATATTTTTTTTCGGAAATACGGAAGTTACCAGTAGGAGTGCGGTGGCCGGCTTTGCCAGTAGAGACAGGAGACATACCTGCCAGGCGTCCACCTCTGTAGAAGTAGGCCATCTGGTCACTGAGATCGATCACGATACGAGGTGCACCCTGCACATGGGCTTTAAACCACATATGTCGACCATAGCGTGGTTGTTCCCTCTGGTACCTGCCGTGTCTTGCATATCCCCGTTGATTTCTGCTGTATCTCGAATGCCCCCTGTAATCCCTTCTGTATCTGTAATCTCTGTTGTACCTGGCATGCCCGCCAGAATGGCCTCCATGCCCCTGATGAGAGACATACCTCGAGCCTGGTTGGGCGTATGAATTGGAATAATCCACGGCGTAGGCCAGTGGAGCCAATATTGCCGAACCCGCAACCATCAAGGCGGCGGCAAATGATGAGCTTTTACGTAGAGATCCCTGCACTTTTTGTAGGGTCGTTTTCCGTTTAGGTATGGTTTGATGATTTTGCAGCGAAGGTCGGTTATGCATTACACACCTCTCAATTGCCAGTGGGCTGTGCAAACAACTGCAGTTGTGAACAATACTGCTACCAATCCCAGGGCGAGAGACAGGCTCCCAGTTAGTAGGGATATGACAACAGTGAGTGATTCCCCAGTGCAGATTGCCTTTATATTCGGCATTCACTGCGGGATGGGTTAGCAGTGGTATTTGCCACTGCATGTCAGAGGGATGTTAAGGTCGCCCTTCGGGTGCAATCACATCAAAATGGAATAAGTGGGGAGTTGGTTACTACTAAGCAGGCCTACGGATAGCTTTATTTAAATGGGTGATATTCTATCTGCGAATGTGGTATATCAGCGGCTTTGTCATCTTTAATACCTACTGTTTGATGGGCTGGGTTAGAGGAAGGTTACATCCGAAGGTAAAAGTTTATGGAGCCGGAATAAAAACCTCAGAATAGCCGATAGATATAGGATCTATAACCTTAAGGTGAGGAAAAAATTATTTATGAAAAAATACCTAAATAGAAGCAGGGAAGCCCTGGATGATTATTCTTCAAAGGTTACTGGCAATTCAAATTCTGGTGTTAAAGTTATTCAGGGCATGATTGAAGGATTGCCGGTGCTTGCATCCTCTGAGAGGAGTAAGAAAAATGAAATGGAATTTGATGAAAAGCACTATTTTGTTATTCCCTATAAGCTCTCAGAGGTTGGTTTTTCTCTGCATACTATGCGGTGTTTGCCTGATAAGGCTCCAGAGATCAATGATCTTCCTAAGCGCCGTATTTTTCACTTGCCCAATGAGTACTATGAGGGGAATCTGCGTAAATTTATGGTAGACAGCGCAGTCGATATGTCTAGGGAGAAGAAAGAAAACCATAAAAACCCTCTGGTTAGGCTTGCTGATGAGATTGATATTCTGGATAGAAAAATGACTTATGGCATGTTGCTTGTCGGTGGGGTAACTGCAATATTCAATCCAATTGTAGGTGCCGGATTGGCGGCAAAAGCTTTAGTGCCAGGATTCGGCGGATTAGTGAATAAGTTCGGGTTGCGTCCAGTGGGCAATAAAATAGAGGAGTTCCAGTCCAACAGATTTGTCGCGCAGGCAGAGAAGGGTATTGCTCGCCAATTTTCTGAAGTCAATACCCTTAAGGTTGTGAATCCTATTTTGCAGGAGCTGGATCTGGCTTTAAGGACCTCAGCAGAGCAACATGATCCGCTAACAGACCCTAATTTATCGGTTGGATCAATCCCAGAGCTGGATGGTAAATACTGGCGAGAACTAACTGAAAAAGCTGTATACCACGTTTATAAGGATATTTATTTAGATAAGAAGTGGGCTCGTAAAGCTCAGCTTGGGCCTGAAGATTTACGTTGGTTTGAGGTTTTATTTGCGGGAGCTAAATAGCTTCCAGGTATTTTCAATTTTGATAAAATTCAGCAGCCAGGTAGGCTGCTGAGTAAATTTTTCTGACAATTGCTATTAGAAGTTGTAGGTCAGCGCCAAAGAAGAGAAGTTGGGTTTTCTATCCCCCATCTCAAAAATGGTGTGCTCCAGACTGAGACTCCAGTTGTTGTAGTTCCAGCCAGCAGAGATTCCGTAGTATGGGTCACTTCCGTCATCGTCCCCTTTATAAGAGTAGTTGGAGCTGCCAGATTCACTGGCTATCTGGCTACCAGAAATAACAACCTCATAGTTCCAGTTGAGGTTTTCAACTTCCTTCAGCTCAGCATCCCACTGTTGATATCCTACGCGAATACCAGCATATAAATTTTTAGTGATGTCAGTTGTTAGGAATATGCCAAGCATTCTTGACTGGGTATCGATATCTACCTTGTAGTCATATTCATAGTGAAGAGCTTCATAATCGGTGTTGATTGAATCACTTCCTCTGTCTCGGCCCTCAGAGCTTCCCAGATTTGTATAGCCACCCTCAATAGAGAGGAAATTATTGAGGCGATACCCTAGGGTTACATTCCACCCTTTGGGATCGGAAAGTTTTACCCCAAAATTTTCCAGGGCTTCTCTATTTGAAATATCTGTATCTACTTTTCCAAAGGAAGATTTCAGGTAGAAATTATTTTCCATTGCCATGGAGCTAGAGGCTGAAGTGGCGAGGATAGCGGCAAGAATTAGTCGTTTCAATTGACATCCTTAAATCAGGTTGGAAGATCTTTTGGTAAGAAAAGTACGATTGACTCTCAGCATCTGGAGAAGTTAAGCGGGGGTAAGGCTCTCATAGATTGTGGAGCTGTCATTGCCCCATAAGGAGATGTCTGTATTTAACATTGCTAAATATGCTGAAAGTGAATTTTGGCGCATATTACAACATTCGGAGAGGGTTGCTCAAGAAAAATCCATTATAGCTTTCTAGAAGTGAAAAATATAAATTTTTTCTTGTAAACCAAGGGAATATCTCCGCGTTAAATAACTGTATTCATATAAATTTGTGAGGATTAAGGTGAGAAAAAAATTTAATGTCATCAGAATCAAATTTCTTTTCTTTCTATTTTATCTTGGTGTTTGCAGTGCTGCCGGTGGACAAGAGGTTAATAACTCAACTAATGTTGAATTATTGCTCAGTGCACACCCCGAAAATACGTTGATGGTCAATGCTAGTGTGGCAACCAGCGCGGATGCGAGGGTAGCTATCAGAGTAAAATCTGCTGATACGGAACGACGCAGAACAGCTTACAGTAACCCCGGAACGGAACACAATATAACTGTAGCGGGCTTGCGGGCAGATACTACTTACCGATTTACCGTATTAGCTATTTTTGAAACTGGGGAGGTGGTCAGCAGTGAGGAGGTAGCCTTTAAGACTGGTTCATTGCCTGCGGGGGCTCCAACAGTAAAGATTATTGCCAGTACTGAGAAGAGTGAAGGAGGAATCACTATCTTTGCGCCGGCTTCTGATGCAAATAGTCGCTATTGGGGGATTGATGAACAAGGAGAGGTGGTTTGGTACCTGCATGGTGATCATCCTCTTGCGGGTGCTCCAGTTGCCCGTAACCTTGGCGATGGAAAGCTTTTATTGTTACTGGATCAAGAAGCGCGCATAGTCACATTAACTGGAGAAACACTGGAAAGCTTTCCTCTACCTGCTTACCACCATGATGCAATTCTTCTTGATAATGGAAACCTGCTGGCATTGACTTATGCTCGTGAAACCGTTGATGGAATTTTCCTACAGGGGGATGTGATTGTGGAAGTGGATTCACAGGGGAATACAGTTTGGGAATGGTCGGCATTCGATCATTTGGATACCAGCCTATTTCCCGGTGCGCTGGCCAGTCGTGTGCTGGGTAATGGAGCCACCGATTGGACCCATTCTAACGCCTTGTTTCATACAGCTGAGGATGATTCGATTTTACTGTCCAGTCGATCTCAAAGCTGGGTTATTAAAATCGATCACCTGAGCGGAGTCATTCAGTGGATCATGGGGCGTAATAGTGATGTCCCTGAAGTTTTGGCCAATAAGTTTTTCGATTTAAATGGTGGCTCTTGGATGGCATCTCAGCATGCCGCAACGTTAATCAGTAGCGGTGAGATTCTCATCTACGACAATAGAAATGAATCCGAACTGAGCGGTAATATCTACAAAAGTCGCGCGGTAAAGTTTGTGTTGGACACCAACACCATGGAAGCTCAGCAAAGCTGGGAATATATTGTCCCTAAATACACTCAATCATTGGGGGATGTAGATGAGCTTATTGGAGGGAATATCCTTGTTTGTGCAGGAGGCCCTTCAGATGTGAGTACTGGCAGTGACCGAAATGCTTATTTAGTGGAAGTGACCCCTGATGAAGAGGCCGTTGTCACCTGGCAAGCGGAAATTGAAAATACATTGGTTTATCGTGCAGAGCGTATAACTTGGGGTGAACTCTTGGGGCGCACTGGTAATGATATATAAAATATATCTGTAGTGGCTGCATGAAAGACCGCAGTGCAAAAAACTGGGGTCTTTCTTGCTATCGTAAAAAATCACGTTCGGATTCAGGCTCTCTACTTTTCTGTATACTTCTCAATTCTTGCTTCTTCGGCTAAAAGAGGAGATAACTGGGCCAGTATATTTTTCAAATGGTCTGTGTCCCAATGCTGCTGTTCAGCTTCCTTGGACTCCCATAGTTCAAGGGTTGTAAATATATTACTGTGATCTGTGGAAGGCAGGATTTTGTAGTATAAACAGCCTGACTCTTCTTCAGATTGGTGTGCCAGTTCGGTTAACAGCTTGAATGCCTGGGAAATCTTTTCCTGTTGAACCGTAACTCTTGCCATTACATATAAATTGGCCATTATTTTCTCTCATATATTTAAATTGCATCAGGGAGATTAGTTGGTACGTTTAACTACTAACAACACACCGAAAACCATCATGGTTAGTCCAATCAGGCGTTTAGTATCCAGACTGGATTGTTGTGCTCCGAATAATCCAAAGTGGTCGATAACACTAATGGCGAGTAGCTGTCCGAGAAGTACAAAAGATACTGCGTTACCCACGCCATACTTTGGTGAAACCCAGGTAACACTCAATATGTAAAAAGCCACCAAAATCCCACCCAGGTAAAAATACCAGGAAATACCTCTATGAATAATCTCACTGGGTAGTCCTTCTGTTTTTAACAGGTAGGCTGCGGAGATAACCAGGCCAACAAAAAAAAGCACGGTTGTTGCCAGAGCTGAGCTGCCGAGCTTAACGCCAAGACCACTATTTAGGGTTGCCATTACCGGTATGCCAATGCCTGCCACGAGCATTAAGGATGGGTAAATAATTGCATTTTGCACTTGTGGAACCTCTACTCATAATAGCGGGCCGGTCCGGGGGAACCGGCCCCGCAGCTCATTTAGTCGGCGAGCTGTTTGGCAATGGCCAGGCCTACGCCATGGGCACTGGTTGGGTTCTGGCCGCTGATTACACGTCCATCCTCAATAATAAATTCCTGCCAGGGCTGTACTTTGTTAAAGCGCGCTGCACTTCTAGTCAGAGATTCCTCCAGCAGGAAGGGAATATCATTGATGGTGCCGAAGTCAATCTCCTCTTCACGGGTGAAAGCGGTAACAGACTTGCTAGCCAGCAGCTTTTCCCCATTGCTCAGGGTAATAGGCAAGAAGCCTGCAGGACCATGGCAGACTGCTGCCAGAATACCGCCGGTTTCATAGTGTTCAGCACTCAGTTTGGCGAAGTCTTCATTGGTTGCCAGGTCGGAAAGTAGGCCAAATCCACCTGGGTAAAAGATCGCATCGTAGTCGGCGATATTCAGCTGATCTACGGGAATGGTATTGTTGATACGGTTCTGGAAATCTTCATTATCCAGTATCTTTTGGTTTACTTCGTCACCTTCAATATCAGTGCCGTACATAGGGGCTTTGCCGCCTTTAATGGAGGCAATATCGTAGTCGATGCCATTTTCCTTAAACACATGAACCACATGGGTCAGTTCTGGGGAGTAGGTACCATTGGCCTGATCGGTTTCACCCAGGGTGGCGTGATTGGTAACGGGAATAAGTACTTTCTTCATGTTTGTTTCCTCTTTTGGTAAGCGTTCAGTGGGGAGGGATTGTAGATTGTCCTTTATCTGCCGATAATATGCCTATTTGGTGAAATACCTTTGCTGTATAGCAATAATAGAGGTTGTAGAATATGGAAAGTTTTGACGGCTTGGTCGAGTTTGTGGCCGTTGCAGAAAGCCAGGGATTCTCTGCGGCGGCTAAGCAACTGGGCTGTAGCACCAGCCATGTCAGCCGACAGGTCTCACGTCTGGAAGAGCGCCTGGGTTGTGCCCTTCTGGCCCGTACAACACGCTTGGTCAGCCTTACCCAGGCTGGAGATGTCTATTATCGGCGTTGTAAGGAGCTGGTGACCGGATTGTTGCAAGCGAATGAGCAGGTAAGCCAACAGCAGTTCCAGCTGAGTGGAACCCTGAGGGTGAGTTGTGCAGGTTTCTTTGCTGAGCATTACGTTGCTCCGGCTTTAATGGAGTTTGGTGTGCAACATCCGGAGTTGAGTATTGATGTGGACTTCAATAGCCGGATGGTCAATTTTGTGGAAGATGGGATCGACTTTGCTATTCGTTATGGTCGACTGGAAGATTCCGGCTTGGTAGCTCGAAAGCTCGCCGAGCGGCAAATGATGGCCGTTGCCAGCAATGATTACCTAAGGACGAATGGCATTCCTGAGCGTCCCAGCCAATTAAAAATACATAGCTGTATTGTGGCTAATAATGACCAGTGGGTATTTCAGCTGGATGGAAAGCAGGAAACCATTAAGGTTAGAGGACGCTGGAGAAGTAATAATGCCCATACTGTTGTTAGAGCCTGTGAGCAAGGTTTAGGTATTGCTTATATGCCTAAAAGCAGTTTTAGTGATTATGTTGAACAGGGTCTGTTGAGGCCAGTTCTTGAACCTTTTTGGAGTAAGGGGGCAAGTAGTTGGATTGTTTATCAGAATCGACGTTTTTTACCGCTGCGGGCGAGATTGGCGATTGACTTCTTAGTTGAATATTTTTCCGGCTGGGAAGAATAAGTTTGCAAATGAAATTTTCTTTACTCAGCTACCATTAGCGCAATAAAAGCGGTCATATGAAAAATATTTTTTTTCAATTACCCAAGGATAAATCCTTGGAGCACTTTTCAGATATTGTTAAGTCTGACATTGTGCGAATTGAGAGAATTGTCTCTAACGGACAGTCCTCTCCAGAGCAGGGCTGGTATAACCAGGAGGAGCATGAGTGGGTAATAGTACTGTCCGGATATGGAATACTAGAATTTGATGGTGGTGAGAGAGTGCGTTTGGAGGCTGGAGATTTTTTAGAAATTAGAGCAGGGCGACTGCATCGGGTTGTAGAGACATGTGTAGATCAAGCGACCATTTGGCTTGCTATTTTTTACAAATAAAATTACAAAAGGTTTCCAGCGAGTGGTTACTTCTATCATAACTTTGCATACTATTGTTTATAAATAATAGCATTATAGTAGCGAAAATACTGAATATTATAATTATCTTATAGGCTATTGAGAAAGGAATACTATGGGATGGAAACTATAGGTTTTTTACCGCCAAAATCTCATTACCTTTTGGGTCTTTAAAAGGTGACCTGAAATGGTCGAAATATATGCTGGAAATAGATTATTGTCAGACGTAGATGTCCTTGTAGAGTTAACCTGTTAGGTGTCTGGTTCGGTAAGTGATTACTTTTACCTATCCAGGTTCACAGTCCTTTTGTCGCTCTTTCAGTCCAATTCTTGTTCTGAAAAATGAAAAGTCAGTATTGTATGAGATTAAATTAATTTCAATAATTCAGTACTTTTAGTTTCTATTCCAAAACGCTAATAATTGTAAGGGTTTAATAGTGATGACTGTATCCAGGTGAGGTCTGTAGGAGGTGCTAAATAGACTATTCTTGTCCCCGGTTGTTGACCAAATCCATTTTATAATGTTATTTCTCGATACTTAAATTGTGCTCATTATCACACTTGACCTTGGAGTATCTATTTCCCTATTCCCGCCCGTGTCCCTCTACTTCTAATGGGTTGTAGTTTGTATGAGTGTGGTAAAAATTGAGATGCAGCCTTATTTTTTGCTCCCATTTTCATAGCTCGGGCGATATCTACAATATACAAGGACTTTGTGTCTTCATATTTTTCGAGTGGTCTAGCTCAAATAATATTCAATTTACCTGACGCCAGAAGCGATTACTGCCAGAAGTGAAGTCTATTGAGACATTATTAAGTTTCCCCTACCCCGCCTATCCATTAATCCGTAATGTGACTTTATGTGCCATTCAGTATTTATTGGTAGGGCTGACTCTTTAGGTCTTTCATTGTTAATCGAGGAGTATGTAGATGAAAGCACATGTTTTGAAAGGGATTCTCTATGCGGTGATTGTATCGTCGCTTTCGGCCTGTAGTGGGGGATCTGACAGTGATAACCCTGTGAACGTAGTATCGCTAACTATTTCCTTAAGCCCTATTAGCGGTAGCACCTTATCTTTGCAGGATAGTGTGTTGATTGACTTTAGTGAGGCGGTTGATCTTGGAGATATTACTTTATCCGGAGATATGGAGAAACTGGGAAAGCTTACTCAGGTTGATAATGATACATTGAATTTTTCTCCTCTGGAGACATGGACGGAGGGAGAGACTCTATCCTTGTTGATCAATGCTAAGGATGTGGCTGGAAATGCGATGCAAGAGATCTCTGCGAGCTACAAGGTTGAGGTGGTTGCTCCAGCAGTGGTAAGTATTTCACCAGATAGGGTACGCTTGGAGAAGAGTGACACAATTACGGTGCAATTTTCTGAGACTATGGATAGTGAAAGCCTATTGCTGACTGGGTCGTTGAGTTTCGATGAATATGACCTGGCCTGGTCCAAAAGTGAGAGCGAAAACGATACGCTTAGCATTACCCCTAAAGCAGGATGGGTTTCTGGGCAGAAGCGGACCATTACTATTGAGATTGCAGATAACGCGGGGAATATTCTCCCAGAATCAACAAGTAGTTTTACCGTTCCACTTTACTTTAAAAATTTCGATGCTGCGCAGGTTGTGATAGGACAGGAGGATTTCTCCAGCACTGTCACGGGGCTCAGTGAAAAAAATATTGCAGAGTATCCCGTAGGCGCTGTAGCTATTAGTGCGGATAAGACGCTTTTCCTGAGTGATACTAAGAATAACAGAGTTCTGGCCTTTAATGAGATCCCTGAAGTCAATGGTGCCCCAGCCAGTTTTGTTCTGGGGCAAGAGGATTTCTACAGTGCTGCAGCGGTTAGTGATAGTAGTTACTCTAACACCTACGGTTTACCCTCAAGGGTGAGTATTGATAATAATAAACTTGTTGTTACACAGTCATTCATTCGCCGTATTTTTGTCTACGATAGTGTGCCTGAAAATGGTGAGGCTATTCCCCTTTTGGCTTTGGGGTTACGGGATGGAGATGGAGATACCTGTAATAGTGCTGAGCTTAGCTTTGTAGAAGCTTCTATCATCGCCAATGGAAAGATCATTGTTGCAGATACAGGAAATTCTCGTGTATTAATCTGGGATAAATTACCTGAGCATAATGATACACCTGCAAATTTTGTAGTAGGGCAGTCAGTACTTAGCAACTGTCTCGCCAATGATGATAATCAGGATGGTTCTAGTATTGCTCCCACAGCCAGAACACTTTCCCAGCCAAATGATATTTGGAGTGATGGAGAAAAATTGGCTGTTGTTGATACCTTGAATAATCGGGTTCTATTGTGGAATACCTTCCCAAAAAATAATTTTGTTCCGGCGGATGTGGTACTTGGTCAGGAGAGTTTCTTTGATAGGAAAACAGGAGAAGACAGTGGAGGGGCTGAAGGTTGGCTTGCAACAAACAAAACCTTTAATGAGCCATATTTGGGGATTTGGTCTAATGGAATACAGTTGTTTGTAGTAGACGGTGGTAACCACCGTGTACTGATTTGGGATCAATGGCCAGAAGTCAATTTTACTTCAGCAGATTTGGTGTTGGGCCAGACTAATTTTGAAAAATCCGCCTTTAATGATGCTAATCAAAATGGTGTAAGTGATCAAGGTGAGCTACCAAATGCTTCTACCCTGAAATGGCCTGAGGGAGTCATTGGAAATCAAGATAAGCTATTTGTAACCGATAGTGGTAATAATCGGGTATTGATATTTAAATCACGCTAGAGAGCTACTTTGAGTAACTTTGAAAGGTTGCTTTGTAATACTGTCAGGTCGAAATTACGACCTGACAAGTAATAGAGTAAGGTAATATTAATTGTTAATTTTGCCTGGATATCTGCATGAATTAGGTGGGATGGTTCCCGTAAATCTGGGTAGATGTAGAAATTACCCAAGGAGTATTTATTTTATGCTGTAAGCTACACATGTGGTAATAACGCTGCGGTGGCGCAGCACTGTTAGTGCAGAGGCTGCCAAAAACAGTAGAGTGGACCATATGTCGGGTACTATCGTTCCAAAAGATAGTATCTGTATATCCGGCAAGTTCATATTTTATGAAAGATGTACAGGATTAGGAAGGCTTGTAAGAAGAGGCATCTGTCCATGTTGTAGTTCTCACAACTATGCGGAAAATAATGTCGTGCCAAAATTCGCTCTTTGAGGAGTGGAAAGCCTTCATAATTTGGAATAGTCCTCCCTGTCCATGGTAGTGTATACAGGTAATGGTGCTTTCTGGGATTATGTGAATCCCAAATCTCCTGGATTTGAAAAAATGCTTGAATCCTGAATTCACCAGGACAAGAAAAATAAATTAGGAATGGGGAATATCCAGATGAGAATAATGACGTGTAGGCAGTTGGGTGGAGCTTGCGACTTGGAATTTCGTGCCAGTACCTTTGAAGAGATGGCGGAAAAGAGTAAGGAGCATGGTACTGAGATGTATCAAAAGCAAGATGCTCTTCATCTGCAGGCCATGCAGGAAATGCAACATTTGATGAAGAACCCTGAAGCAATGCAGGAGTGGTATGAGGCTAAGAAGAGAGAGTTTGAAGCCCTGCCTGAAAGTTGAGGATCTCAGTTTTACAATACCCTGTAATGATTTGACTATGTCATCAAGTGTAAAGCATGTTTTATATTTCAGGCTTATTAAGTTTTTTGCCTATTTGTGTTTTAGTTTTTACCGTTTAGATAGTTGGCGTACCGCTTTTAGATTTTAAGCTGAGGATCTATAGATGACTGGTTTAACTCTATCCAAGTTGGTTGGTTTTCAATACGTGCATATCAATTAAGAATAATTATGATTAAATATTTTTTGTTTTTTTGTTGTCTCTTATTTCCTGTTTTGTCAGAGCTGTGGATCTTGAGCGATCGTCGTTGATAATAGGGGGTGCTATTCATTTTTCATCTGAAATACTTGATGAGAGGCGTAGCCTGAATATTTACCTTCCTGCGAGTTATCAAAATGAGCCTAAAAAGAACTATCCAGTAATCTACCTTTTAGATGGGGCTATGAGTGAGGATTTTGTTCATATTGCAGTTTGGCTCCTTTTCCTGGGTTAATATGGTGCCAGAGTCCATTCTTGTAGGGGTGGTTAATGTAGACAGGAAACGAGATTTTACTTTTCCCTCTGACGAGGCTCGGGATAGAAAAGAGTTTCCGTCCTCGGGGGGCGGGGAAATTTATAGAAACTCTTGAGAAGGAAATTCAGCCCCTTGTGGAAAAACAATATCGGGTGAGTGGAAGTTCCACATTGGTCGGTCAGTCCTTCGGTGGGCTATTGGCTACAGAGATTCTATTTAAAAAGGCGGACCTTTTCGATAACTATGTCATTATCAGTCCTAGCCTCTGGTGGAGTGAGGAAGCTCTGTTGGCTAACATCCCAAAAGATTGTTGTGGTGATAAGTCAATTTATGTTGGAGTGGGAAAGGAAGGGCAGGTTATGGAGCGGCTTTCCAGAACATTATTCAGTAAGCTGACGGAAAATGAAAGTAAGGGAAGGGTGCATTTTGGTTATTTTGAGCAGCTGGATCATAGTGATACTTTGCACCTAGCAGTTTATGATGCTTTTGAGAAGCTTTTCTCGAACAGGCAACATAAGGAAAAATCAGAAAATTAATTGAAAGTAATATAGCTATCTCGATCTTTACAACTGTAAAAGTTAATAGAGCGCCAGTTGCTATTCACTATTTGTTCTTTTGGGGGGCATTAACCAGCCCCTCCTCAATGTCTCGCTTGTCCAATTTGTGATACTTCTTTTTGATTTTTTTGATATCTACGCTAGGTGCTGGGAAGTGCATTTTTAGTGCTTCCATGGCATCAGCAACAATGGATGCTACAGCAAGGTTTCGAAACCACTTGTGATTGGCTGGGATAACAAACCAGGGTGCATATGAGGTGCTGCATTTACTTAGAGCATCTTCAAATGCGCTGGTATAGGAATCCCAATAACCAGCTTCTGTGTAATCACTCTCACTGATTTTCCAGTGTCTGGTGGGATCATCAATTCGTTGTTTAAAACGCTTAAGTTGTTCATCTGCATCAATGTGCAGAAAGAATTTCAGGATCAGGGTGCCGTGATCAGACAACAACTTCTCGAAGTGGTTGATATGCTCATAGCGTTTGGACCATACCCGCTTGGGTGCCATACTGTGTACCCGTTGAATCAGGACATCCTCATAGTGAGAGCGGTTAAAAATTGCAACGTGACCCTGAGCGGGTGTAACTTTATGGCAGCGCCAGAGGAAATCATGAGCGGATTCCTCTTTAGAGGGTTGCTTGAAACTGGTAACACTGCAACCTTGGGGGTTCATAGCGCCAAGTACATGGTTGATAGTGCCATCCTTGCCGGCGGCGTCCCGCCCCTGCAGGCAAATCAGTAATGAGTGCTTGTGCTCTGCATACATCAAGTACTGCTGATCGTGGATCCTTTCATCAAGCTTTTTTATAATCGGATCGGTCTCCTCTCGATTTTTGTAGCAATCCTTGAATCCGGGGTCTATTTTATCAAGCTTTACCTTGCTGCCGGGCTTAACTTGGAAGGCTTCGAAACAATTCATGGTTTAGGTCATCAATGGATAGGAAAAATTTCTGTATCTTCAGATATCCTCAAGGCGACGGTAGAGTAACTTCTTTACCAAGTCCAGAGCGAACATCCAGACGATCATATACAGCCACACCAGGCCGATAATACTCCAGGGAATGGCGGGAACCAGCCAACCAAATCCACACATTAGCACCGTTAAAATCTGAGTGCCGACAATCGCGAGAAATAATTTCATTGCAGGTAAGGGTTTTGCAAAGAAAGATTTTCGTGAGCGCACTACAAATAACAGTAAGTGACCTCCAGCGACAATCTGTAAGAAAATAATAGTCTGTATTTGTTCTTTAGTGAGAGATATCCAGGCCTGCCACTGACTATTCTGCAGCCACTCCATGCCGATCAAAAGAAGCCCCATTGTCTGTGTAATGGAGAATAGACCGATGATCGTTGAGCCCAGTAAGAGGTCGCGCATCTCCCAGTGCACAGGCTCTTTAGGCAGTAAGGTATTATCGTAAGCGATGGTCATAATCGGAATATCGTCCAGTAAGGCAACGAGTACGATCATGACCGGGGTAAGGGGAGAAAAGCCAAAGAGTATGGTGGCGAAAACTACAACAACCATAATATCGAGGGTCATGGAGACCCGAAAAAGCACGTAATTAATAATACGTTCGAATATTTTTCGTGCTTCATCAATGGCATCGACAACGGTAGATAGGCCTGGTGCAGTAAGAATGATAGCGGCTGCAGCACGGGCAGCATCAGTGGCGCCACTGACAGCAATTCCGCAGTCGGCCTGTTTGAGAGCGGGTGCATCGTTTACCCCATCTCCGGTCATGGCAACTTGATGGCCACGACCCTGCAGGGCTTTGACAATCGCATATTTGTGTTCTGGAAATACCCTGCCAAAGCCATCGGCACGTTCAACACAGTCGATAACTTCTTTTGGTAGATGCTCTAAATTTTCCGACTGACTGAACACATCCCCCGCTGCAAAGATATTCTGCCCGATACCCACCTGGGAGGCGATTTCCTTGCCGATGGCAACATCATCGCCGGTAATCATTTTAACCTGCAACCCGTGTTCCCGCGCCCGGCTAATTGTCTGTTTGGAGTCATCCCGCGGGGGGTCCTCCAGTGACAGGATTCCCAGAAAAGACCATTCTTTACTGTTATTACTTCGAGCTACGCCCAGAGATCGAAGGCCATGGGAAGCAAGCTCCTGAACACAGACTTTGGCTTTTTCTTCGCTGTTACCACTGAGTTTACACAATGCCATAATTGCCTGGGGTGCACCTTTACAAAATGACAAGTCACTCCCCTTTTCGTCCGATACCAGTGCCTGGGCACGCTTGGTTACTGGATCAAAGGGGGTGAACTCCTTTAAATGGAAATGCCGGAGTTTTTCTTTATCCTTGAGGCCGGCAAAAATTGCCTGGTCTATGGGGTCGCTGGAGCCGGTTTCAGAGGCGAGGGCGGCAGCCAGGATAAGCTCTTCACTGTCTCCTGCCTTGAATAGTTTCGGGTTGTGCAAGCTCAGCTGATTCTTGGTTAGGGTGCCAGTTTTGTCTGAGCAAAGGATATCGACCCCTGCCAGCTCCTCAATAGACTCCAGTCGAGAGACGATAGCTTTTTTACGCGACAATGCCAGTGCCCCAAGGGCATTGGTGACGGTGATAACCGAAGGCATGGCCACGGGAATAGAGGCTATAAGCAGCACCAGTACCGTGCGTAAAATATTAATAACATCTGACCAGTGCCAGCTGGGCGCTGTCACTATATCCCGATAGAGTTGAGTGCCGACCAGTAATAGCGCCAGTATCAGACAGAGCACAATTAGGAAATCGCCAATATGGGTGACGGCTTTTTGTGAGTGAGAGGCTTCCAGGCCTGCGCCAGCTACTAATTTTGCTGTACGTCCAAAAAACGTGTTGCGTCCGGTGCCGATAGTGACGGCGATCATCTCTCCACGTTTGGCGATGCTGCTTGAATAGCCGATATCTCCCACTTTCTTACTAACTGGGAGGGACTCACCAGTGAGGGCGGCCTGGTCGATGCTGATAGATTTACCATCAATAAAGCGCACATCAGCGGGTACTACCTGGCCGAGCTTAATACGCAGTATATCGCCAGGCACGACATCGGCTGCGGCGATAGTTTGGTATTTACTATCGCGCAGAACCTCTGCCTGTGGCGCCATACTGGCCTTTAGTGCCGCGAGGGCATTGGAGGCTTTATGTTCCTGCCAAAAGCCGGCGATGGCATTGTAGAGAAGTAGTGCCATGATAATGGCAAAGTCTGGCCAGTGACCAATAAGGGCAGATAGTAAGGCGGCTGCTTCGATCATCCAGGGAATAGGGCCCCAGAAAAAATGTAGGAATTTCAGCAGTGCGCTCTGTTCTTTTTCCTGAATGGTATTTGGCCCGTACTGTTCGAGGCGTACCTTTGCCTCGGTCAGGCTAAGACCTTTCGGAGAGGTTTTAAGCGCAGAATAGACGGCAGAGAGTGCTGCCTTTTGCAAGTCCACCCGGCCGTCCTCCGGGCTTGCTTCCGAGATGTAAGCAGTTTGAATTTTTGACCCAGATTTCGGCACGGGAATATTCCGTTTGATCGCGAGTTTGTATCGCTACTCCAGTCACTGAAACAGCTGTGATAAACCGAACTTCTGTAACTATATAATTTAGCAGCATGCGCCAAGCGGAATGTTGCAAGAACTGTCTATAGAGTTTTTCAGATAAAAATTAAATATTAATGTTGATTATTTTTGATTTATAAAAAAGCCGGCACTGGGCCGGCGAGGAAGCAGACGTCGAAAGGATAAGATGACGTTGCAGAGACACAGAAAAAGCAACACTGAATACCTGGGAGAGGTGATGTTATTTTTCTGAAAGTATTGACCTGCGGCAGGAGCCGCTGGCCGTATTAACTATCTGTTTATGACGGATTCTTTGCCCGGCGTAGTACACAGGCTTCTGCGGGGGCCAGGTTCAGGGTATCTTCGTTGTACTCATTGCCAAACAGGTTCGGGGTGATGTTCTCGGCACCGGCAAATTCCTGGGGCAGGCTGTACAGTTCATTGGTCTTACCCAGGTTGAGGGCGATCAAGAACTCCTCATCTGCAGTGCGACGTGTAAATACCATTAACTCATTGCCTGTGTCGATCACTTTCTGTTCCGCTGTTGCCAGACTTACTGGTAGTTTGCGGTGCCATTCGATTAGGGCGCGGAACTGGTTGAGCATGGAGTTTTGGCTATCTTCCTGAGCACTGACAGCACGGCTTTGGTGTTCTTCTGGTATTGGCAGCCAGGGCTTGCTGGTGGAGAATCCGGCACTTTGTCCACCCTCGTGTAGCCAGGGCATGGGTGTGCGGCAACCGTCACGGCCTTTAAATTCGGGCCATAAGTTGATGCCATAGGGGTCTACCAGATCCTCAAACGCAATATCGGCTTCTGGCAGGCCGAGTTCTTCGCCCTGGTACAGGCAGACACTCCCACGCAGGGTCAGTTGCATCAATAGGAATAACGGCGCGCGTGCATGGGCCAGGTCATCACTGAAGCCCTTGTTCCATCGGCTTATGGAACGGGGTACATCGTGATTGCTGATGGACCAGCAGGGCCACCCTTGCTCTATGACTTCACGATTTTTCTCCAGGGTTTCGCGTAGAAAGCCGGCAGAGCAGTCTTCGGTCAACAGATCGAAGGAGTAGGCCATATTCAGGCGTTTTTCCGTAGTGTATTCGGCCATGATTTTATGGGTGTTATCATCGCCCACTTCGCCTACGGTTACTGCGCCAGGATACTGGTCCATTAGTTGACGCACGCGCTGTAAAAACACCAGGTTTTCCGGCTGGGATTTGTCATTTCTGTGCCACTGATAATCGTAGTGGTTTACTGGTGGCAGTCCTTTCTCATCCAGCTTGAGTGAGCGTGGAGGATTATCACTGAGGGCTTGCTGGTGGAAAATAAAATTCACTGCATCCAGGCGGAAACCATCTACACCGCGGTCCAGCCAGAATTTCATATCGGCCAGCAGTTGTTCCTGTACTTCCGGGTTGTGCACATTGAGGTCCGGCTGCTCTTTGAGGAAGTTGGCCAGGTAATATTGGCGTCGGCGGGTGCACCAGCGCCAGGAGCCACCACCAAATACAGATACCCAGTTGTTTGGCGGATTGCCATCGGCTTTTGGGTTCTGCCATATATACCAGTCCGCTTTAGGGTTATCACGGCTGGAACGACTTTCTTCGAACCAGGAATGCTGGTCTGATGTGTGGCTCAGAATCTGATCGATAATAATTTTAAGGCCGCGTTTGTGTGCGGCTTCAATCAGTAGGTCAAAATCCTGTAGCTGGCCAAAAATCGGATCCACATCGCGGTAGTCCGCTACGTCGTAGCCGAAATCCACCATAGGGGATTTAAAGAAGGGCGAAATCCAGATGGCATCCACGCCAAGAGATTTCACGTAATCCAGCTTTTGCGTAATACCGGGGATGTCGCCGATACCATCGCCATTGGCATCGCAGAAACTGCGGGGGTAGATCTGGTAAATAACGCTGTTGCGCCACCACTCGGTGCTGTTGCCGGTCATGGATTACTGCCTTGTTTCATTATTCGAAGCGTGGGACAAGGCCCACCCTGGAAAGATGCACTGAGTATGGAGGAGGTGCAGGCGGGCTTCCTCCTCCCCGTGGAGGGGGGGAGAGACCGAGAGTACCGATTTAACTGTAGGCGCAGTCCCTCTACTGTGAAAAGCATTGGGTATTTTGAGAAAGTTGAGCTAACTCGGAGAGCGATTACCCGGGAAAAGCGGGGTGCGAGTAGCTGAAGCACATCCCTGTGCCATGGCTGGATTCAGGGGCGGTCCTGCACAGAGCGCAGCATCTGTTCGGCCAAGGCAATTGCCTCCTGGCGGTCCTTTACATCCAGTTTTTGATAGAGGCTGCGGATATGGGTTTTGATAGTGCTGGGCGCGACCTTGAAGTGGCGCGCGATGCGTTCGTTCGATAGGCCTGAGTGGATGGCGTTCAGTACCTGCCACTCCCTTGGCGTGAGGGGAGAGTGGCGCAGGAAGTCCGGTACCGCGTCACTGGCGAGAATCTCCCGGATGATGGTGTCATCCAGCTCTATACGTATGCCACCGTCCAGTTCAGGCTGTTGCTGGGTTACCCGGATCAGCTCCTGAGCCTTGGCTGATTCAGCCTCACCCAGACCCTGCTCCAGGGCGGTCTTTAAAATAACGATCAAGGGCTTGCCTATCTGCAGGAAGCTGGCGCGGAAGTCCCGCCCAGCCGCTAAACGCAGTGCCTCGGTGATCGCCTCCACAGCCTGGACATGCTGCTCTCGCAACCATAACAAATGGGACTCCAGTACGCGGTTGCGCAGGCGGTCGGTTACTAGGCCGCACTCCCCGGCCACCTGTTGAAAGCGACTTAACAAGCGGTTGGCATCGGACCAGCGATGCAGTTCAATCAACGCGCGTACATGGTTGCGTCCGTGACATTGCTCAAAGTGATTACTGGGCCTATCCGCTACCGGTTCGGCCTGCTCCAACCAGGTGGCAACAGCCTGCTGGTTGCCCAGTGCGCGCCAGGTGCGGATACGCGCGGCGTCGGCATTGGCAATCCAGTCGCGGTGGTAACGCTCGTCGGAGAGCAGGCGCTCGATGCGATTCAACCACTCCAGGGATTCCTCTTTTTCCCCTCGAGCCTGGGCAATTTTCAATAACAGGGTGTACTCCGGCAGCAGCCAGTGTTCGCCCACTTTACGATTGATCTGCATCCCGCGGCGGGCGGAGCGCTCTGCGCCTTCCAGATCGCCGCGCTCCCACTGTAGCTGGCCACGCAGACGGCAGACAAACTCGGAAATTGGCAGGGTGGAGAAGTGGTGCTTTTGTACCAGGTTGTACACCTTCTCCTGTAGCGATGCAGACTTTTTCAAAAGCCCCTGGGCGAAAGCGATCTCGGTCTGCTGGCAGATAGCCCAGGCGGCGCTGGGAATATCTTTCTCGGCAATGGCGAGGGCCTCCACTTCCTGCATATGGGTGCTGGCCTGCTCCAGGGCACCGAGGCAGAAACTGGTCTCGCCGGTGACCAACAGGGCGGAAATGCGCTCCCCCAGTTGATCGCTGTGCAACAGTCCTAGAGCCTCTTCAGCATATTCTTTAGCCTGCAGCGTCTGGCCGCGGGCGATAGCGACCTGGGCGCGCATAGTGGCAAAGGCGCCTTCATACTGGCGCCATTGTTGTGAGTCCTGACGCTGCAGCCAGCTCTCGGCGGCAGCCAGGTTTTTTTCGCATTGATCGTATTCAAAATTCTCTCGCGCCATTTTGGCTGAGAGCAGGGTAAATCGCGCACTATGCTGCAGCTCTTCGGCACCGAGCCACTCCAGGCAGTCGCGCAGCAAGCGGGACTGGCCGCCGCGTAATAGCTGTTCGCCCTGAGTATCCAGCAGCTGGCGCAGGCGCTGGCGATCACCGCCAGCGAGGGCGTGGCGCAGGGCCTCGACCGGCTGGCCCAGCACTTGCCAGGTGTCACAGGCGATACTGTGCAACTCCAGCACCTGATTCCGGTTATTCAACTGGCGCTGCAGGAAGCGTGCAAATACCGGGTGGAACCTGAACCACTGGCGGCTGGAGTCCTGTGCCTGCAGGAAGAGTCCGCGTCGTGCGGCCTCCTCCAGCAACTGTTGACCATCGTCACAGCCACTGAGGCGTTCTGCCAGTTGGGCGTTTACACGGGTCAGAATCGAAGTACGTGCTAGCAGGTCGCGCAGCTGAGGCTCCAGTCGTTCCAGCACTTCCTCGGCGAGATAATCGAGAATATGGCTGTGGCCTTGTTCCAGTTCGGCCAGATAGCGGTCAACCTCTTCGCGATCGCGTACAGAGAGGGTAAATAGCTGCACTGCTGGCGGCCAGCCCTCGCTTAAATGCTGCAGTTGAGCAGCGCGGTCGGCATCCAGGGTGAATGGCAGTCGCTGTTTGAGAAGTTGTGCGATTTCTCCGGTATTTAGGGCCAGCGCATCGCTGCCCAACTCCAGCAGACGCCCCTGAACGCGCAATGTTGCAAGCCCCAGGGGCGGCTGACTGCGGCTGGTGAGTACTATGCCGACACCGGCTGGGGCGTGACGTAGTAGAAAGCGTGTGGTGTCGTGTACGGCCTGGTTATCAATCTGGTGGTAGTCGTCCAGCACTATGCGCAGTTCGCTGGGCAGGGCGCGTAACTCGGCCAGTAGGTGGCTGACCACGGAGGCCGGGTCCGGGCATTGGGGAGCAGTCAGCAGTTGGTAAGTCTGGGGTACACCGTTGCCTGTGGCGCGATGCACGCTTTCCACCAGATAGCGACAGAACTGGCTCGGCTCGTTGTCACTGGCATCCAGGGTATACCAGGCCACCGGGTTATCCTGATTCGATGCCCAGGAGGTGACCAGTGTGGTTTTGCCATAGCCCGCGGGTGCCGTCACCAGCAGCAACTGGTCGCTGTGGCAGTCGTTGAGTAACGACAGCAGGCGAGGGCGCGCCAGGGTGTGCTCGGGGCAGTCCGGCAAACTGTATTTCGAGGTTAATAGCATCGCTGCGGGCGGGATCGCTTTAAACGTCTGATTTTTGTACAAACCGTATTATGCACCAGGAGAGCGATAATGTGACAGCGTTGCGACAAGCAGGGCGGGAACACAATTGGTAGATTTGCTTCGATTAAGGCTGGCGTGGACTTTGCTTTGGACAGTATATTACCGAGGAGACAAATCGGTCACATCGATCCATAGGGTGGCTGCCGGCAGGGGCACGTCCCTGTGCCCCCTTACCCCGGCGAGCAAATAGGTCCATCCGACCCTTTGATCGCCCTTTGGCGCAAAGTCAATCCGGCAAATTGAGCAGTCTTCCTGACAGTTTCTATTCAGATTGCCGTGGTACGCGAGAAGTTTTTACGCGGCGGATCCAGTTCGGATCACTGCTGCTTGCGAGGACCTGGTGCCAATTCAACAACAATAATAAGAAGAGGCAATTATGGTAGATATTGTAGTCCTGGCCGCCGCCGGAGCAGGAACGGCAAATAGGGAGTTTGCGGAACCGTTGTTCTCGGCCTTAAAAGTAGCCTTGGGTGATGACTGGTCGCGCCTATATTGCGACACTCTGCCCGCATTGGAGTCTCTGACGGGGAATGTGGATCGTGTATTCCAGAGCATGTGCAAGGGCGAGATGGATTACCTGCGCGCGCGCAAATTCCTGCTTAGTGGTATAGCCCTGGGCGCGGCGCAACTGGGAGATCTCCAGCAGCGTGATGGTGCCTATGAGAGAGTTCAGGGTGCGATTTACCGTGTGCTGCAAAAGGCTGCGGTGGAGGCCGGTGAGCGTACCCCGGTGGTGTTATTGAGCCACTCACTTGGGTGTATCAATCTTTCCAATTACCTCTGGGATGCCCAGAGGTCGAGTGTCAGTCATGGAATCTGGCGTGATGGAGGCCCCGGTGGAGTCCGTAAGGGCTCCGCGCGTGAGCGCTTTCTGCGACTGAAGACTCTGAGTTACTGGTATACCCTCGGCGCCAACAATCCACTCTGGTGCGCTGGCAGAGCGCGCGAGCAGATCCAGGCAGTGACCGCTGACTCCCGCGGCTATCGATTCCGTTGGAAAAACTTCTACCATCCGGATGACCTGTTTGGCTGGCCCCTGAAACCCCTGAGCCCAACTTACAATCATGCGGTGTTCAAGGATTATGAGACGCGTCCACTGGATGATCACCAAGTTAATGTGTCTGGCCCACAAGTGCTTCCACCAGAGGATTACTGGAGTAACGGGATGGTGCTGGAACAATTGCTCGAAGACTTACATGCACTACTGAAAAACGGGCACCAAGGAGGCTCTGCGCCTGTACAGCGATCTCAGCGGACACTCGCGGTATAATCCCGGGCTACTGCAATTGGTCCATAAAGGATGGGTCTCATCTATGTCGCTGCAATTTCACTCGGTCCCGGTTACTCCCTTTCAGCAAAATTGCACTTTGCTCTGGTGTGATGACAGCAAACGCGCCGCAGTAGTGGATCCGGGTGGCGACCTCGACAAGATTCTCACTGCTGTAGAAGAGCGTGGCCTTAAGCTGGAAAAAATATTGCTAACCCACGGCCATCTGGACCATGTGGGGGGCACTGCGACCCTGTCCAAACAGCTGCAATTACCTGTTGAAGGTCCGCATAAAGGCGATAATTTTTGGATAGAGCAGTTGCCGGTACAGGCACAGATGTTTGGTTTTCCCGCAGTGGAGGTGTTTACCCCGGACCGCTGGCTGGAACAAGGGGATACTGTCACTGTCGGTGAAGAGGAGCTGGAGGTGCACCACTGTCCTGGTCATACACCTGGCCACGTAGTGTTTTTTCACCGCCCGAGCCATCTGGCACTGGTGGGTGATGTTCTGTTTGCAGGTTCCATTGGGCGCACTGATTTTCCTCAGGGGGATCACGATACCCTGATCCGCTCGATCAAGGAGCGCCTCTGGCCTCTCGGCGATGAAGTACGCTTTGTGCCCGGCCACGGCCCCATGTCCACTTTCGGCAAGGAACGCCAAACTAACCCGTTTGTAGCGGACAAGCGCTTTGGGTGAGATTTAAAGCGGGAGAATAATAACCAATACGGGAGAACAGCCAATGTTTGCAAAGTTAAGTGTGCCTCTGCTGATTTTTGCCTTTGTGCTGAGTGGTTGTGCGGTAATTTCCGAGGACGAATGTCGCGCTGGACTCTGGTATGAGCGCGGTGTGCAGGATGGTGCTCGCGGGCGCTCCCAGTCGCTGGTAAACGACCTGGCTCAGGAATGCCAGAGCTACGAAATTTACGTGGATAATGAAGCCTGGTTACGTGGTCACGAGGAGGGTGTAGAGCAGTTCTGCACACCAGACAACGGCTATCAACAGGGGCGCCGGGGGCAGAAATATGAGGGCGTGTGTACAGGCCCCACCGCCGATATCTTTGTGCAAAATTACCAACGCGGCCTGGCCGAGTACCGTGTTGAGCAACATTATCGCAACTTGTTATGGCGCCGCGACAATTTAGAGAGGGAGCTGTATTCCCTGCACTATGCTCTCAGGCATACCGACAATGATGGCCAGCGACGCTCTCTGCATTTCCAGCACAGTCGCCTGGAATGGGAACTGCGTTTGCTGGATATGGAATTGCACCGCTATGGGCTTTTCGGCCCCCATTACTACACTCCCGGCTTATATCCCCGCGGGTTTTTCTCTTCCGGCTTTTTTTACTGGTGAATCAAATGATGAGGTGCGATCGAGGTAAAACTTCGTTCGCACTCCACCGCTATTTTTCAAGAGAGTTTATTTCATGGCAATCTGGCACAGCACACCCACCTTGCAGGATATTAACCAGGGTACGGCCCAATGTATGCCTGGCTATCTCGGTTTACAGATTACTGAGATCGGTGAGGACTATCTGGAGGGCAAGTTACCGGTAGATCACCGCACCCGTCAGCCTTTCGGAATTTTACATGGCGGTGCCAATGTAGTATTGGCTGAGACCCTGGGCTCCATCGGTGCCAACCTGCTGGTAGATACCAGCAAATACTATTGTGTTGGCCAGGAAATTAATGCAAATCACCTGCGCCCTGTGCCGGATGGCGAGGTCGTCGGCAGGGCCAAGCCTGTACATATCGGGCGTACCAGCCAAGTCTGGGAAATTCTGATTTATGCGCCCAACGGAAAGCTGAGCTGCATTTCCCGTATCACCATGGCGGTGGTGGCCCACAGTGGTCAGTAAATTGTGCAATGCCCCGGTGGAGTTGTCCCGGTGAGTGAAGTGCGCGAGTTTATTTTTGAGGATATTCCCTATCGAGTGGTGCGCTCTGCGCGCCGCAAGCGCTTGGGCCTGGTACTGGCACAGGCCGGAGTGGAAGTGCGGATACCGCAGCGCTGCGCCGCACGCCATGGTCACCTGTTCCTGCAGGAAAATATCCATTGGGTGCGTGCTCAGTTACTTGCGGCCAATCAACGCGCATCCCAGGTGCCGCATTACACCTATGCTTTTGGCGAACATTTTACCTGGCTGGGGAGACAACTGCCGCTAGAGCGCGCGAGAAACACTCGTGATGCCGGAATGGCCCCGGACTCCATTCGTCTCTATACCCGCTCACAGGCACCTGACCAGGCTCAACTGCAGGGCGCTTTACAGCGCCTTTACCAGCGTGAGGCACTGGCCCTGTTGAAAGAAAAATCTCAACAGGTGGCAGATCAACTGGGGGTGATATTCTCTTCGGTGCGTGTACGTCGCACCAAAAGTAAGTGGGGACACTGCAGTATCCGTGGAGAGCTTCAGTACAACTGGCTTGTTTGCCTGGCTCCCGAACCGATAGTGGACTACCTCGTTGCACATGAGGTATGCCATCTGCGGCACCATAACCACAGTCGGGAATTCTGGCAGTTGGTACAGGGAGTTTGCCCCCGCTTTAAAGAATTGCGCAGATGGTTGCGCGATAACGGCCACCGTCTCACTGTGTAAAAAATACCAGTGCAGTTCAGATGTTTCAAAATTCAGATGAGTAGCATGAGTAAAAAACCGCGTTTTATTACTTCGCGTAAACCGGCAAAAAAAACACTGCCAGCCGAGGTCGAAGTCAGCGTAGAGAAATTCAGCCACGATATGCGCGGTATCGCCCGTGTTGCCGGTAAAACAGTATTTATTGATAACGCCCTGCCGGGGGAAAAAGTGCATTTTCGCTACAACACTCGTCGTGCCCGCTTTGATGAGGGCACTGCTGTTGATATTTTGCAGGCTTCACCACAGCGCTGCGTACCACGCTGTCCCCATGTAGATCTCTGTGGTGGCTGCTCAATACAGCATCTACAAACGCGTGAACAAATTGCCGAAAAGCAAAAAATATTATTGGATCAACTCTTCCGTTTTGGAAGTATTACGCCGGGGGATATATTGCCGCCACTGGTCGCCGAATCCTATGGTTATCGACGCAGAGCACGTATCGGAATTCGCCAGTTGAAATCCCGCAAGGGCAGGGAGTTGATTTTTGGATTTCGTAAAAAACGCAGCAATGATTTGACTGATATCAATGAGTGCCATGTGTTGCACCCGGCAATTGCCGGGCGGATACCACAATTGAAAAAACTGGTGGCTGACTGCGATGGCCGAATGCACTTTTCACAGCTGGATGTGGCGGTGGGGGATGATGTGGTGGCACTGGTACTGCGTCATTTACGACCATTGGCGGATAGTGATAGAGAGCGCTGGGTGGCCTTTGCTAAAAGTGCAGGTATACACATGTATATACAGGCTGCTGATGCCGACTCCGCTCAACGCTTGTGGCCCCGGGAAGGGGAGGCTTTTCTCAGCTATCAACTGCCTGAATTTGATCTGACCCTGCGCTTTCAGCCAGCAGATTTTGTCCAGGTTAATTTCGAAATTAATCGCCAAATGGTGAGTCATGCACTGCAGCTGCTGGACCCGCAATCCTATGAGCGGGTACTGGATCTTTTCTGTGGCTTGGGGAATTTCACCCTCCCGCTGGCGCGACGTGCGGGTGAAGTGGTCGGGGTTGAAGGCCAGGGCGTGCTCACCCGCCGGGGAGTGGAGAATGCTGCACTTAATAATTTGGATAATGTGCAATTTCACGCAGCAGATCTGAATGAAGAAATAGCAAATCAAGCCTGGGCCAAGGGCGGTTTCGATAAAATCCTGTTGGACCCTCCGCGTAGTGGTGCACTGCAGGTGGTGCGAGGTATCGCGCGCTTTGAAGCAAAGAAAATTGTCTATATCTCCTGTAATCCGGCCACCCTCGCACGGGATGCCGGGGAGCTGGCACAGTTCGGCTATCGCCTGAGTCAGGCTGGGGTGATGGATATGTTCCCCCATACCGATCATGTCGAGTCCATGGCGGTTTTTGAACGGGAATCCTGAACAGTTAATTGGCTAGTCAAAAATAATCGATGCAAAAAAGCCGGGATGTTTCAGGGCAATTATGGTGCGGGTGGCCCGGTTATTGGGGGGGAGGTAAATAGAGAAAAATACGCCTGGTTACCGCATTGGTACCAAAGGAAAACTAACGTACACTGCTGGCAAATCCTTGAAGCGAAGATGTTATGCAAAGTGCACCCCTGACTAATGATTTTGAAGAAAACTGTGCGCGTTTTTTGCCTGAGGCGGCTGGACAAGGCTGTGTGTGGGCGTTGCAGGGGGAGGATGGCTTTGCATTATGCGAATCGGAGAAGCGTGCGCAAAGCGAAGTGATGCCGTTCTGGTCGCAGCGTGAATTCGCTGAGATGCACTGTGAAGGCGATTGGGCCGAATACGAAGCAGTAGCCATCGACCTGGAAGAATTTATGGATGATTGGCTCACTGGTATGCATGAAGACGTGCTGCTAGTAGGACTGAACTGGAACACTGAACTGGAAGGGGTGGAGCTGGAGCCGCTCGATCTACTGGAGCAGCTGGAGCAGGAGCTGCAATAAGCCACGCCAGAGTGCACCACCCGGCGGATAAAAATCATACAAGAGGGTGTCTCAAATGGGGCAGATTCTCGGCTTGCACACGGTTATTTATGGTGTAACGGATATTGCGGAAGCCAAAGCCTGGTATACGCAAGTACTGGAACAGGACCCCTATTTTGATAGTGAATGCTATGTGGGGTTTCGAATCGGCCAGTGTGAGCTGGGCCTGAACCCGGATGCGCGCAGTGCAATCAGTCGTGCGGATGGTGTGATCGCCTATTGGGCGGTTGCGGATATGGCCGCACAGGTAGAACGTCTCGGAGCCATGGGTGCGCGACAACACAGCGATGTGGTGGATGTTGGTGAGGGCGTACTGATGGCGAGCTTTCTCGACCCCTACGGCAACATTTTTGGGTTGATCGAACACCCGCAAGTTAAGCCGGAGGTTTCAGAACAGTAAACGGAGCAGTCCCCGTGAACAGACCGCCAGTATCCAGTTTTCGTACTTCAAATCAGAGCTTTGCGGCAGAGAGCCTAGCCCAGATAGGGCGCGGCTATGTGGCGCCGGACAGGGTTGTCCTGATTACCGGGTGTTCCAGCGGTATCGGGCGCGAACTGGCCCTGACGTTACACCGCCGCGGCACAATTGTCATTGCCACGGCAAGGCGCCCGGAAAGCCTGCAAGAGCTAGCCGATCTGGGGATCGCCACGGAGGCCCTGGATGTCAATTGTCAGACGGATATCAATCGCGTGGTGCACGCCCTCAAAGCTGCCTACGGACGCCTGGACATATTGATCAATAACGCCGGTTACGGGCAGATGGGGCCATTATTGGAGCTGGATACACGGACCCTGGAAAACCAGTTCCGAACCAATGTATTCGCGCCGCTCGCAGTGGTACGTGCCTGCGTACCACTGATGCGCAGGGGGCGGGGCAGTGTGGTCTGTAATATCGGCTCGGTCTCCGGTGTATTGGCAACACCCTTCTCCGGTGCCTACTGTGCCTCCAAGGCGGCCCTACACTCACTTTCTGAAGTACTGCGCCTCGAACTAAAACCCTTTGGCATTCGAGTGATGACAGTACAGCCGGGGGCTATTGCCTCGGAATTTGGCCGTCATGCGGAAATATCGCTACGCGGCCTCCTACCACCGGATTCACTGTATAAGCGCCAGGAGGAGACAGTGCGTGCACGCGCTCAGGAGTCGCAGCAAAATGCCACTCTGGCCAGCACTTTGGCGCGCAAACTGGTACGAGAGCTGCTGCGCAAGCGGCCGCGTACATTGGTACGAATTGGTAATCGAAGTAGCCTATTGCCCTGGCTGGCACGCTGGCTGCCCCGCGGACTGCGGGACTGGCTCATGTTGCGTCGCTTTAAGTTAAACCGGTTAGCACAAAAAGCCTGATTGTGGCTCTTTTACTGATAATTGCTAATCGGCCTGTCAGAAATTATTTGTGGAGGTAGGCTTCTGGCTCTTCCAGCCAGGATTTCACTTCGGCGTGGGTACCGCTAAACAGGATTTCGTTTTCACGCTTTTTCATCAGATAGGCGTAACTACCGTCATAATATTCTCTTAATAGAGCCATCACCAGCGGGATATAGGCTTCGCTGCAACCGCTGCGCTTCAGTTCCTGATTGGCTTCGGATAATTGTGTATCCAGCTGTTGGTAACGCTGCCCACCGAGGCGCTTGCGTATTTTCCCCAGGCTGTCACGCAGATCCTCCCCCAGTGCGACGGCACGGAATTCAGTCGTGCCAAAGCGTGGCAGGGCATCGCTAACATAATCGCGTACGATACGGCGGGCGCGATTCTCTATTGGTTCTTCCACCAAAATACGCGGAGCTGCTTTCATCGCATTTTGCAGGGACGGTGGCAGGGCGCAACGCCCAATCAAGCGGCTTTCATCTTCGATAAAAACCCGGCCGGAAGTTTGCGCCAGTTTGAGTAAATTGATGCTAGCTTGGTTTTCGAAATCAATTTGTGCTGGCTGCTCGCGCCCTGTACGGCCAAAACTGGAGCCGCGATGCCGGGCGATTGCCTCTAGGTCCAGGGAGCGACTGGCTGCCTGAATCAACTCGGTCTTGCCGCTGCCGGTATGTCCGGCAATGACAACGAATGGTATCTGCTTACTCAGGTTTTCCAGTTCATTAATCAGGTAATTGCGCATCGCTTTGTAACCACCCTCAACTAGCGGGTAATCAATACCTGCGTCGCGCAGTAACTGCTGTGTGGTGCGTGAGCGCAGGCCGCCGCGAAAGCAGTAGAGGTAGCCTTCAGGGTGTTTGTTTATAAAGGCCTGCCAAGCAACAAGCCTTGCCTGTATTACCTCCTGTGTGGCCAGCTCCCATCCCAAGGATATGGCAGCCTGCTGCCCTATTTTCTTGTACTCGGTTCCGACCAGTTCGCGTTGTCGGTTATCCAGTAGTGGATGATTTTCTGCAGTGGGGAAGGCTCCGCGTTGGAACTCCATTTGTGCGCGCACATCCAGCAACGGAATGTCGTTGAGGAAAAGTTCTCGATAGTTTGCTGTGCTCTGCCGCAATGGAAGCCTCTCAATGGATATGGGGGATACCGATAAGATACTTGATGGTGAACCCATGGGCCAGAATCTTGGCAGGAGTGCTTTCTTTCAGGTATTTGTACCGCTGATATTCAGGGGGAGACGCACATGCGGTAAAGACTAATACGCTTTGTTGGGTAGGATCAGCAGGAGGGAGAGAAAGAGTGGAGATCGGAGGTAATATGAAGGAAGGAGCGTAGAAATGCGCAACCTTTTTTATGCGTCCCTGTCAACTGTTCGCCAGGTTAGCTTCATTAACAGTGTTCGCCATATGCATGTCAGTGGATGGTACTAATACCTGTTACATTGGGAAGTTTTATTTAAAGCCCTTATCAGTAATTATATTCTTTGGCTTGCATGGTGTCTGAGCTTCAATCAGTTTTTCTATTAAAACAATCAAAGTGGAACTCCAATAGTACGAAGAGTCTTGAAGTAAGTCTTGTCATCAAAGGGAAAATACATGCTGGTGAGACACGCAAATAAGTAAGTGTGCTTTGAGAAAATTGGTTGATTAATTTCCTTGGGAGCTTCTCTTTTCCCTTTGTATGCAGATTTTTCTGGAATTTATTTGGTCCTATGAATTTTAGGTTTGGCTGTGAGTAGTGTTCTTGCACAAAGTGGAATGGAGATTCCTCTCTATTAACCCAGGATTGATTATCCATTTCTTTTGTGTTTCATTAGTGATTGTTGGAAGCGGGGGGAAGTCTACTATAATTTTTTCTAAACCCTGTTAGAGATCTGCGTTGAATATAACCGGGGACGAATGTATTTCACAATTAGCAGTAATATTTTTTGGCTCAGCTTGAGCAATAAATAATGCGTGATTTGAGGAAATGCAGGGGACTCCAGGGAAGATGTAAAAAAATGGCAAAAAAATATATTTATATTCCAATAAATAGCGATGAGATGCAGGAGTTTGCAAAGGACCTGGCTGGTGCTTGGAATATTCCGGTGAACCAGATTCTTGCCAACAAGGTGACGTCTGGCGTTGGTAAAGCAATGTATCGCTGGGTGGACAAATGTCTTAGCAAACTTACTCCTTCGGACACTCTCTATATTGTAACCCATGGCACCGGTGCTCCCGATGGCAAAATGATCGGTGCCCAGCGCAACAGTGGCAAAAACAAGCAGAAGAAAGTGTATGTGAAGGGCATGGCGCAATGGCAGGGCGGTGAGTGGAAAACCTACACCCCCACCCAGTTGGCGAGCACTCTGGTAAAAGAGGGGCTGCCAGCAAACTTTGTTGACCTGCACGTCTGTGCTTGTGGTTCTGGTTACGATGGCAGTGAACTGAGGCCCTGGGCCCAACGCTTGCTGCAGCAGATGGGCAGCAGTTACAGGAGTCTTCAGGTGACCGGATACCGGGGCTGGTTTTCCTGCAGTACCACTCGGGTCTGTATCAAGGTGGGTACAAAATTTTATCCTCTCGAAGATCGTGCTGTAACTTTCTCCCTGGGAAATTAAGAGCCAATTTTCAATTTAGTAGCACTGGGAAGTGCTACTGCTCCTCTCTTTCAGTCCAAGAATACCCTTGCTCACAGTGATAATGCTCCCACTGTCGGTGTTCTGGCATTGAATCACTCGTCCTATTGTTTTCCTTGTGTACCCTGAATAAGTCGTCTCGAAGAATTCTTGCGGATGCCGTATCCAGGACACACCTATCCATGACCCTCGACCAGTTGCTGATCCTGATCATCCTGATGGTGACTATCGCACTGTTTATATGGGGCCCCTGGCGGCACGATATGGTAGCCCTGGCGTCTCTGCTCGCTTGTGTATTCACCGGGTTAATTCCACCAGAAAGCGCCTTTAGCGGATTTGGTCACCCTGCAGTGGTCACTGTCGCCTGTGTCTTGATCTTGAGCCGCGGGCTGCAAAATACTGGAGCGATGGATGCTCTGGCACAGCGTGTGGTGCCACGCAGCGGTAACATTACCCTGGCGATGCTGTTGCTTACCGGTTTGGGAGCACTCTTGTCGGGCTTTATGAACAATGTTGGCGCCTTGGCGCTTCTGATGCCGGTGGCCGCAGATATGGCGGAAAAGCAAAATCTGGCACCTGGCAAGGTTTTGATGCCGCTCTCTTTTGCCACCATCCTTGGTGGTATGACAACTTTAATTGGTACGCCACCAAATCTGGTGGTATCCGGTTTTCGCGCCAGTGCCGGCGCCGGAAGCTACGGAATGTTCGACTTTACTCCAGTAGGGCTGGTGGTGACGTTAGTGGGATTGCTGTTTATTGGCCTGATTGGCTGGCGACTGGTGCCCGGGCGCGGACAGGCTGGCGCATCCAGTTTTGATACTGGTACCTATCTGACTGAAGCTGTGGTTGGGGAGAAAAGTGCTGCTGCGGGTAAAAGTCTGCGTGAGATTGGCAAGCTGCTCGCCGCTGAGGATGCCCAAGTAGTGGGTATTGTGCACAACGACGCCCGTGTGTCCCCTGCAACTCCCTGGCACCGGGCGCACAGCGGCGACATCTTAGTGATTGAGGCTGAGCCGGAATCCCTTGCCGCCAGCTTGACCAGCCTTGGACTCAAAATGGTGGGTGAGTCGGAGGATGCGCAGAAAGACAAAGTTCAGCCAGTAGAGCAGAGTGCTCCCGCTGCAGTCGAGAGCAAAGATAAAGGGGGAGAAAAGGAAAAAAACTCTCCTCATCGCGAAGAAATGCAGCTGCGCGAGCTGGTAGTGATGCCTGATTCCTTCCTGGTGGGTCGATCAATCCAGTTTTTACACTTGTCGGCTCGCTACCAGATCCATTTACTGGCCCTCTCCCGGCGTGGACGACGCTCAGTGCGCAGGTTGCGCTCTACACCGTTACTGGCGGGTGATGCCCTGTTAATGATGGGGGCAGATGACAACCTGAATAGTTTTGCACGGGAGCAGGGTTGTGTCCCCCTGGCACAGAGGGATATCAGTATGCCGAACAAGGAAAAATCAGCCATTGCGCTGATTGCCATGGCGGTGGCAGTGGGAGGAGCCGCCTTTGGTCTGATTCCTGCGGCCATCTCTTTTGCCGCCTGCGTGCTGGCATTTATGGCGCTGAAAGTCGTGCCGCTGCGCAATATTTATGAGGCTCTGGATGGCTCGGTGATTGTGCTATTGGGTACTTTGATAGCAGTAGCGGATGTCATGGAGGCTACCGGTGCTGCGGATTTGGTAGCGCAGGTATTACTGGATAACCTGGCTCAGGGCAGTGCAGTAGTGGCCCTGGCATTGATTTTGATTGTCACCATGACTCTGTCAGATTTTATGAATAATGTGGCCACTGCGGCGGTGATGTGCTCGATAGCCTTTAGTACTGCAGAGCAGCTGGCAGTAAATCCGGACAGTTTCCTGATGGCGGTGGCGATCGGTGCGTCCTGCGCGTTCCTGACCC
Organism: Microbulbifer sp. GL-2; assembly: GCF_007183175.1. NCBI lineage: Bacteria > Pseudomonadati > Pseudomonadota > Gammaproteobacteria > Cellvibrionales > Microbulbiferaceae > Microbulbifer > Microbulbifer sp. GL-2. The sequence continues at coordinate 2,092,996 of NZ_AP019807.1, forward strand.
CGGTTGGTCACCAGAATAATACATTGATACTGGGGCCGGGAGGCTTCGACTTTGGCGATTACTGGCGTATGGGGCTGCCCCTGGAGATACTGGTGGTGTTGGTCAGCATCCCTGTATTGTTGTGGGTCTGGCCCCTCTAAGTGCAATAACTCAATGTTGTGAAGTCAGGCGATAGAATCATCCACCGGTTGGGCCAGCTCCGCCATATAACGGCTGCAAAAACGCAGTATGTCAGTCACTGTAACAATACCGACCAACTCCCCCTCACGCATTACCAGCACTGAGCCGATACCGGTATCGGCCATAGCCAGCAGGATTTTATCGAGTGGGTCGTGAATATCGGCGATAAAGGGGCGTCGTGCACAGAGGTCGTGCACGTAGAGTTGCTGTTCTTCCAGGCGGTGACCGGGTGCATTGGCGCGCTCGATATCCCCTTTGGATATCACCGTTTCCAGTTCCCCTGCACGAGTTACCGGTAAGTGACGCACCTTGTGTTCTTCCATTACCGCCAGGGCGTCTTCGACGGTGGCATCAATATCGATATGGTAGGGAAAGGGAGTCATCAGAGCCGCGAGAGTGGGCATATGATGAATATTGTGAGAATTGGACATAGCTGGCGATTAGTATCCAATGGTTTTTGGCAATGAAGTCTATTGCAGTTATCAACACATGAATTCGCAATTGGCGACTGCAGGTACAATATAGCCAATACAGGCCTACTTGAATATCCCTTCTTTGAGGGAGATATCCCCGCCTTTGTTACTTTTTAGCAGCGATATAGGCGAAGATTCATATTATATTCAAATGACAGGGTGCAAACAGTTGCTATTTGCCGGCGAAAGCTTATTATTCGCGACCTCAGCCGAGAAATATAACCAGTGATTCGGATGTCATGTCTGAATTTTCTGTACTCGGTTAGTTTTTAATAATGTATTTGCCGAATATATCTAGCGCTGGAGTCCACCTGCGTAGCGGTATCTACTTTCGGTTTCGGCCAATTCGTAATATGCCGACTATAACAGTACCTAACCGCCCTAATCGGTTATCGCTGTTGTTCACAAATTATTATATTTCGAGTACCCGGAACCCGGCCCTGTGTCGGTTACCGTCACAGTGTTACCTCTGTATTTTTTAATAACCGTCGTTGAGGTTTATTGAATGTTTCAGGAATACGAACAACTTGAACAACAAATCGCCGAGCACCAGGCGAGAATCGAAGAACTGCAAGAGCAAATGGCCCAGGCAGAACGTAAAAAAGATGGCGTAATCGCCTTTGACAAGGCATTGGTTAACCTGGCTGCTGAATACCAGATGGAAGAGGAAGAGTTCTTCGTCGCCCGTGGTCAGCAGGTTGTTGAATGGTTGATTGATCAGTTGGGTGATGAGGACGCTCCAGACTATGTCCAGACCCTGAAATCCCGTGTAGCCCGTTACCTGAAGAAAGAGGGAGATTCTCCCCGTCGTGGTCGCCGCGCTGCACCGGCTAATAAGTCTGCTGAGCCCAAGCTGGAAACCGGCCACTACCGCAATCCCTATACTGGCGCCACTGTAGAAAAGAAAAAGCGTAACCCGAAAGCGCTGAGTCAGTGGATCGATGAGTATGGGTTGGACACTGTAAAAGAGTGGAAGATCTAACCTCTTTATGATCGCCAATCCGGTGCCGGTTATATCGGCACCGGATACCCCCTTCCATATATTTACTTTTCTTTACTTGCTGAGCGTATATAGCTGCGTTTTGTCTCATTCGGGTTTACTTGCTCTATCATCTTCTGCATAACGTCATGTCGATTATTTGATAGGGAGTATTTATCCGTGTTTTCCCGTATAACTGCCCGCTTTGTCTGTGTCGTAATGGTGCTGTTTGGAATGGGTGCCTGGGCTGACAATAAAACCACAGAATCTGATAACCAGGTTATTTACCTGGTGCGACATGCGGAAAAACAGCGTGGGATCAGTAGTGGAATGAATCCGCACCTGACAGAAGCAGGGCAGCAGCGTGCCAGGCAGTTAGCCCGTGTGCTTGGCCAGGTGGGTATCGATGCAGTGTACAGCACTGATTATGCGCGCACCAAAGAGACAGCGGAACCACTTGCTGAACACCTGGGCATACCGGTACAAACTTATAACCCGCGCAAACTTAAGGCGTTTGCCGGAGAGTTGGGTGAGGCCGGTCGGCGTATACTGGTGGTTGGGCACAGTAACACAACCCCCAAACTGGTGGAGCTACTCGGTGGTGATAAGGGTCGGCCGATCAGGGAGCTGGATGAGTACGACCGCCTCTATATTGTGATCCGAGATCGCGGTGAAGTGATCACTTTATTACAACGCTACGGTGCCGACAGCAGTGCCAAAGCCAAGCGTAAATCAACTAGTGAGGCGGCAGGGGAGCGAGAGTAGCACTATGCCCTCTATTCCAGTAGCTCACAGACAAAGTGATTGACCACTTCTGAGGCGGGTCCATAGCGATGCTCGGCGAAAGCATCGCCAATATTACTGCGCTCCAGGTTGAGTTCCACACTATGGGCGCCCGCCAGGTTGGCGCACTCCACAAAGCCCGCTGCGGGGTAGACGTTGCCGGAAGTGCCGATGCTGATAAATAGGTCGCACTGGCTCAGGGCTTCGTAAATGATATCCATATGCAAAGGCATTTCTCCAAACCAGACTACGTGAGGGCGCAGAGTACCGTTCAGGCCGCAGCAGGGGCAGCTGTCACTTATTTCCAGATCGGAGTGAATAGGGAACTGTTGACCACTGGTACTGCAGCGCGCTTTCAGTAACTCCCCGTGTATATGAATCAGGTTGCTGCTGCCAGCCCGCTCGTGCAGGTCATCAATATTTTGTGTCACCAATAAAAAGTTCCCGGAGAATTCCCTCTCCAGACTTGCCAGAGCGCGATGGGCGCTGTTGGGAGTGACCGCTCCTGAAAGTAAATGCCGGCGTCTCTCGTTGTAAAAACGCTGTACCAAGCGAGGATTGCGCGCGAAGGCTTCCGGCGTGGCGACATCCTCAATGCGATGGTTTTCCCAAAGGCCCTCGGCTCCACGAAAAGTGCGAATTCCGGATTCTGCCGAGATACCGGCACCGGTGAGGACCACGATATTGTGATATTGCATATATGTCCGTTTTAGCCCGCACCTGGGATAGGCATTTAAGTAGATAGCATAATTTGTCGTGGAGGATTTTTAGGGTATCAGTTTACGGAGGGAAGGCCTGTTGTTAATTTTCCAGAGGCACTTCCCTGTGCCTCAGCAAATACTCAACCCTATGGAATAGTCCAATTAGTGCTGCTCAGTTAATGCAGTTTTAGCCGTGGGCTGACGGCGCGATTGGCCTGCCCGACCAAGTAGAGCAACATGGCCTTGGGCCAGCCATGAATTGCTGCCAGGTGCATGCGGTAGAGGGAGCGATAGGCAAAGCCTGCGATACGTCCCTCCACCGTGAGGCTGCCTTTGACCAAGGCGCCCATCAAGTTGCCTACCGCAGTATATTTACTCAGGGATACCAGTGAACCGCGATCGCGATAATAGAAATGTTTCAGAGGTTTATCCTCGAACAGCGCGATCAGATTGTTTGCCGTCAGGGTGGCCATTTGTTGTGCTGCCTGGGCCCGTGGTGGCACTCGTTGCTCGTCTCCGTCAATGCAACTGGCGCAGTCACCCATGGCAAAAATATGTGGATCGCTTTGGGTCTGCAGGGTGGTTGTCACCTCTAACTGGTTAAGGCGATTAGTGGCTAGGCCATCCAAGTGGCTAAGGAACTCCGGGGCTTTTACCCCTGCGGCCCAGACGCGGATGCTCGCGGGAATTTCCTCGCCATCACCGGTAGTCAGGCCAGAGGCACTGGCACCGGCAATATTGCAACTGGTTAGTACGCGCACCCCCATTTTCCCCAACTCTTTTTCGGCATTGTTGCCGAGCCTTGCGGGCAGTGCCGGCAGCAGGTGAGGACCGGCTTCGATGACTGTTATCTCTATTGCATCGGAGTGGATGCGGCCGTAATTCCCCATTAATTTAGCAGCATCTACTAATTCAGCGGACAACTCAACTCCAGTGGCACCACCGCCGACGATGGCAATCTGTAGTTTTTCCTCGACGCAGGTTTCCAGGCGTAGGAAATGGTTGAGCAGCTGCTGGTGGAATTTCTGTGCCTGTTCACTGCTATCGAGAAAGACACAGTGTTGGCGTACACCGGGTGTACTGAAATCGTTGCTCTGGCTGCCAATGCACAACACCAAATAGTCGTATTCCAACTCCCGTGCGGGCACCAGCTCGCAACCGTCATCGTCCAGCACTGCGCCTAGCTTCAGTAGCCGCTGTTTTCTATCGAGGGATTGCAGTGCACCCAATTGGAACTCGTAGCCGTTGGCGCGAGCGTGAACTTGATAATTGAGGGCGTCCATATTGGCGTCGAGTGCGCCGGCTGCGACCTGGTGGAGGAGGGGCTTCCAGATATGGGTACGATTTTTATCGACCAGTGTGACTTGTACTGAGGGAGATTTACGCCGCCGTCGCAGCCCCTGAGAGAAGTTGAAATAGTGCCCGAGACGCGTGGCCAAGTGCAGGCCGCTGGCGCCACCGCCAATAATCACAATTTTCTGCATGGTGAGTGGTCTTCCTGTCGATTGCTAAAAAGCCGACTCCCCAATCTGTGAAGACCTATTCGCCGGAATACTTGGTTGCCGGCATTTGTTCTGGCATCAGTATCCCTGCAATCAGTACTGCTGGCAACTCAAACTTGGCTTTGCACCGCCTCATTGTCGCGGGTTATCAGCTGGCGCCAGTTCCCATTTCGGCATAGATGCACACTGGACTGTACATTATTGGTGTGAGTGATGACCCCGATGATCGCAGCCTGCCCACAGCCACTTTGCAGCAGGTCACGCACGCAGGTTTCAGCATGTGCCTGCGGTACAGCAGCGAGTAGGCCACCGCTGGTCTGTGGATCTGCAAGTAACGCCCAATGTGGCAGGGACTGCCATTCCTGGGGGTTTTCTACTGCGGTGTAAGCGCGGGCATTTTGTGGTTGCAGGCTGGAGAGCCAGCCGCGCTCGATGCACTTTGCCGCGCCTGAAATCAATGGGAGCTGTTCAGCGATCAGGGTGGCCCCGAGATTGTCGGCGTCGAGCATTTCCAGCAGATGGCCGAGCAGGCCGAAACCGGTGACATCGGTGAGGGCGTGTGCGCCATGCTGTGCGAACATCTCCGCAGCATTTGCATTGCTGAGCAACATGCACTCCAGTGCTTTCTGCACCCAGCGTCCTTCAGCTTCGCCCATGCCCTCGGCAGCGAGAATGGTACCCACACCCAGGGGCTTGCTCAGGATCAGGCAATCCCCTTCGCGGGCGCCAATTTTCTCCAATAACTGGTCGCGTTCGGCCAGACCATTCACGGTGAGACCCAGCTGCATCTCCACACCCTCGGCGGTATGTCCCCCGGAGAGGGCACAATTGTGGCGGTTGAGCTCGTAAATGGCACCGGCCAGTAATTGTTGTAAATCACGCTGGGTAATTTCCGCAGCAGCGGTGGGCAGGGTTGCCAGCACCTGTGCACTCACTGGGCGGGCATGCATAGCAAACAGGTCTGAGAGTGCATGTAGGGTGGCAATTCGTCCGAATAGCCAGGGATCGGCCACCAGCGAACGCAGTTGGTCGGAACTCTGTACCAGCAATTGGTCGGCGGGCAGGTCTATCACCGCAGCATCGTCGCCTACGCCGCGCAATAGATATTCAGACTGTTGGGTTGGTAGATTCTGCAGCGCGCGTCTTAAGACTTCTGCTCCAACCTTCGCTCCGCAACCATTGCAGCGCATGACAGCTAAGGAGATTCCATCGCGCTGAGTTAATATCTCCTGGGATTGGGTCCCGGACATTTCCTCCATGGCGATGGGCAGGTCACTAAAACGCTGCATGAAAGTGCGGTCGATATGATCCTTCCAACGCCATAGCAGACCGCCGGCAGCGGCCATCCCGTTGCGCACCGCGATTGCACGCTTGCCACCGCAGGACAGCAGGCTGAGAAAGCTTTTTTGAGGACGGAAGGCTTTCAGTGGGCGCCCGATAAGAGAGGAGCGCAGATTGTGAAAGAGAATTGGCCCCTGGCGTACTGCGTAGACGCCGGCTTTGGGCAGGGGCTCCGAGGAGAAGCTGGCTACATCGCCACAGGCAAAGATTTCCTGCCGCCCCTGGGCGCGCAGTTTGCGATCCACCAGTACAAATCCCTTTTCATCCAGTGCCAAGCCTGAATTAGCCAGCCAGGGTGGCGCGCAGGCATTGGTGGACAGGAGCACCTGGTCGAGTTCCAGCAGATTGCCGCAGTCATTGCGCACCCCCTGCTCGGTAATTTCTGCAACCGGCCAGTTGCGATGCAGTTGTACCCCGAGTTGATCGAGTTCACGTTCCATCAGTTTGCGCGCGAGTAAAGGGTAGCCCTGGGGGATTTGCGCGGCGGCGTGAATCAGGTGTACCTGAACCCGCCCGGAGTATATCTGCTCCTCCATTGCGTGAGCCATAGCCATGGCCAATTCACAGCCCCCGGCACCGCCACCGACAATACCCAGCTTGAGGGGCGCACGGGTTTTCTGTACATGTTTTTGCAACTTTTGCCAGAAGCGGTAAAAGTGCCCAATGGGCTTGATCGGGACAGCCAGCTCCGACCCCGGCAGTTCCCGTGCCGGGGTTGCGCCTACATCCAGTGACAACAGGTCGTACTCCAGTGGCGGGCGCCCCAAAAGGGAGATTTTGCGCTCTTCGAGATCAATGTTATGGGCGCAGGCTTGTATGAAGCGCGCACCGGCTGCACGACATAGCCGGGTTAAATCTATATGGGTATCATCCAATGAGTAGTGGCCTGCCACCATGCCCGGCAACATGCCTGAGTAGGCGGTTTGCACTTGTGGGGAAACCAGGGTCAGGCGTGCGCCAGGTAATGGATTCATAGCCCACATCTGCAGCACTATGGCGTGGGTATGTCCGCCGCCGACCAGAACGATATCCTGGTAATTAGGGTGCTCCTGCATTTTCACTCATTGCTCATTTGATGGAATGGTCGCAGCGATAAAGAACCTTTACCGCCAGCCAAAAACTCCCGCCGCGCAAATTCACTTCTGGATAAATAGTAGACAGCATGAGTTGAAGTGAGACTCATAGCACGACGCCAGCTTCCATTATCGTGAATCGTGGCGCCAGGGTAAAAAAAGATACAGGTGCTGGTCTTTACTTTATGGGCTTGGCTGTCGTTACAGCTTGCGCTTAATTAATTTTGCGGCGCCATTTTTCCGATGCCATCAGAGCTCACTCGTCATAGTGTTCATTTTCGCCATCTGCTTTGGTGGCTGGTTGGTGGGCTATTGCTCTTGGAAGGCTTCTCCATTTTTGCTTCAGGCTATGTGCGCGATAAAACCGATGTCTGGTTGGCGCAGCGGGGCCTGGATTTCCATGCCGATTATTTTCGTGTCTCTCTTCTGGATCTGTCTGTGGTGATTGTGGGGGTACACGCATTTAATCGCGAGGGACGGGGATTTTCCGCCCGCGAGGTGATGCTGGATTACAGCTGGTGGCAATTGTTACGCGGGCGCGCCCAGCTACCTCGTGCTTCGGTAAGTGGCGCATATATGGATTTGCAATCTATACCCGGTGAAAAACATCGGGAATGGGAAGTGGGAGGTTGGGATCTGGGACAGGGGAAGCGCCAGGATCGGGACTTTAATCTGGGGATAGGTTGGGCAAGAGTACGTGACAGCGAGTTGTGTTACCGCCATCGTCCGATCTGGCCGACTGCAACCTGTGTTTATGTTGGCGATGCCAAGGTGCAGGATTTCCTTTTAGGTTTATGGCGCAAGGGAGATGTACCGCTCAAGGTGAATATTGCCTCTGCGGATATTCAGCTTCGGGAATTATTGGCCAGGGAAAAAGATTCAGTCCAATACAATACTACCCTGGCAAATCTGCACTTGAAGGGGGGGGATTTTCGCTGGCCAAGTTTGCGCACCGGAGCAGAATCCTTTCAGGCGGAACTCTTTTCTGGCTGTCCACCACAGAGATGGGCCGATGCAATTCACGGGTTGCAACGCCTGATTGGGCACTGTGCCGCAGCGCGTAGTCTCAATGTAAAGGGTGACCTTAAGTTTGGGTTTGGTCGCGATGGATTGGCACAATGGCGCTACGCGAGTGGAGAGGGGGTTTTACTCAGGCGTAGTAATCAGCGCTGGCAGGATTGGCGCGCCGGAACCATAACCATTCGTGACTTTGAATTTGTCCGCCCAATCAAACGACTGAATTGGCTCCGGGGGCAGGCCACTGCGTTTGATTGGTGCCCGAGGGATTTACGAGATAAAAATCATCATTTTTGTGTCCGCGCTACCACTTTACAGCTGCCCGAGCCAACCACTTTTGACTGGAGTCGACGCCTTAAAATTACTACCGGGCCCAGTGTCGCGCAGCAGGTACGATACCTGGATGTCGCCCAGCCGCATCGACAACCTCTCACCGCCCAGCAAGCTGCTTTGGGGTCTCTCGAATTTGACATTGTAAGCCGCATACTGTCGGTGGACAGCCTGGCAATGGGAACTGCCAGCGGTTGCGTTCCCGGTGATATGTGGAAAAAACCGGACCACTGTGTGCGCTTGGCTGGTTTGCGTGCTGAAGAAAAAGCTGCCCTGCGCTTTGGTTCCAAGCCGCTGAAAATACCCTGGGGGTTTGCCAGCGGGCCATTATCCCTCGCCCAGTTGAAACTGGCAGGGCTTGGCGAGGAGCAGCTGCAGCTACGAAAATTAAAATGGAGTGGAATTGATACCCTGGCGGTAAAAACGCCACTTTCCATCCAGGACTTTTCCCTGGAATCCCTTTCCGGCTGCCTGTCACGGGGACTGCTTCCGGCTGATTTGGGGCCTCTCTGTGCGCAGCTGAATAATCTGGATGGGCGCGGCAATTTTGCCTGGCAGGGTGGGGAGGATGGCTATGCCATTTTTGGAAAGCTGGGGGTGCAGCGTCTGAAACTGGGAGAAACGAGTGGCGGCAATAAAGGGATCCTGTTACAGAAACTTCATACCGGTGAGGGATATTTTAGGCGTAAACCTGTTGAGGACCCCTGGGCCAATGCTCTCCCATCAACAGACAGCACTGTAGGAGAGGGGGATTACGGTAAAGAGAAGGGGCGCCTGCAAGAGCCCAATTCTGCCGAGGGGTTGCAAGGTCTGGCACTGGCCACCATCAATGCCCCAAATTTCAAATTGCAGAACAGTTCCCTGGTGCGTTTGGATGGTTGCTTGCCACCCAACTGGGCGAAATTAATTTATCACTCCGCCTCTGCACCGCAGGAAATGCCTGACTGTTTTGACCTACGTGACCTGCAGCAGGGTAGCCCCCTTGTACTGGCTTGGCAGGGGGGAGTGGACTTTGCCACTGCAGAGCTTTCTATTGGCCGCGCTTCGGCAAGAACCAAAACAGATCGATCGCTGCTCGACCTACTCAATCTCGACTTACCTCTGGCTAGGATACGCCATATTCCTGCAGCCTCATTCAGCACCTACGTTGCCCTACCAGATGGCACTGTCGACCTGCTATATGCCTGCCCGCCCGGGGAGGTAAATAGTTCCCGTATAGGATTTCATTGTGTGGACCTACAAGCAGTGCAACTCGGAGGGTACTTTAACTTGGAGGTGAGCGATGAGCAGGTATCGGCAAACCTGGATGCCACTATTATTGAACAGGTGCGACTGTTGGATAGCGGCGATATCCCAATACTGGATGTCCAGAACCTGGTCATACCAGAGCTGGAATTTGTCTGGTCGCACAATAATGCCGAAGCCTCTTCATTAAAAATGCAAGATCTGTCCGCGGATTCAATCTACGCATGCCTGCCTGAACATATGAACTTCACGGAAGCCTTGCCCCATTGCATGACCAGTCTGGATTTACACTCTACTGGTAGCAACGGCATATCTATTGGAGAAACGGAATTTTCAACTGCAAAATCACATGAGCCATTATGGCAATTTGCGAAACTCTCTATAGATGAAATCACTTTCTCTCCTGATACCCTCAATCTGCATCATTTGGTTATCGACAACATCCTTATTTGTGGTTTGCAGCGGCTGTTGCCCAGTGAAACCGGCCAAATTCCTTTGGCCGATTGTATTGAGACACCACAGGTGGATTTTATTGGTGGCACTGTACAGGTTGGCCTCAATGAAAATGTGGCTCGCCTGAGTCTAGGACCGGTTCGAACCGCACCCATCGCCTTCTGGCAGAAGGGAAATGATTATTTGCAAGCCGGCCTGCAACAAATGGCTTGGCAGCGCTTGACCTGGGATGGTGGTGGGGAGTTATCAGTTCAGGATTTTCGGCTGGACAATACCAGGGTTTGCCTACCTGATTCTGGAAGGGCTGTTAGCGTACAGTTATTAGAAATGGCCAGGCCAGGGGATGCAAAGCGTTGTTATGGGCTCGATGAATTATTAATGCCTGGTGTACAGAAAATATCTTTGAGCAGCCCCTTTGCCCTTGAAGGTTCCATGGAGTTGACTGGGGTATCTTTGGTTAGGAAAAATGCGGATCCTATCCGGATGCCCAGCTTCCGGTTAGATAATATTTCCCTTGAGGGTACATCGCTGATACAGGTTGGCAAGATAAGTGGGTGTTTGCCAACGGGGCTTTTAAAGGACAGTTCAATTGCGCCCTGTTATCAACTGGAGCAACTTAAACTCGGCAAAGTTAGAAGCCGGAATACCGGCTCTGGGCGAATTTTTGAAGTCTTTGATATAAGTTCTGCAAGCTTGCAGATGCGAGCTAGAGAGGGGGGCAATCACTACCAGAACAGCTATTAAAGACAGAAAATCTACTAGTAGAGCTGTTGCGTTTTAGTTCGGGATCCGTACAGGTACAGCAGCTTCAGTTGCAGAATATTTCCAGCTGTATCCCCAGCGGTTATTTTGATAAAGGGACGCACTGCTTTAAGCTTGGTAACTTGCAGTTGAGTGGAGATTTTACCAGCGGGGAAGGTCTGCTGTTTTCATTATTGAAAGCAGAGAGGGTTGATCTACTATCCCCCCAGGGGGAGCTATTGGTAAACGGCGAAAGTATTACCTTGTCACAAGTGTCCCTAGATAACCAAGAGTGGCGCCTCGCTTGGGGAGAGGCAGTTCACTTTCACTTTTTTGATCGAGATAGTAATGCACCAGAGTACGATCGTCACAGTACAGTAGGTGATTTCAGGCTGTTACATATCGAAGAGCTAACCTTTGATCGGCGCTATAAACTGTTGAATATAGATTTTATCGACTTCCTGCGGCCAAGGTTTATTTTAGTGCGCGATGATCATGGACACTTCCCAGTATTACAGGAATTAGCCCAACTGAGAGGCATCAAGGGGGCAGACAGGATTGATCTGGAACGAAAAAAGCCCCTCCCTCTGTCCTACCATATTAGAGATATTTACCTGCGGCACGGTACATTTACCTGGGTTGATCGACAGGATGAATTTCGTGCTCGATTGCCTGTACGTGATATCAATCTAAACCTTAGTCATTTTAGTAACTTGGGAGAGCACCCTGCGGCCGTGCTGGTTGCTAATGGCAGGCCTGGAGGCTTTGGTGATATTCAGTTGGGGGGCACCATTGATTATCTGGGTGATAATATATGGAATGCCGATTTAACTGGCTATCTTGAAAATGTAAATCTGATTCCCGCAACACCCTACATGGCCAAGTTACTCGGATACAAAATCCTGCAGGGACAAATGGATGCTGTAGTGAACATCCATGTACAAGAAAATCAACTGAATGCCTTTGCCGATGTGAAGTTAGAAAAAATTAAGGTCCGGCGTGTTCGTAAGGATGATCAGTTACCGGTTAAATCAAAGCTTATTCCCTTAAATGTAGCACTCTGGCTACTAAAAGATGGACAGGGGAATGTGAAGTTTGGAATGCCGGTTACAGGCAATATTCACGATCCAAAATTTTCCCTGGCATTTGTCTTTAGTGAATTGCTGCAAAAGGCAATTTTTGATGCGCTGTTAAGTTACTTAACACCCTACGGTATTTATCTACTGGCGAAGTTGGCCTGGGGAAGGTTTATGGCAAAAGATTTTGACTCTATTGAGTTTGCCCCCGGCAGTACAGAATTGAGCGGTGTGGCTATGGGCCAGTTACAGCAAATGCTTGTTGTGCTGCACAAACACCCGGATACTCGCCCCGGGGTTTGCGGTATAGCTAATGCCAGAGACTGGAATGCGATGTATCCACAGTCTACAGTAGGCTTACGGGGAAGCCGCCGTCTTCTTGCTGATTTCTATCGTAATCCACCTATCTTTTTACGGGAGGAGTTTGAAAGACTCGCCCAAGAGCGCAGCCGAAAGGTGGAACGATATTTGATCGATGCAGGTATTCCAGCAGCAGAGTTGATTCCTTGCGCTCCAGACTACAATGGACGGGATTTTGGAGAGCCAAGAGTAGATTTTTCAAATTAACAGAATTTAATCTATTATTCTTTCTGGTTTTCCTGATAGTAGCCATTTTTCGCAATATAATTTCCAACTTCAATATTACGCTGAAGGGGCAGGGGCTCTATTCCTGCAGCTGATACCAGGCGGTTAATCAAGGAAAAGCAAGATACAACAAAAATGACATCCAATGCAGTCTGCTCTTTCCATCCTTTTGCAATAGTAAGTTCGATCTCTTTCTTTGAGATTGAGTGAGCGCTGATTGCTATTTTTTCTGCCAAGCTAAAAATAACCTGCAACTTTTCGGGGAACTGGCTGATAACGCCTGAGAGAGCCGCTTCTATCAAATCGTCTGCTTCACCATGTGCACGCGCCACCTCTGCGTGGGATAGATAGCAGTATCGGCATCCATTCATAGCAGAAATGAATGTTGCGATTAACTCGCGCTCCCCGCGAGACAATTCAGAAGGACTTCTCATTGCTGCTTCAAATGTCCTAAGGATGCTTGGTCCAGAACCGTGTAAATGGCAGAATATTTCTTGCGGTGAGGCCTCGGATCGTAAGAAGGAAAAATTACTCATAAAGTATTACTTGATAAAGATATCACCATGAATTAGTAAGAACGATAGGGTGTGAATAGCTAGTCATAAAGAAACCTTTCACTTTATGCACTTAGACTATTGTTGCCTTGAAGCAAATACGTAATTGCTTCATAGTTAGGCGGAAATTCATATCCAGTTAATTTTGATTGGCTTTTGGCCTTAATAGCTTTGGATTTCAATAAAATAGGATGATGGGTTTCACGGAGTGAATATGAAAATAATTATATTTCTATCGTTGCTATTTTCAGAATTGGTCTTTGCTGAAGAGCAGAGGCAGCCTCTCAAAACAATGTCGACCTGTCTGATTATGAATAAGTGGAGCTCTTGGGGCATGTGGGATTTTGAAGTTTATGCCCTGGCTAGAGAGAAAATTTTAATCGGGGATAAGGAGAACCACTTCCTGGTGACTGCAGATGAGCCCGGTTATCGTCATGTAATATCTGGTGAAACTATAGGTACTTATCCGGAAGCAGTCACTTTAAATGATCTAGGGCATAAATGTAGTGGAAATTGTCCAGTGAACCATATTAAGCGGGTAAATTGGTTCAAGCGGCGTTGTAAGAGCTATGAAGATTAAGGATGTAGTAATAGCAGATTTTATAAAGGGCACTTAGGTAAATTTTACATTAAGAGAGTGATGTTAGATGAGTGATATAAATCAAGTACAAGGAAGTTGTCTGTGTGGTTCTGTTACTGTCAAGGCCTCGTTACCATCATCAAATTTGGGTGTCTGCCACTGTGGAATGTGTAGAAAATGGAGCGGTGGTCCCTTGCTTGCGGTGGATTGCCAAACCAATGTGGAGATCTTCGGAGAGGAACATGTTGCCGTATTTGACTCCTCAGACTGGGCAGAACGTGGCTTTTGCTCCAAATGTGGTTCCCACCTCTTTTACCGTTTGAAAGAAACTCAACAGTACTCGGTTCCAGCGGGAATTTTTGACCTTCCTCAGGAGGTGAAGATGACTCACCAGATCTTTATCGATGAAAAACCTGGGTACTACGATTTTGCCAACGAGACCAGGAATATCACGGGCCTGGAGTTGGTGACGGAGTTTTCCGGAGAGTAAGTATTTGCTTACTAACTTGTTGCGTTTAAAAGAGACTATTTGTCCTCCTTAAAGGTTACTATATGGCACTCATAGGTATCGTCGTCCGGGCGATACTCTCCCTGGTTCGCGTGAGTAATTTGTGAGAATTACTTAGGGGGCGGGGTAGCTGAATGACTGAGCGGTAGAAAAGGAGCGGTAGGTCACCATGACAGAAACTGAAATTGTAGAAATCTTCCTGGCTAACCAATGGTGGTCAATAATTGCCCTGGTAGTGTGTGTGATTGGGGTCACCCTATGTTGGTTTGGGGGATTAATGGCAGCTCTCACCGCACTTGGCAATAAGCATTGGATCTGGGGGATAATAACTATTTTTCTTGGTCCAATCACAGGGATTCCCTATGCGCTGCGCTATAAGGAGGCGGAATATGCCCGATCTCTGATGTTGCGAGGAGTTTGGGTCTTATTGGTCGGGCTAGTTATTGCTGTTTTGGTATTATTATTAGGTCGTCCTTAGAATAAGACTTTCTTAATCTTTGAGGTGCTGGCTGTAGGTCGGCGCCAACTTAAGTTCTTTTATCTTTGCTTTTGAGTCTTCATAGTCCTTAGTATCCTCGACGTCCCGATATTAGCTACTGTATCTGCCTTTTCCTGTTTATTTCGATGGTTTTCATTTTTGAAGGAATTCGGAACTGATTTGCTTCTTAAGTTATCTATTGTTGCCAATTAAATTATTGTTGATTTCTTTATTTGATTTCCATCTCCCCTTTTCTGGTAGAGGGTGATTAAGTTTCTTTCAGCTCTATATATTTATTATTGTAATCCTATGTAATATACATGGGACGATCAAAAGTAGTCATGCAGTTGGGGGCCTGATTTAATAGAAATAAACTGCTGTTCGATATGAAAATTGAACTCCACGCTAGTCGATATTTCTTCAATAGAAGCGCTGTATCAGTAGTGAAAAACCTGGCGTTGGTGTGAAGTATTCAGTGTGCGGGTTTCATCATATTTTTAATAGATGATTTATAGTGATTCGTCTTATGTGTCCCTTTTCTTTGTCATGTGATCTCCTTAATTTTTGTATGGTTTATAAGTTTAATTTTTTTGTTGATGATAAACCTGTTGCGTGGTAGAAAGCGCGCTGTGTTTTTCTGGCTGTTTTGCTGTTGTATCGAATAGCTTAGTGATATCCAGTAGGGCTGAAGCGTAGAAAAAGTAAATAATTAATAATTTAAAAAGGAAACGATATGATTAAACCTATCCAGTTATTAAAGCCGGTGACAGCAATAGGTTTTCTAACGCTGGCCAGCTTGCCCATTGCAGGCAATGTAATGGCGAAAACGAGTCACTCAGGAGAATTGATTTCTGCTAGTGGTTCAGATTTATCAGTGTCCAATGATGTGCAAATAAAAGTGATTGCACAGGATGTTAGGGAGATAATACGCAAGCAGCTTTACTACAATGAAGCTGATACTGTTTCAGGAGATGATGAAAATCCAAATGATGGGGTTTACTCGCGAGATAAGGCCGCCTTTCGCTATCTGGATTTGATGTATATACTAAATGAAAATACGGAGAGTGTGTTTAACCCCTATTTTAGCGGTGAATTGCAAGGAAACTTCTCTGATTTGTTTGATGCTGCTGAACGATCTCGTGCAGCTCAAGTTGAAGCGTTTGTTTTTGATCAGCTAGCTATCGACCCTAACAATGAATCCCTACAGCATGCTATTTTGGATGTTTATTATGATCGTGCTGTAGCAGAAATGATCCTGGCCAATGAGTTTCTGGACAGGGCTGTTAATAGCCGCTTACAGAATGAATCTGTAGATGTCGAGATTGAGCATACTAAATCTGCATACCAGTTATTGAAGGGCGCACTGGCACAATATGAATTTCTGCTAGATTCTTCATCTGGTTATTTGAGCAAGTGGGCATCTTCACGCGGTCAAACTAGCCCTCGATATTTTGACCCGGCTGAAATGCAGCAGAGAGCTGTTGCTCCAGAGGAAATACTCCCTGGTAGCTATAAAGATGTCACAATGCTCTATCAATTGATGGGGAAGTTGGCTTCAGTTAAGGCTGAGCAAGTTCGCTTGGCAATAATGTCTGGGCAGGATGATTCAACTTTATCTGCAGAGATGATTGAGGAGGTTAATACCCTCCATAGTGATTTGGTATCCAGAGAGGAAACGCTGCGCGCGCTCTTTCCAGAAGCTGACTTTACCCAATTTTCATTGGATACAGGCCTACCTCAAGCAGTTAATTTATGGCATGCGCATATTGTGGAGTTGGAGAGTTCTGTAGCCTGGCTTGAAGGAGACAGTAACTTCCTGGGGCTTTCTTGGGGAGCCGTACCTCAGGGACTTGGTAGCAATGCTAAATCTCATACCTTTGATACACTAAGTGACTTAATAGGTAAAGATAGTGGTCCTATTGCCAGGGCGCAGGAAAGTCTTAATACTGCGAAAGCTGATTTCGATGACTATATTCACAGCGTCGATTCTTTAACTGAAGAGTTCGCTGGGCGTCGTCAAAGAATAAATACCAGATTATCTAGTCTATTGGGCGTATTTTTTCCAGAAGGCTGTTATGTAGAAAGTTGTGCCGTAGCTAACTACCAGTCACGTATTAATAGTGAGCTTTTTCACTGGTCGAGAAATATTAATAATATACAAGCTTCTTTGGCGCGAAATTTACAGCGCTTGGAAGGGCGCCTGGATACCATAGAATCTGAAGTTGAGCAGTTTGCACAAATTGAGGGGGAGAATGGTGCTTTATCAAAACTCATTATTGATTACGGCTCTCAACAAATCCCCCTATCACAACAGGTAAATCGCATTCGAGATAAGCGGGAGGAATTCAATTCTCGTGCAGCCCTGTTTGAGTCTCTGGTTAGTGCCTTGAACGATTACAATAATGGTAGATGGATTGATATAGATAGCTTATCGAGTCATGTGATGGGTGTGAAAAAGACCATCAATGAACTTGGTAATTTTGAGCAGCTGCAAGCGATGAATGCCATTTTGGCTGCTGAACATAGAGCAATTCTGTCTGATAGCACTGGCAATATGTTGAGTGATGGTAATCTTTATCGGTTGCAAAGCCTTTGGTTAGAAGCAAATGCTATTGCTTTTGATATTGCCCAGGCGGAGACTACTTTGGTACAAGAGGCCAAGCGATTACCACCTCTCTTGAATCAAGCTAAAATTTTTATTGCCCAGTTAACGATGGAAAATCCTGATCTGGCACTGCGTCATTTTGCTGATCCAATTAACAGTCATCGAGATACTGCTAATTTATTGCAAACTGAATATGACTTAGAGCGTGCGCAGAAGTGGCTATTCCATGCTGTCAATGCATTGGAAAATAAGTGGCAGCACGCATCTTTTGAAAGAGAAAGCGGCGTTAGTAGGGGCGAAATCCTTCGTTTGCGAAGTGCCGATGAGTTATGGAGTTTCCATAACAAAATGAAACAATTTAACTCAGGTATTGCTACTCCAGAAAAGTATACAGATACTTTTTCGATTAAGGAGGATGTTTTTGGTTACAAGGATAGAGTTAATGGGGTTCAACAAACCTATTTGCATCCTGATCCTGAACAGCGGAGCGGACCCCGCATAAGCGCATTAGAAGCCTTCCAAGAGACACTGCGCCTTCTGTCGCGTACTTTTGGCCAAGATACCTATGTGACTATTGAATTTAGCACTGTCAAGGAGCCATTATCAGCTAACCTGTTCAATGGCCCGATTATTTCCGGCCGGGGAACTGACTCTGCGTGTATTGCAGTCGGCGGAAACTACCGGGATAAGATTGAGAGTGTCGAACTTAGCATCCCAGTTTCATACAACATTAGTGGAGAGTCTGAAACTGTTGCTTATTTGACCTATGGTGGCGCAAGTGTATTTAGGCAAGCAACGCCAGGCTCTGAAGTCGTGAATGAAGATGAGACTATTGGAGTTGAGGGGGAATTTAATTCTTATAGTGTGTTGTCCTGGGATGTTGTCGGAGATTCACAACTCGTGGCAGGAAATAATATTCAAAAGGCTTCCATGAAAGCAGGATTAAATATTTTTGGTAATAATTCTGGCTCCATTAGTAGTGTAACCACCTTATTCAATGAACAAAGTATAGCTGCAACAGGTTGGCGTTTATCTTTCTTGTTGGAGGATGTTTATGGAAAAGTTGTGGATCTTAAAGCGATTAGGGATGTGGAATTAATCTTTGAACATAGTGCTAAATCTCGAAACTATTCAAACTGCAGTGGTGGAAGTTCAGGCGGTCCTCTTTGATAGTGTTAATAGCCCCAATTAATATAAATATATTATTAGTTGAGGCGTAATGAGTAAGCGGCTACGGCAATTGCCGTAACCGCTGCTTTTTAATCTATTCAGTATATTACCAAAACCCTATAATCTCAGGGTATTTGCTGAGCAGATTCCATTAAGTCAAGGAGCATTGCTTTCCAAAGGTTTATTTGGTGCTAAGGGGCTATGGTAATAAGCAGAAAGATGGCATTTTTGAGTGGATTAAGGTTGGGGCGCACATGAAACAATGATAAGTTTTAAAGAGAAATTACTAAACGAAGCCGATTTGTATCAAGAGGCGCATGATGCGCTTATGGATATTGCGAAAAGGCTTAACAAGGATGATGTTGATAAATATAGGGAGATATTTAATGAATATGCTGTGTCTGAAATTAAAACAGAGTTGGCAAGAATTTCATATTCAAAAAATTTTGAAATCGGAGATTTGTTCTACTTTGATCAGATTTCAGATTTTCACATCTATGTGATGATTTATGTTTACGCGCTTGATGAAGATCATGATAAGGATATGTTGTGTTCTTATACGCTTATGTTTGATGAAAACCTTGAAGTCATTGATGATTTTATTGGCTGATTAAGGAGCAGTTTTAAGGTTTAATCCGTTGAAATTGGGCCCGATAGATACGTCTTTCGGGGCTTTTAGGTTATGTTTAATTGTCAGAGAGCCTATCTATACATAACCTCTCCCGACCATCAAATAGACGATTTGCACATATAGAAACAGCGACAAAAGTACCAAACCCTGTACCCGCTGCAATCGTAAACATAATCAAAATCTGATATTTCACCGCGATGGTAGGCGCTGTACCGGCAAGTATCTGCCCGGTCATCATACCTGGCAGAAATACAATACCGGCTGCTGCCATCGAATTGATTGTTGGCATTAATCCCGCACGCATCGCATCCCGGCGAAATTCAATACTGGCTTGCCGCCAGGTTTCGCCCAGCATTAGGCGGTTTTCAATAATATCTCTTGAACGCCGCATGCTTTCTGTTAGTCGATCCAGGCCTAGGGCAACTCCGGTCATGGTATTGCCCAGAAGCATTCCCAGCAGGGGAATAGAGTATTGGGGTTGATACCAGGGTTGGGGGCCAATCAGCACCAACAAGCTTAATATTGTGATGCTAAACGCGGAAACCAGCATGGATAAAGTGCCGATAGTAAAACTCCAGCCACCTCGCAGGCGATATTTTTGCCGCGAGACGACTTGTTGCCCGGCAAACAGTAACATCGCCAGCCCAAGCAGGCTGACCCATAACAGGGTGCCAACAGCGAACAGGGCTTCCAGTATGACTCCGACAAGTGCCAATTGAGCCGCAGTGCGCACTGCCGCGATAATCAGTGGCTTGCCGAGCTGTAATCGTGCGATATGGGTACAAATTGCCAGGGCGACTACCAGTGCTGCTGCCAATGACAGCTGCCACCAGGAAAGATCGATCACACTCATTGTGATATCTCCCGCTCCACAAGATGGCTGCCCTGAATCTCAAAATGCCTGCTGCCCACTCGCTGTATCTGTTCTTTACTATGGGCTACCCAGATTACCGGGTATTGATGTTTTTTAATTTTAATAAGCAGCCATTTTTCTACTTTATTAGTGGTATCCGTATCCAGGTTGGCTGTGGGTTCATCCAGTAAAAGCACACTGGGTTCATAGGAGAGGGCACGAATAAGCGCCAAGCGCTGCTTTTCCCCGGAAGAGAGCCGGCTCACCTGCCACCCTGTGGCCTCTGCGGGAAATCCGAATACCTTTAAGGCTTCTTCCATCGGTTTATGAAAGTGTTCACCGACAGTCTCATACCACCAGGCACTCTGTGCCGGTACCAGCATGACTTGGCGACGCCACTGGTGGCCAGGTATTTTATTCTGTTCTATGGCACCAAGAGATATCTCGCCACTATGGGGCTCTATATCAGCCACAGCTCTGAGCAGGCGGCTTTTACCGGAGCCGGAGGGGCCGGATAGGCAGATGACTTCTCCCGGCGGTACATCCAGTGCTATTCTTTCGAGAGAGCCGATACTCAGTGTTTCTAATTTTAGTTGAGGCATATCAAGGGTTACTTGCAAACAACTTTGCCGTTAATGGTTTTTGTTTTCTACCTGCATTCTAAATTGCACAGACATCTATTGTGTGAAATTGACGCATGGTTTGTATGTGGTGGCTAGGTTGGCTGAGGATTAGAAGCCAATCCCGTATTCTGCTCCAGTTTGGCCATACATCCTTTTAGCACTCTTCGCTTCCCTTTGAACCTCCCGCCCCAGTCCGCCATAATCCGCTCCTTCCGAATCGAATAACGAGTGCTGTATGACCGACACCTCTATCTATGAGGCCACAGAGCGCCTGCCGTTAAAGGAGTATACCGAGAAGGCGTACCTGGATTACTCCATGTATGTGATCCTGGATCGTGCCCTGCCGAATATCGGAGACGGCCTGAAGCCGGTACAGCGGCGTATTGTGTACGCTATGAGCGAGCTGGGTCTGAAGAATAGCGCGAAGTACAAGAAGTCTGCGCGTACGGTCGGCGATGTGATCGGTAAGTATCACCCCCATGGGGACAGCGCCGTATACGAGGCAATGGTGCTGATGGCACAGCCGTTCAGCTACCGCTATCCACTGATCGACGGCCAGGGCAACTGGGGCTCGCCGGATGATCCCAAGTCTTTTGCCGCCATGCGTTACACCGAGTCACGCATGGGAAAATATTCAGAAGTGCTGCTGTCGGAATTGGGCCAGGGCACTGTGGATTGGCAGGCGAACTTCGATGGCACCATGGATGAGCCCTGTGTGCTGCCGGCGCGGGTGCCAAATATCCTGTTGAATGGCACTACAGGTATCGCCGTGGGTATGGCCACGGATATTCCACCACACAACCTGCGCGAAGTGGTCAACGCGACAATAGCGTTGTTGGAAAATCCAAAGTCCACTATTGAAGATCTGTGCGAACACATACTCGCGCCGGATATGCCCACTGAGGCGGAAATTATTACGCCGCGGGAGGATATTCGTAAGATCTACACCACCGGCCGCGGCTCTATCAAGATGCGCGCCCTATGGAATAAGGAAGATGGCGATATTGTCATCACTGCGCTGCCCCACCAGGTGAGTGGCGCCAAGATCCTGGAGCAGATTGCCCAGCAGATGCAGGCCAAGAAACTGCCGATGATCAGCGACCTGCGCGATGAGTCGGATCACGAGAATCCCACGCGCCTGGTGATAGTGCCTAAATCCAACCGGGTGGAAGTGGAGGCGGTGATGAACCACCTGTTCGCCACTACCGACCTGGAGCGCAATTACCGCGTCAATATGAATATGATCGGTATCGATGGACGCCCGCAGGTGAAGTCCCTCGATAAGATTCTGCGCGAATGGCTGACTTTCCGCGCTACCACTACCCGCCGCCGCCTGCAGTTCCGTCTGGATAAAGTGGAGAAGCGCCTGCACGTATTGGCGGGACAGCTGATTGCCTTCCTCAATATCGATGAGGTGATCGAGATTATCCGCACCAGTGATGAGCCCAAGCTGGCGTTGATGGATCGCTTTGAACTCACCGAGATACAAGCGGACCATATCCTCGATACCAAGCTGCGCCAGTTGGCACGCTTGGAGGAAATGAAGATACGCGGTGAGCAGGCAGACCTAGAAAAAGAGCGGGACACGCTCACCAAAACCCTGGACAGCGAGCGCCGCCTGAAGACCCTGATCAAGAAAGAACTGTTGGCTGCGGCCAAGGAGTTCGGCGACGAGCGCCGCTCGCCCATCGTTATGCGCGAAGAGTCCAAGGCGTTTAGTGAGGCGGAGCTGCTGTCCTCCGATCCGATTACCGTAGTAGTTTCCAAGAAAGGCTGGATTCGTGCGGCCAAGGGCCATGAGATTGATGCGGCTGCACTTAGCTACAAAGCCGGTGACGGTTTAGGCCTTGCCGTGCGTGGTAAAAGCAATCAGCCCGCACTGTTAATCGATAGTACCGGGCGCAGCTACGCTATTGCTCCCCACACTTTGCCCTCGGCGCGGGGCCAGGGTGAACCGCTCAGTGGGCGTATCAATCCGCCTTCCGGTGCCACTTTCGAGGGGCTTTTGATGGGCCCGGATGAGCAGCGTATCCTGCTGGCCTCCGATGCCGGCTACGGTTTTATCGCCAAACTCTCAGACCTGCAGTCGCGTAACAAATCCGGCAAGGCCATGCTGACCCTGCCCAAAGGTGCCCTGGTACTGCCACCCTGCCTACTGGACAACCCCGAGGATGCCCTGCTGGCGGCAGTGACTTCGGAAGGGCGTATGCTGGTGTTCCCGGTCACCGAGTTGCCAGAGCTGTCGAAAGGTAAAGGCAACAAGATTATCAACATTACCTCGGCGCGCGCTGCAAGCCGCGAGGAAATCTTAGTGGGCGTCTCTGTGCTGACAGGGAGAGACCAGTTAGTCGTCTATGCCGGTAAACGCCATACCAAGATCAAGATCTCAGAAATGGATCACTATCGCGGTGAACGCGGGCGCCGTGGCAACAAGCTGCCGCGAGGGTTCCAGAAGGTCGATCGGGTAGAGGTACTGGAAAAGTAAGCTCCCGTTCCTCGGTGCGCGTAAAGGCGGTCACAGCGACCGCCTTTTTTATTGTGTCCTCGGTTTTGATAAACCACTCATTGATGAAATAATAAGCAGACTTATAATGAGCGCCCTCAAAATGAGGACTGAACATGCCAGGGAAAGATACGCAGGGAATGGATACTGCAGCCGGGATGAGCCTTGAGCTGCACAGTGTGGCACGTTTACTGCGGCGTAACTTTGACCGCCGAGCCAGGGGTCATGGGCTCAGCGGCTCCCGTTGGCAGGTGCTATGGCATCTGTTACGGCAGCAGGGACAGAAGCAAGCTGAGCTGGCTGAACGCCTGGACATAGCGCCGATCAGCCTGGCGCGCCAGCTCGACAACCTGCAACGGGAGGGGTTGGTGGAACGGCGACCCGACCCGCAGGACCGGCGTTGCTTCCGTGTTTATCTTACCGGTCAGGCGGAACCGGCTATTGCCCTGCTAGGAGGCCTGGAACAGAAGACTCGCTCCCAGGCTTTGGATGGCTTCTCCCCAGCGGAGATAAAACAACTGCAGATGCTATTGGAGCGGCTGCGTAAGAACCTGACACGCGAAGAGATTGAATGTGACTGACAAGCTGCACCTGAAGCTGGACCGAGCCACACTGCGCAACCTGGGCCTCACCCTGGTCCTGGTATTTGCCACACTGGCGACCGGCTGGAGCCTGTTTGGCAGTGGCGACATTGTCGAGACAGAGAATGCTTACGTGAAGGCGGATAAAGTCTCCCTGGCGCCAGAGGTTAGCGGTGTGGTTACCAAGGTACTGGTGAGCGCCAACCAGGCGGTGAGTAAGGGCCAGCTGTTAATACAAATCGACCGCACCGCCTTTGAATTGGCTGTGACAGAAGCAGAAGCGCGCTTGTCCCAGGTGCGCAACGACCTGTTGGCACGCCGTGCCGAGTATGCCGAAGCCGAAGCAGCGCTGCAGCAGGCGCGCAAAGATGCGGATTTTTACCGTCGTCAGCTGGAGCGCAATGAGAAGCTGGGCAAAGTGGCGTTCTCCGAAGCGGAGCTTGATAGCGCGCGCCAGCAACTGGAGCGGGCCAGAGCACAGATCACTATCAATGCGGAGAAGCTTTCCAGTCTACGGGCGGAACTGGGAGGCGATCCGAGTGTGGCCTTGGAGGAACAGGCCGACCTGAAGGTGGCCCAGGCACAGCTGGACAAGGCCAGTTACCAGTTGTCGCGCACCCGAATCATCGCTCCTGTGGATGGCACTATTGCCAATACTGTGCCCCAGGTAGGAGAGATGGCTACCGCCGGAATTAACCTGCTCAATATGGTCGGTTCCAGTGGCCTATGGGTGGAGGCAAACCTCAAGGAAACTGAATTGGCTCAGGTACGTACTGGCCAGCAGGCGGAGGTGACCCTGGATGCCTATCCCGACTTCGAGTGGCAGGCTCAGGTGGATAGTATGAGCCCCGTCAGCGGCAGCGAGTTCGCCCCGACCCCCCCCCAAAATGCCAGCGGCAACTGGAAGAAAGTGGTTCAGCGGGTACCGGTGCGCCTGCGCCTCTATCCTTTAAAAGAGGCGCCGCCGCTGCGTGCAGGTATGAGTGCCAAGGTACGTATCGATACCAGTGAGGATGCAAAGGTGGTATCGGCCCGAGCCTCTACCGATGCGAGTGGCAGGGTGGTTTTGTAAAGCGGAATTGTCGCGGGAAATAGCTGTTTGCCCGGCAGGCAGTGGAAGAGGAGTTAGGCCCGCGAGACGGGCCTTGATCGTATTACTGAACTCTCTGCCAGGTCTGGGTGCGGTAGAAGAAACCGAGATAGCCACGTACCTTTAAGGTGTTATCGCCTTCCAGCCAGAACTTACAGTCGTAAACTTTGCCTTTGACAGGGTCCATAATTTCCCCGCCTTCGTACTTATCACCTTTTTTCACCATATCGGTGATTACATCCATACCAACGAGCGGCTTGCCTTTCAGGTCGCCGGGGCAGTTCTCGCAGACAGTGTCGTTGGGTTTCATCAGTAACTGGTCGATCTTGCCGAAATATTTACCGTCTTTTTCATAGATTTCGACGATGGACTTGGGCTGCCCTGTCTCATCATCAATGGTACGCCACTTGCCTACAACATCTGCGGCACTGGCCTGCAGGGCGAACATCAGGCCAAAGGTGGCCAGGAGCAGTTTTCTGATCATTTGTAGGTGTTCCTCTTATAAGTGGTGACCCAAATCTTACATGAAGTCATCACTGGCGACAGCGGGTCAGTCGCCATCGGGCAAAATTTAGCCGTATAAAAACGACATTTGGCCGCATATAGCTGCTTTTTACCTGATTTTTGTATCAGTTTCGTCGCTTTACGAAGAACAGCTGAGGGGAATACGTTTGCCGGACTCTGGCGGAGCCGCGGCCCAGGTCTCGTGCTCCGGGTGCTCTTCGAATGGCGATTGCAGCAATTTGCGCAAGGTACGCAAAGGATGATAATCCCCCTGCCCGGCGGCCTCGATGACCTTCTGTGCCAAATAGTTGCGCAGAATATATTTGGGGTTAACCGCTACCATGGCGCGGTTGCGCGTGCGGGAGTCGCTTTTTTCACGTAGCAAGCGCCGATCGTAGTGTTCTAACCAGAGCTCCAAGGCATTGTGCTGTGATGTGGCGATGCAATCGTGCAGGCCCTCTGGTGGGCGCTCGCAACGATAATGCGACAGGACGCGAAAGAAGCGGGCGTAATCCGCCTCACCCTGATGCAATAGCTGTAGCAGATCGGCGCAAAGTCCCTGGTCCCCATCCTCCTCTTCAATAAGCCCCAGCTTGGCACGCATACGTCCGGCATAAGCGTGAGTCACCTGGGGCTGGAACTGTTCCAGGCAGTCGCGCAGTGCTTCCACGCTGACAAAGCCGGAAAGGGCGTGAGCCAGGGCGTTTAAGTTCCAAAGTACTACGCCCGGTTGCTGCTCGAAGGCATAGCGGCCTGTGTGATCTGAGTGGTTACAGATAAACCCAGGGTCGTAATCGTCGAGGAAGGCGTAGGGACCGAAGTCGAAAGTGTCGCCGATGATCGACATATTATCGGTGTTGAGTACCCCGTGGGCGAAACCTTCGGCCTGCCAACTGGCCGCCAACTCGGCACTACGTCTGGTTGTGAAACGCAGTAGTGCCTCGGCCTGTTCACCTGTGCTGAGTCCCTCGGTATCGGGCACAAAGCGATGGCAGATCTCGCTGATGAGTTGTTGCTGGGCCTGTAATTGCTTGGTGTAAAACAGGTATTCGAAGTGACCGAAGCGTACATGGCTCTCTGCCACTCGAATCAACATGGCACCGCTCTCAACCTGCTCACGGGTTACCGGTTCATCGCTGCCAACGATGCACAGGGCACGGGTGGAGCGGATGCCCAGACCATGCAGGGCCTCTCCAGCCAGATATTCACGAATGGTCGAGCGCAATACTGCGCGGCCATCGCCAAAGCGGGAGTAAGGGGTTTTGCCGGCGCCTTTCAGGTGTAATTCCCAGCAGCGTCCGGCATTTTCTATTTCACCCAGCAACAGCGCTCGGCCATCGCCCAGCTCCGGGTTGTAGACACCGAACTGGTGGCCGGTGTACTTCATGGCGAAGGGGCGGCTGCCGTGGAAGAGCTTGGCGCCAGAGCCCAGCTCGGCCCAGGCTGGATTCTCCGCCTCGGTCGGATCTATACCGAGCAATTGCATCACTTGCGGGTTGGTATCGATTAATTGGGGGTGTTTGAAAGGCGTAGGGTCGATACGGGTGCCAAAAGCATCGCCGAGGTTGGCATAGCGGTGGCTGAGGGTAACGTCGCTGAGCTTCATAGAACCTGGATTTTAAGTAAAAATTTGTGTTGTCCGACAGTAACACCAGCGGCAACATTTTGCGCAACAGTGCCTACACCGCTAACAGGCGCAGAGGGCGTAGCTGGGATTGCCAGTGCAGTTCTTCCTGGTAGAGCAGTTCCTCTATGGCCGGGCTACTGTCCAACCACTCCCGTTCGATTTGCAGGCGGTAGGCATCCCCCTGGTCAGCCAGGTTGATGCCTTGCAATGTGCGCTCAGTGCGGTCGCGATGAATGATACAGCCCAGACGCAGGCACAGCAGCAAATCGGGGCTCGGGTGGAAGCCATAATGCTCTTTGAGCTGCTTGATCCGCCCGCGCTGGTTGCGCACCAGGTAGGCCAAGTGTTCCTGTTCACCTTTGGAAAATCCCGCCAGGTCGGCATGCTTGATCATAAAGGCACCGAGCTTGCGGAAGCTGCTGTGGGTAAGTGCCAGGCCAACCTCGTGCAGCTGTATGGCCCAGCGCAATCGCTGCCGGCCCTCCGGTGGGTATTCGGGGCGCAATTGCTGCAGCAACTTGAGGGCGGTATCACTGACACGGCGGGCTTGGTTGGCGTCTATCTGCCAGCGCTGCACTACCCATGCCACGGTATCAGCGCGCCTGTCGCCGCCGTGCAAACGGCCAGCCAAGTCATGCACTATGCCTTCGCGGATAGCGTAGGGAGAAACCTCCATACGTTGGATATCCAGCTCGCAGAAAATGGCGTGCAAAATTGCCAGGCCAGCGGCGAATACCGGGCGTCGCTCCTCATCCAGGTTGGGCAGGTCCAAATCGGCGATATGTTCTGCTTCAGCGACTTCCTGCGCCAGACGATCGATGTCCTCGCGCTTTATATCCTCCACCTCGCCGCCGTTTAACACCCGCGATACTGCCTTGACGGTGCCTGAGCAGCCCACCACCTCCGCTTCGGTGGCCATATGCTGAAGCTCCTGTAACTCCGCCCGTGCGGCGCGCTGGGCGCGTTTAAAATGATTGACGGTTTGCCTACTGATAATGCCATCGGCGAAGTAGCGTTTGCTGTAGGACACACAGCCCATGTACAGGCTCTGTAATTTTTCGGGGGATTCGCTGCCGCGCACCAGCTCGGTGGAGCCACCGCCAATATCGATCACACAACGCAGTCTCGGTGGACCATCGGCGGCGGCCATGACCCCGGAGTAAATCAGGCGTGCCTCCTCAATGCCGCTGATAATTTCTACCGGTACACCGAGAATAGATTCTGCTTCCTCAAGGAAACCATCGGCGTTGGCTGCTGCGGCACGCAGGGTATTGGTGCCCACCACACGGATATGATCCGATGGCAGCTTTTCCAGAACTGGCTGGAAGCGGTTGAGCGCTGCCAGTGCACGCTCGGAGACTGCCGGATCGAGGTTGCGCTCGGCATCCAGCCCCTCGGCCAGGCGCACCATGGCGCGGTCGGTGTGCAGGCGCACCATGCGCTGGCCACGAAATTCAGCCAGCAAAAGGTGAAAGCTGTTGGAACCCAGGTCGAGCGCAGCGTAGCGTTCTATCGGTGTTTGCATCGACATCCTGGCACCCATGTTTAGTTGAGACGGCAAACTGCTCTACTATTAACTGTATAACCTTGTGCCCGCATTGATTATCCCAATCTGGCGGAACATCGCTCCTGAAGCTGGCGAAAATACGTGTAAATCCCCTTTTCCGCAGCATTGTGTCGACTCTGACCTGTGGTGCACACAGTGAGATAGTTTTGTTTGTCCTCCCCCGGCCTGATAGTGAATATCCTGGGGCCATTGAAATTCACCTGTAGCAGAGTGTCCTTTGCAGATTGCCCATGTTTAACGATACGCCTCTGTACCCCAAAGAACTGAGCTGGCTGTCGTTTAATGAGCGGGTGTTACAGGAAGTGGAAGATGAAACAGTACCCATTATTGAGCGGGTGCGTTTTCTGGGGATTTTCTCCAACAATCTTGATGAATTTTTTCGCGTGCGTGTGGCAGATGTGCGACGCCTTGCAGCCTTTGCCCGTGGCGAACAGCAAAAAAGGCATTTTGCTAAATTACTCGGCCAGATTAATGATCGCGTGCTGCGTCTGCAGCGCCGTTATGCGCGGGCCTATGCCAAGGTACTGGCAGACCTCGACAAGCACGATATCCACGTGGTTAGGGAAACAAAACTAAGCGAGCGCCAGCGCGGTTTTGTGGAGGATTATTTTCACCGTGAAGTTCTGCCTGAGCTGGAACCATTTTTTATTGATGATCGTGAAACCATGCCCCTGCTCAATGAAGCGAGTATTTATTTTGCGATTTTTCTGCGCCTCAAGGATGGTAGCCAGCGCTATGCGGCTATGGAAATTCCTACCAATACGTTATCGCGTTTCGTAGTTATTCCACCTCGAGAGGGCAAGCATGAAAAGGTGTACATCGTTCTCGACAATATTATCCGCGCCTGCCTGGTGGAAGTATTCCGTCATGTGATACCGATTCGCTCGGCGCAAGCCTATATGTTCAAGATCAGTCGTGATGCCGAGTTGGAATTGGGTGAGCAGATTACCCAGAACCTGATAGATCGCATGGAGAAATCCCTGAAGCGGCGCAAGCGAGCAGATCCCGTGCGCCTCGCTTACGATGCGGATATGCCGGAGACATTGCTGAGCCTGGTGAAGAAAAAACTGAAGATGGGCCGCTACGATACTTATACACCGGGTGGTCGTTACCATAACTCCAAAGACCTTATGAAGTTCCCGGCGGATTCTGCCCGCTATATCTACAAATCCCTGGCACCACTGCCGACATTACCTGATGATGAGAGCGCCTTTGCCCATATCTCCAGCGCCGATCGCCTCTATTACTATCCCTACCACGACTTTTGCGTGATCACTAATTTACTGGCTTCCGCAGCTATCGACCCGCAAGTGCGAGAGATCCGTATCAACCTTTATCGGGTGGCGAAAAACTCACGGGTGGTTGCTGCACTAATCAACGCGGTTCGCAACAATAAAAAAGTCATCGCGGTGGTAGAGCTACGCGCGCGATTTGATGAATTGGCAAACATCCACTGGTCAAAAGAACTGGGTGATGCTGGTGTTGAGGTGATTTACGGAGTGCCCGGATTAAAGGTGCACTGCAAGCTGGTTTCCATTGTACGGCGAGAGGAAGGGAAGGATCGATTTTACAGTCACTTAGGTACGGGCAATTTTAATGAAAGCACCGCGCGTATCTATTGTGACTTCAGTTTGCTTACAAACAACCAGGAGCTGGGGCTGGATGTTTACAATGTCTTTGAACTTATCCAGCGCACCCGGCGACGACCGGTATTCCAGCATATTGCAGTTTCCCCGTTGACCAACCGTGCAGCGCTATTGCAGGCCATAGACCGTGAAATTGAAGCGGCGCAGCAGGGGCGTCGTGCTGAGTTGTTTTTCAAGTGTAATAACCTGGTGGACAGCCAGATAGTTGAGCGGCTCTATCGCGCAAGCAGCGCGGGGGTAAAGGTGCGAATTATTGTGCGCAGTATGTGCTCACTGGTGTGTGAAACTCCGGGACTCTCCGATAATATCCAGGTGATCAGTCTTGTAGATAAGTTCTTGGAGCACGCGCGAGTCTATATTTTTTATAATGGCGGTGAGGAACTGATGTGGATGTCTTCGGCGGATCTGATGACCCGCAACCTGGATCACCGTGTGGAGGTCACTTTTCCGGTGAGTAACAGTGGGCATCGTGAAATTGTGCGTAAAATCCTAGAGTTGCAATGGAGCGACAACCAGAAGGCTAGGGTATTGGATGCTGGCCAGAGTAACAGGCGCCTGGCTTGTAACAGCCGCCGGGGTTGCCGTGCTCAGGATGCTATCTACCGTTTCCTCAAACAGCACAGCTCGGCCTGATCGGCTTAGTTCCTGCTAAAGCCCACCAGCTTGCCGCGGTTAAAAGAAAAGCGGTAGCGCTGTCCTACCCGTAGCCACTCGTAGCAAGTGGACTGGATAATCATACGCGGATACTGGGGTGTCACCACCCAGGTATTAAATTCATCTCCGGGGCCGCGACCAATCAGCCAATAGTAGTCCCCTCTCTTGCAGAAGGCGCGCGGCGCACAGCGCTCGCTGCCCCAGACATAGGCATCTACATCGTATTGTGCCGGCAGGCTGCTTTTTTCATGGAAGGGTTGGCGCTCATCACCGGTAAAGGTGTAGAGCGTATCGAAGGCGATAGGGCGAAACCCCTGAGCGGGGGTATTGCAGCTGACAACCTGGGGTTTGCCAGTGATGCGTGCGTGAGGTGGAGGCGCCTTTTCCTTGCCGGCAATGGTCATTTCACTGGGAAGGTAGCCACAGCCGCTGGAGGATAGTAAAGCCAGGGCGGCAAGGGTTACAGTCCATGTAAAAATGCGCACTCATCACCTTTTTAATTAGTGAAAACCTCCTACCAATATAGCCTTAGATTGAGTCCTTACTTTTTACGGGCGATAGCCGGTGCACGGCGGCGAAAGCGCCACTTGCGCCTGTAGGGGAAAGCACTTTCCACATGGCCTGCGCGAATGCGGTCCTGTAGTCGCCTCCAGTAACGGTAGTCGTACAGGTCGCTGTGCTGCTTCTCGAAAGCTGAACGCGCGATGGGGTTGCCGGAAAAGAACAGGCGGAATTCCTCGGGAAAGACATCCGCCTCATCCACGGTGTACCAGGGCTTGTCGGCCAGCTCCTGCTCGGCGGTCTTAGCCTCGGGAATCTTGCGGAAGTTGCACTCGGTTAATGGGCACAACTCATCGTAATCGTAGAAAACCACACGGCCGTGGCGGGTAACCCCAAAGTTCTTCAACAACATATCGCCGGGGAAAATATTGGCTGCGGCCAGCTGTTTGATGGCGTTGCCATATTCCTCCATAGCTTCCCGGGTTTCTTCTTCATTGGAATTCTGCAAGTAGAGGTTGAGAGGCTCCATGCGGCGCTCAACATACAGATGCTTGATGATCACCCACTTGTCATCGATCAGCAGCTTGGAGGGCGCAAGTTTTTGTAGTTCCTCCAGCAGTTCATCGCTAAAGCGATTGCGGTAGAAAATAAAATTGGTGTATTCCTGGGTATCTGCCATGCGGCCGACCCGGTCTGAGCGGGATACAAATTTGTATTTCTCCCGCACGATTTTTTCCGTGACGGTTTTTGGCCGATCGAAGTGGTCCTTGATCACCTTGAATACCACCGGGTAGGAAGGCAGCGTGAATACACTCATCACCATGCCTTTAATACCCGGTGCAATTACGAATTTGTCGTTGCTCACCTTCATGTGGGCGAGGATATGGCGGTAGAACTCCGTTTTGCCGTGTTTATGGAAACCGATGGAATTGTACAGTTCCGATTTTTCCTTCAATGGCATAATGGTGGAGAGGAAGCGCACAAAACGTGAGGGAATGGGCGCATCCACCATAAAATAGGAGCGTGTAAAACTGAAGATAATGCTGGCGGAGTCATTACTGTGCAGCAGGGTATCCACAAAAATGCTGCCGCGGCCATTGTTCAGGCAGGGCAGGATCAAAGGTACAACCTCGCTATTGAAGATCATCCGCCCAACAAGATAAGCGGCCTTGTTACGGTAGAAAACGGACTCCAGCATATCCACACGCAGTTGCTTTTCACTTTCCAGTTCGGCTAGTGGTTTTCCACGCAGAGCCCTGCAGATATTTTCGATATCCCGCTGCATATTTTCCCAGGGCGTGGAAAAGCTGAAATCCCTGAGGATATCCTCAATCATGTTTTCTATACCACCACGCCCGCTGTAGCTGATATAGATGCTGTAATCACGCAATGGCTTATCATCGAGCGTGCGCGAGGGTTTGACAAAAATATTGCTGTCGTGGATGTTGGCGTGCTCGAACTGACTGCAAAATACCGAGTTAAAGAAAGTTTCGGCAATTTCGTAGTTACTGTGGCTGGCGATCAACTGCGCATAAGTGGCGCGGGCATCCCGCCACAGGTCCAGTTGGCTGGTGTCCTTACTGGTGACGGAATGCACCAGCTTGAGCACCTGGTTGACCTTGGTCTTGTACAGGTCGATCCGCTCTTTATTGGCCTGGTGTGCGGCCTGCCATGAAGCGGTCTCAAAGCGTGCCTTGGCGCCTAGAGTGATGTTCTGGTAGTCTGCAAAATACGCGTCAAAACCATTTAGGATGGTCTTTGCGATGCGGCGGGCGGTCGGTGAGTGATTGGTCATGCACTAGACTTTTTTACTGAGTTACAGGTTAAGCTTTTTCACAGAGGAAACCATTCCCTGTGGAATCCGGGGTTCCCGGGCCATGTCTGCTGTGGCGCTTGCTGGTCTCCCCGCGGCAGGGAATAAGCGGATAGTAGCACGCCACGCCGGAGTACCACTTGAACGATTGGATCAGTAGTTTTGTCTTTTTCTTTGCTGTGATTGACCCGGTGGGTACCCTGCCGGTCTTTATCGCGGTGACCTCTCGCCATGCTGAATGGCAAAAACGCAAAATCGCCTGGCTTTCGGTATTGGTGGCTTCCGGTATCCTGATGTCCTTCCTGGTGGCTGGCCAGTTCCTGCTCGAAGCCATCGGTGTACCGTTGTCGGCATTCCAGGTGGCGGGTGGAGTGGTGCTGTTCCTGTTTGCCCTCACCATGATTTTTGGCAATGGTAAACCGGAGCAGGAAATGGAAATCGTGCGGGAAGGACATGAGACCGCCATATTCCCCCTGGCGGTGCCTTCTATTGCCTCACCTGGCGCCATGCTGGCTGCAGTGGTGCTCACAGATAACCACCGTTTTGATATCCCACACCAGTTGCTGACCGCTTCAGCGATGATGGCTGTATTGGTTATTGTCTTACTGCTGCTGCTTACCGCCAATTGGATCTACCGTTTTATTGGCAGTGCTGGCGCCAGTATCGTCAGCCGGGTCATGGGCCTGATTCTTGCTTCAGTAGCGACCACCAATGTACTGCTGGGAATACAGCAGTTCTTTTCTATTTAGGAATTGCTTCACCGCGGCTGGGGGAAATCGTCTATTTCCCGGTCGCGATAACCTTGCATTACTCTGCCGGGGGAAATATTTACGGACCCCAATCCTGGGTTTGCTTGTAGTGAGTCCAGTGATAAGTGGGTAATGTTGAACACTTCAGAGCCCATGTTGGTAAGTTTGTGTAGAACTGCTTGCCGCTTCACACCTTATGTACGGTGTTTCTTACGGAAGAGAGAGTCTTCCTTACCCTATGCACAGGTAGGAGATCTTCCGCGGGGAGTGCCGAAAGTCAACGCATCAACGGCTTGAGTCATCTGCATTGAATACTTGTCCAGTGGGAATTCCTGTGCCGCTACAAGGGTCTCTTATTCACCTTCCATTTCCCCCTAAGATTAAGTCGATGTAATTAAATATAGTAATTTCGTGAGCAACGATTGCCTTCGTAGATCAAATTTGTGTCCTCCGCCACGAGCAAAGTCCTCAATGTTAACGATAGTGGCTTGGGGCAGGGTGCTGATACGCTCCAACGTAACCTGTAAGTCTAGTTATTCGACTTCGTCGTGGGAGATTGCTGTCGACCTGTCCTGTTCAAGTTTTTACGTCAGTATGTTCAGGTCTACCGGCATTAGACGACCCTGAATATTTACTGGCGGGTAGTCGAAGGTAATGGTCAGAACCCCGTCATCTTTTCCAGCTTTGATGGTTGTATAGCCATGGTGTTCCATCGCAATATCCTCAGGTGGAATGGTTTTTTACTGCTAGTTTGGGAAATCGGCAGCCAAGCAATGGCTGTTGATTAACAACTGTGTGCAGGAAGGTGCTTCTGGCTTGATAATCTCCCTGTTTAGAGGTGGTAACAGTAAATAGTGAAGTGCTCTCTGCTTGCTCTAAATTTTTTGTCGAGCGATCCACATACCCAGGTGGCCCGGTGAGCTGATAGTGAAGCTGAGGGCTACATGTATAGCGGGAGTACGCTACTTCTGCGTGAGAGGCTGTGATTTACGGAATGAGCCGAAGACTTTATAACAGTAGAACTTTATTACTCGCGTGCCAAGAGCATGAAAAAAAACATAACAAGACAGCGGATAGTTCATTCCCGAAATTCTGAAATTCCATTCTGGTACTACCGTTTCAATCGAATTACCCTTGTCTTTATTTTTGTCAGCTTCCTGCACTTACCTTCGGCGTTGGCTTGGGCCCACACCCCTATTGAGGTTTCCGGCCAAGAAGAGGGTAGAAAACTCACTGGGCTAGAGGAAATATGGCACGATAAAAGTGGACAAAGCAGTATTGAAGAAGCTTTGCAGGCCTATGAACAGCGGGATTTTTTGCCCCTGGATAGTGCGGGCTCCAGCGGCATTCAGGCAGGTGCTTTTTGGTCACATTTTGCTCTGCGCAATAACAGTAATCAGTCAATTAAATTACATATCGAGTATGTGGATCACCAGTTACTGGGTTTGCAGGCTTATTCTCGTGAGCTTGCTGGTGTTGATCCCTACCAGCAGCTAGCTGATTTATCCATATATGCTCCATTTGACAGTCGACAGGTAGAGCATAATCGTTTTGTTTTTGAAATTAGCATACCGGCTTTATCCACCCAGGAGTTAATGGTGAAATTTGACTCCGGAGAATTGGGGGTGGTTTTTCCGAGTATGCGTATCTGGAGTCCACAAAAGCTGCAACAAAACAGTAAAGGCGAGATCAGTTTACTTTCCTTCCTTTTTGGAGGTTATTTCTTGATGGCCCTTTTTGCGTTGGTGGGGGCGATTACGATTAAGGAAAAGTTACTCTATTTTTATTCTCTTTACTGTGCCAGTAAGATTTTGGTTTGGGGTACAGTGCTGGGGTATACACATCAGTACCTGGTGAGCGGGGATTTCCATTGGAGTTATGCCTCTCTAAGTGGTGCTGTGGCTATTTTGACCGGGCTTATTTTTGCCCGTATTTTTCTGGAAACCCGCCGTTATACCCCCAAACTTGATCACTTGTTAAAGCTGATGATGGTTAATGGTGGATTTCTGCTGCTCTGTGTACTGATGGAGTTTAAGGCTCTGTCACAGATTTCCATGACGATAGCTCTATTGTGCTATCCGTTGGTGGTGCCGATTGCACTGGTGCGCTGGTGCCAGGGCAACAGCGCTGCCGCAGTATTCGCTATTGGCTGGACCACTCTGGTATTGGGACTATTGGTACAGGCTATGCGCGATCTGGGCTTTGTAGTACATAACCCGGTCAATTATTACTGGCCGCCGGTAGCCTCTTTTGTGGAAATATTGGCTATTATGGCTGCGATCGGCCTGATGGTGCAGAGATTGCGCACTCAGAAAGAGCAGGCAGAGAAAAAATATTTGCAGCAACTGGAAGTGTCGAAAGCAGACCTGGAGCATCAGGTGCAGCTGCGTACCCAAGAGCTGGAAATAGCTAAAGCACATGCGGAATTGGAGGCTCGCACAGATCCGCTCACCGGCATTTATAACCGCCGTAGCTTTTTTGAGGAGTCAGGCCTGTTATTGAAGCTCGCCCAGCGCAAGCGTATCCCTCTTGGTATATTGATGCTGGATATCGACCATTTCAAATCTATCAATGATATTCACGGACACCTTATTGGTGATCAGGCACTCTGTGCGACTGCTAGGGTGATTGCCCAACATGTACGTGATGTGGATGTGTTTGGCCGTATAGGTGGTGAGGAATTTGCACTGCTGGTGAGTGCCGATGCCGAGGATACAGTAAATATCGCCAGGCGGGTACATAGGGATATTGCCGGGATCGTTATCAAATCTGTACAGGGGCCGGTGCACTTTACTGCAAGCATCGGAGTGGCCTGCCTGGTTGGAGATAGTGATATCCTAGAATTATTACAGCAGGCGGATAGCGCTCTTTATCAGGCAAAAAGAACGGGGCGAAACCGGGTATTGGAATTTTCCCCAACGGGTATCAGTGCTTAACAAGCCACTTATGTTGAACACATTCTTGATAAGATATTTATTTTAAATGGTCGCCGATATTATCGTACAAAGGTAACTGCATTTAGTACTTTGAGACGTATGTTTTCTGGCAGTGGTACCAAGCCAAGGTTTCCTGCCTCAGATTGGGATTTTCTACTCAGCATAAATACCAGTAATTGTCGCAGAGCTTGTGCTTTATCATCTTCCTGGTCAGAATATAGAAGCAGCCAGGAAAAACTGGTGATGGGATATGCATCCTCCGCCTTCGGGTCCCATACCCAGGTAATCAGGTTGGGAGCACCACTCACTGGTAATTTACTATCTGGAAACACGGCTTCTTCTAGCGCTATAGCACCGCTTTCTGCGTTGGCTTCAATATAGTTTCCCGCACGATTTTCCAGTACTGCAATAGGCAAGTTGACGATCTCTGCGAAACCATGTTCCACATAGCCGATGGAACCAGGTGTCCTTCTTACCATTGCGGCTACACCCTGATTGCCTGGCGCCCGCTTAAAATTGGGGAGCTTTGGCCAGTTGGGAATACGGTCCAGGCCTATATTTTCACGAAAATCCTCGCTGATACTACTTAAATGTCCGGAAAATATATAAGAAGTGCCAGATCTCTCTGAGCGAGTGACCACATTAATTGCCATATTTGGAATTTTTATACCCGGATTATTGGCAGTAATTACAGGGTCATCCCAGCTCCTGATTTTTCCCAAAAAAATCCCTACATAAGCATCCCTGGACAACTTCAGGCTTTCAATACCTGGAAGATTGAAAACCAGCACTACTTCACCAGCGGTAACCGGCAAGACTACGGCCCCCTGATTGAGGCGCTTTAATTCATCTATATCGATAGCTGCATCAGAGGCAGCGAAGTCTACGGTATGACCGAGAAAATCCCGGATTCCATCGCTACTGTTACTCATTTCATAAAAAATAAAAATATTATTTTCCCGGTGAGTAAATTGGCGAAACCACTCTACATAGATTGGATAGGGGAAACTTGCGCCACTTCCACGTAAGTTGACAGAGTTTTGGGGCACTTGGGAATGGGCGTAAAAAGCAATAAACAGGCTGAGGCCAGTCGCCAACAGAGCAGTGGTAGGGCGACACAGAACAGAGGCGCACCTCATTAGCATGGAAAACCTCAACTAAATGGCCGCCAGTATCTCAAAATAATCTCGCTAGCGAGCCGGACAAAATTTGGCTTCAAATCCAATTTTAGCAGTATGGGCGGCAGCCACTGGATGCTGATTTCAATAAGACACAATGTTTGACAGTTATAAATTCTGCCAGTATGAGACAGGTTTACTGTACAAAGTCGACGGCACTGAGTGCTTCTTTACGAATATGCTCTGGTAGCGGTACCAATCCCAGATTTCCGGCCCTATCTTGGGAGTTGCTGTGTAAAATAAATGACAGCATTTTACGCAGTGCCTGGGCCTTTAGGTCCTCCTGCTCTGCATAGAGCAGTAGCCAGGAAAAGCTGGTGATGGGGTAGGCATCTTCTGCGCTGGGATCCCAGACCCAGGCGATAAGATTGGGCGCATTACTGCCTGGTAGTTTTTCGTCGGGAAATACAGCTTCTGCCAGTGCCGCTTTTCCACTTTTCACATTGGCTTCGATAAAGTTACCCGCACGGTTTTCCAATAATGCTTCGGGTAGGTTGGTAACCTCAGCAAAACAGTGATCTATAAAACCGATCGAACCGGGGGTTGCTCTTACCTTTGCCGCGACTCCCTGACTTCCGGCAGCCCGCGCGAAACTGGGGTGCTTGGGCCAGTCAGGATTTTGGCTCATTCCAATTTTTTCGCGAAACTCATCATTGATGCTACTTAGATGTCCAGACAAAAGGTATGAAGCACCAGAGATTTCCGTATGTGTTACCACTGTTATTTCTGTGTTTGGCAGGCGTATCTCTGGATTACTGGCGACAATACTGGGATGATCCCAGGTTTGGACTTTTCCCATAAAAATATTGGCATAGGCCTCCCTGGAGAGTTTTAGCACTTCTATACCTGGCAGGTTAAAAACCAACACGAGTTGAATGGCAGTGACAGGTAATACCACTGCGCCACCTTTTAGGCCCTCAAGTTTCTCAATTTCAATGGCGATATCAGAGGCCGCGAAGTCCACCGTATTTCCTAGAAAATCCCTGATGCCATCCACACTTGCACTCAGGCCATAGTGCACGAAAACATCGTTATCCTGATGAGTAAACTGACGGAACCAGTCAACGTAAACGGGGTGTGGAAAGCGGGCACCACTGCCACGTAGATTTATAGATGAGACTTCAGCTTTGATTTTGGGCTGAGCAATAAATACAAGTAGCAGTGTGAGACAGAGGATCATTAAGGTGACGCTAAGTCGATGTAAAACAGTGATAGATTTAGACAGCATGAGTAACCTCGACTGCAAAACCGCCGGGATTCAAAAGTACTCCCAGTAGATAGTCGAATTAAAGAGTGGATTTAAAAGAATTTTAGCAAGGCTGCCACATCTTTAATGGAAGGCTGATTTAGCTGCCAACCTCTTTATCATCATTCCTGTAAATAGCCAGTACAGAAGGGCGCGGCGGCATTCGCGGGTCATTATCTGGCCAGCGATGCAGTGGATTCTCATAAGTGGAGTTGCGTGCTTCGGCGGGATGTTGCACAGCCACAAACAGGGTTGTGCCATCGGGAGTAAATTCAGGGCCGCAAACCTCAGCACCACGTGGACATCCAAAAAAGTGTTTTGGTGCCGCACGCAATGGCCCTTCAGTCGCCATGGCCCAGAGCCCATCATGGAACCCAAAGCGTTCACAGCCATCGGTGGCAATCCACATATTGCCGTGGCGGTCAAAGGCAACGTTATCTGGATTGGCAAACCAGCCATGAGCGGAAATGTTATAGTTTGACTGCTGGCCGTAGGCGCCTCTTTCCTCTGGATGTTCTGCATTGGGATTACCGCCGAGCAGGAATTGCTGCCACCGGAAGCTGTCGCTGGTGTGATCGCGCTTGCCGTTGATTCCCGGCGGCACAATTTCCAGTACATGCCCCATGGAGTTTTTAGCACGAGGGTTGGCGGCATCTATTTCG
The DNA here is from genome assembly GCF_007183175.1 of Microbulbifer sp. GL-2. Taxonomy (NCBI): domain Bacteria; kingdom Pseudomonadati; phylum Pseudomonadota; class Gammaproteobacteria; order Cellvibrionales; family Microbulbiferaceae; genus Microbulbifer; species Microbulbifer sp. GL-2. The sequence goes on from NZ_AP019807.1 coordinate 2,132,734, forward strand.
TCTTTTTGGCGATTCTTATTTTTAGTCAACATAACGTATGTACAGTCATTGTGGGGATTGGTCTCCACATCCTCAGGGCGGTCCATCGGCGTAGCACCCAGCAGTGCTGCCGCGCGGCGTGCGTCGATCAACACATCCGCCTGGTTGTAAAAACCGTTTTTCTCACTCAGAGGCCCCTGACCATATATCAGGGGCAACCATTGCCCATCCCCACTTTCGTTAAACCTGGCAGCATAGAGAGTACCCTCGCTAAGTAGCTCTCTATTAGCTTGGTATTTGTCAGGTTGGTAAGTCCCCCTGGAGACAAAACGGTAGACGAACTGGTGTTCGTCGTCATCGCCACCGTAAGCTACTACCGCCTGCCCAGGTTTACATACGAGGGTAAATCCCTCGTGCTCGAAACGGCCGAGGGTAGTGAGCTTGCGCGGTCTGGAATGGGGATCATAGGGGTCATATTCCACCATCCAGCCAAAACGGTTGGGTTCGTTGGGTTCCACTTGAATATCGAAGCGGCGATCGTAGTCTCCCAGATTGCGGTTTTTTTGGCTTATGCCAAAGCTATGATGATTCCGGGCTTCCCTTGGGTCATTGATTTGCTGTGGATTTCCCTGGAAAGCCCCACCAAATCCTTCCTCAGCAATCAGCACTGTGCCCCAAGGTGTCTTGCCTCCAGCACAATTTCCTACAGTGCCAAGCACTTGGGTACCACTGGGGTCGGCTGTAGTTTGAAGCCGCTTATTTCCAGCCGCCGGCCCGATGATATTCATTGCGGTAGTCATGGTTATTCGGCGGTTGTAGGGGCTGCCCGGTACGAGGCGCCATCCATCTTTGCCCTGCTTAATTTCCACTATGGAGTGGCCACAAGCCGCTTGCTCAATGGCGACATGTTCCGCACTGACACCTCGTGTGGCGCTATACGCATCGTTATAGCCAGGGAACATCAAGTGAGGCTGGGTGTACTCATGATTAACACACAGAAGCCCGTGGGAGCTGTTGCCGCTATTTAGATGAAGATCTCCACGTCCTGATGGCGCATTCTTTGCCAGGGGCATAAAGGCAATAAAGTCGTTGTTGTAACCAAATCTTTTCTGTTGTTCAGTGGCACTCAGTTTCTCCGGGTGGAAATCGCTATCTGTTTCCTGGACCGGGTCTCCCCAGCGTAAAAGTATATCGGCGCTATAGTCCTCGGGTATATGGTGCTGGAAGTCCAGGGAGTGGGGAATTTCTTTGAAAGTAAGGTTTTCCCTTTGTGCATTATTCTCTGCAGTACAGCCAGGTAATACTGTGTTGGTTACACCAGCAGCGGTCATCGTTCCCAGGGTTTTCAGTAGCTTACGTCGCTCCGGGTTATTGAGTTGATCACTCATCTTCTGCTCCATTGAGGCTGCTGAGGCTGGGCCAATGGCCCGATTTTATCTGTACTTTACACAGAGTTTTTGTCAAAACCACTATGACCGGTTTATCTATTTCATGGTTCACTGGCACGGATATTCACCACCTCTTCTGAAAGCTTGATGATAGCTTGAAAAAATGTCACCGAAAGGTCATCAAGGCCGTCTAGTCTGCGCCCAATTCAATATGTCACGGACAATGACGAGAGAGGGGACTTTATGAAGTACAAGACCATCAGTTTACGCCTACTTGAAATATCTATTACAGCACTTGCTGCTGCAATTCTGAGTGCAAATACCTGCGCACAGAGTCGTCAGCCACAGATCATGAAGACAGTCGTAGTTACGGCCCAGGCCACTAATGTAGATGGTGACCTGAACCGCCAAAGGGATGCTAATAATATTGGATGGATCATTCTGCTTAGATTAACCAAGTAATTTGAGAGGGGGTTCAGCAATCTAAGTGTGCAAGCAAGAAGGCAAGTTACATTACCTGCTTGCTTGTAGGAGATCATACTTCAAGTAGTTTGTACTTTAGCTTCTACTGCATAAATTTATAACATTTAAACTTCTCTCAAGTTAAATTGACTTGATTCATTGTCAAAAAATGTCTTGAGCGATGTTGGTTTTCTACCCAGTATTTTTTCTACATGGTCAGAGAGTTCAATAGTGTGGCCCCATTCTCGAGTCACAGGCCAAAGTTGTGCCAGAGCGTCGGTTGCTCTCTCTGGGACTCCAGCATTTAATAAAGCCAATCTGGCTGTTTCATCACTAATGGGTAAGTAGCTAATTTTTCTACCCAGGGCCTCAGATAATATATCTGCTGTATCAGTGTAAGTTAATTGCTCTGGGCCCGTAAGAATATATTTCTTACCGGTATGCTCAGCTGGCTCTATTAGAATTTTTGCTGCCACATCGCCAACGTCCTGATGGTCGACTGTAACAATAGTTGCACCTGGTTCAGAGCCATAAGGACCACTAATGGTGTCCTGTTGGGCAATCTCATCGGCAGAAGCGAAGAAATTACTGTTAAAACTTGCGGGTTGCAGAATTGTCCAGTCTAAAGTTGAGTGAATAAGATGGTTTTCTGCCTCTCCTAGCCACTTGGCTATATCAATGGGTGAACTTGTATCAGCCCCCAATCCGGAGAGCTGCACAATATGTTTTATACCGGCCTGTTCAGCCGCATGGATAAAGGCGGCATGCTTTTCTGGAAAAGAGGGTTCAAACGCGGTAACCAGAAAGGCGGATTCAATACCTTTCAGTGCTTCCAGAAGAGAGTTTTTGTCCTCGTAGTCTCCTTCCACATAGCTGATATTGTCGGCCTTGATTGGGGCTTTTGAAATATCTCGCAACATAGCCCTAACAGGTATATTAGTACCGGAGAAATTTTTAAGAATGGCTTTTCCGTTATTTCCAGTGCTGCCGGTGATCAGGATTTTTTCCATGGTCATATCCAAAATAAAGTTGATAGTTCTATAAGTTAAACGTTATTTACTGCCAGGGGTGAGTAGTCTACATATCCCTGCTCATCGCCAGCAAAAAATGAAGACATATCCTCTGTGTTATAGGGCCCATTATTAGCCAGGCGCTCCACAAGGTCTGGGTTGGAAATAAATAAGCGCCCAAATGAAATATAATCGGCTGAACCATTGGCAATAGCCTTGTTTGCGGAATCCAGGTCATACATTCCATTGGCAACATAGTGACCTTTATAGGTATTACGCAGCTGAATGTGGTCAATGGCTGGTTGCTCATCTCTGTCCCAGGCCCGTTCCATCATCTGTAAATAGGCCAGGTTGTATCTGTTAAGTTGATTGACAACATATAAATAGGTTTCTTGAGCATGACTGTCTGCCAAGCTAATTTCAGGTGATAGCTTGATTCCAATTCGATTTGATCCCCAGACTTCACTCAGTGCGGAAATTACTTCGAAGATGAAGCGAGATCTGTTTTCTACACTGCCGCCATAGGCATCAGTACGGTGGTTACTACTATCGTGTAGAAATTGCGCTGGTAAGTAAGGCCCAGCAGCGTGGAGTTCAACCCCATCAAAGCCAGCTTTAAGTGCATTCTTAGCAGCTTGTTTGTAATCTGCGATAATGCCTTGAATCTCATCATAAGTTAGGGCTCGGGGAACGGCATAAGGCTTCTTCCCTTCATAAGTATGTGCTTCACCTTCCGCTGCTATAGGAGAGGGCGCTACTGGCACTTGTCCATCAAAAAGATCGGGGTGTACTTCCCGGCCCATATGCCATAGTTGGATAAAGATTTTCCCTCCGCGACGATGTACAGCATCGGTAACCTTTTGCCAGCCCTCGATTTGTTCTTCTGTAAAGATGCCCGGAGTATCCACCCATCCAAGCCCCTGAGCTGAAATCGCTGTAGCTTCAGAGATGATCATCGCCGCACTGGCCCTTTGAGCGTAATACTTGGCATTGACGTCTGTAGGTACCCCATCCCGTCCCACTCTTGCACGGGTCAAGGCGGCCATGATGACCCGGTTCTCAGTTTCCAAAGGACCAAGATTTCCTTGGGAAAAAAGACTCAGTTTTGAAAGATTCTTAGTCATATCGATTGATCCTGCTTGTTTTGACAGGACCTAGATTAACTATGCTTTTGATCAAATAATAATGGTATATTTACATCAATATGATAGATTTAATGAATCAGGTTTTGCTATGACTCAAGAGCAACTCAAAATGTTTATTGCCGTGGTGGAGCAGGGAAGCTTCAGGGGTGCGGCCAAAGCTATTTTCAAGACTCAGCCCACAATCAGTAATGCAATTAAGAAGCTTGAAGAGGAGTTTGGCTTCCCTCTATTTAATAGAAATAGCTATCGCCCAGGCCTCACAAAGCAGGGGGAAGCTTTTTACCAGCAGACCAAGCGTGTTATGCAAAGCCTTGAGCAGCTCTCTGTAATGGGCCACCAGCTTGGGGCGGGAATAGAGCCGAAATTTACCATAGTTATTAGCGGTATCGTTGAGCTGAGCCCTCTGTTAAAACAGATTAAGCCCATAGTGTTGTCATTTCCCAATACAGATTTCAGTATTAGTACTGAATTATTGTCTGGCGTCATGGAGCGGGTGGATGATAATGAAGCTGACCTGGCATTTGCCACTTTATATGGCGTTGAGAGCAAGCATGAGTGGAAGAAAATAGGACAGGTTGAACTGGTTAATGTAGTTGCCCCAGATGTTTTTCCTGGGAAAGACGTCTCACAGATGGAAGCGGCACAGCTGCCGCAAATTGTAGTGCGAGATACTGGTCACTCAGGAAAAAAAGGAAACATTAACTTGCTGGAAGTCGGTCGCCGGTGGTTTGTTAACGACTATCACACCAAAAAGGAACTGACTATTGCCGGCCTTGGTTGGGGAAGGATTCCCAGACATTTTATAACGGAAGAATTGGCGAAAGGCTTACTCATCCCTGTGAGCGTTGAGGGAATCAAGGCAATTAGCAGTTTCGATTTATGTGTTATCCGTAACAGAGAGCGCTCCCTGGGGCCTATTGCCAGTAGATTTTGGAACGCCTTTTAGGGATTGGCTTCTTTTTTTCGACTGAAGAAAACACGGCAGATAGCAGCAGATAAGGAAATTCCTATTATATCTGCCACTAAATCTGTAGTATCGAAAGTTCTGGAGGAAATAAAAGCTTGGCTTATCTCTTCTGTAAGTGCAAACATAAATACAATCAAGGCACCACAATAAATATTTAACTTTCCTGCGCTAAAGGATTTTCCCTTGGTGCTGAGTATAATTATTAAAGATAAAATTCCAAACAAACTGATATGGCCAAGTTTGTCTCCATATGGAATTGATCTCACGAGTTCAAAAAATATGCTGCTGCTCCCAGTGTTAGCCAGATAAATAATCCATAAAATAAAACAAAAAAATACTATAGAGGAGAGTATAAAAAATCTTTGCATTTAGTTTTTCAGGTGGCAATTAAGTTTCATTGTTTAGTATATCTCGTATATTGTATTCAGCTCAATAAGTATTGAATAAAACTATGCTATATATAATATATCTGCATCTAAACTTTTTTGAATTTTCTGCGTTTCAGGTAAATTCCAATATAGGCGCCCAATAAAGATGCTGCTATTAATGAAAAACTATATAGGTATTTCAAATAAAGTGGGCTGTCTGAAAAATTTAAAAATGCAACCAATATAAAATAAGGAAGAACTTGTAGGAGAGATAGCCAAAACGCTTTATTTGAATGTAGGATCCCCGTTAGTGTCCCCATTGAAAAAAATACAAGCTGTACTGGCCCAATGAAGAATAAAGCTCCTTCACCAATTGTGTGGGATAAAAAGTTAGATATTTTTTGAGCATAAGTGTTAATTGGAGGCCAATATATACTGATAAATATAACAAAAAGCCCTATACATAGGTGAAGTAAATAGGTAGTGTATTTCATGTTGCAATCCTGATTGCCATTTTTAGTAGAGTTTGTAATCACTTATACTATAGTAACAGTCAGCCGTTTAAGTATGGCCCCCCGCTCGTTCCTATTAAATATGAGTAAATGTAGTTTGCTTCAGTTAATCTGACTGGGTTGTCTTCAAATATTTTATTTAAAGTCTCCAGCAACTGGTAACTGCCCAATAAATGCTTGTCTGACAACACTGCTAATAGGCAGGTGAAGTTTTCCAGCCGATTGTTAAAAAAATAGGCGCCAAAATTATCCCAATGGATTTCATTAAGTTTTCTTGGGTATCAAATCTGGGTAGAATCGATAGATATTTATCGAAATTATGGATACTTCCTGAGCTGTCTTCTATAGGCAGCAGCTTGTGAAGCCATAGAGATCCAAAAATGTTTTCAAAGTCCCCCGAATAGGAGAACGGTAGCGTGATCTAAGAGTAAATAAAAGGCGCTGGCCCAAGGTGCGACAACACCAGGGGCCAGCTAACCAAATTGATACCTTAACTATCAAAATGGCTATATGGATAATACGCTAGAAACCCGCTCGTCTTCAATAAAGTGGAGTAAATTCAGCAGTTTGGGTACATTCCCCAAGCTGTGGGAGCGTTGCGTCCGCCTTTTCTACTTTTGCCCCTACCGTTCTCGCGCACCACCTCGTATGCCCTGCGCGCATTACTTTCAAAGCTTCCCTACCGTTTCAGGTTCACTCATAGCTTGAGTACTACTTGGGTACTAACAGGAGAGAAATATGTTGATCTTAAAGCGCCGTACTGGCGAAAATCCAAGAATTGGAGCAAATGTCTCAATCACAGTTTTGGAGGTTAAGGGTAATCAGGTGAAGATAGGAATACATGCCCCCAAAACCTTGTCCGTTCACCGTGAGGAAATTTATATGCGTGTGCAAAAAGAGCGTAAGTCGGGCAATGGAAATCGTTGAGAAATGAATCTTGTCAATTAGGGATAGCCTGTCATGAACGTAAATTCCTCTGTGATGATACAATGACATACGGAATAGCATTTATATCTAATGTCATTTAATTGGATGAATGGTTTTCTCACTCGTTACATAGTAGTATTGAGCCTGCAACTTTTTTAGAGTCGTAATATTGGCACACCCATAGGAGGTTAAGTTTGGAGCTTTTTAGCTATCTGAACAATAATTTTATTACTTTGCATGAGATTCTGAATTTAGCCAAAGTAAGTGAGGTGGATTTCCGTACTTATCAAAATGAAGGGATAATGCCAAAAGCTTCTTATGTTCTTGATGTAAATATTAAAAGTGATTCCTTTTTTGGGTTACACCATGAGAATCAGCAGATAGAGTACTATGCAAAAGGTTATTTGTCTTGGTTAGGCTTGTTGGGCTCTATGTGTAAATCCTCCATTTATAATGAATTTTGCTCTAGATATAAAGGTGCCATTAAAACCCTTAACTCATTAGGTCATAGCTCTTCTTCAGTGAAGTTTACAGAAAAACTGGATGAGCATATTGAAACGGAGTGGGAGTATTTTATTCAAGGGATATATGGTCTTTGTACCGTCTCTGGCCTTCCGGAAGATATTGCGGCAAAAGAAATTGCCATCACTCAAATTAATAAGTTGGACGAAGAAGATTCTTTAAGTGAGGAGGCGCTGGAGAAGCTTACCATGGCCGTTAATCTGCTGGATAAGGTGAGTTCAGCCTTTGCTCCACATGAAAGATTAAAGAGTTCCAGGCATCGATTGGTAAATATGATACGTTTAAAGTATAAGCTTCAAGCGTAGAAAAGCACAATAAGCTGAATTGAAGAGGCGTGCGTGATAGGGCGACTTCCAATAATAGGGGTGTGGCTTGGTACCAACACCCCTTGAAATAGAAATAATAGTATTCTTGAATTATATAAATACTACGGATCTATAGCGGAGAGGAGCTCCGGATTGGTAATAAGATTTCTTACACCGTGGGCATGATCCTCATTAAAAATGTTTTTCTTACACCAGTTATCAACTGATTTGATATTCACTTTCGCCGTTTTTGGGCGGACACTCCAGGTTACCTGATAGGGGGACCCCTGTTCGTTATAACCCGGCCCGGTTGTTGATCCTGAGTATTGGACAGGTCGGCCGGTGTTAACCGGAATATTCACGGCTTGGTAAAATCCACTTTGCTCTTTGTGTGTTGTTAGCTCAGTGAAATCCAGTGCATCATCGTTATTGACTAATACATAAACCTGAGCTTCAACTCTTAGTTGGGGATTACTAACTGAGTCATTTAGACAGGACCCAAGAGAGGGGCCTGGTTTAGTCTTGGCAGATGAATGCACATAATGTACTTCAATGGTATCACCAGGGCGAAGACCACCATGTGTGCCGGGGCAAATATCTTGGGTGATAGGTGCCAGGTCTGACTCTGAGAGCTTTCCAGAAAACTTAAAACCTGTTTCATAACCAAGGCCATTTCCGTTCCCAGCAAAGGTCGTAAAATCTCCTCCTTTATGCTCGGCATTTTTATGAAAGTGTATATTGCAGAGATTCATACTTGAGTACGCCGGCGCCATACTGAAAGAAATCGTATTCCGACCTTCAACCATGTCAATATCACGTGGTGACTGAGGGCCATAACCTTTCCCTGCAGTATTCTTTGCTAAGTTTACACGCTGCCGTGTGATCTCCTCATCTGAAATGGCTGTAACAATTCCAGACGGGTCATTTGTTGCCGATACATTAAGTGATAAAAAGGATGATATCGTAATAAACAGTAAACTTTTTATTTTCATCAGCTTATCCCATTTTGGTTTTTCCTTGGGTATTTTAAGGTATTTCAGTTTAGGAAGCATTGGTAGGATAACTTTTACATTGCCACTTTTAAAGAAAATAAATTCACATTCTATGTTGAGTGTGATCTTATCGGTTCAAATTTATAATTATGATTCCCCTGCTTTAAGTGTGTCTGTTCTATATGCAGAAACTGATAGTTGAGACTTTGTGGGTTGACTGGCTAAAAAGCATAGCTAGAAGGCTTGGAGAGGTAACGGTTTGTTCTTTTGTTTCTGAATCGGGTAGAGCTGAATTTTTGAGTAAAGACTAAGTTTTTTACTTAAATCTATTTTTCAGGGCTTGTAAGCGCTGTTGGTAGCCAACCTGATTATAATTCCTGGATAAAGGATTCATAAAACCATGTAGAAAATTTACTTGTGTAACTTTCAAGTTTTCTATGGTTGATAAATCTGCAATAAGATCAGTAACTGAAAAGTGTGGTTCACTTTGGGGGAATATGGTCTGAATTGGAAATAGAGGTATTATATTTTTATGGTTGCGAATCTGTGACCCATAGAAACATATGGCGCTATTGATGTGGCTAATTTCAGTGCTGCATGATGTTTTCCAGATGGCCGTCGCGCCGATACTGAATCCAATAAGTACAGTTTCTTCCTGTTTTTCTTTCAATTTTTCCAGAACTTTTAACGTAAATGCATCCATTCCAATATGGGATGTGAAATAGTTATATGCCTCCAGCTCATTATCAAAACTAATATTCTTTGATTCATAGGGATCGATGATCTCAGAGGAGCTGGAAAGTTCTGTTGCCAGTTTCTCAAGAGCAGATGTCCGCCCAAAAATATCCGATATGAGGGTAAAGTGCATACGGATTGATTCAAAGTAATGGTTATTGGCTTACCTTTTTATCTGGGTAGATAAAAGCCATGGATCTAAATTTTCAGTTGCGCACGCAGTTCTGCCATCTTTTGCGCATTTTCTTCCTTTGAAAGTGGGGTGCCGTCTTTCTCTTCGAGTTTCAGTTGCTCTGGAGCTGTAAGGTTTTCCCCCTCTAATACACGAGTACAAAGCTTTCGGTAGTGTTCCGCAAAGACTGGGTAGGCAATGGACTCTGGATTATTGGCGAGAAAGAACCAGTTGGATTCTCGCCCAGCATGGTATACGACCGGGTGGCTCCACTTGTGGTTGGTCTTGGGACTTGGAGCATTACAGGCTTCACGGTAGGCGGCACGAGCTTCTGGAAGGCCATCTTCGCCAGCAGCACAGAGCTGTAACATCTTGTGTACAGTAGGCAGGTATTCGCTCTGCAAAATCGCGCGTTTAGCGCCCTGCATAATGTCTTGTGGGGCGAAAGAGAGCAGGGCCTCCAGCCACAAACGCTTGGCGTGGTGCAAGGTTTCGGTATCAGGAAAGGCGGCACTGAACTGGTTGTGGTAATTCAGTTTAAAAAGCGCAAATACTTCGTTGATTACGCGTTTCTTTTCGTTCAGTTGTTCCTGGCTTTGCCCACTACCAGTTTGTGTCTGTGAGTATGTCGCCGATTGACCGGTCGCGGGTGCGCTGGTTTGCGCTGCTATTGGATTCTTGTGGTTTGCCATAAGAGTTTCCTATTGCCAATTTGTTGCGCTCTGCCCATTGGTGGCGGGCATGACGCACAAACACGGCGTCCCAGCTTTTACGCGCGGCGTTTTGCCCGCGCCAGTAAATGATAAATTCAGCTACCAGAGAGAGGGCGAAATCCCGATCGATTTCACACTGGTTTACCAGGTGGCTGAGGCAGTCGCCACCGGGTTGCCAGTTACGAGATATAGGTTTGGCCACTGGGTTTTTCTCGATACCCTGGCAGTAGTAAGCCCACTCTTCACGTGCGTACTCAATAAATAGTTCGCCCCAGCGGGCACTGTGACCACCGCGCTCGGCCCATTTATAGATAAATTCCGGCAGTAATTCTGCAGCAAAGCGCGGGTTAATAGCGAGGCGCTGCAGTTGTTCCCAGGTGTGTTCGCTGGGCTGCCAGTCACGCACCATAGCGGTGGGTTTGCGCTTCTCGATAAACGGGGTTTCCTGCTTCTCCCAGTCCTCCATGATCCAGTCATTGAACTCCAGGTCCCAGGAAATGGACTGCTTGCCACTGGAGCGATGGTAATCGAGAAAGCGCTGTAATCCGCGACTGACAAATGTGCTGGGCACGCCTTCGTCGGCCAGTTTTCGCAGAGTGTCGTTGTTCGGTTGCCAGCTCTCGGGCAGGGCCTGTTTACGCTGGGCGGTGGCGCGAAAAGCTTCCCATTTGCTCTTCACCTGGCGCAGGAACAAGGAGCCAAAGGAGTGGCGCGGTTCCGCACGCTCGCGCCAGTAGGTCACGAACTCCGGGAGTTGTTCGCGCACGAAATGTTCGGGGATACCCAGCTGGCTGATACGTGCCATGGTTTCGCCATCTGGTTGCCAGCCCGGTGCGATGGTATTGGCGCTGCGGCTGGATGGCGCTGGTGCCTGTTGGGTAGGCGGCGGTGCGCTTGTGGAGCGCTTGTACTCGCCGGGCAGGGCGAACTTCAGGAGCTCGCTGCTGCCAAACGGGGCCGCGCCAAGTAATAGAGCCCCCTGGTTGCGCAGGCTAGTGGCCACACGCTGGATATCTGCCGCCTGCCAGAACGGAAGCAACAGATACAGCTGCTCCCCCTGCGCCGTGTACCAATCCCGCCCCGCATAAGGTTCCAGGGGCAGGAAAGGTGTCAAGTCGCCGAGTGCTGTGAGCAATACCGCCTCCTCCAGGCCAACGGTTGCGGCCAGAGTCGGAGAGATACTCAGGAGTCTTTCAGGGAGCAGGGGGTGTTTCATGGCGCGATAATAACACTCCGGCGAGGGCCTTGCGCGGCCTTTGCTCTCGGGTTTGCACCATTCAAGCCGCTAAGCTGAAGGTTGGCGGCCCAGTCGTATATTAAGGAAGGGATTACTGGCGCAGACTGTTGCCTTACCCCTGCGGTAAGGTTGTAACTTTGTCGCCAGAAACGGTTTTGCGGGAGAGCATTATGGCGAATGAGCAGCAATCAGTGCAGACAGTGTTCCGCTTGAGCGGCGTAAATTGTGCCGGCTGTGTCAATAAGATCGAAGCTGCTGTACAGCAGGTGAAAGGGGTGGGGGATGCCCGTGTAAATCTCGCCGACAAGACACTTGTTGTGTGTGGCGAAGTGGATCCCCAGGCCTGCATTGAGGCAGTGCGCTCTGCAGGTTATGACGCGCAAGTGGTACAGAGCAGCGAGCGAGAACGGCGCGAGGAGCAACGGGCAGAGGAGAGGCGCCACTACGAGCAATTACTCTGGCGATCTGCTTTTGCCCTGGGTGTCGGTGTCCCCCTGATGATCTGGGGGCTGATCACCAATAAGATGTCAGTGAATACTTTTGTGGACCAGATAATCTGGGGTGTGATGGGGCTGATTACCCTGGCGGTGCTGATTTTCTGTGGTGGGCACTTTTTTAGCGGAGCCTGGAAAGCATTACGTCATCACAGCGCGACCATGGATACCCTGGTGGCCCTCGGAACAGGCACGGCCTGGCTCTTCTCAATGCTGGTTGTCCTGGTTCCCCACTTATTACCTGAATCTGCGCGTCATGTGTACTTTGAGGCAAGTGCCATGATTATCGGCCTGATCAGCCTGGGGCAAGCTCTGGAAGTGCGGGCCCGGGGGCGTACCAGCGCCGCGGTGGAAAAGCTGTTGGAGCTGCAGGATGTTTCGGCTCGTGTACTGCGAGATGGTAAGGAGCTGGATCTGCCTATTGAGCAGGTTCAGGCAGGAGACCAGCTGCGTGTACGGCCCGGTGAGAAAATCCCGGTGGATGGACAGGTACTGGAAGGCAGCAGCCTGGTGGATGAATCCATGCTCACCGGTGAACCGGTGCCGGTAAAAAAAGGTGCGGGCGATAGCCTGGCGGCAGGCACCCTGAATAAAAACGGCAGCCTGTTGTTCCGTGCAGAGAAAGTGGGTTCGGACACTCGTCTCGCGCAGATTATTGAAATGGTCAAAAATGCACAGGGTTCTCGGGTACCCATCGCGCGCCTGGCCGACAAAATCTCAGCGATCTTTGTGCCGATAGTAATGGTTATCGCCGTGGTAGCGGCTTTGATCTGGTTCAATGTAGGACCCGAGCCTCGCGCTGCCCATATGTTGGTAGTGCTCACCTCGGTGCTGATTATTGCCTGTCCCTGTGCATTGGGGCTTGCTACCCCGATGTCGGTGATGGTGGGGGTTGGTAAAGGGGCTGAGCACGGTGTGTTGGTTCGCAACGGTAAAGCTCTGCAACAGTCCTGTAATCTGGATGTACTGGTTGTTGATAAAACGGGTACGCTCACTGAGGGCTCACCTCGCCTCACCGATATCGACTGCGATGGTGACAGTAATGAATTGTTGCAGCTGCTTGCGAGCCTTGAGCAGGGCTCTGAGCACCCTCTGGCTGAAGCAATTGTCAGCTCTGCCCATGAGAAAAAATTGCAGCTACAACCCCCCAGTGACTTTGAAGCAATTACTGCCCATGGTGTGAAAGGTACTATTTCTGGAAAAGAAGTATTGCTTGGTAATACCAAATTAATGCAGAGGGAAAATATTCCAATGGGTTCCTGGGCGGTTCGTGCCGATAAGCTGGCAGAGGCCGGGCGCACGGTAATGTTCGGGGCTGTGGATGGAGAGCTGAAAGGCATTATCGCCGTAGCCGATCCTATTCGTGATGATGCACAAGCGGCAATTACACGCCTGCGCAAGCTGGGGCTGCGAATAGAAATGCTAACTGGCGACAATAGCAGGAGTGCAGAGGCTGTCGCCAAACACTTGAATATTGACAAAGTACATGCGGAACTGCTGCCGGAAGATAAAGAGCGTATTGTTGCGGAGTTGCAGCAGGGCGGTGAGCGTATAGGTATGGTGGGCGATGGAATCAATGATGCTCCGGCGCTGGCTCGCGCGGATGTGGGCTTTGCCATTGGGGCTGGCACTGATGTCGCTATTGAAAGTGCAGATATCACCTTGATGCGTTCATCCTTACATGGTGTTGCCAATGCGGTGGAGTTATCCCGTGCGACCTTACGCAATATCAAACAAAACCTGTTTGGTGCCTTTATCTATAACACCTTGGGAATTCCTATTGCCGCCGGAATTTTATATCCGGTAACCGGCATGTTGCTGAGCCCAATTGTGGCTGGTGCTGCAATGGCACTCTCCTCTCTTACCGTAGTCAGTAATGCGAATCGCCTGCGCTTGTTCAAACCTACAGAGGTGCACTGATGGACGTGGTATTGGTGAATATTGTTGGAGTTTTACTGATTATTGCCATTATCTGGTGGTTTTGGCTGGGACCAAAGCATAGTGCTGTAAAAGTGGTTTCTGCCGTGGATAAGCTACAGATTTTGGTCAAGGATGGAGTTTATGAACCAGACCATATTCGTCTACCAGCTGGCCGAGCCGCGACCCTGCATTTTCATAGAGAGGACCCCAACCCCTGCTCTGAATGGGTTCTATTTCCGGACTTGGAAGTCAGTGCTGAGCTAGCCCTGCACAAGGACACGCCTGTCAATCTGCCAGCAGCAAAGCCCGGAGAGTACCCTTTTACTTGCCAAATGCAGATGTACCGCGGCACCCTGGTGCTGGAGTAGAGTCAGGTTGTGACGGACTCTGCTTTCAGGGTCATAGAGAAAGCAGCGGAATGTGTAACATTTTCCAATTAATGGCGACAACTGTAAGTAAGGTCCTTGGAGTCATCTGCCGGCAGGTAATTATCTGTTGGTAGCGCATAAAGGGCTGGGGGCTGCCACAAGGCTTCTCCTTGAAAGGTTATCTACTTCCAGGTCATTGAATGATGAATACTTGTTTGCGAAAACTACCATTTGCCCTTTTGGCAATTTCTTTCGTTTTTATTGCGATCGCCCTTTTTTCCGGTCAACAGGGCGGGCTTGGGTCCATCACAGCTTTTTATGGGTTTGAGAAAGGTGCAGACTTATCAGGTGTAAGTCTTGTTGCCGCCATAGTCTTTGCCTTAGCTGCATTGCTAGCATTACTATCTTTTTTCACAGAAAAATGGGTTATGCCTCTGGCACTCCTGATCATTGCTATATCGGTGGTGCCCCTGTTAAGCCTGTTTGGCAGCGTACACTGGATTGCCGCCCTTGGTGGTTTCCCAGCAATAGGCTCCGGGCAGGGAATTATCAAGTATTTTGCCCTGGTAGCAATCGGTCTGACCTGGTTGAATCATAAAACACCTCCATCCAGAAAATTTATATGGCTGAATTATCTTCCAGTTGGTTTGGTTCTACTGTGGATAGGCGGAATGAAATTTACTGCCATCGAGGCCCAGGGAATTGAGGGACTGGTAAGCAGCTCCCCACTAATGTCCTGGCTGTATAGTTTCTTTAGTGTGCAGCAAGCATCGAATATTATCGGTATTTATGATTTGCTTGCCCTGGTGATATTGGCTATTGGCATTCATGTCCGGGTATTTTTCTGGCCTGGAGTACTATTGTGTGGAGCTGTCTTTGTCACCACACAAACCTTTCTGTTCAGTTACCCTGGAAGCTGGGATGCACCTGGAATACTGTCATCCAGTGGGATATTTATTATCAAAGACCTTTGGTTTATTGCAAACCTAATTTTAATGATTGATATTCGCAGTCGTTTGGTTGATACACAATAATCCAGCTTTACAGGGTTTTTTAAATCTATTCTTAAATCCGGGGCCTGCTAGTCCCCGGGTTTCTCCAAAATCGCCTGAAACTTTGAGTCTAAACGCTAGTGATTATTGAGAGTGGTACTTTGTGATATTCGCTCTAGTTATGATTGTTGGGCGGGTAGTAGAATAAATTGTTGCTAGTCGATTTCCAGCCATAAAATCTCATATTAAGAGGCGGGG
The DNA here is from genome assembly GCF_007183175.1 of Microbulbifer sp. GL-2. Classification (NCBI taxonomy): domain Bacteria; kingdom Pseudomonadati; phylum Pseudomonadota; class Gammaproteobacteria; order Cellvibrionales; family Microbulbiferaceae; genus Microbulbifer; species Microbulbifer sp. GL-2. The sequence continues at coordinate 2,148,200 of NZ_AP019807.1, forward strand.
CGAATAAAAAATAAATTGGTCCAGGCAATTGGCTGCCGAAAGAAGCGATCAAGCTGAAATTACCTGTGTGATTTCCCCTTCGTAATCTTAAAAATATATCAACCGCCATTACTGAAAAGCAGGATTATGTTTTTTGTAAAATTACACCTATTCTCAAGTAATTAAATTTGCAGAATGCTTTTTACGGGATGCCACTCATGGATTTTCGTTAAATTAAGCGACAAAATACTTTAGGTGAGGCAAGGGTTATGGATTTGGGTATTGAAGGCAGGAATGGATTAATCTGTGGTGCGTCCAGGGGGCTAGGGTTTGCCTGCGCTAAAGCCCTGGCTAGTGAGGGAGTTCATACAACCATCGTTGCTCGAACCAAGTCAGCGCTGGATCAGGCAGCAGATACGATAGAGGGGGATTGTGGGCTAAGGCCCAGGGTCATTGTTGCAGATATTTCTGGAGAGGATGGACTGCAAAAAGTAATAAGGGAATGTGAAAATCCTGATATTCTAGTAACAAATGCGGGAGGGCCCCCAGGGCAGGATTTTAGGACCTTAACTCGTAAACAGTGGATTGATGCCCTCGATACTAATTTTTTATCTGCGGAAGCATTAATACGTTTATATATCAATGGCATGATAAAACGTCAATTTGGGAGGATAGTGAATATCACATCTATGACGGTGAGATCACCTGTAAAAGAGTTGGATCTCTCCAACGCAGTACGGCTGGCATTAACCGGCTATACGGCCGGTGTGGCGAGGCAGGTCATTGAACATAATGTAACGCTTAACAACCTTCTGCCGGGACCAATTATGACGGAAAGGCTCCTGGATTTGGGCGATATTGCCAGGGATCTAATCTCAAAAGTTCCAGCGGGGCGGGCAGGGAAGCCGGATGAATTAGGGGCTGCGTGTGCATTTCTATGCAGCCAGCTGGCAGGGTTTATCACGGGGCAGAATTTGCTGGTTGACGGAGGTTATTGCTCTTTTACAGTTTGAAGCCTTAATGCGGTTATAAGCTAGTAATCCCGTATGGATTGAATGAAAGATGTGATCAATGAAGCTTGGGTGGTTAATATTAAATAAACACTTTTCAAGATTGGGTTTTCTCACCTGAATACTGTACATTCTTAAAGCCCTTGAAGTTGATAATTAGCTCTCATCGAAAAGTGGGTTCGGCAGTGCAGGTTTTTTTTTAACGTAGCTGCAGCACCTGCCCAGACAACTGGAAGACTTTCTGGGTCCAGCAGTCCAAGTTGAACAAGCATACTGGCTTGATCCCACAGGATATGTTCGTAGGCTACTTTATCATTTCCGATTCCAACAATAACAATAAATGCTGACTCGACAAGTCTCCCAGTTGGTTCAATTCCAGGCAGCAGGTGGTCCATTTTTATCGTGTGAGTAAATGAGATGACTAATGCATTGATAAGTCGTTCCTCACTATATATTCTTGAAATTGTTTCGAAAGTGACATCAGGCAGAAAAAAACTGTCCAATAAGGCGTTTTGAGTAGAAAGTCTGTACCCCTTGAGGACCTTGGCCGCCAAGCAAAGTCGGTATATTGAGGACGTCTGGATTGGGCGCTATAGTCGCCAAAGTTTCGTCGAGATTTCCAGCCAGCTCTGCTTGTACATATTTATCGAAGGTTGCGTCAAGTTTCTCACGTAGACCTAGGCTGGGCATGCTACCTCCTGTTTAGAGAGTGCCTGTTGGTATCGTAATAGTCGGTGTTAGCACATAAGATAGCCCTTAGGTTCGCTATGCCTCCTTCTTTAGACCTGAGCAATGAATGAGTTATTTTTATAGATTTACTGCCCCATAATTTTTAGTGCGATATAAGGTGCCAAAATGAAAACCAGTGTTACAATTTTGTAAGTGCTCAAAAAGTCAAAATATTTGGAATTTAATTCTTTGGTACTTATTCTGAATAGCTTGCTGTGAATAGAAGCTATTCCATCATGCATATACACAATAATGGCTGTCGCCAAAATAAGGTAACAGATGTTAATTGCTGAGGCCCAGCCTAGGAACTCAGTGATTTGAGGGAGTGTAATCATAATGTCTTCCATGCAAGTGCATCTGTTTTCCTGGTATTTGAGGCCTGTTGGCTATACTTTTGTTTTCATTAAATACTCTAAGTGCCCAGTGTGTTTGTCAACTTGTTCTTTAATTAGCACAAAACCTTGAGATAAGTAAAATTGATAGCTGGGAAGGTTTTCTTTATAGACAGATAATGTCAGTTGAGATCGTCGAGACTTCGCATGAGAAAGTAACTGTTTTCCTATCCCCTGTCCCTGAAGATGTGGATAAACAAAGATAGCAGCCAGTGAATTTCCGTCAAGGGAGTAAAACCCTGCTATCTCTGTATCTCTTTCATAGATATAACTTTCTGAGGATGGTATGTAGATGCTGCGCATGCTTTCTAACTGTGACTGCCAGAACTCAGGGGAAATAAAGCTGTGTGCCTTAATGGAAGCTTTCAGCCAGATATCACAAATAGTATTCGTGTCATTCGATTTGTAGTTTCTAATCATGTGCTAAGGGTATCCTGGTTTTATTGACACGCTCTATATAAATCGGAGTCGTATTTAGGTGTTGTTTAGTTTAGCTGGAATGTTCTGATTTGTTGGGTAGGCAATTGGTCGTTAATGTTAAAAGTTTTTTCGGGGAAACCTTTTTTCTATCTGAATGCTAGTGAGCGAATGTTGGATGAGTTTTTATGATTATTCTAGTTTAGAGTCCTGTGCACCATGAAAGCATAATTTTCTGGTGATATATATTGTCTACAATATTTTCTTTCAGGTTGAGTCCGAAGCCTGAATTTATTTCGTTAACATTATAGGTATCGATAACGGGTTTTCTTGAGATTTTTCCAGCATTTAAATATATGCCCAGGTAATCTGGATACCTTATGTTTTCTCTGGTGGATTCTTGTTGTGTGTGATGTTTAATATTAAATGGTTCATCTAATCAATTTAATTTTTATTTGTTTTTTAATCCAAAGATTAACAGCCGAATCTGCATGTTAGGTTGATACAGCCCTGTTAACCCGAGCTTATCAAGCCTGATAATGGCTTAAAAACATCCCTGCAGTGCGCTCGGCTAGGGCCTCTTGTTCGGCCGGAGTTAGTGGACCGGAGAGTTGTAATAGCTGTGGCCAGAAGCAGCTGCCCTTGATCAGGTTGTGAATTTGTCCGCTCGCGATTTCTAAATCTAGCTGATTTAGGCGGCCGTCGGCTACAGCGGATTTTATCCAGCGCTGCACGCCGGTTTCATTGGCTTTAAACTTTTCCATTTCCTTGCGCAGGGCTTCCGGCTGGTGAAAGAAGTAGTCGAAGGCCATGCGGTTTAGCTCAATATACTGTGGGTTGCAGATGGTCTGTATTTCCAACTCCAGCAAGGTGCGAAGTTGTGAGTGCAGGTCTCTGTTTGGGCTGTAGTCACAGCCGGGGGACTGGGTTGCCTGCTGCCAGAGTTCGCCAATCAGGTACATGACCAGTGTCTCCTTACTGGCAAAGTGGTTGTACACTGTGCGTTTGGATACTTGGGCGCGGGCCGCCAGTTCATCCATGCTGGTACCTTGGACGCCGAGCTCCTGGAAGGCCTGTTTGGCCGCATCGATAATGGCCTGTCGCTTTAATTCACTTCTCGTCGGCTTCTTTTCATTCATGTGGCACTCGGTATCTCTGTTTACGCCCGGCTGTCCACCTGGCGGGGAATTTCACTTAATAACTAATTTTACACTAATTGGTTTACTTTTGCCTTTTTCGTCAATAAACTGCACTGTATAGTTTACCTAGTGGCATCTATGAAGAAGCGCTGTTGGTTATTAGTGGGAGTGATAGGTATGTCCATTGGTCTGTTCAATAGCTGTGCTACACAGTCTGAGAAGTTTCATAACACGGAAATCGACTACAAGGCCGGGATGGGTAAGATTGTTGATATGCTCGGCGCCTATGTCCGCGCTGAGAGGGCTGCGCCGGTACCGGCAGAGCCACTTCCCCTGCAGTCGATCACAAAGGAAATACTTACCAGCAACGAGACACAACCTACAGTTTACCGTCTGGGGCATTCATCGATATTGATTCAACTTGATGGCGAGTATGTGCTTACTGACCCCGTATTCAGCGATCGAGCTTCACCGGTGCAGTGGTTGGGGCCAAAGCGCTTCCATCCACTGCCTCTGTCTTTGCAAGACCTGCCCGTATTGAAAACAGTAATCATCAGTCACGATCATTACGATCATCTGGATAAGGCCAGTGTGCGAACCCTGGACAAGAAGGTAGAGCACTTTATTGTACCCACCGGTGTTGGCAGGCACTTGCAGGACTGGGGAGTTACGAAGGATAAGATCACCGAGCTTGCCTGGTGGCAGTCATTTTCTATTGGCAGCCTGCAGTTTACTGCGACCCCAGCCCAGCACTTTTCCGGACGCGGTCTTACTGACCGCGATAAAACTCTGTGGGCCAGCTGGGTGATTGCCGGGCGCGACGTGCGGATTTTCTTTAGTGGTGATAGTGGCTATTTCGGTGGCTTCCGGGAAATTGGTGAGCGCTTGGGTCCTTTCGATTTAACGCTGATTGAAACCGGGGCCTACAACGATCTTTGGAGCGAGGTGCATATGAAACCGGAGGAGAGTGTGCAGGCCCATTTGGATCTGCGCGGTCGTGCGATGGTGCCCATTCACAACAGCACTTTTGATCTTGCCCTTCACGATTGGTTTGAGCCTCTGGAGCGAGCGCAGTTGGCTGCCGAAGCCCAGGGGGTCACATTACTTACCCCTATTATCGGTGCTCCAGTAAATGTACACACGCCTGCCCCCACTCAGGCATGGTGGCGGGAGTTTATTAGGCATGGGCAGAGCGAACTGGCCGCTGGGTTGTGATTTATCTAACTTCACACAATTGCTTTCCTCGAGCCTGCTGGGCCGGCACTGAGACCGGCCACGGAAGTCTTATCATCGACAGCCCTTAGAACTGTTCTCCGGCAGAGTTGACCTCAGCGTAAACCACACTACTGCCATCCTTGTTTAGTTGCATTACCTGGTAGGGGGTAAAGCGATCACCTACTTCCATACCGGGGCTGCCCAGTGGCATACCGGGTACGGCCAGTCCCATGGCACCTTTCGGTGGATTCTTCAGAAAACTGTGGACCAGCTTGGCTGGCACATGCCCTTCGAAAACATAACCTTCCCTGGACACACTAGTGTGGCAAGACTGGTAACGTGGCTCGATTCCATACTGCTTTTTGATACTGTTGAGATCATCGACATCTTTTGCCACTACATCGAAGCCAGTTTTCTGGGCGTGATCTACCCAGAGTTTACAGCAGCCACAGGTGGCTGATTTATAGGTGGTCAGGCTGGGGCTTTGCGCCGGCACTTCGGTTGGATCGGCACAGGCGCTCAGGGCCAGGGAAGTAAAAACAATGGCGATAGCAGCCAGGAACGTGCGGTACATGAAATATCTCCTTTTCGTAGAAATCGGTAACGCCCGGTGTGAGAAATACACTGGGCGTTTGGCGCTCCGAAGGGTCTTCGGGCGCGAAAAAATGTTTGTGGTTATTGATCTAGTCGGGAAAGCGCAGGGGTACTTGCTACGACTCAGGAGGTAATAGGAGGACGTAACTCGGTATCTGGTTCCGGGGGGGAGTTGAATCGCAAATAGGTTGTATTACGCGGGCCCTGACGAAAAAAAGCGGGCTTGCTATCGGATAGGGCCGCGAGGCTATTGCTGAGCCCCGGGCAGCAGCTGCACTCAATACCGCAATCGCCGGCATGCTCGCTGCTGCAATCGGTAGGCTTATCTGTGGAACAGTGATTCTGTTCACTGGATTCTGCGTTCATTAGGGCCGGTGCCATTTCACCAGGCTCACTACAAGGTACCGCCGAAGCCAGGCCGGCAAAGGTGAGCAGTAGTATCAGTAGCAGTGAGCGGAAGAATCCGGGATGCATGGCTATTGCCTAAAGAAGTACAGGGACCAGTGTATGAGTTGGCAGATAGAGGTGCAAATGCAGTGGTGTTTTAGATATGGAGGAGAGGCTGTGTGGCGGCGCTACGGGTACCGCCACACATCAGTTTCGGGTTCAGGATTTGCCAAGGGGCAGGCAAAAATCCTGATGGCGCAATAGGTCCGGGCCACATTCCAACCTTTCCAGCCAGCCCAGGAATCGCTCCTTGGTTTCGTCTGCAGCAAAGTAGCCACCGTGCTGGGGTACGATCATTGAAGGGTTCAATTCACGGACCATTTTGACCCAAAGTCGGCAGGCCCAGTTGCCGCCCATATAACGCCGATGGAAGCCCTCCATTGACGGGATATGTGTGTCGAAATCTGTAACTTCACCTTCTTCACCTCCGAGGGAGGCACCGATATCCCCGGAAAATAGAATGCGGCTGACCGGATCGTAAAAGCTGAAGTTGCCACAGGAGTGCAGGAAGTGGGCGGGTAGGGCCCAGATCTCACTATCGGCAAAAGGCAGGACTTCGCCCTTGTCGTCCAGTGGCACTATGCGGTCCTGCCATTTCTCACTGCCTGCACGCGAGGCGACGAAGCCGGATACCAGGTGTGGCAAAAAGCGTGACCAGAGCTTCGACACTGCCACCTTGCAGCGGGAATGTAACATCCAGCGCGGTAGCGAGGCGATAATGTCCGGGTCCTGGTGCGAAGCCAGAATATATTCCAGGTCGCTCAGGTTCAGGTGGCGGCTGAGTTCGATGGTCAGGGGCGTATAGGTCAGGTCGCCGCCGGGATCGATGAGTGCCCCCTTGGTACCGCGGCGAATCACAAACTGGTTGGCCTGTACGCCATCACTGCCGTTCTGCTCATTGACCAGATCGCAAAAACGCGCAACCAGGTGGTGGCCTTGTTCAAATAGGATGTCCACGCCGCGGTTCCCCTTATTTCACCAAACCGAGGTACTGTTGCAGTCGCTCCTTGTTTACAGCAATACGGTCATTCATTCCTTCGGCATGTTTCTTGGCATCTTTTAGGTTGCTGGCTTCACCCACCTGGATCACCCCTACCATACCCAGCGGAAGGTGCGGGTCGCACTGGTACAGGTAAACGCCTTCCTTATTCAGGGTTACAGTGATTTTTTCACCCATGCTGCCGTTCCAGGTGGCGCCTTCGGCCGGGGAAAGCACCGAGTGGGTATTGTGGGCCATATCGGTTGGCAGGAAAGTCACGGTGTCGCCTGCAGCAACATTGAGGAAACCGGGTTCGAAGGTCATCATGCCGTCCTTACCTTGGTTCAACATCTTAACTTCGTGGTCTGCGGCCAAGGCGGAGGTCGAGGCCATGGCGAGCGCCAAAATCGCGCCGCGAAGAGAAATAGACGACATGCTTACTTCCTGTTTGATGATTAGTCGGTGTAATTGAATACCTCCCCATTAGTGGGTACAGGCCGCGGCGGATATTATCTCGGTGGAAACATGGCGAATTGATCTAGATCAATCGCACAGATGGCATAGATTGAGGAAAAGGGTGCCATCAAAAAGGAGTAGTGCAGGTGAGTCATTCTTGACCGCTAAGCGCTGCCCGTTGCCGCCTGATTGGAGGTAAACTGTGCGCCAATTAATTCGGACAACTGTTCTGGAGATGACCTTGGCTGCGAAACGCAAAATTGCCTACGTGTGTAATGAATGTGGTGCCGACTACACCAAGTGGGCGGGGCAGTGCAGTGCATGTGGCACCTGGAATAGCCTATCGGAGGTACGTCTGGGTTCCGAGCACAAGGATAGTCGTGCGGCCAATTTCACCGATTCGCAGAGCGGATATGCTGGCGCTGCTGGTGCTGGCAAGGTACAGAAACTTTCTGAAATTGACCTGAGTGAATTGCCACGTATTCCCACCACCGCTTCCGAGTTGGATCGGGTTTTGGGTGGTGGCCTGGTACCGGGCTCGGTGGTGCTCATCGGCGGTCATCCGGGTGCCGGTAAATCCACAGTGCTATTGCAGACTCTGTGCCATCTGGCCACCTCGATGCCAGCGCTGTACATCACCGGGGAGGAATCCCTGCAGCAGGTGGCTATGCGGGCCAAGCGTCTTGGATTGCCTACAGACTCCCTGCAACTGCTCAGTGAAACCGAAGTAGAGCGTATCTGCCTGGCGGCCAAGGAAGTGAGTCCGCGGGTGATGGTGGTGGACTCCATCCAGGTGATGCACATGAGTGATGTGCAGTCTGCACCGGGTTCTGTTGCTCAGGTGCGTGAGAGCGCGGCGTACCTGACCCGCTTCGCCAAGCAAACCGGCACTGCCCTAATTTTGGTGGGCCATGTAACCAAAGATGGCAGTCTTGCCGGGCCCAAGGTGCTGGAGCATATTATTGATTGCTCCATTTTACTTGAAGGCACCCACGACTCCCGTTTCCGCACTTTGCGCGCGCACAAGAATCGCTTCGGTGCGGTTAACGAGCTGGGGGTGTTTGCCATGACAGAGCAGGGGCTAAAAGAAGTGTCCAATCCCTCTGCAATTTTCCTGCAACGCGCTGAGGAAATTGCCTCAGGTTCAGTAGTGACTTCCGTATGGGAGGGCACTCGCCCGTTGCTGGTCGAATTACAGGCGCTGGTAGATGACAGCAGCCTGGGTAATCCACGCCGGGTGGCGGTGGGGCTCGACCAGAACCGTCTGAATATGTTGCTGGCGGTGTTGCATCGCCACGGTGGTGTGCTCGTGGGCGATCAGGATGTATTTATCAATGTGGTTGGTGGGGTCAAGGTAATGGAGACCAGTGCCGACCTGACCCTGTTGCTGGCTGTGGTTTCCAGCTTCCGCAACCGCGTTCTACCGCGGGATTTAGTGGTATTTGGTGAAGTGGGTTTGTCCGGTGAGATCCGTCCGGTGCCCTCAGGCCAGGAGCGTTTGCGCGAGGCAGCCAAGCATGGCTTCCGCAAGGCAATAGTACCCGCTGCTAACCGCCTAAAAAATGATATCGAGGGGATGGAGATGCACTCGGTAAAAACTCTGGCAGAGGCCCTTGCCGTTATTGATATGAGCTGAAGTGTGGTTTTTCAGTAAAATATCATTGTTTTTTTGAGGAGAAATGGCCGTTTCCAACGGTGTTTCTCCCGCTGCCAGTGATGCCTGAAAACATTCGCATTGAAATTTGTTGTTTAAATAAATTTTTAGCTGTGTCAGCCGAAGCCCCTTCTCATCTCTCTTTTGAGAGGTGTTTTCTGTAGGCCCCGACGAAAATCCTCCGAGGGCGTACCCTTATAGCAGCGTGGAATAATCGGCCACTCCTCAGTCAGAAAGTAAGCGTAGGTGCCTTCGGGAAAATCAGGGGTATGCACGAAGCGGCCGTTGCATTCATCAAGGGATCCAGAACCTTTCACGTATTCGTAGTCTGCTACGAAAGTGCCATCATAGTAGCCGCCTGGCTGCTTGCTGCCGGTAGAGCGCGGCCCGGCTTTTACCCGATAACTAGATCGCATTTTTACGATTCCGGATTCGCTACTTTGGCTATCCAGAAAACCGTAAAGAGCATAAATCGGGAAGCCATCTGCAGCCCAACCAATTAGTGGCGAGTGACGTTGTGGTGTCACTTGCAAGCGCGCCAAAAGCCCGGTCGGCAGGCCGTGGTAGTGGTAGGCACCGTTAGGTTGTACATGGGCAAAATTATCATCCACGCCCAGGGGAATGGCACCTGATAGGGCTTCATAGCGCCAAAGGCCGCGAATACCCAAATACCATTCTGCTGCACTGGGATCAAAAGGTACGCCGTTGATGCCAACACCGAAATTCTGCAAAGTTACCGGGGAGCTTGTTCCTGTAATTTGGGGGGTGGCTGGAACTCTGTATTTATAGCGTTGGGTTTCAATTCTGTGCGGGTTACCAGGATTGGGGAAAGTGCCGGTTTTGTGTGCTGAAATGCCGTTGGCTTCAATGATTCTCCAGGGGCCTTGTACAGATATTTCCACCACACTAGAGGCGATGGGTGTGCGAGTTGCAGGGACGGTGTTTTGCAACCCGTTGGACTGAAGTACTCGGTGTTTGCGTGCAGGAGGTCTGACTACAATGCGGTCCTGGGAAGTTGCTCGGGCGATATCCAGTCTTTCCGGTAGGCAGGTGAGTGCCTGTGACCCTGTTAAATTAAAACACAGGCCGATGTTATGTCCGAAAGTACAATTGGCACCGGAGGTAAGGTCTTGGCAGGCTCCAGTAGCTGTTTCTGGTAAATGACCCAGAGCTGCCGGAGTAACACAGACAAGACCTAGTAATAACCACTTTTTCATATGACAACCCAAAATTGCGTGCCCCTGACAGACTATAAATTTATTCGGGACTTTCTTCTTTATCTCTGAGCGGTCTGCGGCCTTCCACTTTTGCCGGCACGCAGACCAATTGCTCCTCCCTTGGAGGTATTCGGCAAGTGCCCTCCAAGGTGCCATGCGGAGTTTCAACTGCACAGCCACGCCCTTCCGATATACCGTTGCATGCATCAAAGGCCTCCTGGGGCGGTTTGTGCGGCTGTGCCACAGCTGTAGAAATAAGGGTCAGCAGGGCGATGGGAACCAGAACTTTATTCACCGTATTTTCCTTTTGTTGGTTGCGATGCGACCGCGGTATTAGCAGGATAGTCTTATAGCTGTGATAGGACACTTTCTGCAATAGGGGCATTATTTAATCAACCGTTGAAAGTCAACATAATTTAGGAATGCGCAAGGAATGTGGAAATTTTGTAAAGAAATGTGGATGAAAGTGAGGTGGCTAGAGCCCTGAAGAACCAAGCACTTACTAAAAAGGAAAAACTCTTCGCTCGGTACGGTATGGGGCATAGTTGGCAAGTTGACCCTGAATGCAGTTTATCCTGTCTCTTCTAATGTGCGAATTAACCTGCGCGGACAAGTATGCTTTACAGGTGCTACTGTGAAGTAGCGGGCTCTTATACTATGGGTTCTGATTTCTATCCAGGGGTGCAGGTTAGCCTATAGAGAGAGCTTCTTAGGTTAGATAATTTGTTGGGGTGATTTCACTTCTTTCCTTTCTATTCCTCCTAGATATACCCTTGTTGGATATAAATGATAAATTTAATGGCCACACCTGATATTTGTATTGGCGGCTATTCTTAAAAATATTTGGCATGAGCTATTACTATTGCAGTTACTCTTGTTGTAGCTACCCGGTTCTCAATGGTTGAAAGGTATGGCGATATTTAGTTGCAATGGCGTGGACATAATCTATGAAGTTCGGGGAAGTGGCCCACGTTTGGTATTTCACCCCGGAACCCTTAGTGACCTCAGAGTTCCCCCGACTATTTTTGACTCCCCATTGGCGAAACACTTTGAGATACTGAGCTTTGACCCACGTGGTATTGGACAGTCTAATTCCCCTGATGCCTCTCCAGAGATGTCCGACTATGCCGATGACCTTCAGCGACTGCTAATACATCTTGGCTGGCAGAGTGCTCTTTTTATTGGAGAATCTTTTGGCGGAATGGTTTTACAGGAGTTTGCCCTGCGATATCCGCAACTGGTGCAAAAGCTTGTGTTGGTGGTGACTAGTTCTGGTGGAATTGGTGGAGCGTCATTTCCTCTTCATGAATATGACATCGAATCTATGACCACTAATGAAAAAGTAGATTTTTGGATCTGCTCGGGCGATCGGCGTATGTCAAGCCCTGATGATATACATACATTGCCAGAGCTCTATATCCCATTAAGTAATTATTACAGTAAAGTTTGTGAAATTTCAGAAAATAAAAATGAAGGTGCTTTGTGTCGTCTACGACAGCTCAAGGCGAGAATGGGGCATGATACTTATGAGCGTTTGCCGGGGTTAAATAGGGAAACGCTAATTTGCGGAGGACGCTACGACAATATTGCTCCTTTCTAAAATCAGCGGGCACTGTATCAGCAGATATCCAATGCTCGGCTGGGGATTTTTGATGGCGGCCATAATTTGCTGTGGCAAGATACTCTTGCCTGGGATTTCATTTTGGATTTTTTGACTCAGGGCTAAGAATTATATTTTTTAATAAGGTGTACCATTTTCTATATTCTTAATTATTGCAGGTTCTCTTGAAAGTACTGGACAACAAGACAAAGGTTTTTACCTTAGTAGCGTATGCTGAGCGGCAAGGTGGTTGTTGATAATTCGGCGCTCGAAGAAGTGCAGTATAGTGATCTTATATGCCGTTGATTTGATATGTTGGTGGTGGCAGGGGTAAAGCCACATTAGCTATGAGCATAGGCGATAAGATTTAGTTTCTGGCTATTCTTTAAGTGTTACCAGTTTTATTTAGTATTTGGGGGTAAGTGAAAAAAATGGCGGGCTGATTATATGCCGCTCTGCAGTTTTACCCTGGCCTGGACACCTGTAAGGTGTCGGTTCGTTAGGATTGACCGGGCAGAGGGGTTGCCTTGTCAATCCTATTCGAGAGTGCTATTACTCGACTTCCGCAGCTTCCCTGGCTGCAACGTTTGCCATCATCTGGCGCCTCACTCGCATTGGGGTGGTTCCGAACCAACGATAGCAGGCGCGGTTAAAGGAGCTCTGTTCACGATATCCCAGCATATTGGAAATCTGTGACATGGGGGGCTGCTTGGTGCTTAAGTAGTACTCGGCACGTTCACGTCGGATACGATCCAGCAGATCTTCAAATACCAGGTTGCGGTCCCGCAAGCGGCGTTGCAGGGTGCGCTTGTGCATTCCTAGCTGGTTGGCAACTTCCTGCAGGCTGCAGCGCTTTAATGGCATCAGGCAGTAGATCAGTTGCTGTACCTGTACCACAAGGCTGGCCTCCCCCTGTTGCAGAAGCTCCTCAATATAGGTCTTCAGCAGTGGGCGCAAGTTGGGATTACACTTTTCTGTAGGGTGCAGCAGGGAGCTGCTGTTGAGAATGAAAGCATCTTTTTCGCGGCCAAAGTGCACCGGAGCCCCGAAGAAGCTTTCATACTGGTCGTGTAGAGGTCGTTCAGTTTGCAGGTGTACAGACTCCAGTTGGAAGTTTTCGCCGCACAGGTTTTGCAATGCTATCAGAGACACTCCCAGGAGGAATTCACGGCACTGATCCAGTGCAAGCGGTATTTCCCCCTGAGCACTTGCCTGGAGATCATCTATACAGTGAAACCCGAGTAATGTATGTCGTCCCTTTTTCTGTAATTCTATACGCAGGCTGTAGGGTGGCTTATCAAGCTGCTTGATGGCTGCATTCAGGAATTCCCCCAGAGTAAGGGATTGCAGTACAGCGGCTCCCAGTGATCCCAGTGCAGCGGCTCCCTGGCTGTGAGCAAGACGCAGTCCGAAATCGGCACAGCTCAGTTGATGTGCACTCTTATCCAACAGTTCATTGACGGACTTCAGAGGGAGATAACCGTTAAGGTTCTCAATCTGCTGGGGATTTATTCGGGCACTTATTAGCAGGCCTTCAGGGCTGCCATTAAATTGGCTCACCAACTCGTAAAAGCCCGTTAACAGCGTCGTTCTTATTTGTTGAGTCAATTTCTTAGAATCCTGTATGTCACCCGGATAAATGAGTTATGAACTTTTTGCGGGTTGAATAATTTGATCCGGCGGAAGTGATTCGACTTTATGCGGAACCCCGATGTAATAGAAAACCTGAGCCTTGTGGCACATTATTTATGGTTATCTTTAAAGAGGTTTAACTGCTCAATAATGAGGACAGTCCTGCCGACGAGGGCCTGCTTTATTTCGACGTTCCAATATGTCAGTGATGGATGAGCAGAAGCAGTCACCACCTCATAAGATGAGGGTAGTGCAGGGCACAACCATAGTGCTCATCCTGAGCGGATAATAAATGATAGTTAGATCAGGGCAGGGCGCTGGTGGCGATAATCCGCGTATCGGTCTCCGCTAAATGTTATTACAGGTATCTATATTACTTGTTTTTTTTAGGTGTTTTGAAGGGGATTAATCTAGCGGGAGATTTAAATGTTGTCACCTAATGAAAAAAAATACCCATATAACCGGCCATTTAAGAAAAATATTCCTCAAATTGCGATAAATGCCTTTTTTGTTTTATGGTGACTACTTCTATAGGAATAATAATTTTTTAAGGAAATTAGTCGGAAATTGGTTTTTCCCAAATACGTACTCCTTGAGTAGGCCCTAATTATTAATAAATGGGACTTTGGTTCAACTTTAAGTTTGTCGGGGGTAGGGGACGGGCAAAAAGAAGCCCGCATAAGCGGGCTTCTCAGGAGGTTGGGTTTCAGCCACCGTAGTAGGTTGCTGCACCGGGGCCAACGGGCAGGCCGAAGGCGAATACCCAGATGTAGAAGAGAGCGGTCCAGCCAACAAGGAAGAAGATTGAGTAGGGGATCATGGTGGCAATCAAGGTTCCCATCCCCAGGTTTTTCTTATAGCGGGCGGCGAAGGTAATGATCAGGCCGAAGTAGCTCATCATTGGCGTAATCACATTCGTCACGGAGTCGCCGATACGGTATGCCGCCTGGATAACTTCTGGTGCATAACCCAACAGCATCAGCATTGGCACGAAAATGGGAGCGGTCACAGCCCATTGCGCGGAAGCACTACCCAGCATCAGGTTTACAAAGCCACACATCATGATGAAGAACAGGAAAAGCAGTGGTCCCGTCAAGCCAATACTCTGCAGCGTGTCTGCGCCCAGTACGGCAAAAATAGTGCCCAGGTTGGTAACCTTGAAGAAGGCAACAAACTGAGCTGCGAAGAATACCAGCACAATATACATGCCCATGCTGTTCATGCTTTTGGCCATGGCATCGATCACATCGCGGTCATTCTTCATGGTGCCAACCACCTTGCCATACACGAAACCGGGAATGGCGAAGAAGATCAGGATGAGGGACACAATACCTTTTAGGAAGGGGGAGCCAGCGACCAGGCCGGTTTCCGGGTTGCGAAGCACTCCCCATTCGGGCACGACGGACAGTGCAAAAAGGGCGGAAACAGCCAAAACGGCGAGGCCAGCGTATTTGAGCCCGCGCTTCTCAGCGTCGCTCAGAGTGCCCAGCTTGTCCTGGCTTAAGTCGACAGAAGCTTCTTGAGGATCATATTTGCCGAGCTTGGGTTCCACTATTGCCATGGTGACCCAGCTGCCAACAATCGTGATAAGGAAGGTACTGACGATCATAAAGTACCAGTTCACTTCGGGGCCAACGCTATATGTGGGGTCGATCATATGGGCCGCAGATTCAGTGATGCCCGATAGTAGTGGGTCCACAGTACCCAATAAAAGGTTGGCGCTATAACCACCGGAAACACCAGCAAAGGCCGCAGCCAGGCCCGCCAGAGGGTGGCGCCCCAGGGAGTGGAAGATCATTGCTGCCAAGGGTATCAGTACAACGTAACCAAGCTCTGACGCTGTATTGGAGATAATACCGGCGAAGACAACAATCACGGTTACGGTGCGCTTGGAGGCTTGTAGTACCAAGCCGCGCACAGCGGCACTGAGTAGGCCGGAATGTTCCGCGATGCCTACACCAAGAAGGGCTACCAATACCGTTCCCAAGGGGGCGAAGCCGGTAAAGTTCTTCACCAGGCTGGTGACGATCATCCTGAGACCATCGCCGCTCATCAGGTTGAAGACTTCAATGACCCCATCGGGATCGCGTCCTGCGGCACCTACCGGGCGTGGGTCCGCCACTGACAGGCCAAAATAGGAAGCCACTCCACTGAGTACAACTACCCCAACGGCGAAGAGGGCAAACAAAGTGATGGGGTGCGGGAGCAGGTTACCGAGCCATTCCACCACATCCAGAAAGCGGGTAAAGGCCGTCTTGCGCCCCGGTGGGCTATCCTGCTGGTCGCTGGGGGAGGTCGTTGTGGTCATTGTTTGTCCTCAATCATCTTGGTGTCGGGCATCCCTAATTGCCTCTGGAACGCCCGTTAGCCGAATAATTGGCTGAAAAATGTGCTAAGGCCGCGATCATACACAAAAGTCCTTTGGGTAAGAATGCCTCAAGGGGAATGTTATTTGCGGTTCAGTCGTCAAATTTCAGCTGAGAACAAGCAGCCATCAGTGTTGGTAGGACATTGCGCGCACAGCTGTGGCGCCCAAAACAGTCGCTTGAAAGTGTCAATTTACGCGGCAGGCTTAGCGACCAGCCATTCGCGAATATGCCATAATCCCAACATTCAGCAGTCAACCCAGCGGTGAAATAATGAAGATTGGAGTGTTAAAAACCGACGATGTACGCACGGAACTGGCCGGCGAATTCGGCGAGTACCCGAAGATGTTTGCCGACCTGTTGCGCAGCCAGGATTCTGAACTGGAGTTCATTACCTACGAAGTCCAGCACGGCCATTACCCGGACCAGATAGATGAGGTGGATGCATACCTGATCACCGGTAGCAAAACGGGTGTCTATGACGAAAAGGAGTGGATTCCACCGCTGATGGACTTTGTGCGCAAGCTTCACGATATAAAAAAGCCGACTATAGGCATCTGTTTTGGGCACCAACTGATTGCCCAGGCACTGGGGGGCAGAACCCGCAAATCTGATAAAGGTTGGGGTTTGGGGGTTCACACCTACGAGATGCAGGAAACCCCCTCCTGGATGTCTGAGCCTATGAACAACTTTAGCCTGTTGGTCACCCACCAAGACCAGGTTGAGGCATTGCCACCAGGTGGTCGAGTTTTGGCGTCGAGCGAGTTTTGTCCTATGGCAATGCTGCAAGTGGATGACCATATGCTGAGCTTCCAGGCACACCCAGAGTTTACCAAGCCCTATTCCAACAGTTTGATGGAACTACGCCGCGAAGCCTTTGGTGAAGAGGTTGTGGAGAAAGGCCAAGCCTCCCTGCAGAATGATATCCACGAGAATGTGGTTGCCAGGTGGATGTTGGAGTTTTTGCGTAAATAGCCCTATTTCTAGGGGGCGAGTTCTCCGTCCCCTTGCGCTTTTCTTCCCAGTCTTTAACTCCAATTCTGTCAACTTTTTACACTTTTTTGATCATTGTATATTGAAGTGCTATTTGCCTTCTGGGATTTTGACTTCAGGCTCGCTTTGGAGAGGAAAGAACTTTTATCTTTCGATCCATCCTAGTCCTTCCACCTGTATTCGATATTTATAGGGGACGGGAATTGAAAATTTAGCCCGACAATGCTTATTGTTGTTAATTCTTGCGTGATAATTTATTTATTTTTAGATGTGATTGGCGCTCTAATTTTCGTGTAAGTTGTTCAATCTTGATATCTTATCTTAAAAATAAGTTGACTGCCCTGTTTGGCTCTTAGCTCTAATGCATGTTTTGGCGTAAATGTTTCCTTTTGGGTTCAATATATTTTTATATGTATTGAGTTCTTAGTTTGAAAGAATAATATTTGCCAGAGTGTGAATGGCACCCTGGTTAGATAGTACTTTCCTGGCGTTAATGATTAAGGATAGTGTAAACAATATCCTTTTATGGGGATATGCAAATCATGTGTTTCGTTCGGAAATCATGCTGGAAAGTGGTACTTAATCACTCAATCCGACTAGTAGAATTTTGTCGGTCCTTAGGTTCTGTAGAGTTAATTTTAAGTGGGTCGCTGGAGGACGATCAACACTTTAAGCTTGATATCAAAAATTAATAAATTATAAATATGATGATATTTAAAAGGATGGCTTTATGATATTTTTCAAGAGGACGTTGTTAGCTGCATCTATTAGCTTGTCGGCTTTTGGTGGCCAGGCGATAGCCGCGGGGAATGTGAATGGAGCTATTGAGGGGGCTGTTTTTGGGAGTAATAAGACCGAAATAACGGAAGCTACTGTCATTATTGAGAATGAAAAAAATGGCTTTAAGCGGACAATGTCTACTGGAAGGGATGGAGATTTTAGAGTTAATCTCCCTAGCGGGGTCTATAAGGTAACGGTTCAAAAGGAGGGGTATCAACCTACTATTGTTGAGGCTGTCGCTGTCTCAATTGGAAGTTCTGCTAATTTGAATATATCCCTTTCACTAGGAGACCTAGAGGAGGTTGTAGTTTTTGGAGAGGTGGCTCCAAAAATACGTACTGGAACGGCAGAGTCCTCACTTAATATTGGATTAGCTGATATAGAAATGTTACCTGTTTCTCGTAATATTGAATCAGTTGCTTTGTTAGCCCCGGGAACGGTTTTGGGGGACTCCGGGTTTGGAGAGGATAAGGATCTAATATCTTTTGGTGGCGCATCTGTTGGAGAAAATGCTTATTACATTGATGGGCTAAATGTAACCAATTTTAGGAATGGGCTTGGTGGATCATCAGTCCCTTTTGAGTTCTATGATCAATTTCAAATCAAAACTGGTGGGTATAGCGCTGAATTTGGGCGCTCACTAGGTGGTGTATTGAACGCTGTTACTAAAAGGGGAGGTAATGAATTTGAATATGGAGTAGTTGCCTATTATGAACCTGCGGCACTTCGCTCAACTAGTCCGGATACATTGTCTACTGATGGCACATTATATGATCTGAACTCTGAAAATGAGCAGTCAAGATATACGACTGATTATTATGTTAGTGGCCCTATTATTCCAGATAGGTTGTTTTTTTATGCATTGTATGAGCAACAGGAAACAATTGAGGAATTTACAACAAGAGCTGATCCTGGCACTTTCAATGATAGGGAGATTGGTGATGATTTTTGGGGTATGAATTTAACTTGGAATATAACTGATGATCACATAGTTTCTTATGTACAGTTCTCTGATGAGCGCACAAGAGTAAATAAACAGTTAAATTATGATCCCTATAACAAGAATAAGCAGGAGTATAAAGGTACAGTTTGGGATGATCGTGGGGGGGATAATTGGCTTTTTCGCTACGATGGACAAATAACTGATAACTTTAGTGTTTCACTTCTCCATGGTGAGAATGAATATTCCCTAACAACTACTAGTACTACTGATGCAGAATGTCCTTATGTTGTCGATACAAGTGATGGTGCACTACCGGGAAATTCATCTACTTTCCCAGGGTGTGAGGCTAGCTCCAGGCCTCAAACTGGTGGCGATGAGCGGGTTGCTGATCGTATAGATTTCGAGTGGGTTTTGGGGGATCATGCTGTGCGGTTTGGCTATGATCAGGAGAATAATTCCTCTACATCCATAGAAACATATTCTGGTACCAGTTTCCGTGCAGAAGGAGGTGTTTATTATCGCTACTATACTTATGCACCTGGAGAAAAGCTTTCAAATGGCGGGATAGTTCCTGATGTGAATGGAGATGGTTCGGATGTTCATATTGTTCGGTACCGTCTGGGGGAAGTTTCTGGTGATTTTGAGGTGGAGTCCAGAGCTTTTTATATAGAGGATACTTGGGATATTACTGACACCCTTACGATAAGTGCCGGAGTTCGCAATGAGACCTTCTCCAACTATAACGGGGAAGGGGACGTTTTCATTGAAATTGACGATCAGTGGGCGCCCAGGCTTAGTTTTTCTTGGGACCCTGCTGGCGATGGTGAGTCTAGGGTATTTGGTAACTGGGGGCGATATTTTATGCCAATAGCCTCAAATACAAATGTGCGCCTCTCTGGTGGTGAGTTGGGATTACAGCGCTATTTTATATTTGATGATAAGTATGATTTGAAAACATTTGCGCCTTCCAACCTTGGTGTTGATGGAGTTCCAACCTCTCAGGAGATTGGGCCTGTCCAAGTTACTTCTAGTGGTGAAGTTCCAGATAGTGCACAGCTGTCAGATCGAGATTTGGAGCCAATGTACCAGGATGAAATTATTCTTGGCTACGAGAGGGTTTTAAATGGTGATTGGACCGTTGGTGTAAAGACTACTTACCGAGATCTAAAATCCCATATAGATGACGTTATCATCGACCATGCAGTTGATGCTTTAGGTTATGAGCACACTGGGGATGCCCATGGATATGTGCTTGCTAACCCTGGTAGTGATATCACCATACCTTATGATCGGTATGGCACTGGTGTGTTAGAGATGACTACTTTCCCAGCTGAACTCTTAGCCTATCCAGAGGCAAAGCGAACTTATAAAGCACTGGAGCTTTCTGCACAAAGGGGCTTCGATGGTGTTTGGGGGATCAATGCAAGCTATACATGGTCTGAGAGCAAAGGTAATACTGAAGGTTACGTGAAGTCTGATAATGCTCAAGATGATGCTGGTATTACACAGGACTTTGATTTCCCTGAGTTGATGGATGGAGCTGATGGCTATCTACCTAATGATCGAACTCACAAGTTCAAAATATATGGTAATTACCAGATAATGGAGAACCTGCTTTTCGGAGCTAACTTTCTCTTGCAGTCCGGGCGGCCAATTAACTCCTTTGGTACGGGACATCCGAATGGCTCTGTAGAATATGGTGATACTTATTATCTCACTGACCCTGATGGAAATCTGATTAAAACAAAACGTGGGAGCCGGGGGAGAACTAGTTGGGTTAACCAAATAGACCTGTCATTAGTCTACAGTACGCGAATTGGATTGGCAGATGTAGAGCTTAGGGCGGAGATATTTAATATACTTGATGCAGACGCTGAAACTGAAGTGTATGAGTTTGCCGAGTTGAGCCCAGGAATTTCTGATCCAGATTGGGGGATTAATCAAGTTTATCAAACACCTCGTTATTTCCGTTTTGGCGCAAGCGCGCGTTTTTAAAAGTGTTAAGGCTCTAATGGTTTGAAGATTTTGGGGGCTGTCTTTAATTTAAGGAAAGATGGCCTCTAATATCGCTGTTTACAACTCCTATATATGGTTGATTTTTAATTGTAGGTTTTTTTATATTGTTGCCTTTTCACTAGAAAAGACTAGTTTGTTCCTGATGTAAAGTCTTCATCAAACAAAAAAATCCTTACCCTAACAGGGTCTTCTATTTGAAATACCTTTCTAGCTGTTTCATCTAGCCGAATGGCAAGTTTCTGTAATATTTCATGAGTAAGCGCAGGTTTTTTACAGTATGTAATTTCAATATAGCAGCCTGACGGTTTTACATAGTTTGATTCAATAACAGCGGTTATAGCATGCTCCCCCTTGGCTTCCAGGCCTTCAATAATAATCTCATTAAATATAGCTGGAACAGAATCTGGAACCAGTTTTGAGGCCTCTATAAATATCTTACAGCTGGGCATATGTAAATTTCCAGAAGTGGTGATATGGATAGATGCTCAATTTAGCACTAAGTTTCATGAATTGTGGGCAGTGTGGCAAGCCATCCAGTATATTTACTATATCGATATCGACATTTAGGGAGAATGTCTCAACCTGATTACATTGTAGCTGCTTGTCTGGGGTGCTGCATTTTTGAATGCCGATCAATAGAACGAAAAGATGGTTTTTATTGATCAGATAGAAATTCTAGTTGTAGAAGGGTGCTCGATCATAGCCTGAGAATATAAGGATCGGTAATTGGGGCACTATGACCAGAGGGGATCTCTATTAATCTTCACCTATCCTGACTTCCCCCAAGTATGGCTCTTTGGAAAGAAGGGTATATAGTGTTTGTACAGGTTGTGCATGTGTATCTTAGTCCATATCTTGATTTTACGAGTGCAGGGACGATCGGATGGGAGAGTCGGGTTTCATCTAACCCAGGATATATCCTTGGGTTTTTTAATGTTAAAGGACCTGGTATGTGTGGGCATGAAATATCTGGCCCCCAGAACCAGCTTGACTGTGATGCGCCTTGCGGTTCGATTTGTTTCTGGGAACTGTTCATAGAAGCTATATTTACCATTGGACAATGGCTGTATCCAAACAAATCCGTTTCTGGGTTCGCTTTCTGCTCTATCGACTACATCAGTAGTGGTGATTCCACCCAGTTTATATACAACCAAGATGGTATCCTTAAACCCCCTCCGCTTAATAATACTGACTATACCTCCGATATATTTTTCAATACGAATATTGGAGTTGAGTAAGTGGTGACGTGAGCTGAGGTTTGTTTAGGACAGGTTGCTAACATGGTTTCCTGTTGCTGTTAGCCTTTGGGTAACTCGTGAAAGCATCAGGCAAGATGTTGGAATGCAGTTCATCAACACATAAATTTTCGTTACTGCAAATTACCTTAAGCGATAAATTCATAGCACTACAGCTTAGAATTAATTATTTTTATATATTTTAATATCTTGGGTTTTTTCTGGGTTTGATTCCAGTGAGTCTTATTTGGTTATGTAGTAAGGGGTTTTATGAGTGAAAAATTGAGTATTAGGTATGGCATAAAATAGTGCTTAGGAATGGGAGTGCTAACAGAAGGTTGTTGACAGGGGGGGCTGCTGATGTATGCCTTTATTTTGGGGGTTATTTTTAAAATTCAAAAATTTTTTGTAGGAGAGAAATTCTAGTAAATTTTTTCTTATTGGAGGGGTGGAAATACTTAATTTTTGTCAACTTATGTCTCCTTACTCTGGTGCATCCCAGCTCTTATGGTTGTCAAGGCACGAAAGACAGCGTTGAATGGGGGGGTAGTTGGATTTATATCGAATTTGACTAACTGGAATGGGGGATTTAGATTTGGCCCCGCGAAATATAGCCAAGAGCTGTACGCATAAAAATGAAACATAAATAGCATGAGCCATAACTGGTACAGATTAGGTAAATCGCATTGCCAACTCCTTTTATTCATACAACACGCTCTATATCTAAAGATACTTTCTACTCTTTAGGGTTGCTAACCGCCTTGGGAGTATCACTGATGGTAGCCTGGGCTGTCTGGTTTCTAATCAAGGATATCACCACTTATAGCGTTAGTGATCAAGCTAGGCTTGAGCAAGAGCAGAATACCGTACATGTCAGCACTCAGCGGACAGGAAGGGTCGTTGCGATTCAAGCCTCACTAGGTGATGTCCTCAGCAGGGGGGATGTACTGGTACAGCTTGATACAGCGGCGTTTGATTTGGATTTGGATGGTGATAGTAAGGTTTCACAGAGCCTTGACATACAGCTTGATGCGATTGAGAGGGAGCAGCAATTACTGAATAAGAAGTTTGTCGAGGATGATAAGGCTCTCCTGGGACAACTCGAACTTCTGCGTCAGCAACATCAGCTACAGGTCAGTAATCAAAAGATTCAGGCGGATGTGGCAGATCGTTACGAGCGATTGCTACAGAAACAGCAAAGTTCTGAGCTGGATTACTTGGCGGCAAAACGCACTTATCAGCAAATGGCCATGGCCACCCTTGTTGCAGAAGCCGAAATTGGGGCTGCTGAAGATCGTCGTGAGCAGATTGCCAATGAATATCAGTTGTCTCTTAGTGAGTTGAATCAACGTCGCGCTGATATCCAAAGCAAGCTTGCCGAGGTAGATACTCGTATACAGCAGAGTAATTTGGCTGTGGATGAACAGCAGTTACGTGCCCCAATTACGGGAAAACTTGCCTCTTTTGCTGATATACGCGAGGGCGAGGTTCTGCTTGCCGGCCAGCAAGTAGCCACAATACAGGCGAAGGGTGATATTAGTGTGCAGGCATTTTTTCCTCCTGCTCTAGCGCTTGGCCATATTCGCGAAGGGCAAAGTGCGCGAGTAAAACTCGAAGGTTTTTCTTGGGCGCGCTATGGGCAGCTATATGCTCGCGTAGAGAGGGTTGCCAGCGCGGTACAGGGAGAGCGGATTTTAGTTGAGCTTTCCCTAGAGGGCGACGTCCCCCCACTATTGCCACTGTTACATGACCTGCCGGCCAGGGTGGAAATTGCTACGGGTACAAAAACTCCCTATCAGCTGTTGTTACAAAGGGTCGGGGATATACTCACTGGGGAATCCGATAGCGAAAATAATAACGCGAGGATTTTGCCGTGAAGCAAAGAACTCGCTGGTTAGTGCCAGAGGTTGTACAGACCTCCAATATGGACTGTGGACCGGCTTCTCTGAAGTGTCTGTTGGAAGGTTTTGGAATCAATGTTCATTATGGTCATCTGCGCGATGCGTGCCAGACCGATGTAGATGGAACCTCCATAAATACACTGGAAAAAATTGCTGTTGAGCTGGGCCTTGACGCAGTTCAAATGGTTGTGCCAAAAGATCACTTGCTCATGGATATTCCCGGTTATTTACCAGGGTTAGCAGTGGTGCGCCTGCCAAATGGCAATACGCATTTTGTAGTGGCCTGGCGCAATCATGGTGGCGTTGTTCAGGTGATGGACCCGGCCAGTGGCCGACGTTGGCCCAGTACCCGTCGCTTTCTCGAGGAACTGCATATTCACACAACGGGTGTCCCCCCACAGGGGTGGCGGGATTGGGCGGGAGGAGACGATTTTATAACCCCTCTTCGCACGCGAGTTTTACAGCTGAAAGTTTCTGAGTCTTTATGCTCTGAATTTTGCCAGTTTGCTCTGAAAACTCGTGATTGGATGCCCCTGGCATTTCTCGATGCATCTGTTCGTATGATGACAGCACTAGTTTCTTCTGGGGCAGTACGCCGTGGAAGTGAAGTTAGCGGGATGTTGCAAAAGCTGATGGTGGAATTTACTGAGGATTCTGCCAATGCATTTGTCTTGGTGCCAGAGAATTATTGGTGTGTTCGCCCACAGAGTCAACCTGGTATTGAGGCAACCGAGACTGTGAATTTGGCTCCGGAGCAGTTGGAATTCAGCGGTGCGGTGATAGTGAGTGTTAAAGGTGTGCGTGAAACTGCTGAAGTAAAGCCAGCTTCAGGGAATCTATCCAGAGCGCTAGAGGAACCCCTGGTGCGCCCACTGCGGGAGTTGTGGGGATTGTTGCGTGATGATGGTTTATTTGCCCCGCTTATAGTGGCCCTCGCGATGTTTGGGGCTGTTTTTGGTTTGATGGCGGAGGCCTTACTGTTTCGCGGGTTGGTAGATATCCATAGCGAACTGGCTACAGGAATACAGCGAATTGGCTCAATGATCCTACTACTGGGCTTTATGCTGACTGTAATTCTTGTGCAGTATCCTGCGGCCAAGATTCAATTGATGGTTGGGCGACATCTGGAAAATCGTTTTCGTATACGCTTTCTTTCGGCTTTACCACAAATACCCGATCATTTTTTCCAGAGCCGCCCTACCTCTGATACTGCTGAGCGCAGCCACCGTATTACTGCGTTGCGAGAACTTCCTGTGCTGGCTGGTAGTATCCTCTTTAAAACGCTCTCACTAATTGCTACGGCCGGTGGAATTATATGGATTGCTCCTGATTCTGCTCCATTGGTAATCCTAATGGCCACTATGCAGGTGTTAGTCCCGCTGTCTTTTCAGCCCTTACTCAATGACCATAAGATGCGGGTTCAGACCCATGCCGGCGCCTTGGCGCGCTTCTATATGGATGCTCTCTTGGGGGTTATCCCGATACGTACGCATGGCGCTGCTGAGTCGGTTCGAAGAGAACATGAAAGTTTACTTTCCGAGTGGGTTAGGTCCAGCTACCTTGATCTGCGCTTACAGCTTAACAGTCAGGCCGTGCAACTGATTGTAAATTGCTCGCTCGCCTGCATTCTGGTGGCTTATTGTATCCACATTCGCGGGGCCAGCCCTGACCTGTTGCTTTTGGTTTATTGGGTATTAGCCCTTCCACCTCTGGGTGAAGATATTGCCGCATTGATTCGAGAGTATCCTCGTCAGCGCAATACTCTGTTGCGGGCACTCGAGCCTTTGCAAGCCGTCAGGGATAAGGGAGAGCAGAGTTCGGTAAACAAGAAGGTAGATTTTTGCCCGGAAAAACCGGCGAGCTTTCGCTTTGAAAATGTCAGTGTCAACGCCAGCGGTCGCACTATTCTCGATGGTATCAACCTGGATATAGGTTCCGGTGAGCATGTTGCCATAGTTGGCGTATCTGGAGCTGGGAAATCCAGTCTTGCAGGTCTTTTGTTGGGCTGGCACAAGCCTGCCGCTGGACGGGTACTTTTAAATGGTACTGAACTACACGGTGAGCTTCAGGCTCATTTCCGTCTACATTGTGCCTGGATTGATCCAGCCATCCAGCTTTGGAACAGCAGCCTTCTCGATAACCTGCACTATGGTAACAACCGCAATAAACCCTTATATCCAATCCTTGAACAAGCAGACTTGCTCAAGTTGGTGGCCTCGCTGCCAGAAGGTTTGCAGAGCACCCTCGGCGAGAGCGGTGCTCTTGTCAGTGGTGGAGAGGGACAGCGTGTGCGTCTTGGACGTGCCTTGGGTAGGGAGAACCCCTGCTGCGCCATTCTGGATGAACCCTTTCGGGGGCTCGATCGCAATCAGCGTCAGCAACTGCTTGGGCGTGTTCGCCAGATCTGGAAGGATACCACATTGATCTGCATTACCCACGATATTGCAGAGACCCAGAACTTTTCCCGGGTATTGGTGGTGGAAGACGGCCGCATAGTTGAAGATGGTGTCCCTTTAGAGCTGGGAGCTCGAAAGGATTCCCGCTATGCGCAGCTGCTCGCTGCAGAGCAGGAGCTGTGGCAGAATTGCTGGCAGAGTGATGATTGGCGCCATTTGCGCATGTCGGAGGGGCGTTTAAGCGAGGAGCCATCACAGAGAAAATCGCCTACTCAAGCAGGGGTAGCACAGACTGCAGAGGTGACCAGTGAACATTAAAGGCTCTGATAATAACCTGCGCCAACTGTGTTGGCCGGCAGCCCAACTGGAATCTGCCCAGCAAACTCTAGCTCGCCACTGTGGCCTGGAGCCGGCACTATCTGCTGATCTCGTCAAGGGTGCTGAAGCCGATGTGGATACCCGCCTGAAAATGAGTGCGGAAGCCTTGAATATACAGGTTGAACAAGTTAGCTGCAGTTACGGTGAGCAGAGCCAAATGCTATTGCAAGCTGCTCCTGCTCTGGTCCGTCTGTACTTTGATGAAGAAGAGCATTTTGTCGCCCTATGTGGCGGTAATCGCCGCCAGCTGCGTTTGTTGACCCCTACGCTACAGGTAGTGAAAGTCTGTCCCCGTCGGGTGATGGCCCTGCTTAGTTATAAGCAGGAGATTCCCCAGCGCGAACGTATTGCCCGCTTGCTCGACAGTGCTGGTATTCAAGGGCGACGGCGTGAGCGCGCGGTTGAAGCACTACTGAAAGAGAGCCTGGCGGGAGTACGCATTGAGGAATGTTGGCTGTTGCGCCAGCCTGCAAACAGGTCTTTCTTGCAACAATTACTTCTGCACGGTCAGCATTGGCAGTTTGCCAGTATGCTTGCCTGCCATGCAGTACAGATGGCTTTTTTCCTAGCCAGCTGGTGGGTTATCGGTAGCGCAGTACTGGGTGGTTATATTGATACTGGCTGGCTAATTGCCTGGGTATTGTTATTGGCAACTCAGGTGCCTCTATCACTGTTTACCGCGCGTCTGCGCGGTTCCATGTCAGTGCAAGTCGGAGCCTTGTTAAAGCAGCGATTGCTCGCCAGCGCTCTTCGAATTGATCCCGGCCGTGTGCGTCATATGGGTACCGGGCAGGTACTGGGGCGAGTTTACGATACAGAAAATATTGAAGCCAGTGCACTACAGGGCGGTTTCCTCTTATTACTTGGTGCAGTAGAACTGGCAATGGCTGCTTTTATATTAATGTTGGGCGCCTGTGGCCCGATGCACCTGTTGGTTTTGCCCTTATTTATTCTGGTGGCGGTAATCTTCGGCAGGGCCCAATACCACAGCCGTCGTCGCTGGACGGCCCAGCGTCTGTCGATGACAGATCGCCTGATAGAAAAGATGCTTGGCCATCGCACCCGGTTTGCTCAACAGGCCCCGGCGGATTGGCACCGGGGTGAGGATCGGGAGCTGAGCGAATACCTGCAAATCTCTACAGAAATGGATGGCACCATGGTGCGCCTGGTGGCGCTGTTGCCGCGTGCCTGGCTGTTACTCGGGGTGGCTGGGTTGGTCCCGGTATTTGTCAGTGGTGATGCCAGCAGCGCACAGCTGGCAGTTACTTTGGGAGGAGTACTGCTCGGTTACCGGGCCGTGCTCAAGTGCATGAACGGCTTTACCAACGCTCTGAATGCCCTGGTGGCCTGGGAGAGGGTGCGTGAACTTTTCGTCCTGGAGGCTCCACAGGGTGTTGCCTTGGTCAGTATCGCACGCACTGGTGGTGCAAGTAGTGACGAGCATTCTGCCGAGCAACCATTGTGTTATGTACGCGACCTTCGATTTAGTTATCCGAACAAAGAAAAGTCGGTTCTGGCAGATTGCAACCTGAGCATTTACCCAGGTGATCGCCTGTTGTTACAGGGGACTTCTGGTTCGGGGAAATCGACCCTAGCTAATGTGATTACTGGCATTCAGCAAGCGGATGAGGGCCTACTGCTTCTCAATGGCTACGATTGGGTCAGTATCGGCCCAGAGCGTTGGCGCCGCTTGGTGGCCTCTGCTCCCCAGTTCCATGAAAACCATGTGCTTGGTGATTCCTTCCTGTTCAACCTGCTGATGGGTGACGAATGGCCACCGAAGCAAGGTAGTTTACGCAGAGCCTATGCTATTTGCGATGAGCTTGGCCTGACGCCATTGATAGAGAAAATGCCCGCAGGGGTTTTACAGACTGTTGGCGAGATGGGCTGGCGCCTGTCCCACGGAGAAATGAGTCGCTTATTTATTGCGCGTGCGCTCTTACAAAATGCCGAGCTGGTGGTGCTGGATGAAAGCTTTGCCGCACTGGATCCGGAAAACTTGCGCATGGCTGTGGCTTGCGTACAGAAACACGCAAAAACTCTACTGGTAATTGCTCATCCTTAGAGAGGGAAAATAGGGTTTAAAGCAGGAAAAATTGATTTTTCATATCGACAGTATTTGGGCTTTCGGCTTTTTCTCAAATAATAAAGGAGGTCCGTTATGATTATTGAAAATGATATCCAGGTTGGATCACAGGCTGGTGTTGATCCTGTTCGGGGTACTGGCGGGGATGATGAAAGTTAATGATTTCCAATATCCTGCATTCAACCCTGAAGTGCATCAGTTAATCATCTGGAAAAGAGCGGCCGGCTGGAGATTATATCTGCTGCTTCTTCTCCGCCAGGAGACTAAGTGATGAAAGAGAGCTAACAAGGAATAAGGGTAGAGCACGTGCAGCCACGACCTAATCCAGTTGTTGGGCAAGCTCGGAGTTTTCAACCCGCTCTTTATAAGAAAATATCTTTTTCAGGTGTTGGGATTTTTCCACGACCTGCGAGCGCTCCATTTTTTATGGGCGATCGTCAGTCTTGGTTTTTCTGATACCAATGGAAGAGGTATTTTTTACTGAACACTTATGTCCTCTGATAAATGACAATATTTTACTGAATGTTAATTCGTTGGCCTGAGAGCCAGTCCAGACTGAAGGCTTGTATAAATCGCATGGGCGTGTTGCATTTGGGGCGGTGTATTGAAGATCGATTTCTTGCCGTAAGCGTCTCAAAGATAACTTTGAGAGTCAGCTGTACAAGCTATAATAATCGTTTGACGTTGCTGTGTGAAAATCCGTGGTCGCGTACTCGCCGAAAATCTTTGGGCAGCACATGCGGTATTACCAGCCATAGAAAGTCAGCGCCTAGCAGTGCCAGGGTTTTGGACTGTCCGCTTTTACTCTTGATATACCGGAAGGCTATCTTTCTGTTTTGATCACTCAATATTTTCTTCTCACTAATTAATCCAAGATATAGGTATTTGGATAAGTACTTGAGTGTCGATATCCCGCTACCAACAGACTGAGATGGTACAACCTCTGGCAGGCCGGAGACCTGCAGTCCCGCTTCATACAGCGCTTCGAGCATGCGGGCACGAAAGACTTTGGCGAGGGTGAGGCCATTGAAAAGATATTGGCTTTTAGCCTTCCTCCACTGTTGCCTGGTTCGATTCATTGTACCTCCGTGACAGTGTGGGTGATAATCCAGTCGCCGGGTGTGAGTATGGAGAACACTGGTCAATCCGATTTCGCCATTGAGATGACTGTCATTGAGGGAAAAGGTTTTAAGGTTCTCGGCAGCGGTAGCCATTAGCCACGTATAAACAATTTTCTGATGACGCTAAGCTAGTGTGCGCAGTTCTTCAAGGTCATCAGAAAATATTCCACCGGCAGCAGCTTACTGCTCTTTCGTACCAGCTACTGACTGACCTCATGGTTCTGGCATTGAGCGCAGTCACGTAGTGCCACAGCGCTTCAATGGCCAGTGGTACGACAGTGGCGAATGGCTGTTATGGTCCGGCGCTGCTCAGGCAATAGGTGGGCGCCGAACTTTTGCAGTAGAGCACCTTCATAATGTGCGATCACCGAGGCAATTCGCATTATAGCCACCTTAGATCAACGGACAGGCTATTGACCAAAGTGTTAATAGTGGCAGCAGTATCCTGCTCAATAGACTCAGTAAGGTGAATATAGCGGGCGATGGTTGTAGGGCTGGTTAGTAATAGAGGAGGTAATGGCTACCGCTATAAATAAGCTCAGCGGATGACTGAAGAGCGGTGTAGACAGGCGAGGAAGCCAAAAAGAGTCTACCAAAGACTATTGCACTAAAAGAGGCTAAGCTGAAGCTTCTATGGAGCCCAGAATAAATCTCTGACTGGTTAGAGAAGGAGGAAAATATGCCAATCAGCATTGAAACCAATTATTTACCTATATATCTGGGATGATAAGTATTGTGGTGGGACTCTGTAAGAGAATCTGCGATGCAGGGGTAGACCTTACAACAAGCGAGCTAATGGGAAATCAACTCGGGGGTACGTCAAGAACGCCATCAGCATCGAACAGCGGCCACAAATTGTAGATGATAAATTATGCATCCGAGAATGAGAAATAGATGTCTTTATAGGTAAAGGCCATAGTAATGCTCTGGTCAGCAGTGTAGATCGTAAGGGCAAATTCACACTCTTAGCAGGTTGAGCGGAAAACGGCAGAGTTAGTTGCTCAGACTACCATTACACTACTTGTTAGCACACGTCATTACCGTCGATAATGGCAAGGGATTTGCTCTGCACGAGAAGATTAGTGAGATTCAGGGTGTGGAAATCTATTTTACACATCCGTATGTATCTTGGGAAGAGAGGCCTGAACGGCCATATTAATGGCCTGCTGCGCCAGCACTTTCCGAAAAATTTGTGAGTCAAAAAGATGTCGAAGCGGCTGTTGAGCATTTAAATAATCGCCCTAGAAAAACGTTGGTTTATAAAATCCTGAGGCAAAGACTACGAGAGTATACAGTTGCCACAGTAGCTTAAAGTATGCTGTGCTTCAAGATTGAATGCAGGAAATGTTGATTTTTGATGGGCGACGTTTTGAGTGTAATAGATTTATATTTTTAAGGTGAATTTTATACCTAGATTTTCCCTTGGTTTCTAACTTGAAATAAAAGTTTCAGCTACAAAAAATTAAAGGTGTTACGCTGACCCTGGAGCTGATTTTTTATCTGCAGTATATTTCTAGAGGCTGGAATGAGGGGTATGTATGCTTTAAGGTCATTGTTCCCAAAATTCTAAGCTGAAACTAAATGCGATATTTTGTGCTGAGATAAAATCAAAAAAGGTTCGCTCATGGTTGATTAGGATTATCGTACAAATTAGTGTTTGACGGTGAGGCAAGGTCGTAAGTGGTTCTATCGTACCAATATGTATTTTGGATGGTTGAAATTGGGTCGAGGGTGTTAATTGATAGCTGTCCGAACTGATCAATGGTTACCTGGGGGCTGGAATTGTGACTATTTGCCCATAATTATTGTTTATATGTAGTCTGATAGGGGGGTGTCGAGTTAAGCTTTGTTTAGTTCGGACTAATTATGTCGAACTCTCTAAAGTAACTGTGATGAAGGAGATGTATTATGCGTATTGAAACTGAAATAAAAGTTGGTCCCGATGCCGTTATCGATGTTCCGCCAAATTGATTAGTTGGATGCTCCATCGCGCTATTTGATTCATAGTGCCTATACCTAATGCAAGTGCAATATAGGCTACTTTGAGCGTGGTATGATTGCGCTAGTTGAATTCTAAGTTGAGCCTTTCAGTTGAAGGCTTAAAAATAGGTTTTTCTGGGAGGCTTTCAGGATGGATTGTGCAATAATAGTCAAGTTGTAATTTTTATTTTGAACCACTACCACTACCACTAGAAGGGAGATTCATTATGTTAGTTGAGACCGATATCCAAGCAGGGCCAGATGCGGTAATTGATTTGCCGCCAAAGTAAAAAGAAACAAATGTCAAAGTTTATAACTCATGTTTGCTTAGCATGCTTTAATATTTAAATGCCTGTGCCGAAGTTAACTTGTTAACAGGATATTTTTGAGTGTTACATAGTGTTGAATATTATTCAGAGCTAAGTTGTAAAGCAGTGAAGATTGAATTACTTTGATTGTTTGAGTAAAGCCCGCTTTCGCGGGCTTTTTTATTCTCAAGTCTTAAGCTTCTTATAGTGCATCCGATGCGGCGTTGCTTCTTCACCCTTCCGCTGC
Source organism: Microbulbifer sp. GL-2 (assembly GCF_007183175.1). Taxonomy (NCBI): domain Bacteria; kingdom Pseudomonadati; phylum Pseudomonadota; class Gammaproteobacteria; order Cellvibrionales; family Microbulbiferaceae; genus Microbulbifer; species Microbulbifer sp. GL-2. The sequence continues at coordinate 2,180,410 of NZ_AP019807.1, forward strand.
ACAAAGTCTTCATGGTACTCGGTGTAGTTGCCTTCGTAGAAGAGAGCTTCACTCTCACCTTCATACGCGAGGATATGAGTAGCCACACGATCCAGGAACCAGCGGTCGTGCGAAATTACCAGGGCACAGCCGGGGAAGTTGAGCAGGGCTTCTTCCAGGGCGCGTAGGGTTTCGATATCCAGGTCGTTGGAGGGTTCGTCCAGCAGCAGTACGTTGGCACCCTGTTTGAGGGTATAGGCCAAGTGCAGGCGTCCACGCTCACCGCCGGAGAGTTCGCCTACGCGCTTCTGTTGATCACTGCCCTTGAAATTAAAACGGCCAACAAAGTTGCGTGAGCCCACTTCGTAGTTGTTGATTTTCAGCATGTCGTGGCCGTCGGAGATGGCCTCCCATACGGTCTTGCTGTCATCCAGGTTCTCACGACCCTGCTCTACATAGGCAACCTTGACTGACTCACCAATATTGATTTCGCCAGAGTCGGGTTGCTCAGTGCCGGTAATCATGCGAAACAGGGTGGATTTACCAGCGCCGTTGCCGCCGACAATACCGACAATCGCGCCTTTGGGCACGCGGAAGGACAGGTTGTCGATTAGCAGGCGCTCACCGAAGCCTTTACTCACACCTTTAAATTCAATCACATTGTCGCCGAGGCGTTCGCCGGGTGGAATGTAGATTTCGTTGGTCTCATTGCGGGACTGGAAGTCCTGGGATTGCATTTCTTCCAGGCGGGAGAGGCGGGCCTTGTTCTTGGACTGGCGGCCTTTGGGGTTCTGGCGTGCCCACTCCAATTCTTTTTGCATGGCCTTGGCGCGAGCCTGCTCACCACGCTGTTCCTGCTCCAGGCGCTTCTCTTTTTGTTCCAGCCAGGTGGTGTAGTTGCCTTCCCAGGGGATACCGTGGCCGCGGTCCAGCTCCAGAATCCAGCCAGCGACATTGTCGAGGAAGTAGCGGTCGTGGGTGATGGCCACTACGGTGCCAGTGAAGTCGTGCAGGAAGCGCTCCAGCCAGAATACGGATTCCGCATCCAAATGGTTGGTGGGCTCGTCCAGCAACAACATATCGGGGCGGGAAAGCAGCAAGCGGCAGAGGGCAACACGGCGCTTTTCACCACCAGACAGGTTGTTTACGTCAGCGTCCCAAGGCGGCAGGCGCAGCGCGTCAGCGGCAACCTCCAGGCGGTGTTCCAGGTTGTGGGCATCCCAGGCCTGGATAATGTCCTCGAATTGCTGCTGTTTTTTCGCTAGGGCATCGAAATCCGCATCGGGCTCGGCGTAGTCGGCGTAGACCTGTTCCAGGCCTGTGAGGGCGTCGATAGCTTCGCGCACACCATCTTCCACGTTGCCGCGCACAGTTTTGCTGGCATCGAGCTGGGGTTCCTGAGGCAGATAGCCAACCTTGATTCCCGGCATGGCGCGAGCTTCGCCGTTATAGTCCTGGTCGACCCCGGCCATAATGCGCAGCAGGCTGGATTTACCGGCGCCATTCAAGCCCAGCACGCCGATCTTGGCTCCCGGGAAGAAAGACAGGGAAATATCCTTGAGGATTTCGCGTTTGGGGGGCACTACTTTGCCCACCCGGTTCATGGTGTATACGTATTCGGCCATTTGGGGTTCCGTAATGGGTGTTGGAATCGTTCAGATTTTGCGCGCAACTTATCAGTTTGCGTAAAAAGTGCAACCGCTAGCCCCAGCCTGGCGGTGCTGTACTCGTGTGTGGCTGACGCGGAATATGATCTGTGCTTAACTGCGACGCTAACTAGTACGAGAGCAATAAGACGGATAACAATGGATCAGGATTCCCCAGTATTGTTTTCCAGGCGCGGTGCCCTGGCGATCGCGACCCTAAACTTGCCCAAGGCCCTGAATGCCTTGAATTTGCAGATGATCGATCTGCTGTCGTCACAGCTGGACGCCTGGGCTAAAGATGATGAAATCGCGGCGGTATGGATTGATGGAAGTGGCGACAAGGCCCTCTGTGCCGGTGGTGATGTGGTGGCGCTGTATCAGCAGTCGGCGGCTTATGGTGAAACACCGGATTACCGCTATACCACTGACTTCTTCTCCCATGAATATCGCCTGGACTACAAAATACATACCTATGCCAAGCCAATAGTGGTTTGGGGTGGAGGTATTGTGATGGGAGGTGGTATCGGCATTATGGCTGGTGCGAGTCATCGCATTGTGACCGAAACCACCCGTATGGCGATGCCTGAAATTACCATTGGCCTGCTTCCCGATGTAGGTGGCAGCTGGTTCCTTAATCGTATGCCTGGCCGTCTGGGCCTTTTCCTGGGGCTGACTGGTGCCCAGTTTAATGGCGCCGATGCTCTGTTCGCTGGGATGGCGGATCGTATTATTGCCCAGGACCAGCGTGAGCCTGTTTTACAGTCGCTCGGGGCGCTGGAATTTGTGCAGGATAATGCGATAAACCATCAACTTGTCGGTGACTGCCTTAAAGGACTGGAGTTATCCCCTCTACAGCGGCCTGATTCGCAGCTGCGAGAACACTACGACCAAATCCAGCAGCTCACTAATTTCTCAACCTTGCCCGAGGTTTGTGCAGCTATCAGCGCATACCTGGGTGTGGATAAATGGTTGCAGCGGGCTGCTGCGACTTTGGTGGGAGGTTCACCACTGACTCCTTGGATAGTTTGGGAGCAATTGCGCAGGGCTCGTCACTTGTCGCTTGCCGATGTTTTCCGTATGGAGTTAACCCTGGCTGTTAACCTCTGTGCCAGTGGCCACTTTAAGGAAGGTGTGCGTGCCCTATTGGTTGATAAGGACCGCACACCTAAATGGCAGCCGGGAACCCTGGAGGAAATAACTCCCCAACAGGTGGCTGATTGCTTTGAAAGCCCCTGGGTTGGTGGGCATCCACTAGCAGATTTATAGAAAGCCTTTTTATAGAGCGACCCGGCCGCTCTATGTCCGGGATATAAACAACAAAATATGGAGTGGCTTTTATGGAAAAAATAGCCTTTTTTGGTCTGGGTAATATGGGTGGCCCTATGGCTGCCAATTTGGCGAAGGCTGGCTTTGGGGTGGCGGCTTTCGATTTAAACCCCGAGGCATTGGCACAGGCGCGGCAGGATCGCTGCGTACCCTGCGATACTGCACTACAGGCCGCTGAGGGTGCAGATATAGTGATCTCAATGTTGCCCAGCGGTGAGGCCGTAAAAGGGCTCTACCTCGGTGATCAGGGGCTGTTACAGCAACTCCCGGTTGGCACTCTGGTAATCGACTGCTCAACCATATCCGCAGAGGATGCTTCCAGCGTGAGCAGTGCTGCCCGCGGGCTGGGCCTGCGTGCGATCGATGCCCCGGTTTCTGGTGGAACTGCGGCGGCGGCGGCAGGCACTTTGTGCTTTATGTGTGGTGGTGATCAGGATGCGATGGATGCGGCCCGGAAAGTTTTACAGGCAATGGGTGGCAAAATATTTCATGCTGGTGCGGCTGGAGCGGGGCAGGTAGCAAAAATTTGTAACAACTTGTTGCTGGCTATCCATATGACCGGTACCGCCGAGGCACTGCAGTTAGGTGTTGATAAAGGCTTGGACCCCAGAGTGCTCAGCGACATTATGCAGGAAAGCTCAGGCAGTAACTGGTCGCTATCCAATTACAATCCCTACCCGGGCGTCATGGATAGCGTTCCGTCGGCGAATGGCTACGCTGGGGGTTTCAGCGTGGCACTGATGCTGAAGGATCTTGGGCTCGCCATGGATGCCGCGTCTACCAGCGCCTCTTCTACGCCTATGGGGGCTCTGGCAAAGAATCTTTACCAGCTCCATGGGGCTTGCGCTGACAACCAAAAGCTGGACTTTTCCAGCATCCAGAATATGTTCCGTCGCCCGGCTGGAACCCTGACCTGATAAGCGGTGTATTTTTTGTAGAGTGCGTTCCCTCAGGGCTTTTAGGCCGAGGGGACTGCTTTTTAAAGAGCTGCTGCACTCCTCCAAAGTGCCTGTCGCCGAATGCAAAAAAGTGGCACCAGTTCGCAAAATAGCAAAGAGGTACTAAATAGCTCGGCCGCTACCATTCCTTAGCCGCACCGTAATCGCTATCTTCCCCGCCCCCTTGGGATACACCCTGCCTTCAAGTCCGGTCACCGCCGCAGCTGGTGATCTGCTGGTTTTAAATCTGCGAAATTCAGCAGCTTGATTTGGATCAAGCCTGCTCTCGTGGCCAGCGGTTAATCTGCCTGCGACTTGTGATTGTGCCTGGAGGGGGGCCGTTCCTGAGTCGGGAAAAATGCCAAATCGCTATATGGAGAAGTTGATGAATCGTAAAACTGCTTGTGCAACTGCCGCCTTGACCGCTGTACTCTCTGCACCGGTACTGGCCTATGAAGAGGGCAGCTTTATTCTGCGCGGTGGTATGGCCACAGTAGCGCCCGATACCAGTTCCAGCGCACTTTCCCTGGGTGGTACCAAGCTGGATGGCACTGGTGTTGATGTTGATAACGGCTCCGCACTGGGTCTGACCGGTGTATATATGTTCCGCGATCACTGGGGCATAGAACTTGTAGCTGCAACACCTTTCACCCACGAGATTCAGGCCGAAGGCCTTGGTGATACCTTTGAGCTGGGTGAAACCAAGCACCTGCCACCGACACTATTGGTACAGTGGTACCCAATGGATCCCCGGTCCACGATCCAGCCTTACGTGGGCCTCGGTGTGAATTATACCGCTTTCTTCGATGAGGAAATTAGTGGTACTGCCGATACAGTTTTTGAAACCCTCGGTGCTACCAGTGATGCGGAGTTGTCCTTGGATAATTCTTTTGGCTTGGCCGCAGAAGCTGGAGTGGACTTTACTTTTGGTGCTGATCAGCGCTGGTTATTCAATGTTGCCGTCTTCTGGATGGATATCGATACCGACGCCACTGTAAAAGTGCCTGGTGTGGGTAATGTTACCGCTAAAGTGGATATCGACCCGCTGGTATACATGGCAGGTCTCGGCTATCGCTTCTAAGGTAGCGATACTCTAGTTTTGGGGCTGGGCAGTCGCTGCGGTTTTCTCCATGGGAACTCGGCGGCTGCCTTTTCGTTTGTGCGGGGGGGCTGTCGCAAACAATTGATTGAGGTTGTAGGAATATGATGCGAAAGACAAAGAGTAATATGGGTGGCTTATCGGAAGAGCTGCTGTCCCGTTACAGCGGGCCCTGCCCACGTTATACTTCATACCCTACAGCAGATCGATTCAAACCCCTCGATGGCAATATCAGGCCATGGGAAGCATTGCAGAATATTCGCAGCCTTTCCCTTTATATTCATATCCCCTTTTGCCGCTCCCTGTGTTACTTCTGCGCCTGTAACAAGGTAATTACTTCTCAATACGGCCTTGCCTCCAGCTACCTGGATAACCTGCTGCAGGAGGCGCGCTGGTACCGCGATAAGGTGGCACAAGTGCCGGTCACCCAGTTGCACCTGGGCGGGGGCACACCCACTTTTCTCAGTGATGGGGACATGCGACGTTTGATGGAGGGGTTGGGTGAAGTGTTCGACCTTCGCCCCGGCGATGGTGTGGAATACAGTATTGAAGCCGATCCGCGTACTTTGGAATTGGAAACTCTGGATACCCTGCGGGATCTGGGATTCAATCGTCTTAGTCTCGGGGTCCAGGACTTCGATATCGAGGTACAGAGGTCTATTAATCGTATCTGCAGTGCCGACCAGGTTACCGAGTTGACGGATGCGGCGCGCGAACGGGGGTTCGAATCCATTTCCTATGATCTGATTTACGGCCTTCCAAAACAAAACCTAAATAGCCTGCACAGCACATTGGACAAAGTCCTGGACTTGCAGCCAGATCGTATCGCCCTTTATCACTACGCGCATTTACCCCATCGCTTTAAGGCTCAGCGCCTGATTGACACCGACCTGATTCCCTCGGCTGCAGAGAAAGTAGCCATGCAGCTGGCTGCGGTAGAGCACTTGGGACAGGCTGGATATGAGTTCCTTGGCATGGATCATTTTGCTCGCCCGGGAGATGAGCTGGCGAAAGCTTCTCATGCGGGTATGTTACAAAGAAATTTCCAAGGTTATACCTTGATGCCCGCTGATGCCCTTGTTGGATTGGGAGCCTCGGCGATCAGTTATAGTCGCGATGGTTTTTGGCAAAACCTTCACCGTTTGAAAGAATATGCGCAAGCTATTGGTGACAGGGGTAATGCATCTTGCCGGGGATGGTTTTTAGATCGGGAAGACCGTTTGCGTCAGTGGGTAATTACAGAATTAATGTGCCGCCTGCGCCTGGATAAAGGTGAAGCGGAACGTCGTGCAGGGGCTTCCTTTGATGCCTATTTTTATGAGGAAATTCAGCGTTTACAGCCTATGTTTGACGATGGTCTAATTTACCAAGATAAAGATAGTATTGTTGTAACTGAGCAGGGGCGCTGGTTCGTGCGCAATGTAGCTTCAGCTTTTGATAGTTATTTACATAACCAGCATACAGATGCGCAATATTCCCGGGTTCTTTAAGTAACTGAAGGAGACGACCGCCCGTACAGCGGGTACAATTGCCGCAAATTATTTTACCGGCCGGTTTAGTATGATTGACTCCTCAGTGGCGGTTAGCTGCAGTAACTGCTCCGTAAGACGTTTATGCCTGCCCGCGGGATTATCTCAAGCGGATATTGATCGACTAGAGCAGGTTACACGCAGAAAGAAAATTGTAAAAGCAGGGGAGGCCCTGTATCGCTCCGGTGATCCTTTTGCCAACCTTTATGCGATTCGCTCCGGAAGTTTTAAAACTGTAGTCATCGCTGCCGATGGTGATACGCAGGTAACACACTTTGCACTTCCTGGAGAATTACTTGGCCTCGATGCTTATAGTAGCCGGGTCCACCCCAGTTATGCCGAAGCACTGGAAGACAGCAGCGTCTGCCTGCTGCCTTTTACCCAGTTGGAGTTATTGGCTCATCAGGTAACGGCACTACAGCAACAAATATTCAGTATTTTTTCTGAGGAATTGCGCCAGGAAAACGATATCCTAATGCTGCTTGGCAAGCGCTCAGCGGATACACGCTTGGCTGCATTGCTCATTAATATTTCCAGTCGTTATTCCCGTCGCGGTTATTCCCATAGTGAGTTCGTATTGTCTATGCCTCGAACTGATATTGCCAATTACCTGGGCTTGACTGCAGAAACAGTTAGTCGGCTTTTCTCGCGCTTCCAGCGTGAAAATTTAATAAAGGTGAGTGGGCGGGCTGTGGAAATTGTGGATCTGGTGGGGCTCAGTGAGTTGGCTGGAACCCACTGTGGTTACGATGAGGATTAAACTGGGATCTGACTGGACCATCAGGAACCTCTGATTAAAGCACTGCTTTTTAGTATGGATTATCAGAGGTTCTGGGATATATTAAGCTTCCGCTACCGTCTCGATTGAGGCAATTACTTCCGCCCACTTTTGCTTTTCGCTATCCGGGATGTAGCTGGCCTTAAAGCTGTTAAGGGCCAGTTGTTTTGCCTGTTCCCTCGTCATGCCCAGGCTATCGCTCAGCGCCAGGTAATTCCGGTTTAGGTAACCACCAAAATAAGCTGGGTCATCGGCGTTTACGGTAACGCAGAGCCCCTGCTCGAGCAGGTCGAGAATTGGGTGTTCACTCATATCGTCATAGACGCAGAGGGCAGTATTGGAGAGTGGGCATACAGTGAGAGGAATATTATTTTCTTTAAGGCGTTCTATTAGCGCCTCATCCTCTACACAGCGAACCCCATGGTCAATGCGGCTTACATCGAGTATATCGAGGGCCTCTTTAATATATTCTGCCGGTCCTTCCTCACCGGCATGAGCAACGCGCTCCAGGCCTAACTCTTTGGCTTTGGTGAAAACATTTTTAAACTTACTCGGCGGATGGCCCAGCTCAGAGGAGTCCAAGCCGACGCCTTTTATGAATTTGAGGTGGGGTTTGGCTGCTTCCAGGGTGGCAATGGCGTCTTCTTCACTGAGGTGGCGCAGGAAACAGAGTATCAGGTGACTGCTAATTCCCCATTCGTTTTCAGCATCTTTTAAAGCATTGTGAATTCCGTGGATGACCACGCCGATATCGACCCCTCTTTCCGTATGGGTTTGTGGATCAAAGAAAATCTCGGTGTGAGCGACATTATCTTCCCGGCAGCGCTGTAGATAAGCCATTGTCAGGTCGTAAAAGTCCCGTTCATGAATCAGAACTGACGCACCTTGGTAATAGATATCCAGAAATGACTGTAGATTGTGAAATTTATAGGCAGCTTTGATTTCCTCAACACTGGTGAAGGGGATTTCAATATTGTTGCGTTTGCTCAGCTCGAACATGAGTTCTGGCTCCAAGGAGCCTTCGATGTGCAAGTGCAGCTCTGCTTTAGGCAGTGCTTTAATAAAATCCGGATCGGCGATGCTCATATAAATAACTTTACCAGGGCTGTGATTTTGGGCTTGGCATAAGAGCCATGCAGCTTCAATGGCCGCTAATGGTATCAGCTTCTCGCTTGTAGCTGAAAAGTGGAGCGGCAGTCCCTACTTGAATATCAAAATACACAGGGCGGTTTACTTTTTTCTGACACCATGTAAACTAAACTGGCTAGTTTACATTTTTATTTGTCTTAAGGAGCGGGAAGATGGGTAAGGTCGTATTGATTACCGGGACATCCACCGGTTTGGGGTATAGCCTGGCGCTGCAATTGTTGAGGCAGGGATATATCGTTTATGCAAGCATGAGAAACCTTGCGAAGGCGGCTTCCTTGAAGGGTGCGGCAGGAGATACTGGAATTCTCAGAATTCTTGAACTGGATGTGCAGAATATGGAAAGTATTCAGCGTTGTGTGAGCACCATTATTGAGGAGCAGGGCCGGATTGATATCCTGGTCAATAATGCCGGTGCTGGTTTTGTTAAAACAACGGAAATGTCTAGTGAGGAAGAAGTTCAGTGGGTAATGGATGTAAATTACCTGGGGGTGGTGCGTTGCTCCAAGGCTGTTCTTCCTCATATGCGCCGTGCTCGCAGTGGTCATATAATTAATATCTCCTCTATTGGGGGCTTGTTGGGCAGCCATTTAATGAGCTTTACTGTGCAGCCAAATTTGCAGTTGAGGGATATACCGAAGCAATGGCCAGCTATATTCAGTCAAGTTTTAATATTCATTTCACTGTCATTGAGCCGGGTGGTATTTATTCCGAATTTGCAAATAGCGTCCTTTTACAGTTGGAGTCGGATGGCGCTATAGAGGAAGATGATTACCAGGCAGTTTTTCAGCAGTATTTTTCCAGTATCCGTCAACGGACTCCCGAGCAGACAGCAAAGATATACCAGACTGCAGATCAGGTTGCCCAGGTAGTTGTTAAGACCATAGAAAATGAAGATCCGCCAGTACGTGTTCGCACTTCCGAGTGGGGAGAGGAATTCTGTGGATTTAAAACTGAAGCAGATCCGACAGGGAAAAAACAGCAGAAGATGGTGGTGGACAGTATGTTGTTCGTAAAGTCACCGACTTAGCAAGTATTTTAGTGTGGGCGGCTGAACCATTATTAAAGATCCCGGTGCTGCCAATCTTGATGGTTGGTTGTTAATTTTGAAGTCATTGCTTTTTTACTAAATTTTTCTATTTCAGGCGGCCTTGCGAAAATTTGATCGCAAGACTATATATTCTTTAAAAAATAGTTTCATCTTTTGTCTTTTTATTTTCAGCTGGAGACGTCCGTCAGAGAAGCAGGTACAATTGCCGCAAATTGGAAGCTGGTCGCTGAGGCATGATTGATTCATCGGTAGCGGTAAGTTGCGGTAACTGTTCAGTCAGGCGCCTGTGTTTGCCCGCAGGTTTGTCCCAGGCTGATATTGCTCGGCTAGAAAAAGTCACTCGTCGTAAGAAAATTGTTAAGGCTGGTGAAGTTCTGTTTCGCTCTGGTGACCCTTTTCAAAATCTTTACGCAATACGTTCTGGTAGTTTTAAGAGTGTTGTAATTGCTTCCGATGGAGATACCCAGGTTACCCACTTTGCTCTTCCTGGCGAATTACTTGGGCTTGATGCCTATAGTAAGCGTATTCATTCCAGTTATGCTGAAGCGTTGGAGGATAGCAGTGTCTGTCTTTTGCCATTTGCGCAACTGGAATTGCTGGCTCAGCAAGTACCTACGCTGCAGCAGCAAATTTACAGTATTTTTTCCGAGGAACTACGTCAGGAAAATGACATTTTACTGTTGCTTGGCAAGAGATCTGCGGAAACAAGGCTTGCTGCCTTGCTTATTAATATTTCCAGCCGCTACGCTAGTCGTGGTTATTCCCATAGTGAATTCGTCCTCTCAATGCCGCGCATTGATATCGCCAATTACCTGGGGTTGACTGCTGAAACGGTTAGTCGGGTTTTTTCTCGTTTTCAGAGGGAAGGGCTGATTAAGGTAAACGGCAGAGTGATAAAGTTTCTGGATTTACTTGGGCTTAGTGAGGTGGCTGGGACTCATTGTGGTTATGACAATGAAGGTGGAGGCTAGTTGACCTTTGTTGTGCAAGGATATAGAAAAACTACGAGTGCAGAGTTGGCATTTAAATATTCAGCATGAAATCTTTGTAAGTTTATCTTTGACTTTTCTTTATATGCACAGTGGCGGATTTTATTAAAAGTTTTTCCTGCTTTCCCTAGATTGTTTCGCGATACAATAATTGGGGTTGTGTGATTTCTCCTGTTGATACGTAGTAGCTACTTTTCGAGGAGGGGTTGTCTATTGCTCTTTTTTACAGTGAGCTGGGCCTTAATTATATTAAGATATTGGTTTTGACTTAAGGGGATAAGTTTCAGGCGCTATCCCTCTAAAAGCAGGTTGGCTCATAAGGGTTAAATCGGTTTTTTGAAATAAAAAAGGGGGGCGTGAACGCCCCCTTAATCCACTACTTATCAGGAGTGTGTGGAGAAAGCTAAATTTTCATGGCTTCAGTTTGGCTGTGCTTTTCCTTTTCCTTTGATGCCTGTGATAACCAGTCCATGGCCTTGTGCTGTTCCTCGAAATAGCGCACTTCACCACTCATAAACCATCCCCCAACCTTGGTGGCTATTTCCTGCCATTCTTCATCCCCAAGGACGGCGACCTGGGAGAATTCATTGCCATGTTTTAATGCCATTTTAAATTCATCCCATATCGCGTGCAGCCCCCATCCTTCAAATTCTCTGAGATCAATAAGCATCTGTACTTGAGGGTTTTTTACACCTTCCAGGGCATATTCAAGCAGAGGTGTTATCCGCTCATAATCTTCATGGGTCAGCTGGCCGATTGCTTTAAGGTAAAGAAAGAAATCATTGTCAATTCTCTCCATGCCAATTGATATGCCGTGACGCTTAGTTTTCATGCTTCCTCCCTTCCCTATTTAAAAGTAACTTTTGACACCTCAGGCGAGGGCTTTTTCTGGTTGTACTAAGTAATCGCGTAAAGATTCGTAGATTTTCTTTGCATCCTCGTCAAAAAATGGATCTTTGATTTCTTTAACTTGCTTATGTATTTGCTCCCAATCCTCAGCATCCAGGTATTGCTCTATCTGGGGAAATATCGCTGAGTTTTCCAGGCTGATATGGCTGCGTTGTAGTTCCAAATATGTATTGCTGGCGCCCTGTAATACCCTTCGCTCAACCATGGCATCATTAGCCACTGCATAAAAGAGTGCACACATGTGCTTGGTAGCTGCTGCAATCTGTTCGTGTTGCATCTGTGCTTCATAGATTGCTTCCCGCTCATGAATCGGTTTATTCAGGAGTCGGGCAAGAATCAGGTCCTCCACCGGATGGTGGTACTTATCCGGGTAGACTGAAAAATAATCCAGGGCATCGAGAATCAACGACAGGGTATTGGGATCGCGGTCACTGCGCCCAAAAAGATCCAGTAGCAATTGCTCAAAAGCATCGAGCATCTGCTGCATATGTTTGTGGTCACAGCACAGTTGCCGGTAGATGACATTCATCCCAGACCTCCGCGATCAGTTTCTGGGTGTATTGTTACCGGGAAGGGGGAATCTGGGTTGATTTGGATCAAGCGGCGGGGAGTTTGCAAAAGAGCGGGAGGGATTTGGCGCAATATGCTCCTCTACCTCTTTTATGCATCATATGAAAGTCTTATTTTTTCCTAGTGAAATTCGTTTCTTAATATATTGAAACATACTGGTTAGTCAGTCATTGGTATGATTTGAATAATAATTATCAATATGAATTTGACCGCCAGCCAATCCGAGCCTACTTTCAGGTTTGTCCCATTAGCTTGCATTACTCTTCGAGTAAATTTCTTTAATTGTAAGTTAGTGGTCTCTTGCCCCCCCTGAAGTAACAGGTTTTTTGCTGATTATATTAATCGGTGACCACCTTACTGTGGGGCTCTATTCCAGGGGAAGGTTGAAGGGTAGTAATTTTATTTGTGATTAGGACAGCGGTCGATAATCTGGGAAATATCCATGAAAAGAACCACAAACTATATTGGCGCTCTGATCTTCGCTTTATGCTCTTCCATTGCTTTGGCCGAAGGGGGCTATTGGGGGGCTACAGCAGGAATAATGGATTTCGACTTTAACGGCGTCGACAACCCTATCGGGGTTGGTTTGAGAGCCGGTTATTCACAGATATCGGGATGGGGGCTAGAGGCGGAGTATATTGACTCCCTGGTGGGTGGCGAGACGGAAGTTCTGGGTAAAGCAGTTGATGTGGACATGTATAGCCTTGCGGGTTATGTCACTTATCGATCCCTCGGTGAGATTTATATCAAGGGGCGTCTGGGGCTTTTATACGAGGATGTCTCTGTGGGCAGTGAAAGCAGCGATGATTTTGGTATTTCAGCGGGAGCAGGTATTGGCTTTGTTCTTGGGGCCAACAGTAATATCGAGCTGGAATATACTGTTCTTGAAAAAGATGTAGGTCTTTGGTCCGGGGCCTTTACTTATCGCTTTTGAGCCTGGCCTAGTTTATCTATGCAGAAGATGGATTTGGACTCCTCTGGTGAGTATCCCGACAGCGATACTTCTGCTGGGGTCATTGCCAGTGTCAGGTTGACAGAGAGTGCCACCGGTGAAACTGGGTACACCTTTGTTGAGACTGATGTGGATTGCTGGTCTGGATCTGTGGTCTATCACTTCTAAAGCAGGCAATATCATGAAGCGCGGCACATCGGCCGCGTTTTCGTTTTGCGCAATCCCTATGCCCTTGGTGTACAATGCGCGCCTTTCTAAAATGCTCAGGATCCTTTGAGTAGCCCATGTGGCCCGGCTGGCGCCAGAAGCCAAGTTGCAAGGCCTGAGCACAGTGGTACCGAGTTACACAAGTCTCTACTCAGCCCGCATTACCGAGGGAACACCATGTTTGATTCATCAGTCACGCTCGCTTCTTATGATCCCGAAATCTGGGAAGCCATTCGGGAAGAAGACTCTCGCCAGGAAGATCATATAGAGTTGATCGCCTCTGAGAATTATACCAGCCCGCAAGTCATGGAAGCCCAGGGCAGCAGCCTGACCAATAAATACGCTGAAGGCTATCCGGGTAAGCGTTACTACGGCGGCTGTGAGTATGTAGATAAAGTGGAAACCCTGGCGATAGAGCGTGCTAAGGCGCTGTTTGGTGCCGATTACGCCAATGTCCAGCCCCACTCTGGCTCTCAGGCCAACTCCGCTGTTTACCAGGCTCTGTGCGCACCGGGTGATACCGTTCTGGGTATGAGCCTGGCCCACGGTGGTCACCTGACTCACGGAGCTCGAGTTAACTTCTCTGGTAAGATCTACAACGCTGTCCAGTACGGGTTGAACCCTGAAACTGGTGAAGTGGATTATGAGGAAGTAGAGCGCCTGGCACTTGAGCACAAGCCGAAAATGATCGTTGCTGGCTTTTCTGCCTATAGCCGTGTCATGGACTGGGCGCGTTTCCGCGAGATTGCAGACAAAGTCGGTGCTTACCTGTTCGTCGATATGGCGCACGTTGCCGGTCTGGTTGCCACAGGTGAATATCCCTCGCCAATCCCTCACGCGGATGTAGTGACCTCCACTACCCATAAAACCCTGCGTGGTCCACGCGGTGGTATTATCCTGGCGCGTGCCAATGAGGAAATTGAGAAGAAGCTGAACTCCGCCGTATTCCCCGGTGGTCAGGGCGGTCCCTTGATGCATGTAATTGCAGCTAAGGCGGTTTCCTTCAAAGAAGCCATGACTCCAGAATACAAAGACTACCAGAAGAAAGTGGTGGAAAATGCCCGGGCTATGGCCGAGACCTTTCTGGATCGCGGAATCAATATCGTTTCCGGTGGTACTGACGACCATCTGATGCTGGTGGATTTGATCGGCAAGGAGTACACCGGTAAAGATGCCGATGAAGCCCTGGGTAATGCCAATATCACCGTGAACAAGAACGCTGTCCCCAATGACCCGCGTTCCCCATTCATCACCAGCGGCCTGCGGGTCGGTACCCCGGCGATTACTACCCGTGGTTTTGGTGTGATGGAAACCCAACAGCTGACGCACTGGATCTGCGATGTTCTGGATGCGCTGGAGAAGGGTGATGTGGAGTCCACTATCGCCGAAGTAAAGCAGAAGGTATTGGAGATCTGTGCTCAGTTCCCTGTGTACAAGCAGGCCTGATTGCTTAAGCAGTTGAAAAAGCGGCTCGGAGAGCCGCTTTTTTTATGGGTGTGAAAGCGAAGGTCTTGATCTGGACATGCGGTTGCACTGGTACAGTGCGCTCTGCAGTCGCACTGTACAACGGCTGTGGTAAACTGCGGCCCATTTTCCACTCCCCTGGGGACGTTCCCACATGCACTGTCCTTTCTGCAGCGCAGAAGAAACCAAAGTAGTCGATTCCCGTTTGGTGGCCGAGGGTGACCAGGTACGCCGTCGGCGTGAATGCCTCGATTGTCACGAGCGTTTTACCACTTTTGAAACCGCTGAATTATTGCTGCCACGTGTAATTAAGCAAAACGGCCAGCGAGAGCCGTTTAATGAAGAAAAACTGCGTGCGGGTATCCAGCGCGCGGTAGAGAAGCGCCCGGTCAGCATCGAGCGGGTGGAGTCCGCGGTATCCCAAATCAAACACGCGCTGCAGGCCACCGGCGAGCGTGAACTGCCTGCGCGTGCTATTGGTGAGCTGGTCATGGAGCAACTGCGTGAACTGGACCAAGTGGCCTATGTGCGCTTTGCGTCAGTCTATCGGCGCTTTGAGGATGTCAGTGAATTCAGTGAGGAGATCGAGCGCCTGACCAGCAAGGGAACTCATTCAAAATGACACAAGCTGTAGTAAATACTCCCCAGTCCCTGATGGCCCGTGCTATCCAGCTGGCAGAGCACGGCCTGTATACCACTATGCCCAACCCACGTGTGGGTTGTGTCATTGCCGATGATGAAGGTGTTATTGTCGGTGAAGGTTGGCACAAGCGCGCTGGTGAACCCCATGCTGAAATCGAGGCCCTGCGAGATGCGGGCGAGCGTGCCCAGGGTGCCACAGTGTATGTCACCCTTGAGCCCTGCAGCCATACTGGCCGCACCGGCCCTTGTGCTGAAGCATTGGTCGAGGCTGGAGTAGCTCGCGTAATTTACGGTATGCAGGACCCCAACCCCGAAGTTAGTGATGAGGGGTTGCAAAAGCTGCGCGATGCGGATATCGAGGTGGAAGGCCCGATATTGGAGGAGCAGTGCCGAGCTCTCAATCCGGGTTTTATTAAGAGAATGACCTTGGGATTACCCCTGGTGCGCAGTAAGTCTGCTATGAGCCTGGACGGCCGCACGGCAATGGCCAGCGGTGAATCCAAATGGGTATCCGGCCCTGCGGCGCGGGCAGATGTACAGCGCCTGAGGGCACGCAGCTGCGCGATCATCACAGGTGTCGAAACGGTGCGTTTCGATAATCCAAACCTGAATGTGCGCGCCGATGAAATGGCTCTGGAGCTGCTCGCTGCGGAGCGGGCAGCTGAGGTACAGCCATTGCGGGTGATTGTCGACAGCCAGCTGCGCACCCCCGCTAAAGCCTTTATTTTGCAGGGTGACGCCCCCACATTGGTGTGCACTACTGAGCGTGCAGATAGAGAGCGCCGCGAACGCCTGGAACGGGCGGGGGCTGAAGTGGCAGTTCTGCCGCAGGACAAAGAGGGGCGAGTAGATCTACTCGCTCTGCTAAAAGAATTGGCAAAGCGCCAGTGCAATGAGGTCCTGGTGGAGAGTGGTGCGACCCTCTCCGGCGAATTCCTGTATCGAGGACATGTAGATGAACTGATTGTCTACATGGCACCCAAGCTCCTCGGCAGCACAGCGCGGCCACTTTTCGAGTTGCCAATCGAGCGCATGGGTTCGATGCTGCCGATTACGATTACCGATATGCGTGCAGTCGGTCATGACTGGCGTATCACTGCAACAACCGATATTGAGCGCTGATGTTTACCGGAATTATTGAAGCCATAGGTGAAATTGCCGAGCTGCAACCCCAAGGGGGCGATCTGCGCGTGCGTGTCAGGAGCGGCAAGCTGGATCTTGGCGACGTCCAGCTCGGGGACAGTATTGCCACCAATGGCGTTTGCCTGACAGTGGTGGATTTACCTGGCGACGGTTACTGGGCTGATGTATCTGCAGAAACCCTGGATGTTACCAGTGTCAGCAATTGGACAAAGGGCGACCGCGCTAATCTGGAAAAAGCGCTCACGCCGCAGACCCGCCTTGGTGGGCATATTGTCAGCGGCCATGTGGATGGTATTGGCGAAGTAGTGTGGCGCAAGCCTGAGGCCCGTGCCGAGCGCTTTCGCTTGCGTGCACCGGAAAACCTGGCCCGCTATATTGCGCACAAAGGCTCGATTACTGTTGACGGAACCAGTCTTACGGTAAATGCGGTGGATGGCGCTGAATTTGAGCTGACCATTGTTCCGCACACACTGCAGGAGACCATTATGGGGGCTATAGCGCCGGTACCCGGGTCAACCTGGAAGTAGACCTTATTGCGCGCTATCTGGAGCGTTTGCTGCTCGGTGAGGAAGCGGCCAAACCCAGTGGTGAAGGTATGACACTCGAATTTCTCGCCCAGCATGGGTTTTACAAGCGCTAGCCGGTTTCGCCCCGGTATGCCGCGCCAGTGAGGGCGGGTGGGAGTGAACAGCAGGGATAGCCGCTCAATTAGCAATTGATAAATTTATCCAGAGTTAACAATGGAACTAAATACGGTTGAAGAACTGATCGATGATATCCGCCAGGGCAAAATGGTGATCCTGATGGATGACGAGGATCGTGAGAATGAAGGTGACCTGGTGATGGCGGCGGAGCAGGTACGCGCCGAAGACATCAACTTTATGGCCACCCATGCCCGCGGTCTGATCTGTATGCCTATGTCCCGGGAGCGCTGTGAGCAACTGGACCTGCCGCTGATGTCGCGGGAAAATGGTGCCCAGTTCAGCACCAATTTCACCGTATCTATTGAGGCTGCCGAGGGTGTTACCACGGGTATTTCTGCCGCGGACCGCGCTCGAACCGTACGCGCCGCTGTGGGCAGGAGTGCCAAGCCCAGTGATATCGTGCAGCCCGGCCACATTTTCCCGATTATGGCTCAGCCTGGTGGTGTTTTAAGTCGTGCGGGGCACACCGAAGCGGGTTGCGACCTGTCCCGCCTGGCGGGTTTTGAGCCCTCTGCAGTGATCGTTGAAATCATGAACGAAGACGGCACCATGGCGCGCCGCCCGGACCTGGAAAAGTTTGCCAAAGAGCATAATCTCAAGATCGGTACCATTGCCGATCTGATTAATTACCGCGCCCTTAATGAGAAAACAGTAGAGTGCGTTAACGAGCGTAAAGTACGCACCGAGTTCGGTGAATTCACACTGCGCACTTACCTCGACAAGGCCCGTCGCGAGCGTCACTTTGCCTTTATTAAGGGCGACCCGACACCTGAGGAGCCAACCCTGGTGCGGGTGCATGTAGGGAATACCCTGCGCGATGTACTCACTATTCGCCGCGGAGATGAGAAATTTATCCCGTGGACTTTCCGCCGTGCCATGCAGCGTATCGAGAAAGAGGGCAAGGGCGTGGTGGTGCTTATTTGCCATAACGAAACCACCGAAGAGATCGAAGAGAGCATCGACTGGCTGATCAGCGGCAAGCAGCAGCGACCCAGCCAGGACCTTGTATACAAGCAGGTGGGCACAGGCTCACAAATCCTGCGCGATCTTAAGGTACGCAAAATGCGTCTCATGAGCGCTCCCTTCAAGTTCAGCGCCATCTCCGGTTTTGAGCTGGAAGTGGAAGAGTACCTGAATGCCGACGAGTAAATAAAACTGTGACGCCGGTTTTTGTCGGCATCGTGGCAAAGAAATACGGATTAAAAACTATGAGTAATATTCAAGTAATCGAAGGGGATTTTGTCGGCAGTGCTGGTAAGTATGCACTGCTGGTAAGTCGCTGGAACAGTTTTGTGGTTGAAAGCCTGAAAGACGGTGCCCTGGATACCTTGCGTCGCAAGGGCATCAAGGATGAAGATATTACTATCTACTACGCTCCGGGCGCTTTCGAGTTTCCACTGGCCGCTCAAAAACTGGCCGAGACCAAGAAGTTCGATGCCATTATCGCCTTGGGTGCGGTAATTCGTGGTGGCACCCCGCACTTCGAATATGTCGCTGGTGAATGCACCAAAGGCCTGGCTCAGGTATCCCTCAATACTGGTATCCCGGTAACTTTTGGCGTGCTTACTGTGGATTCCATCGAACAGGCGATCGAGCGTTCCGGTACCAAGGCCGGTAACAAAGGCTGTGAGGCCGCTGAGACCGCCCTGGAAATGGTTTCCCTGCTTGGCAAAATTTAAATTGCCGAAGTGCCGGCAAGCTGTGCCGGCACTGCCCATTCTGTGAAGTATCTACCGGAAAAGACAATGACTGTAACTGCATCCGCTCGCCGTAAGGCGCGTCACTACGCCATGCAGGCTCTCTACCAATGGCAGATCGCTGGCGCCAGCCTCAGTGCGATTGAAGCTGAGTTCCACGCTGACAACGATATGAGCAAGACCGACGTGGAATATTTCCGCGATATTTTTCACGGTGTTGCCAAGAGTCTGGACGAAGTGGAAAACGCCTTCACGCCGCATCTGGACCGAAAAGTGGAAGACCTGGACCCAGTGTCCCGAGCCCTTCTGCGCATGTCCACTTACGAGCTGAAAAACCGTATTGATGTGCCCTACAAAGTTGTGATTAACGAAGCTGTAGCACTGGCAAAAAAATTTGGTCCCACCGATGCCTTCAAATTTATCAATGGCATCCTGGACAAGACTGCTGCAGACCTTCGTGCATCTGAAGTGGCTGCGGATAAGAAAGCCTGAAGTGGGATATGGGAACTGCGCCCGGCGAATTTGAAATTATCCGTGACTTCTTTGCCTCTGCGCCACAAGGGGAAGGGGTAACCCTGGGGATTGGCGATGACTGTGCTCTGTTACAGGTACCTGCCGAGGGCCAGTTGGCTACCTCCATGGATACGCTGGTGGCGGGCCGGCATTTTCCCGCCGACGCTGACCCCTCGGCTATAGCGGCTCGCGCGCTGCGGGTTAACCTCAGTGACCTGGCCGCTATGAATGCACGCCCATTGTGGTTTACCTTGGCGTTGACCCTGCCGCACAGTGACGCCGCCTGGCTACAAAAATTCGCCAGTGGCCTGTTGCAAACTGCAGCGCAGTTTGGCATTTCCCTGGTGGGCGGTGATACCACGGCCGGTCCTCTGTCGATTACTATCCAGGTAATTGGCCAAACCAGTCGGGCCTTGCGTCGGGATGGTGCCGGCCCCGGCGATTCAGTCTATGTCAGCGGCCCGCTGGGAGCGGCGGCGGCTGCACTGCCAGTGATTCTTGGTGAGCAGAAGGTGCTAGACGCAACGCGGCAGCAGGTCGAGCGCGCCTATTATTTCCCCGAGCCGCAGTTTGCCACTGCGGCAGCGATTTCCGAACTGGCTAGCAGCGCCCTGGATATATCCGATGGCCTGCTGGCGGATCTCGCTCATATTTGTAAATCCAGCCAAGTGAGTGCGGATATCCATTTGGAGCGCCTGCCTGTTGCACCTTTGGCGCAGACACTTGCCGGAGAAAGGGCGCTGGCAATGGCCGCCGGTGGTGGTGATGATTACCAGTTGTGTTTTACTGTGCCGCAAGAAAAAGTGGAAGCATTGGAAAAACTGGATTTGCCCGCAACCGCTATTGGCACCCTGGCAAGCGGCGACGCACAAGTGTGTTGCTGGAAGAATGGAAAGCCCTGGCGTGCCCCCTCAATGGGCTACCGACATTTTTGAGTTGGTGCTTTTACCGAGAAAGGAATGCCTGATAGGCCTTGGATACAAACACTATGAGCGGACAGAATCCCACTTTTCCCCAGCTCCTGCGTGACCCAACCATGTTACTGGCCTTTGGGTTTGGCTCCGGGCTCGCCCCTAAGGCGCCGGGCACTTTTGGCACTTTGGCCGCCATCCCCTTTTGGTGGCTGATGCAGGGGCTGTCTCCAGCCTGGTACCTGGGTATCGTTATCCTGACCGGTTTACTGGGTTGTTATCTATGTGGCGCGGCAGCCAAGAAGCTGGGTGTGCATGACCACGGTGGCATTGTCTGGGATGAGATGGTGGGTTACTGGCTCACTATGTTTTTGGCTCCGGCTGGCTGGGGCTGGGCTCTGTATGGCTTTGTGCTTTTCCGCCTGTTTGACATCGCTAAACCTCCCCCCATTAACTGGGCTGATAGGCAAGTGCGAGGTGGCGTTGGGATTATGCTCGACGATATACTGGCCGCCGTTTACGCGGGGTTGGTACTGCAGCTGACCGCCTGGATACTGGGAGCCTAGCGCGATAAGGAAGGCGCAATGCGCAGTTACATACTCTTTTTTCTTGGTTTACTGATTACCGTTGATGCAAATGCGCAGCAGGTGCAACTGAAAGGCCTGTTCGGCAATAGTGCTCTGCTGGAAATCGATGGCCGTCAACGGATTTTAAAAAGCGGTGATGAGTCACCCGAAGGTGTCTCCCTTCTAGAGGCGACTACCAGCTATGCCCGTATTAGTGTTGCCGGGCGTGAACAGAAGCTCACCCTCAATGCGCCAATAGCTGCCAGCTATGTCCGTGCTGAAAAGGCGAAAGTGCGTCTTTCCGCAGATAGCCGTGGTCACTACAGTACAGATGCCTGGGTGAACGGTATGCGGGTGCCGATGATGGTGGATACAGGGGCAACCAATATCGCTATCAATTATCCCACCGCACGGCGCCTTGGCTTGAACCTCAGCACAGCCAGGAAAGTGCCTGTTGCCACGGCAAACGGTATGACAAGCGCTTACCTGATTAACCTCAGCAGTGTCACAATCGGTGGGATTAAACTGCACAATGTTGCAGCTACAGTGCACTCTGATGACTTTCCCCGTGTCGTTCTCCTGGGAAACAGTTTTCTCGGTCGGGTAGATATGGAACAGCAGAGCGGCGTGTTGATATTGCGCGCCCGGAACTGAATTGAAGAGGTATTAAGTTGACCATTCGATATGTAGAGTCCTCAAAGCTGCCCACCTCCTGGGGAATGTTTGAGATGCACGGCTTCGAGGAAGTGAAAACCGGCAAAGAGCATGTGGTGCTCACCATGGGGGATTTTGATACCGAAGAGCCTCTGTTGGCCCGTATTCACTCAGAGTGCCTGACAGGGGATGCTCTCTTTTCGCTGCGCTGCGATTGTGGTGCCCAGTTACAGCACGCGATGCACCGTATAGCTATGGAGGGGCGTGGAGCTATTTTCTATCTTCGGCAGGAAGGTCGCGGTATTGGTTTGTTAAATAAGATTCGCGCATATCATTTGCAGGATTGCGGTGCGGATACCGTGGAAGCTAATGAACAGCTCGGCTTCGGAGCTGACATGCGTGATTACTCCATTCTCAAGGCAATGATTGAGCACCTGGGTATTCATGCTATTCGCCTGATGACCAATAACCCGCGCAAAGTGAAAGCGTTGCAGGATTTGGGAATCGAGGTTTCTGAGCGTTTACCGCACCAATCCGGGCGCAATCCGCACAATGCCAAGTATCTCTCTACCAAGAAAGGTAAGCTTGGGCACCTGTTTGAGAATGGGGATGAAGATGAGGGGGAAGAGAAATAACGCTCGCTTTCTTTGTGGCATCCTCAAATAAAAAAGGCCGGATAATCCCGGCCTTTTTTATTTTCTGGAAAATATTGGCCTCTGGGCACGGGTATTTTTAGCGCAGCCCAGAATCAAATAATAGACTTTTAGTCTTTAAAGATTTTGCCCCCTTTCATCACAAAATCCACATCCAGCAGTTCTTCAATACTCTCGAGGGGCGAACCTTCGGTAGCGATAATATCGGCGTGTTTACCGGCTTCGAGGGTGCCCAGTGAATCGCTCATATCGATCAGGTCTGCGGCATTGATCGTGGCTGATTGCAAAATGGCCATATTGTCCATACCGGCTTCACTCATCAGGACTGCTTCACGGGCATTTATGCCATGCTTGGAGACGCCGGAGTCGGTACCGAAGGCGATTTTTACTCCGGCATTCACCGCTTTGCGGAAATTACCGCGCATGTCGGTGCCTACCCGAATGGCTTTTTCTTTTTGGGCCTCGGATAAAACATCGGTATTTTTAGCCAGCTGCACAACGGTATCCCCGGCAAGCAGGGTGGGTACCAGGTAGGCGCCGGTTTCTTTGAACAGTTTATGTGCTCGGGGACCTGCGTAGGTGCCGTGTTCAATACTGTCTACACCGGCTTCCAATGCGGCGATAATGCCTTCTTCTTGGTGTGCATGGCTGGCAACTTTACGCCCCATGCGTTGGGCAGCCTGTACCACTTCTTTGAGTTCATCCATTTCCATCTGCTGGCCGGTGCCTGTGGCGCGATCGGTAAGTACACCGCCAGTAGAAGTGATCTTGATCAGGTCGGCACCGTACTTGATGGCATGGCGGGTCGCACGGCGGCAGTCGTAGGGGCCATTGCATAGGGTTCTGGTTTTTTCATCGTGCAGCCCCATTAATTCTGGACTGACGCCACTGATGTCGGCGTGGCCTCCGGTAATACCAACACCACCGGCAGCAATAATACGGGGGCCATTCACCCACCCCTTGTTAATAGCATCGCGCATTGCATACATCTCTTCACCACTGTTGCCGGCATCGCGCACGGTGGTAAAACCGGACTTGAGGATACGCATGGCAAACATTTGTGAGCGCATCTGGGTGAGCGGCATGGACATTTTGAGCGCTTCAGAATCATTCCTCGGGCCCAGCTCAGTTTGCAGGTGGACGTGCATATCCATCAGTCCGGGCATTACAAAGCTGTCTTTAAGATCAATGACCTCAGCACCATCTCTATTCACATAGCCTGGGCTCACAGCGGTGATTTTGCCGTTTTCGATAACGACACTTTGTTCTTTCAACGGTTTTTCGCCGGGAACTGCCAGCAGTGTGCCTGCGTGGATAACGGTGGTTCCTGCCAGTGCACTTGAGGAAAAAAAGATCGCTGCAGCGGCGGCGAGAAGGGCCTGTTTCATAATTTGTGTACCTATTTATTATTCTGATACACGCTAATGGAATTTAGTGGATTTGACAATTAGTCGGTACTGCCATGCTGAAGTGGCCTTATTGAAGAAACTGGTCGATATTGAGAAATTTTTTTTGAGGTATAGCAGAATGCAAAGGCCGGAATTTCCCGGCCTTTGCACTATCTGGAAATTAATATCTGCGACGTGGCTGCACAAATACTGCTGTAGTGCGACCGGGCAGGGCAAAGCTGCCGCTGCCGCTGTCGAACTTCACCCTATACAGGCGTGGGTCTACCGAGCGACGCTGGTGCGGGTGTTTGAGTAAGCGCTCGCCGCGCAGGCTTTCACTGGTAAATTCCACCTTTTCATCATCACCGTTAAACAGCACGACAATACGTTCGAAGCGCGGATCCATGTTGCCGTCCTTATCGGACAGTTCCATCACTATCAACCCCGGTACCTGGTCGGGTCCTGTATTGAGGAATTTGAGATGCGTTTTTACTGACTCTGCATCCGCCATACGGAAGAGAGGGGAGCTATTGCGGATCGCCAGTTGTTCGCGGAACAGGGCGGAACTCCACTGGCGATGGCGGCGCTTGGGAGAAAGCTTCAGGTTTGCCAGCAGAGGCTGCATCAGGGACCAGCTTTCCTCGTTTTTATCGGCGATTGGCAGACCCGCGCCCCAGTTATCGGTAACGAGGCTGAAGTCCAGTGCATTAAACCAGTCACCGGAGTTGTAGCTGTCGCGATCCATCGATTTTGAGCGCAGGAAATCCTGGCCGGCGTGGATAAAGGGCACTCCCTGGGCGAAGAGCACTAATGAATTACTGAAGGCCTGGATGCGTACACGCTCGCGCAGGCCGGCGCTGTCATTGGCTTTGATCTGGATGCCATCGAACAGCGTTTCGTTATCGTGAGCGGCGATATAGTTGATGGATTCCTGCGGGTCGGCGGTGTAGCCGGTGGGCTGGCCGTTGTAGACCAGCGCACTGCCGGTAATGATATTGCCGTTGGCATCCTCAAAAGGATAATCCGCCAGGTTGCCGGCCAGGGAAACGCGGACTTTATCCGCCTGGGTCAGCAGGGTGGTGCGCTCGTCTTCACCCTCGAACTTGCCATTGCTGTCGGTGAACAGGCCGGTGCCGAAGCCTTGTTCCTCAAAGCCACCGAAGGGGTTGCCACCGCGCACTGAGTCGCGCAGGCGATCATTAAAGGTGCCCACACCACTGCCCGCCATATTGGTCTGGCGCGCTTGCACAAAACGGGTATCATTGGCCACTTCACCGAAATTCCAGCCTTCTCCATAGAGATAAATAGCGCTGCCATCGACACCGTCGACCTCATGGGTAAGTGATTGCAGTGCTACCTGGGCCTTGAGGATGTTGTCGAGGCTGTGGTGTCCCATCAGATCGAAGCGGAAGCTGTCCACCTTGTAGGCTGAGGCCCAAATGATCAGCGAATCGATCATCAGTTTCTCCATCATGGCATGTTCGCTCGCAGTGTTGGCGCAGCAGCTGCTCATCTCTACATCACCCTCCACACTGCGGCGGTGGTAATAGCCGGGAACGATCCTGTCGAGTACGGAATTATCGTACTGACCGTAAGCACTGGTGTGGTTGTACACCACGTCCATCACCAGGCGCAGGCCGGAGCGGGACAATCCCTGTACCATCTGGCGGAACTCGAGAATGCGGGCAGTGCCATTGGGAACGGTACTGTAGCTGCCTTCGGGGACGGTGTAGTGCAAGGGGTCGTAGCCCCAGTTAAAGCCGTCGGAATCTCGCACTGCGTCCACCTGGGCCTGTTGTTCGCTGCTATCCGGAGCATAGATGGAGAGGTCTGCAGTTTGTTGCTGTTGTGTCCGATCTTCATTCACGGTAGCGAAGTCGAAAGCTGGCAACAGGTGTACGTGAGTCAGGCCCGCGCGCGACAGTTTGTGCAAGTGGCGCATGCCGTCGCTGTGATGTCGGGTGAAGGCCTTAAAGGTGCCGCGCTCTGCTTTGGGCACGGTGCTATCCGCAATACTGAAATCGCGCACATGCAACTCGTAGATACTGATATCTTCCGGCTGGGCCAGCCTGGGCTTGCGCAGGCGATCCCAGCCGCGGGGTTTCAGGTCGCGGTCATCCAGATTGACGATCTGGCTCTTGCCGCTGTTGATGGAGAGGCTCAGGGAGTAGGGATCGGTCACCAGGTTGGTTTCAATCTGGCGGCTGAAGTAGGAGTAAACCTCCACTTCATAGAGGTAAAAGCCCCGGTCCCATTGCTTGTCGATATTGGCGCTCCAAACGCCGTTTGATTCATCGCGCTGCATGGATACAACCTGATCGGCAGAATTCCTGGCGGAATCCGTAAACAGGTGGAGTTTTACCGAGCGCGCTGTGGGCGCCCAAAGGTCGAGCTGAATATTATTTTTTCCAACCCGGGCTCCCAGTTTACCGTCGTAGTAAAAATGATCGTCCAGGGCGCCAGCCATCTGCACTCCGGTGGCATCGAGCAAATTACCTTCGGTATCGTAAACGGCGAGGGCGAGTTGCTGGGTGACCAAGTCAGTTAGGGAAGTCTGTTCGGGCAGTTGCCAGGCGCTGAGGGCAGCCAGGTGTGGGAATTTTTGTTGACTGCTATCGGGCAGGGCGGCGAGCTTGGTGAGATTGATGGCGCCATCTGAGAGGACATTGCCATCTTCCAGCTTTAGCTCAGCACTACTGCTGTAATGCAACTTTACGCTATTCCCCTCCTGTACCTGAATATCCCAGGCAAAGCGAGTGGCATCTACCCAGTGGGCTTTATCGTTGCTGAGATCGCCTTTGGTGAAGCCATCACTGCTGACGGTAACTTCTTTACTGTTCGAATCAAAAGTAAAATAGATTTCGTCATTGTCTGCTGCCACGGTAAAGCTGACATTGGCCCCACCATTTCCGTAGCTCTCGTCCCAGTCTTCGTGCAGGGCTACTTTGAATTCGTAGCTGCCTACAGGCAGATCTGAGGTGATGAAGGTATAGATGCCATCACCATCGGTATCTTGCATCCAGGTGCGCAGGCAGCTGGGCTGCCAGTCCCCCAGGCAACCCAGCAGATATTGGAAATTGCCGGCGACGGTGGCGATCACACTGTTATTGTTATCGGTGATCCAGTGGCTTTCGTGGTCGTAAATAAATTTAACTTCGCGCGCCTCGACCAGATTGAGTGGGATATTGGCACCGCTACTGTGTCCGCCCTGGCCGTAGTTCTCGTCCCAGCTATTGTTGAGGGCCGCTTTATATTCCCAATTGCCAGCAGGTACTAAAAAGCTGCCCTGCCATTTGTCATCTTCACTGTCGTAACTGAGCATGGTGGCTGCGCAACCCGGCTGCCAGTCGCCATCGCAACCCAGCTGGCTTTGCAAGTTGCCGGGGATATTCACTGCAGTGGGATCTGGTGTGTCTGAGGCCCAGACAGGTAACTGGGTGGAACAGAAGAGTGCCCCTAGAATGAATCCCGCTCTTATATCGGGACCTGTGAGTGTTGTGATTGGCATGGTTTTTCCCGTTTGTTGTTATGTGCTTTTGGAAATGGTTTTGTGTTTCTCTCAGAAGGCATTGAATCGCAGTCGCGTAGAGGCGACCTCCCACCCCAGGGAGGTGGAGACTGCTGGCCGAGAGGCCGGGCTTGTCACAAAATCTTTATAAAAGCGTCATTTAGAGGAAATACCTGCAGGTGAAGATGTTTCGCGAGTAAAGGAGATGGCGAGTAGAAAAGCTGGATCTATACTCAACTGATCGGGTTACTGTGAGTCGAGAAAGGTGATGCACTCGCTGTAATCGGATTCGAAGGCCGGCTTTTGCCGGCTTTACTTTTTGTGGAGGGGCAGTTCTTCTGGTCCGATACGCTTGCCACTCCCCCCAAGCAGTGCTAATTTGCCCTTTAACGGTCAGTGATTGTGGCCGGGTTCAAATCTTATTTTACCGCGGAGGATGATTGATGATTGTTACAACCCTCCGCCGGGTCCAATAGCAGCCCTGAGCTGCTCCGCCCGGCGATAGACTCAAAACGTCGGGCTTTCCCCTGAGAAAGCTCTGTTGACCGTGTATTGGCGGTCGCTAGGTGCATTGTTGCGCCCAGAGGGTTTCAATCTTGAGTAAATCACACTTTTTCCGTCGTTCTGTCAGCAGCCACGGCATCAAATCTGCACGCCTTTCTATTGAGCGAGAGCGCGAGCCTTCTCTACTGGAAAAACTCGGCTGGAAGTCATTCTTCCTACAGCAGCTGTCGTTCGAAGAGTTGGAACAAACTGTTCCGCTAAGAGTTATGGCGGTGCACCGCAGCCGTTTGGAGCTGGCGGGTGAGCAAGGGCCTGTATCCCTGCCGTTAACTGCTAATGTGGCCTCTAATCTGCCTACAGTGGGTGACTGGCTGCTGTTGCAGCGGGATACTGATCACTTTGTGCGCTTGCTGAATCGCAGCAGCCAGTTCGAGCGAATGGCACCGGGAGCTCAGCAAGTACAGATGATCGCCGCCAATGTGGATAGTGTCTTTATTGTCTCCTCCCTGAATGACGATTTTAATCTCTCCCGGATTGAACGGTATCTGGCCCTGGCTAAGGAATCCGGCTGCCGCCCCCACCTGATATTGAGTAAGGCTGACTTGTGTGAAGATCACAGTGTCTTCCTGCAAGCATTGCGTCCATACGGCGAGTTACCGGTTGCATTAGTGAATAGCCTCGATATGGGCAGCGTGGCGCAGTTGCGTCAGTGGTGCCTGCCGGGGGAAACCATCGCGCTGTTGGGATCGTCGGGAGTGGGTAAGTCCACTTTGCTCAATGCGCTTTCTGGTGAGCCCCTCGCTGAGACCGGGGAAATTCGCGAAGCCGATAGCAAGGGACGCCACACAACGCGCAAGCGCTCCCTCCACCCCCTCAGCTGGGGCGCGCTGTTACTCGATAATCCGGGTATGCGGGAGTTGGGGTTGGTACATGTTGAAGGTGGTCTGGCGCAGACTTTTGCAGATATCGAGGCCCTGGCGCGAGAGTGTCGCTTTTCCGATTGTAAGCACCAATCGGAGCCTGGTTGTTCTGTACAAGAAGCAATAGCAAATGGCTCCCTGGATGAGCGGCGTCTGCAAAATTGGCAGAAGCTTCAAGCGGAGCTTTGCCGGAATAATCGTACCCTGGCGCAGAAACGAGCTGGCGACCGGGCCCTTTCACAATTATATCGCTCTGTTCAAAACCAGGCTCGCCAACGCAAGTACGACGGGGGGGATTAATACAGTAACAATTCTCCTCTCATGCCTTTAGTTTTGTAAGTATTACGAATCCAGGCGTTAAAGAGCAGCTGTGGCTGCTCTTTAATATTTTTCTGGAAGCTATTATGCAAGTTTCAATGCAACAACACCGGCGATAATTAACAGAACACCGAGGTAGCGGCCGAGGCTGGTGGTTTCACCGAGGAATACCACCCCTACCAGAAATGCACTGGTGGCACACATGCTGGCCCAGGCTGCATAAGAACCCCGGTTGGGGTCTCTTTTACCAATTGCACTTGTGATCCAAAACCAAGCCTCTTTAAGGTGTAATTTTTATTTTATAAGTTTGAACTTCACAGTTCCTCAGCAGGTTAGGTTTGAGAATCTCTTGATGCCATTTGGTATTAGGGGTTAATGAAAATTAATTGGCTATTTTGGAATAATGCCTTTCTGAAGCTTGAGTTCAATTAAGCTATGTGTTTTGAATGAAAAGTTAGCAGAGTAATGTAGGGATCATTTTCTGGTAGGGGTGGGAAAACTCTTCCCTGCTCCTGTATGGTTGGCTGCGTAAAAGAAAGAATAAACTGGAAGCATGTTTAAAAAAAATAAGAGCCTGGGGCTAGTATTGTCGGTGATCAGTCCGGTTACCCTGGCTGATCAGAAGCCTGTCGAAACTGTAGTGGTAACAGCCCATCGTGTTGAAAAACAGCATCAGGAATATTCCGAAAGCCTTTCAATGATTGCGGGTCAGGGTTTACAGCTGATCGAACATAATCATATCCAGCAGACCCTGGCGCGAATACCCGGTGCCAATGTGGCAAGGGGCAATGGTCAGGAGTATTTGCCGGCGCTGCGCTCTCCTGTACTTTCGGGCGCTGGAGCCTGTGGCAGTGTACTGACCATGGAGGATGGCATTCCCCTGCGGGCAAATGGATTCTGCAATATTAATGAATTGTTTGAATCCCACAGTGAAATGGCTCGGCGGGTGGAAGTTATCCGTGGCCCGGCAGGTACCCTATACGGATCTAACGCCATGCACGGTGTGGTGAATATTCTCAGTCCGAAAATTGGGGAAAATACCGAAAGCCTCACCGGTACTTTGAGTTTTGAAGCGGGTCCAGAGGATTACTACCGAGCAAATATTTCAGCAGAAACTGCTATTTCCGTAAAGGAGGGGGTGCGTACAGACCTTTCTCTGGTATCTGGTGGTGGCAATAGGGACCAGTCTGGTTACGATCAGCAAAAATTCAGTTTTCTACACTCAGTTACAATGGGAGAGACACAGGTTCGTACTCGCCTGGCGGCCACAAATTTAAACCAGGAAACGGCGGGGTATATTGACGGAAAAAATGCTTATCGGAACCAGACATTTGCCAGGAAAAATCCGAATCCCGAAGCATTCCGTGATGCCACTGCAATACGGCTCTACTCCATTCTTGATGTTGATCTGGGTAGGGGTAAACAACTGGTATTAACGCCTTATCTGAGAAAAACGGATATGCGCTTTCTGCAGCACTATTTGCCGGGACAGGCGCTGGAGGAAAATGGTCAAGAGAGTGTTGGCCTGCGTAGCAGTTATCTTTTTACCGATGAAAATAGCCTGGAAGTGGTAATGGGGCTGGATACAGAGTTTACCCAAGGCTATTTACGCGAGACACAAAAAAATCCGACTGGGGGATCAGAATTTTTGCGGGAGACTATTCCTGAAGGCAAACATTATGACTATCGAGTTGACGCTTATAGCATTGCCCCTTTTACTTTAGCCACTTGGAATATAAATAATATTTTGAAGCTTTACGGCGGAGTACGTTTTGAGTCGGTGCGGTATGATTACAATAACAAAATGTTATCGGGCCGTACGGCTGAGAATGGTACCGCATGTGGCTTTGGTGGTTGCAGGTTCAGCCGGCCTGAAGACCGTGAAGACAACTTCCACAACTGGTCGCCGAAACTGGGAGCTACTTATGAACTCACTTCAGACCTGCAACTGTTTGTAAATATGACTCGGGGGTATCGGGTTCCCCAGGCGACAGAACTCTATCGTTTACAGCGAGAGCAAGTTGCGGCTGAATTGGATTCCGAACAAATCAGCAGCGTCGAACTGGGGGTGCGGGGCCTTAAAGCGCGCCTTTCCTATGAAGTGGTCGCTTATGGGATGCACAAGCGCAATGTGATTTTCCGGGATACAGAGTACTTTAACCAGTCCAATGGAAAAACCTCACATCGTGGTGTGGAGCTGGCTCTTGGCTATGGATTCGCGCAGGATTGGCGAGTGGAGACCTCTTCCAGTTATGCGGAGCACCGTTATCGCGATACGCGAGAACTACAGGACGTGTTACTGGATGGCAATCTTGTGGATTCAGCCCCCAGGGCTTTTGGCAGCTATCGCTTGCAATGGCAACCGCGACAGGAGATCACGGCTGAGCTGGAGTGGCTGCTTCAGGGGCGTTATTACACTGACCCCCAGAATCAACATGAATATTCCGGGCATAACTTGTTGAATTTACGGGCCCGCTGGGAGTTTGATCGCTGGGCCCTTTCTGCGAGGGTGCTGAACCTTGCGAATAAAGCCTACGCAGAGCGGGCGGATTACAGCAGTTTTGTCGGTGACAGATACTTTCCTGGAGAACCGCGTTCGATTTATCTGTCGGTATCCTCCGAGTGGTGAGAGGGTTAAATTATTTTTAACGAAAGTGGCTTGGCAATAAAAAGGGCAGGAAACTCCTGCCTTTTTTATTTTTTAGCCCGCTGAGGTTTGCGGGGATGGAGGGGAGGTCGCTCGGGCTGATGCAGAGCCCTGACTTTCAATCCAGCTGTTTATACGTGCCTCGAGAACATTCAGGGGCAGAGCGCCGGCGCCGAGAAGGGCATCGTGGAAACTGCGGATATCGAAATTACTGTCGAGGCTTTTTTCAGCTCTCGCACGTAACTCTTTAATTTTTAACTGCCCCAATTTATAGGCCAGGGCTTGTCCGGGCCAAATCAGGTAGCGGTCAATTTCCACGGTGACATCGTGCAGAGGTTTGGCGCTATTTTCCATAAAGTATTCAATGGCTTGCTCGCGGCTCCAGCCCAGCTGATGCATACCTGTGTCCACCACTAGGCGTACAGCGCGCCACATATCGTAGGTCAGTGCACCGAACTCGCTATAGGGATCCTTGTATAAACCCAGGTCATAACCGAGGCTCTCGGAGTAGAGCCCCCAGCCTTCTACGAAAGCGGTATAGAAGGTAAATCGGCGCAGTGGGTGGATATCAGTTTGTTCCTGGGCCAGCGCAATCTGTAAATGGTGGCCGGGCATTGCCTCGTGCACTGTCAGGGCTTCCATTTCCCACTTGGGGCGGCTGGGCAGGTTGTAGGTATTGGCAAAGAAAATACCGGCGCGGCCGGCCTCGTTAGAGCCTGGTTGGTAATAGGCTGTGGTCTGCGACTGCTCTGAGTAGCTTGGAATGGGTTTCACCCCATAGGGCAGCCTGGGCAGGGTGCCGAACAATGCAGGCAGCTCACTATCGATACGCTTGGCAATATCCCGGTAGTCCCGCAGCAGGGCCTCACGGCTGGTGTGATAGAAGCGAGGATCTGTGCGCAGGAATTCGGTGAAGGCCTTGAAGTCCCCCTGGAAGCCTGTCTTTTGCATCACAGCTTGCATTTCTGCATGGATACGCTTCACTTCCGCCAAACCAATACGATGGATTTCCTCTGGGCTCAGCTCAGTAGTGGTGTTTTGTTCCACCTTATAAGCATACCAACGCAATCCGTCCTCGCGGCTACTGAGCGCGATATCCTTCTGTGCACCAGGGATATAATCGCGCTCGACAAATTCTGCCATTTGTCGCCAGGCTGGCAATAATTGCTTATTGTAAATACTCAGGGCACGTTGGCGCAGGCTCTGTTGTTTGGCGATCGGGATACCTCTCGGCATTTCCGCAAAGGCCTTGAGCAAGGGGCTCTGTTCCGGGGTTGCCGGGATCAGGGCGCGGATCTGCCTTGGCAAATCGCGCAGGGTAATCTGCGGCGGAGTAATCTCCTTTCTGAGTCCTTCGCGCATTGACTCCTGGGTTTGCTCAACCAAGCTGGAGAGCTTTTCCAGTCGGGTCAGAATATCCTCGTAATCGGCTACTGTACGACGAGGCATGCTATTGAGTACCGCAGGCACACTGCGCTGGATACCGCTCATATGGGTGACCGGTTGCAGATGATCGGGAAACTGGTAGCCCTTCACCTCGCGAAGTAAATCCTGGTAGAGCAGTTGGTAGTCCAGCTGTTGCCGTTCGGGCAGTTCGCTGATATCGAGGTTGCGAGTGGCCCCTAGAAGTCGGCGGGTCTGTTCCTGGCGAACCTCAATACCCCTCTTTGAATTGTCCACCCAGCGGGTATTCTGGCCGGGATAGCCTTCATAGGTGGCCTGGCTGGGGAAGCTCTCCATTATCCAGCGGTAGCGCAGATCCTGCAGCGCTATCAATTGCTCCGAAGCACTCTCTGTGGGGATAGCCTTGAAGGCCTTCCTGAAAACTTTCTGGTCCATGGCGGTAGCACTCAAGCTGGCGAGTAGACCAATAGAAGTAACAAGGGCTTTTTTGAAAAATGACATCTTCCCCCCAAATCGAAGCGGAAATTGATAGGTAAAGGGCTCGGAAAAAGCCCCAGCAATGCCCCGTGTCCGGATCGAGTGGGGCACGCTGTTGTTGGTGGCGGTCCAGTGGCTCCCTGAGTTACTGGACCGGCCCGTTTAATTGGCCGCTGCAGTGCGACCCTCGAAATTATGTGGGTTTAGCAGCTGCATGCGGCGGTGTATCTGCTCTTCAATACCGGCGGCATCAAGGCCGATCCCTGCGAGCAGATCCTTGTGTTTGCCGTGCTCAATAATCTGGTCAGGCAGGCCTAACTGCAATACAGGCATGGTCCTGGCCGTAGCGTTGAGATACTCCAGTACTGCACTGCCGGCACCGCCGGCGATGGTGTTCTCTTCAAGAGTCACCAGTAGCTGGTGGCTATCGGCCAGTTCATCAATTAATGCTTCGTCCAATGGTTTTACCCAGCGCATATCCGCTACGGTGGCACCGAGGCGCTCAGCTGCGGCCATGGCTGGAGCGAGCATGGTGCCAAAATTCAAAATTGCTACGCTGCTACCCTCGCGTAGTAAGCGGCCCTTGCCGATGGGGAGTTCACGCATTTCTTCTTCGGTCGCGGTGCCCAGGCCGGTACCTCGTGGGTAACGCACAGCCGCGGGACCATTGTGTCGGTAGGCGGTATACAGCAGCTGGCGGCACTCGTTCTCGTCGCTGGGCGCGGCAATAGCGAGGTAGGGAAGGCAGCGCATAAAGGTCAGGTCGAAGCTGCCTGCGTGTGTCGGGCCGTCTTCGCCCACGAGGCCGGCGCGGTCAATGGCGAAGGTGACATCCAGGTTTTGGATGGCAACATCGTGCACCATTTGATCGTAACCACGCTGCAGGAAGGTGGAGTAAATAGCCACTACAGGCTTTTGTCCCTCGCAGGCGAGGCCTGCGGCCAGGGTCACGGCGTGCTGCTCGGCAATGGCTACATCGTGGAAGCGCTCCGGGAAGCGTTTGGAAAACTCCACCATACCTGAGCCCTCGCACATGGCGGGAGTGATGCCGATCAGTCGTTCGTCCCGAGCCGCGGTGTCGCACAGCCACTGGCCAAAGATATCCTGGTATTTGGGCAGCTTCTTCCTGCCCGGTACCGCAACCTGGACTTTGCTCTCGGGCTCCAGTTTATTTAGCGCGTGGTAGCCCACCGGATCGGCCTCTGCTGGGCCAAAGCCCTTGCCCTTGGTGGTGGCGATATGCAGTAACTGGGGACCGGGCTGGCTGCGCAGGTTGCGCAGAGTGTGCACCAGGTCGTGCATGTTGTGGCCGTCCAGCGGCCCCACATAATTGAAGCCCAGCTCCTCAAACAGGGTGCCGGGGGTGATCATGCCTTTGACATGTTCTTCAGTGCGTCGTGCCAGCTGCCAGGCTTTGGGAATCGCTGACAGTATCTTGCGGCTGCCCTCGCGCATATTAAGGTAGGTTTTACTGGCCAGGATTTTGGCGAAATAAGTGGCCAGGCCGCCGACATTTTTGGAGATCGACATACTGTTGTCATTGAGAACAACCAACATATCCCGACCGGTATGAGCTGCGTGATTGAGCGCTTCAAAAGCCATGCCTGCGGTCATGGCTCCGTCGCCGATAACCGCGACTACTTTACGTTCATCAGGAGAGCCCAATGCCATCCCCAGGGCGGCGCCGATGGATGTGCTCGAATGGCCCACCCCAAAGGTGTCATACGGGCTCTCACTGCGCTTGGGAAAGCCGGACAGGCCGCCTTGCTGGCGCATGGTCAGCATCTGCTCGCGGCGACCGGTTAGGATCTTATGAGGGTAGGTTTGGTGGCCCACATCCCACACCAAGCGATCTTCCGGAGTATTGTAGATGTAGTGCAGGGCGATGGTCAGTTCCACCACACCTAGGCCAGCGCCGAAATGACCGCCGCTCTGGCCGACACAGTACAACAGGTACTCGCGCAGCTGGCTGGCAAGTTCGGGCAATTGGCGTTCATCGAGGGTGCGCAGTTGGGCCGGCTCGTCGATGGAGTCGAGCAGCGGCGTATGCGGACGTGTGCGTGGAATTTCTTCGAGCATCAATCGTATCAATGGCTACAGATAATGATAGTGAGGGGGATTGTATGCCCGTGACGGGCATAATGCATCCCAAAGGCGGGACAGTTGCCTCGATTCAGTGACTGCGCTGGACGATATAATCAGCCAGCTGTCGCAGCAACAAGGTGTCACCTGGCAGAGTGGCTAGGGCATCTAACGCCTGTTTGTGCAGGCCCCGCAGCTTTTCCCGTGCGCCGTCAACGCCCAGGAGGGAGACATAAGTGGGCTTGTTCAATAGGGCATCTGCACCCTGGGTCTTGCCCAATACTTCTGTATCCGCAGTGATGTCGAGGATATCGTCTTGAACCTGGAAGGCGAGGCCAATGGCCTGGGCATAGTGAGTCGTTGCCTGTAATTCAGCAATGCCGGCGCCGCCGAGCAGAGCGCCCATTCGCGCGCTGGCGCAGATCAAGGCGCCGGTCTTCAGCCGGTGCATGGGCTCAAGTTGCTCCAGGGTGAGCGTTTTATCCACAGAGCTCAGGTCGATAGCCTGGCCTGAGACCATACCCCGGCTACCAGATGCTGCGGCTAATTCCTGTAAAAGCTGTAACTTGAGCGAAAGCTCGGTTTGGTCGGCCAGCAGCAGTTCAAACGCTAGAGTCTGTAGTGCATCGCCGGCGAGAATAGCGGTGGCTTCATCGAAGGCGATATGACAAGTGGGACGCCCCCGGCGCAGGGCATCGTCATCCATCGCCGGCAGGTCGTCGTGGACCAGGGAATAGGCATGGATGCATTCCAGGGCTGCTGCGGTTGCATCACACTTGGCCAGATCAAAATCGACACCATGGAAGACTTGGGCGCAGGCATATACCAGTGCTGGGCGAAGGCGCTTACCCGGCCCCAGTGCGGCATAGCGCATGGCCTCAAAGAGTTTTTCCGCACTGGGAACAGGGTGCTCAAGAGCTTTCCGGATTCGAGCCTCAACCCGTGTGGCTGAATCTTGCAGAAAGGTCCGCAGCGCAGGGGAAGGGGTTGTGCTACTCACTCAGGTATCGCCTGCAGAGTCGTCGGCGTCGAACGGTAACTCGCGAATGTTGCCGCTCTCTTCCATCAGCAGTTTGACCTTCTGCTCGGCACTAGCCAGTTTTTTCTGGCATTCACGGGTGAGTTTTACTCCGCGCTCAAAGTCTGCCAGGGCTTCTTCGAGAGGCAGGTCTCCCGCCTCCAGACGTTCTACCAGTTCTTCCAGGGCCTGCAGGCTCTCTTCAAAAGTTGCCGATTTTTTCTTTGCCGCCATAGCATCGCCTCATAATTGCGGGGCAACCTTAGCCGCTGGCGCGGCAAGGGTCAATTAGAGGGGACTGATTCCTCCCCCTAAGGTTACCTGAGGGCCTCAAGAGATAGCAGGTAATGGGCCAGGGCCTTTTTCTGCTGATCGCTAAAGTCGTATTTCGGCATAGGAGGTGTTGGCGCATCGAAGTAGTTTGCCAGAGAATCCAGAGAGTATTTTTTGTTCAGGTCTCTTAAGGGCACCTGCTGCTGATGGCAGTGGGCACAATCGTGACTCTGGTAGAGTGTTTTCCCCTCCCGAACGGCGTCGGAATCTATGGCCGGTGGCTTTTTTTCAACGTTATTGGCGACCCTGGTTGGGAGGACAGTCGGAGTGCTTGGCACATTGCTGGGAGATAGTTGATATATCGCACCTGCATAGTCGTCTGAGATATAAATTTTTCCCTGGTTGTCTTCGGCTATAGCGACGGGTCGGCCGGAAACCTCGGTGCGGTCTTCACTGAGGAAGCCCCATAGGAAGTCCCTTTCGGAGATATTTCCGCTTTCATCCCAGTGTAGGGAAACTACTTTGTAGCCATCCTTAACGCTGCGATTCCATGAACCATGCAGGGCTACCAGGGCTGCCCCGCGGTAGTTTTTAAGCTGCTCCGGGCTGCGTAGAAAACGAATGCCCAGTGGTGCATTGTGTGCGGCGAACTCGTGGACTGGTGCCACTGAAGCCGCGATCATCTCTTTTACCGTTGGGTTCTCATCGTCAATAAAATCGGGATCGGGCACTCTGTCGCCATAGGCGTAGGGCCAGCCATAGAAATTATCTGGCCGGATCAGGTTGAGTTCATCTGGAGGAAGGTTGTCGCCGAGCCAGTCTCGCCCATTGTCTGTGGCATAGAGTCCGCCATCTTTTGGAGACCAGTCGAAGCCAACGCTGTTACGCAGGCCTGTGGCAAGAATCTTAAAGTTACTGCCATCGGGACGCATACGCATGATCGTGGCCCGTCGCGGGTCTTTCTCGATACAGACATTGCAGCTGGAGCCACTGCTCAGATAAAGCCAGCCATCGGGACCCATCTCGATGGTTTTTGTCCAGTGGCCACTGTCCTCCAAATTTTCGAGAATTCTCTGGTAACTTCCAGCCAGGCGGCCATCGGAATGATCGAGGGGTACACGACCGACAGCGTTACCCTCTGCGATATAGAGCCAATTCTCATGCAGCGCGAGGCCATGGGGGCGGTTTAGGTTGTCAATCAATACACGCTGATTATCCGCTTGCCCATCCCCATTACGATCGGGAGATAAGAGGGATATCTGCCCTTTCTTTGGCTGGGATACGAGAATATCGCCAGAACGGGTGATTGCGAGCCATCGCGCGCCGGGGACATTTTCTGCAAAAAGCTGGAGCCGGTAACCCTGAGCGGCTTTTATCCCACTCATCACCTGTTGCTCGGTTGTTTTTACTCCTCCAAAAAGCTGGCGCCAGGGAACACTCACTCCCGATGCAACCGCCGATAAGGCGCCTGAAACCACGGCGACCAAGATAAGCAAAAAAATTAGCGTATATTTCAACAGTATCTTCCCTAATTAGATTGAACTTGAAATAAAGGTGTTTATAGTTGCGTCGCTCACTCACCGACCTTTGTTTTACCACAGGGTTCCTACCTGGTCCTCCCCTCCTTTGTGAAGGAAATATTTCACTTTGTGAGATATGTCTTACACAAAATTCAGCAGATTGCCCCTACTTTTTTCTCGCTTGATGTCCATAATTAACTGGCAGGGACGCACAAGGGACTGCACCTCTGCGGCAAAGGATAAATGGATTGCGCCGCTCGCCCTAAGGATATGGGCACCATCCTGTGAGACGCACCGCCCGGGCCGGATTGCCTGGGCGGTGTTTTAATTGCCCTGCCAAGTTTTTTCCTTCCTGTTATTCAATATAAATCTATTATTGGCTTTCCAAGTTTATAATTTCCAGTTTTCTGGGCTCTGCTTCATAGGACCAATTTTCCATCGGTTGAATTCATAGCTGTCTGGAATTTGTAATATTTATCCGCTTTAATGATGATAGGCCAGCCATTATTGCTCGGGCTGGCGGAGGGTGGCGCATTCAGTAATTTCCTAGCAGCAGTGCCCGTTTTCCCCCAGGCATTTTCACGCCTTTGGGGTACTGTCTTCTCATCGTTGAAATTTCCGGCAGGCTATTCCGCTTTTCCCGCCGTAAGTCCTTTTTCACTGGTACTGAAGCTCTTCTTAAAGATCGAATCCCACCCCAAACTTCTCTATCCGACTTATCGGGATTGTCCGCATGCAACCTGCCAATATTCAAAATTTTATATTTTGATGGTTGTAGCGACAGTCGATATGAGTCAAGTTTTTCCGTTCGATTGCGGGGAGGCGAGGTAATGCAAGCACGAATTTTACGCCTGAATCTGGCGGGCCAGCCATTGGAATGGCTCACATGGCAGGAGGCCTCCTGCCTGTATGTGCGCGACTTAGTTACTTGGTCCCTGGGGGGGATTGTGCAGCGAGTGCGTGGTGGGTTTAATCACAGCGGCAAGCGCTCCACCCTGGACCTGGCGGCAATCATTGCCTGTGGTGGCGCTCGTATGGCGCGTCCGCGCAGTCGACCACCATTAACAAATCGAGCGCTTTTTTTTCGCGATACGCATACCTGCCTTTATTGTGGCAATCCCTTCAAGTCTATCGATCTTACCCGCGACCATGTTATGCCGGTGTCCAAAGGGGGCAAGGACTCCTGGGAAAATGTGGTGACTGCCTGTCGGCGTTGTAACCAGCACAAAGGCAATTATTTATTGGAAGATATCGATATGGAATTGCTGGCCTTACCATTTTGTCCGAATGCGGCAGAATACCTGGCGTTGATTAACAGTGAACGGATTCGAGGCGATCAGATGGAATTTCTTCGCGGCCAGTTTTCCCGGCGCAGGCAACTGGGATGGTTACATCATTGAGGGGCGGCTGAAAAATAAAAAAGGGACTTATTGTCCCTTTTTTATTTTGTGCTGTTGTATAGGCGGCAACACTTTTCCTAATTATTGGGCTTGAGCTGAATCAGATACGGCAGAGCGTATTAGGCCCGTTAGGTATTCGGTAAAATCGTGGCCGTAATTCTCCATCATTTTGGGGAACATGGAGTTTGGAGTCATCCCAGGGAAAGTATTGACTTCGTTGAGGTACAGTTCACCAGTATCGGTCAGGAAAAAATCAATACGGGATAAATCTTTTAGTTTCAAAGCCTTAAAAGTAAGCACCGAAACTTGCTCGATCCATTCCAGCTGCTCCTCACTCAGTCCTTCTGCTTCAATAAACGTCTCGGCGCGGCTGCCCGAGGCATACTTTTCTTTGTAGGTGTAGAAAGTGTCCGATGGTGCGCGGACCTCACCGGGGCGAGTTGCGATTAACTCCTCCTCAAAGGTATAAACTGCTACTTCCAGCTCGCGGGCGTTCAGGGCCTTTTCCACCAGAACGTAGGGTGAGAGGGTAAAGGCTTTCTTAACCGCATCTATCAGTTCTTCTTTTCGTGTGACTTTGAAGCAACCAACCGAAGAGCCCTGATTTGAGGCTTTGATAAATACTGCTTCCCACTCCTCCAAGGCTGCATGAGCTTTATCCAACTCTTCCTCTTCCAGGCTGTGCAGGAACAGGTAGGGAGTGTTATTGATCCCCAGGGCACTCAGCCACATTTTAGTTTTGATTTTGTTAAAGCAGGTTTTGCTCGCTTCAGGTGCGGACCCAAAGTAAGGGATTCCGAACATCTCCAACTGGGATTGCAGGTCACCGGTTTCACCGGGGTAGCCGTGGATTGCGGGGATTACATAGTCCACACTCCAGGCGTTACCTTGTTCATCGCGTATCTTGCGATCGTAAAAGATATGGTAAACCCGGCCCTGTTTATCAGTAAGGCAGCCACTCGCATCCATCTCAACTCGCTTTAAGGAGATGTCTTCAGCTTGGGCCAGTTGCTCTTCAATAAAGTCAGCGGTTCGCAGGGACACTTCGTGCTCGCTGCCGCCACCGCCGCAGATAAGCAAGGTGTTGATCATAGAATTATTCCGTCGTGGTGCCAGTAGGTGGGGCCAGTAAGACCTGCTGACATTGCTGTGGCATCGTCTTTGGTTTGGGCTTTGTCGGCTTTGTCTTGGTGCCGTTTAGTATTGCGTAGAATTCTTCACTAAACCACCAGTCCAGGTCGTTGCCACAAGGCGCGGTGCGCACTGGCGCCTGGGGTTTGCAGTTGCTACTTCCCTCGGGGCAGGTTAGGCGCACATGGAAATGGTAATTGTGTCCCCACCAAGGGCGTACTTTGCGCAGCCACTCGTTATCTATGCCTGAAATTTCACATAGCTGGCGTTTGATGGTGGGGTGGACAAAGATACGTTCCACTCGCTGGTCCTCCGCAGCCATGCGCAGGATTTTGGGGACCCGTTCGTCCCAGTTTTCCTTTATCAAGCGATGCTGGCGCGCATCTGCCAGCGGAATGGCGGAGATATTGTCGCGCTCCCATTGGGTTAGGGGACGCTCTGCAGCGCGCCGGTCCTGGGAATACCAGATATCCACATCCAGGCCCGTTTGGTGGCTGCTGTGTCCACCGCTGCCAAAGGGTCCACCTCGGGCCATGGACATATCGCCTATCTGTATTCTACCCAGGTCATTCTGCGCCACGCTCTGTGAGAAGTCCTTCAGGAATGCGATGGTATTTGGGTGGGCAAAGTGGCGTTCTCGGCCCGTGCGCACCAACTGGTAACCCTCACCGCGCAGGGGGAGGGTTTTCCCCCCGGCGAGACAGCCATTGGTATAGGTACCGATACTGGAGGCAGCCTGGGCACTGGGTTTTTCAGCCTGCTCCCAAGGGTTGGCCAGTGCAATGCCACTGAGCGCCATAGAAGCGATTGCCAGGGAGTGGGCAATCAATTTAGGGAGTTTGATTGTGAGGTACTCAGATGGAAGGTACATAGTTCCCAAGTTACCGGTAAGTCATTGTGGTCGGGCCGCAGCTGTGCGGACCCGACGAGTATAGACAGGTAGCCTGCTAGCTCTGTGACGCAAGTATCTCTTTACAGTTCCGTATGAGTTGGTCCATTTCCTCATCGGTACCGATAGAGATCCGCAGATATTCATTGATACGGGGTTTGCTGAAGTAGCGCACCAGGATACCTTGTTCGCGCAGAGCCAGGTATAGGGCCTCAGCCCCGGGTGCCGGCGGCTTTGTCAGAATGAAATTTGCTTTGGATGGCACCACTTGGAAGCCCAGCTTCTGTAATGCCTGTTCGCTGCGTTGGCGCGTAGCAATCACCTTGCCGCAGTTATCTGCATGCCAGGCGCTATCACGGATAGCGGCAGTTGCGACTTGCTGGGCGATGGCGTCTATGGGATAGGAATTGAACGAGTTCTTGGCGCGCAAAAGCCCTTCAATCAGATGCTCCTGCCCCATTGCGAAACCGAGTCGCAAACCCGCCAAGGCGTAGGATTTGGATAGAGTGTGGATGACCAATAGATTTGGGTAGCGCTCAATCAACTGGGTAGCGCTCTCCCCACCAAAGTCGATATAGGCTTCGTCGATAATCACCACGCGCTCTGGATGCAAGCCAAGCAGTT
Source organism: Microbulbifer sp. GL-2 (assembly GCF_007183175.1). Taxonomy (NCBI): domain Bacteria; kingdom Pseudomonadati; phylum Pseudomonadota; class Gammaproteobacteria; order Cellvibrionales; family Microbulbiferaceae; genus Microbulbifer; species Microbulbifer sp. GL-2. Next base: position 2,222,579 of record NZ_AP019807.1, read on the forward strand.
CTTCGATTTTATCGAGAGATAGGCAACGCCCAGTTGGAGCATTGGGGTTGGGTACAATGATGCCACCGGCATTACCAGCAAAATCTTCCACCGCGATGGCGAAGTCATTGCGTAACGGAATAGTGCGGAATTCAATATCAAAAAGCTGGCAGTAAACCGGGTAAAAGCTGTAGGTAATATCGGGATACAGCAAAGGCTCGCTACGCCGGAAAAAGCTGTAAAAGCTCAGGGCCAGGACCTCATCGGAACCATTGCCCACAAAAACCTGTCGGTTATTAAGATTGTAACGCTCAGCGATGGCTTCGCGCAGTTCACAGGACTCTGGGTCCGGGTAGCGGCGCAAGGCATCGGCGAAATCACCCTGGGCTAAAAGGGAAAGAGCTTCAGGTGAAGCCGGGTATGGGTTTTCGTTGGTGTTGAGCTTGACCAGGGTTTGACTATTGGGTTGCTCACCGGGGGTATAGGGCTCCAGCTTTTCCAACCCTGGGCTCCAAAATAGTTTACTCATTGCTCAACCTCTACATTGTCGCCAATGTCTTCAGCAGCGGCGTTTTGTCCCTTCTCTGTTTCTGACTTGTTTTTCTTGATGGGTATATCAAACAGTGCCGGTGAGCTGGCGATAAACTCTTGCATCGGCACTGGCTTACGCAGCAGCATATTATCGTATTTGAGTTCGGTGGAAATTTCCGGGGCTTCGCTGAAGTCATCGAGCTTGCCGACGCTTTCAACCAGGCTGAGGCCTAAAAAGCCGATAGGCAACACCAGTGCCACTGCCCAGCGCCAGCCACGTCTAAGATTAGTAGCCAAATAGCAGGCACACCAAAGCATGGCTGGCAATATGATTGCGAGTACCAGAAAATCCAGCGCCTCCATCAAATCGCCAATGGCAAAGTTATAGTTGAGTACCCCACTAAACCACTCCCAAACCGTATAAGTAAGGGCGCCGATTGCGGCGATAGACAGATGGGCAAAAAAATGAGTCTCGTGCTTTACCACCCGACCAATAAAAGCCCAGGCACCGGCATAGATCGCAAGCCCGATCGTGGCGCTGGCTAATATATTAACAGCAAGTGTCCATTCGTAGCTGCGCGCATAACCGAGATAACTGAGGAGCACTGTGGAGCAGGCCACTGCCAATACCAATAAAATGGCGTTGAGTGGACGGGACAAGCCCGAGAAAAAACTTTCCAGGGAGTGCAGCGGAGTGGCTTCCGGGACTGCGTCATCACAATTGAACAGGCGCAGCCTGGATTTCCCGAACTGTACCAGATCCCCGGAGGCGATCTGGTGTGAGGAAATTTCGCCAGGCTTAACTGATTTGTCCTGCAGATTACCCAGCAGCTGACTGCCGTTGATGGAATTCAAGTCGTGTAAGATGTAGTTGCCGTCTTCATCCCGGTGTATTTCCGCATGGCGGCCATCGGCGTGCATATCTTCAAGGATGGCATCGTTATTGTAAGCGCGACCCAGGGTGAATTTGTCTCCGTCCATACGGTAACGCACTTGTACCCGGTGGGCACGGTTGAGTTCTTCAATAATCAGTGCCATTGGATCTCGCTTGTGAACTTCTCGGTAAAGGCGTCGGCGGACTCCTGGGTGAAACCGGAGAGGGTAAAGTGGCTGACCAGTGCTCGGTTTTTCTGGTCAACACTGAGACTCAGGAAGAATATGTCATACAAATCGGGGAAGTCTTTATAGCGACGCACGCAATAACTGGTGCGCGCAATCAGGGGCTTCTTGCTACGGTCTGGTTTTGATATTGGGCCATTGCCAGTGCGAGGTTGTGAGGTGAAGCCCTGGCGGCAGCGGAAGTTGGTTACGTCCTCTTCACCGGCACTGTTGCCAGGATAAAAAGTGCTCATCTGCTGCTCATATTCCGCATAAAAACGTGCGGGCAACAAGTCATCTGCCTCAAGCCAGAAAAATTCATACTCCACCCTGCCGGTGTTGAATTCGTCGGAAAGGAAAATAACATCCTGCCCGGTGCAGCCCTTATCGATACGTTTGATGGGACTCTCGTCATCATCCTGGGTATTACCCCAGCACTTGATTGCCGGCACGATTTCTCCCACCACCATAGCTTCGCCAAGGGCGCGGCGTTTCCAGTCAGCCTGCAGGATGGAATCAATTATCCGCTGCTGGTTATCGATCAGTTGCTGGTAGGTAACCGCCTTGAGATCCAGGGCCTCATCCCGTTTATGGAAGTGTTTCAGCAACGTGGAGAGCTTATCTACGGGCACCAGGAAACTTACCTGATTGCCGGCAGTGGCCACGTTGATGCCTACTACCTGGCCGCGGGTATTGATTGCCGGGCCGCCACTCATTCCGGGGTTGATGGAGCCGGAGAAATGGATGCGATCGTAAAAACTGCCGCCGGCAATACCATTGTAAGTGCCTGGGATCAAGGTCATCCCCAGATCCAGGGGGTTGCCGAGGGAAATGACTGTCTCACCTTTCTTGGGAGTGTCAGTGGCAAGCTGCAGGTACTCCGCGCCGGGTTTGTCCTGCCGTAGCAGGGCCAGGTCGTTTACCACATCAATATCCAGGAGCTCGAGGGTGCCTTTGGTGCCGTCGGTAGACAGGTATTCCAAGGTGTACTTTTCGGGATCACTGACTGCCTGTGCGACAACATGATAGTTGGTGGCCAGCAACCCATCGGCAGAGATCTGGAATCCAGAGCCGAGGCCGGCTTTGGAATTGGAAGATTTTTCGATCAGGCGAATTTGGTAGAGGCTGCCGCGGTAATCACTGTAAAGCTGCTCATAGCCCTGGGCGAGTGTCAGTGCGGATAGGCAGCAGAGCACCCAGGCCAGAAGGCATGCGGAAATTTTCGGCATTTTTTTTGATTAAATTATGGACAGAAACGTTGATACTACGGGATATAGGGTAGTGCAACAAGCGCGGCACAGCGGTAGTTACCGACTGTGCCGTTTTTAATTACCCTTTTCCGGCGTGTTCCCTTTACAAATAATCAGCAATTTTGGGTTGTGCTTCCATTACTTTTTGGTGGGACTGCATGTAGAAACGGGTGAAGAGTGCGTCGGCATCTTCCGGAGAAATAAAGCCCTCACTGAATCCTGGGCTGACCGGGTCCAAGTGCAGGCGTGCGCAATTAATCACATGGGCTGCCAGCTGGGCCATGTTTTCATCCCCTACGGAAATACGGATTGTAGTTGGGAATATACTCGCTGCTTCCATCGCTTCTGGAGAGAGCTCTGAGTGTGAAGTGAGGGCAGGGCAGAGCACCATGGTGTTGGTTTGTCCCAGGCTGACCATCTGTCCAAATGCAGGTTCCAGTGCGTCGAAGAAACTCTTGAATGCCGCAGTGGGAATCTGTGCCGCCTCCATATCAATACTGAATAGTGGTGTCGGGAACTGATAACGCATCAGGGATTCGCGCATCTTGGAGTTCGGGTGAGTTCCTACTGCATGGCTATTTACACGGATTTTACTGTGACTAGCGAAGAAGTGGCTGAGGCTCAATGTGTTGATGCACTTGGTGAGCATACGCATTTCCAGAGTGCGCATGCCGCAGTGCACCTCCCAGGCCTTGTCTGCATCCAGGAAGGCACCCTTGATGTAATACACATCCCAGAACATACACTGATCCCAGTTAAGCCCTTTCGCACTATCCCCCTTGGGAATAAACATGCGGTGGTTTTCTCCAATAACCACGCCCGCAGTGGCAGCGCCAGTGCCGCCAATATCTTTGGTATAGGAATGCACAACAAAGTCCGGGCGCTCCTCGCGATCCTCACGGCGCAATGGTTGGTACAGGAAGGGCGTGGCCAGGGTAGCATCCAGGCTGACCAGAATATTCTCCTGATGCGCTGCCTTACAAATAGCTGGCACATCCAGCATGATACCGTGGGGGTTACAGGGTGATTCAATATAGGTGTGGATCTTCGCCCCACCAGAAACAGCATCTGCATATTCCCGCTGAGTTTCATTTAGCAGCTTTTTAAATTCCTCCCCTCTGGTGCCGTCAAACCAAACCAGTTGAATTGCGAGCTTGTCTTTGCGCGCATAAAAGTCCTGGAGCAATTGGTGCACGCCACCGTAGATATTTCGCGAGACAATCAATATATCCTTATGGCGCAGCTGATTGGAAAGTAATGCATCAATGGCGGCCATGCCGGAATTGAAGTTCCAGGCCATATATTCGTTTGCCCTGGGGCCGCACTCCAGGTCCACAATGGCATTGGCCAGGGAAATGGAAGTGGGGTTAAGCAGTCGAGAATAGATATCATGGCTGGGCTCGCGGCCGCGGAAGGCGTCGTCTACCCACTCGGTGCAGGCATAGATATAAGTGGCCGTTCGCGCGATCACCGGCGTCGCAGAAAAAATCGCCGGAATATTATCGAACAGTGGATAACCGCCGCGGGTGGTGATATTAAAATCGTCTCCCTGTAGGCTTTGGAAAGTAGCCCGCAATGGGTTTTGTAAGGTGTCCAGCAATTTTGCCAGCTGGAAACTCATAAAGCGTTTGGCATTGAAATAGGCGATTTTATCTGACTTGTCCAAACGTTTCAGGGTTTCGGTCACCTGGCTCCAGAGCTGATTTAAATTGCCCTGCGCCTGATACAGGAGCGCTGCGGTTTGCTCAAGCAATCGGCCGTGTTCTGAGTCTGTATCAATACAAAAGTGCTGTAGCTGCTCCCGCGCCAGCTCTTCAATATTTGTGGCCTCGGTGGTGTTTCGGCGGGGAGAGAGAATTTTTACATCTTCAAGGTTCGCTTCCATCGTATCCTCATTAGAACATGCTTTTTGTTATTTCGTGACTCTAACAGTCTAAGTTGAGGGATAAAACAGCTGGCGTGTAATTCCTTGTAATTGGTCGTGATAGATCTGTAATTCGCAAATCCGTAAAGTGGCTCCCAGTTGAGGGGGTACGGGAGTTTGTGCAAGCAGTTTCCCCGCCACGGATAGGCAGCCCCCACAACATATTTCGGATGGATGATGGATTTAGTTTTCTCGCGCTGTCGGAGGCGCGGGGGATGGAAAGGATCAGCGTAAGCTGAACGGGTAAGCTGGAACCGACGGGTGTAGAGTCTTAGTTGGAACTTTTGGATGGGCTTGCCCGGGGCATGGATGCCAAATTTTGCTCTTGATAGTGTTGTTGTAACCGTCGATGGTTGGGACCATCATTTCGGGCCGGTAGATATATACTGCCGGCTTTTTTTCAAAACGAAACTAGTTATGATGACGCAGTCACAGACGTATCATACACAAGATAAAACGTCTTTTGGTGACATCAAATAACAAATGCTTACAAGGGGATGAACGATGAGCAATTGTGCCGATTTACCCGTACTGGAGTGCGAGGTACCTAAAGAGGGGTTGAAGCTGGATCTGGTTTTACGACCCCGTGAGCCGAAAGATGGAGAGTTACAATACTGGCCGTTGTTTAATGCCGCTAACCCTGAAGAGCATTTCGGCAATATGCGCTTTAAAATCCAAAAGGGCGGAGTTGCAACCCTTAATGTCACCTTGGATCTCTCCGAGGTGTCAGGGCGCGAGCTGGAGTTTGCCCGCTGCCATTTCCATAAGCTGGATGGCATTATTGCGCTTACGCCAGATTTTCGTCACCAGTTCCGTGCCCGAGCTAAAAGAGTGGAAGGTGAATACACCAAGCTGATTATCCGAATCAAGGACAAGGCAAAGATTCCCGATAATTTTTCCTTCCTGTGGATGTGTGTGGACCCAGAGACAGGCATGCACTTTGTTTCCGGTGATCCGGATGCAGTTATTGATCCAGGTGATATCTAATACTATAGACAAATCCCTGCGACGACCTCTTCGGAAGCTTGGGGTTGAGTACAGAGTGTTTTAAAAACTGGAAGCACAAACCACTCTGTACTCATGTCTTGGTGAAGAAGCTCTTCAATATAATAGTTGGCTGAACGCCACTCCCCTGAGAGGGTATAGATCAATGCTGCACTGTATTTAATATCAGTATCATCCGGGCTGGAAAGAAGGAGCTTGGTAATCAGTGCAATTGCCTCGGACTGTTGACCTAAATTGGCAAGCGCGATCGCACGAACCCTTAAGGCATTAGCGGCACTTTCTGTATCTTGGTTGGAAGATGTTAGTTGTACAATTTTGGCGTATTCGGCTTTGGCCAGCTCTGGTCGGTCAAGCATCAAAAATGCTTCTGCGATATTCGAGATCACCGTGAGGTTGTCGGGTGACTGGGTTAGAACTTCTTGGTAAAGCTCTAGAGCTTGATCGTACTTTCCCTGCAAGAAGTAAGCTGTGCTTAAATTATTCTTGGCACCCCAAGATCGAAATTCTTTTGGAATTGATGTTATAGCCTTTTCTGCATTATTTAGGTTACCGGTTTCTAGTTCGATAACGCCTTTTAGGGAATGGGCAGACCAATGCTCAGGAAAGCGGTTTATTAATTCTGATACCGTCTTTCTTGCGTTTTCATAATTACCCATAGCGGTCTGGTTCATAGCTATAAGATATAGGTTTCCAGCTGAAGGGTGTAAGGCAGTAGCCTCTTTTGCGTATGTTAAACCTTGCTGGTAATTACCTTGGGTAAATTGGAAACGAGCGAACTGGGCGAGTAGGTGAGCGGACGGGTGTCCCTTAGCTTGTAGTTCTTTTAATGTGGATTGGAAACCTATTTTGTTTCCACTAAAGGATTTGATAAGAAGTTTGGCTTCGAGAAGGTCTGCTTGGCTAATATATGTTTCTTCTGCGTTACGCAAAACTCCAAGGGCGTCAGTAAGTAACTTGTTATCATTGATAGTTAAGAATAGATCTGTTGCGGCCTCAGCATATAGCAAATACAAATTGATATTTTGAGGATAAGAAGCGATAAGTTCTTTCAATGTATCTAAATCAGATCGACTTACGGCTTCGCTGGTGGTGCTGTCAGCTTTAGTGAGAATTGTAAGATAGCGGTTATAGTCTTCCGCAATCATTCTCTTATATTCGCTAGGCTCACCCTGATAGTCTTTACCAAATAACTCGGTCGCATTGTTGGTAATAGTATATTGAGCCTCTTGGCGTTTATCCGTCAGAAAGACAAAGCTGGCTTGCTGCCTTACCTGGCTATCTCTGGGGTTAATCCTCTGTAGTTCAATACTGCAACGAACTTGCATACAATCCAGGCGGGCTTGTAATGCGTCGGTGATGCCTTGAGTGCGCAAGCGCCGCAGTTGCTTCTCAAGTGGCGCTCCCTTTTCTGGTGTGTAGGTAACCAAAGCGCTAGATTTTAGCTGTGAGGGGGTATTCATCAGGGCTTGCCGAACCATAGCAGTGACCAGGGTTTCAGCGTTTTCCTCGCCGCGTACTTTTCCGTGTAACTGTACGGGTAATACCGCAATATACTGTGGTGCTAATTGCATAAAGCTGTGCCAGCCCCAGAAGGCACCGACTCCAGCTAATGCTATTCCTGACAATGCCGCGAGCATTCGGCCACGTTTTTTTCGCGGTTTAACTAAGAGCTGAGTGACTGTTTCTGAATACTGTTGAGTACTAGTATCGATACCATACTGACGTACGAGAGTGAGAGCCTCAAATACCTGCTGTGCTGATTCTGGGCGCAGCTCCGGATTTTTCTCTAACAGCCGGTCTAACAAGGCTGCTAAAGGTTTGGGAATCTCTGGCCAGGATTGCTGTGGTGGAATGTGAGGCTTACTGGATATTTGCTGGGCAAAGGCCAGCGCATTCATACCGTCTCTTTCGAAAGGTTTTGAGCCACATAATAACTCATAAGCAATGCTACCAAAGCTAAATAAGTCGCTACGTGCATCCAGTTTTGCGCCTTGTAGTTGTTCGGGGGACATTGCCTGGATACTGCCGGCAATATGATCTTCCCGAGTCAGTTGTTGGTCGCAATCAAGAGTTTTGGCAATACCAAAGTCAGTAATCTTGGCTAAGCCATCATTGGTGACTAGGATGTTGTCTGGCTTGAGGTCCCTGTGAATAATGCCAAGGCAGTGAGCTTCGCTAAGTCCTTGGCAGATCTGCATTAGAAGATCCAGCTTTTGAGCCAAGGCCGCACTGTTCTCACGGAGCCACTCTTTGAGAGTGACGCCCTCCACTAGCTCCATCACTAGTGAAACGCTATCATCATCTTCGAGAACATCATACAGTCGTACGATATTAGGATGGTTCAGCCTGGCTAATAATTGAGCTTCACTACGAAAGCGGGCTTCAGCAGAGTTGCCTGTCATATCAGAGCGAAGTTGCTTGATAGCAACCTTACGCCCGAGCTTTACGTCCTCAGCAAGATAGACAACCCCCATACCGCCAGCACCAAGGGTGCGCTCTACCCTATAGCGGCCTTGGTATACCTCAGTTTTCTCCAGCGCAACTACGTCCATTGTATTTAGTTCTTTTCGGATGGATGGGGCATTCTACCTGATAGTACATTTTCGTGAAGCCATCTGTCTCCCTTCTGAAGGAAATGGTTCACGTTATTCCATATCTTTTGGCTTGAAGGGGCTGCTATGCAGTCTTTGACGAGCCTGCTTCTTGAAGTTGGGATTGGCAGCTAAATCGCCGAATCTAACTTGAGTAGAAATAGCTGGAATAAGCAGAAAATGTGAAACCAGGCTTGCCGCTATTCGTGTCGCGAAGCCTTAAGAATGTAGATTGACGGAGAACGACACATCGCTACTGGGTAGTTGAACCCGCTCCTGGCTGTTATTCCACATGGGCCCCAAGCATATTATGGTTAGTTTTTTATAGCGTTGTCGTTATCAGCGTGTGTAGTGGTCAACTGTTTCCGGACAGTAAGTTGAGTTTTCTTCAGCCTTTTCGGGCGGTATACCATAGTTGTGCTGATGTGGACGCTCTCTGTTATAGTAGGCCATTAGGTAGTGTGCTGGCCTAAGAATAGGCTGCACTACCATAGAAAGTCTTTCCAGGAACTCAGAGATTCAGTCTTGCTAGCTTCACTAAGTACCATTGAGTAAGAAAAAAAGAGATAGCTAGACCGGAGCATTTATCAAAATGCCAGTTTACGCTTCCTGCAGTTCCGCTTTCGCTTCCAATTGAGCGCCTTTATAAATCTCAAACTGGTGACAACCAATACGAATTTCCCAAGAGCGTCGTTCCACAAGGTTTGAAGTATCCACCGCATCAGGCAGAGACTCGGAAATCTGTTTGCGTGCGCGGAAGATCTGAGTGTTCAGGTGGTTGACTGTGATCCCTAGTTCGTGGGTGGCCACCTGAATGGAGACCCAGCCCTGGGAGTCCACATCCATACCGTTTTGCATGTCGCGAAAGCGGGCACGAGCAAGGTAAAGCAGCAGGTAGTTGTGAATCCGCGCGGGTAGGGATTGCTTCATTCCCTCACGCTGTAACTGCAGCTGTACATGCTCCTCATGAGAACTGACAGAGAAGCGCAGGCCGAAGTCGGTGATCGACAGCTGCTGCAGGGACAGCTCCTTTGTGGCGCCCTGGTTATCGGCCAGGAACAACTGCCAGCTGTTCAGGCCGCAGTCGATACGGTCGCCGTGGTGTACCAGTGTCTTGCTACCACCTTCGGCGGAGTTGCCAGTGAATTCATATTGCCACTGGGCCGTTACCGGGCTGAAGTGCAGGCTTGCCAGTGGTTCACTCTCATTCGGGAGTAGGTGGTATTGCTCCAGAGGTTGCGATTCACCAGTTTGCAGATCGATCAGCAGATTCTCGGGAGCATCGAGGTTCTCGACGATCCAGGCGGGGTTGTTTGCCCGGCCGAAACAGATTTTGTCACCAGTTTGCAGTGGATAACTTTTGGCGGGAACCAGTTGCTGGCTATTGAGCCAGGTACCATTGCGGCTGAGATCACGAATATTCCAGTGAGTGCCGGTCCATTGGATTGCCGAATGGATACCAGAAATTTCGGCGCTGGTAATGCGGGTGTCCACTGCGCCCTGGCGGCGGCCAATGGTGTGGTGCGCCATTAGATATACTGGTTGTTCCCTATCTGGATGCTGTAGGCAAGCCATCTTTCTGTCCTTTTTACTCTGGCAATAGTGTCAGAGCGTTTTCCTGCGAAACTGACATCTCCACACTTAAAACATGGTGAGCGCACTTACTCTATGGAGTAAGAGGAAACCTTGGGTAGCGAGGTTTTTCTCTTTTAGTGCTGTCTAAAAGCCGCGGTGAGCCAAGTAGGTCACTTGGTTAGCCATGGGTAATGGCAATGTGTTGGGCAGCTTTAAGAGTGTTGTAAATCGGTTCTAAGTGAGTGGTCACTATGGGTTTTCAAATGCTCTCAAGTTATCGCCCCATTTATACCGATCTAAGGAGCGATTGCAATGATTGATGCTAATTGCCTCTATTTTCTCTGAAAAGTTGCTCTGTCGTCAAAAGCTCCGTAATAGTTTGTGCTTACTTAGTGTGATCGGGTTGGAATTTCTGCCACAGATTTGGTGTTTGCAGATAGTTAAAAGTATCTGGAAGCTCCGGTTACCAATTTTTTTAGGTCAATGAACAACCCAATAAATTTTCAGATCAAATTTGGTTGGCCTTGGCCTTGGCCTTGGCTATGGTCGTGTAGCTATAAATGTTGATTTTTAACTATTCAACCTAATGGATTCACTGCTGCTCAAAAATGCCAATCTGGCGGCAATTCCTGCCAGTGAGTGCCGCCAGGGTGAGGTCTTCATTTTCGATGTTTGGGCACATACTGCCCAAAGCCTGGCTACTTGCACCTTGTAGACGTTTCTACTGTTAAATATACAGTTTGCCGAGTGGGCTGATAATGTTCCCAATTATGGTGGCAGCTCAGGCAAGCTTCCATGAGTGCTGGATAACCAGAGGGGAGTTGTAAAACTTGGGTGCCCCTGACTTTTCTTGAAATGAGAGGGGGCCCAGACTTACATTGCCTCGGCTCCTCAAAGTTGTCGGGGGCTTGTGCTCCGCTTTAGATACGGATGCCCTCGATGTCTAGGATCATCTCTACTTTCTGGGACGCGGGACCCAGATTGTAATCAATACCGAAATCCTTCAGCTCGAATTCTGTAGTGCCGCTGAAGCCCTGGCGGTAGCCACCCCACGGATCTTTACCTCCACCGATATTAGAGACATCAATGGTGATGGGTTTGGTCACACCGTGCAGAGTCAGTTCACCCTTTAACAAGGCTTTACCATCTTCAAGGGGCTCAAAACTGGTGCTCTTGAAAGTAGCGGAGGGGAATTTTTCGGTGTTAAGGAAATCTGCCCCGCGCAAGTGCTTGTCGCGCTCAGCATGGTTGCTGTTGAGGCTGGTCACATCGATATTGACGTTGATGGAGGATTTTTCCGGCGCCTTGTCGTCGTAAAAGAATGAACCGTTAAAGTCATCGAAGCGGCCATATAGCCAGCTGTAGCCGAGGTGCTTGATACGGAACTGTACAAAAGCGTGGGCGCCTTTGGTGTCGATTTTGTACTCGGCGGCCTGGGCTGTGGTGCCAAGCAGTGCAGCGAACAAGAGTGCAGTGAGCTTCTTCATATGGTTGTTTCCTTTTTTGTGGTTGTGATAGGGGCTTGATCTTCCGAGTGATCAGGTCTCTTAAGAATTCCCAACATCAGAAGCAGGGTGTTGTCCCTGTTGATAAAGTGATGTTTCAGTGCTGCCAGAGCGTGGATAGCTACCAGGATAATCAGGCTCCAGGCCAGTATTTCATGCACAGTGCCGGCAATGTCTTCCTGGTTGGGAATACCCTGGAAAGTTGCCGGTACACTGAACCAGTTAAAAATCTCTATGGCTCGACCATCAGCAGTGGAGATCAGGTAGCCGGACAACATGATGGCGAATAGCAGAAGGTAGATAAGGTTGTGGGCACCTTTTGCGGCAACAACTTGCCAGCGTTGGGCGCCAGGTTCTATTTGTGGCGTAGTATTTACCAGGCGCCAAAGTAGCCGTAGCAGCAACAGGAGTAATAGCAGGACGCCGATGCTTTTATGGATAGTTGGTGCCTGCTGGTACCAAGGATCGTAGTATGACAGTTGGCGCATCCACCAGCCCAAAACAAAAAGACCGATGATGGCCGGCGCCATCAGCCAATGCAAAACAATGGCAACCCAACCATATTGTGTCTGGTTATTCCTTGCCCGCATGGTTTACCTCCCGAGGTCTCTTGCCGCCATTTTATTTTGAGTGGCGCTAGAGTACAGCCTTTGAGGCTTGTGACCAATGGCTGGAGAGTGACTCTGGGAGGGAGTTCAAACGCGGTCGGAGTGAGTCGCCCCGGTTTCGTGGAAAGCTTTGGTTAATGCGCCCGGCTTTGGCCTCGCTCGCGCTCTGCGGCCAGGAGAACCCGCTCACAGGCATTGCGATCCAGGGAAGCAGAGCGCTGCGCAAGCTGCTCTGCCAGCCAGCTGGTAGAGTGCTGCTCACCATCCAGAGCCAATTGTTCCAGCTGCCAAATAACGTCGAGCAATAAGTGACGCTCCAGGCTGATGTTGGCTTCCGTTGGAGAGAACAGGCGCGGTTCCAGCTGTTCCAGGTCACTACGCTTAAGCACCAACTCTGCCAAGTTTGGGTACCAGCGGCCACTATAGGGTTCTGGTCGCTGATGGTGCTCGAAAGTAATACGCAGGCGATTTCCCTGGGCATCCTCAAGTAGGGGGGTATCCTGCTCGTAAGCGGGCAGGGCGGGACTGTGGCGCAAAATGCCGACGATAGCACTCCAGTCACTGCGGTTGTCTGTACATAATCGCAGAGGCTCCACCAGTTCACGACTGCCAATACGGTCCAGGAATATCAGCTTTTGCCCGGGGCGATACCAGTAGAGATCGAGGAGTTTTTCTTCGGCGAGATCCGCCAGGTGAGCGCTGGTGAGCGGCTCCTCTGCGAGGGCACTCAAGTGGTTGACTGCCTGCTGCACACTCAGCCATTGTTTGCGGTGGAAATGTTTGCCAATTGTGGTTCCCATGCACTACTCCCGGCGCGGGGTTAGGTCCCCAGGAAACGGATAATCCAAAGTTTTTCACAACCCTGTGCAATCAATCTCACCAATGTTATGGCCGAGATAGCAAGAAAGGTTGCAGCTGGGTGCCTGACTGGAAAGGGCAATCAGTCTTGTTCTGTTGTCATTGGGTAGTTTAGCAGTCGGCAATTGTGGGCTGGATGCTAGGTGATCTATTCAATTGGCGATAAATAATACTGGGACTGGGTTGAAAAGGTGAGTCATGCCAATGAGTGGGGATGTACAATGGCGCTTTTACTCACTTGGGGGGAATTATGAGGCTGAAACCTGCGCTCTTATCGTTGCTTTTGCCGGCTTTTCTATCTGCGGCAGCTGTGGCTGAAGTTTCCTCCCAGGCTCAGAGCGCTGCAGACTACGCGGTCGAAAAGTACGAAGCGGCCATGACAGAAACACTCGCAGATCTGGTGCGCTTTAAGACTGTGGCACGTGAGGATTTAGCCCTGGCAGACAACCCCGCGTTTACAGGGTTTAAAGAAACACTAAAAGCGAAAGCGGGGGCACTTGGGCTTGAGTTCCAGGATTTTGGTCATGTATTGGTGATTGCCTTAGGGGCAGGGCCTGAAAAGGTGGGTATTGTCACCCACGGGGATGTCCAGCCGGCAAACCCTGCTAAATGGCAAAAGAGCCCATTTCTTCTCGATAGGGAGAGTGAGCCGGGCAAATTGATTGCCCGAGGAAGTGAGGATGACAAGGGGCCCATTGCTACCGCTCTTTACGCTATGAAGGCGATCAAGGACCGCGGTGTTCCGATGAAGCGCAGGATTGAGCTTCTGGTTTACCTGGCCGAAGAGTCCGACTGGGAGCCCCTGAAGAGTTTTCTGAAAACTTATCCAATCCCCGCTTACAACATCACCATTGATGCAAGTTATCCGGTAGTTACTGCGGAAAAAGGCTGGAGTGAAGTGCAGGTAACCACTGGGGGCCACCTGCCACAAGGCTTTGACAAACCCTATCTAGAGGAATTTTCCGGTGGCTATTTCCGTAGCCAGGTGCCGGATGAGGCTCGGGCGACTCTGCTCAATATCACTCCTGAATTGATCGAGGCAATGCGCTCACGGGCTGCCAAGCACACACAGGTAACTTTTGAATTTGCTCAAAGCGGGGACAAGTTACAAGTGAGTGCTGCTGGAAGAGCGATTCACAGCTCTGAGCCGGAGCACGGTGTCAATGCGATTGCCTATTTGGCCGATATTCTCAATGTGCACGAATGGCCGGCCAATGCTGCTGGAGCGACAGTCCGCTACCTGAATGACTTGATAGGCACAGGTATTGAGGCTGAAAAATTTGGTGATATCGCCTATAGCGATACTTTTATGGGGCCCATGTCAGCTGCAATTACTATGGTAAAGAGCACCGAGGCCGGGCTGACCAGCTTTTTGAACCTGCGTCGACCAACAGGGAAAAGTGCCCCTCAATTGGAGAAAGAAATCCGCTCTGCACTTACTGGTTGGCAGCAGCAGACGGGTATCACACTCTCCAAGACAGAGATCTCCCTGGGTAACCCCTACCGGGTGGACAATGCGCCCCATGTGGAACCATTGCTGGATGTTTTTCGTCACTTTACAGGTATGAAAGAGGCCAAACCGGTGGCTATTGGCGGCTCTACTAATGCCAAGTTGCTACCCAATGCGGTGAGTTTTGGTCCCTCCATGCCTGGTACAGCCTACACCGGCCACTCCGAGCACGAATTTATTACTGTGGAGCAATTCCGGCTGAATCTAAAAATGTATACGGCCATGATGATCGAGATCGGCAATCTATAGATGTGTCTGACCGTTCAGGTTTGTTTTCTGGATGTGCATTGCCCAGGACTTGAGTTGACCGGATAGCTCTGGTCACCTGAGTGCAAAATATTGCAGTTCTTTGATAGAAATGCGGCAAAGCGCTTTATTTGTTATTTCATTATTTTAGAAACGAACGATGTTAAATTTTCTTCCCTCTGTTGTTTTGCTGATATTGGCTTCGAGCTTGTTGGCTATCGGCACTATCCTCTGTTTTATTCCCCTATTATTTTTTGTGGTTTTGCGACTGATACTCCCTTTTACCGTGTTGCGTAAGTTTTTCGCCACTATATTCATGGCCATTGCGGAAGCTTGGATCACCTTGAATAAAGGTTGGATGAAACTTACCCAGAAAACGCGCTGGGACGTGCAGGGTGATGAGGGATTGGATAAGGAGGGCTGGTATCTGGTGACATCCAACCACCAGAGCTGGGTCGATATTTTCGTGTTACAGTCCATTTTTAATCGAAAAATTCCCTTTCTGAAGTTTTTCATTAAACAGGAATTGATCAAGGTTCCGGTTATGGGGGTTTGTTGGTGGGCGTTGGACTTCCCCTTTATGAAACGGCATAGCAAGGCGTATTTGAAAAAGCACCCAGAAATGCGTGGCAAGGATCTGGAGGCCACTAAGAAAGCCTGTGAGCGCTTTAAATTAACCCCAACAAGTATTATGAATTTTCTTGAGGGAACACGTTTTACCCAGGAAAAACATGACAGGCAGGGCTCACCTTTTGCCCATCTGCTCAAACCCAAGTCTGGAGGTATCGCATTTGCAATCCAGAGCTTGGGGGAGCAGCTGAATCGCCTGTTGAATGTAACCATAGTTTACCCGGATGGAATCCCCTCATTTTCCGATTTTCTGGGTGGGAAGGTGAAGCGAATTATTGTTCGTATTGAACAGGTTCGCATTCCGGAAAGATTCTTTGTTTCGGACTACGCAAACGATCAGGTGTTTCGTGCGGAGTTCAATCAGTGGGTCTACGAACGGTGGCGCGAAAAAGATTTGTTAATTGGCAAGCTGCTTGCCGATAGTAATAAAGCTTGATCTCTCCGCAAGAAAATAAAGGGGCTTTTTTGCCAGCCCCTTTTTATTTGCCTGAAATATTTCGCTATAACCAGATGGGTAATTGAGCCCGGATTTCGTCCGGTTGACTATCGACCAAATTTTTTCCGGTCTCCCCGGCGATAGTGGCGCGGGTTGGTGTTTTCAGGGCATCACGCAGGCTGCCCACCATATAGGGTTCCGCTACGATATAGAGCTTTTCGTAGCGACCTTCCTGTCGCCCCCGTTCCAGTGTGTGGGCTATTTCCTTGGCGAATTTGTCTCCACTGCGACGGTGCAGGTCGGCGAAATTTCCCATCGCGTGGCGCCCCTGGCCGTGGCTGTCAAAACTTCGCCCCGGGGCATCGCTATCCAGTTCACGACCTGACAAACGGGATTCAGGATAGAGAAGGGCTTCGATTTCATGGAGGTTTCCGGCGCGTTTTTGTGCTTCGAAAATCCTGGCTTGCGATTGGTTGGCCACAAGGACCCATGCTAGAGCCATGCGCTTTTCCTCTTTAATTCACCCTTAAATATCGTAGGCAAATTCGACGCCACCAACTAACATCTTTAATTGCAGGATACCGATTAGAATTTTTATAGATTAAAAGTAAATAAGGAATACTTTTTAATGCTATTTGTGATGGTATGTGTAGGTACTTCTTCCTACCGAGTGTCGCTGAATTAC
Source organism: Microbulbifer sp. GL-2 (assembly GCF_007183175.1). NCBI lineage: Bacteria > Pseudomonadati > Pseudomonadota > Gammaproteobacteria > Cellvibrionales > Microbulbiferaceae > Microbulbifer > Microbulbifer sp. GL-2. The sequence goes on from NZ_AP019807.1 coordinate 2,239,010, forward strand.
CTAGAATGAAGACAAGATGTGAGAGGCGCAAGCCGGGTCACCGAGATCTAGCTTGCGCCTCTTGCGACATAGCGGAAGCAGAGAGGTTGTGATTATGAGTCTGATACCGAGAGGGTCCCTACTGGATCTGGACAATATGTTTGAACAGATGCTCTCCCCCAGTCGTGGCATCAGCAATGAGCGGGAGGGTTTCTTCTCACCGCGTATCGACGTGAGTGAACGCAAGAACATGTATGAAATCAGCGCTGAATTGCCCGGAGTTGGCAAGAACGATATCAATGTAACCCTGGAAAATGGCGTGCTGACCCTCGAGGCAGAAGTGCATCGCGAGCTGAAGGAAGAGAAAGACGGCCGTGTACTCCGTCAAGAACGCCGCTATGGCAAGTTCTTGCGCAGCTTTAACCTGGGTGAGGAGGTGCGTGAGAGCGAGATCGATGCGAACTTCAAGGATGGCATCCTGACCCTGACGGTGCCGAAGCACGAAGGGACCCCCCCACAAAGAAAGCGTATTGAAGTGCACTGATCCTTTTTCCGGGCGGGTGGTGGCCAAGTCTGCCACCCGACGAATATATTGAATAAATTGGCGGAGGTACGTGATGAAAGTGAAACAGGCAATGCACCAGGGAGCTACCTGGTGTACTCCAGACACTCCGCTACAGGAAGTGGCGAAGATTTTACGCGATGAGGATATTGGTGCTGTACCGATCGGTGAAAATGATCGCTTGATTGGTATAGTTACCGACCGCGATATTGTGTGTCGGGGTGTGGTGCAGGGAGGTAATCTATCTTCACTGACCGCCCGCGATGTAATGACTGAAGGTATTGAATGGTGCTGGGAAGAGGATGACCTGCTTTCCGCAGTACATAAGATGGAGCAGCAATTACTCCGTCGTATGCCAGTGCTGAATAGTGAAAAGCGCATGGTGGGAATTTTGAGCCTGGGAGATATTACCTCGGCAATTGCCAGTAAGCAGGGTGGTCATTTCGCCTCGGCGATCTCTGCACACCATTAGCGTTTCCCGTTAGTAACGTCCCATCAACAGGGATCTTTGGTCCCTGTTGATATTTGTAACTGAGATATATCCCCCTCTTCGTATCATCTGATTCACGGTTAATCACCGCGCTCGGAATTCCGGTAACTATGCTTATGGCACTTGCCCTGGCGGACCTCTGTGCGCGTATACTGCGCCCTTTTTGAGGTCAACCCATGGTCAATCTGGAACAATTGAAGCAGCGCAGTGGCAGTCAATGTGAGCTTTGCAAGGCTCAGGAAAACTTGGCGGCCTATGAAGTGCCGGAGTCAGCCGGGCAGTCAACCCCGCAGGTATTACTATGTCAGGTGTGCCGGGATCAATTGGATAACCCGGTGCAATTGGATAGCGACCACTGGCAGTGTCTCGCCGACAGTATGTGGAGCCAGGAGCCGGCAGTACAGGTGTTGGCCTGGCGATTGCTAAAGCAACTTTCCGGTGAAACCTGGGCGCAGGATTTGTTCGATATGCTCTATTTGGATACCGACCACCTTGCCTGGGCCCAGGCTGGTACTTTGCCTGAAGAAAGAGATTTGGCACAACATCGCGATTGTAATGGTGTGCGGCTCCAAGCCGGTGACAATGTCACCATTGTTAAAGACCTGGATGTAAAGGGCTCCAGCCTGGTTGCCAAGCGCGGTACAGCCGTGCGCGGTATTAGCCTTACCGATAATCCAGAACATATTGAAGGGCGCGTAGAGGGGCAGCGCATTGTAATCCTGACCAAATTTGTGAAGAAAAATGGCTGATTTCCGCTTCGCCTGCACGGGCTATTTTGCCAGCATCGGCGTCCTATCCCGCCAGGTTCCTCTGTTACCGGAATGAACTTGGCCTGATATTATATTCCAGTAATTTACCCGATTTCTTTTCCTGTGTGCCTGCGATAACAGTTCGTGGCGCGGCACAGTACACAGCACTCCGAAAACGGTGGTAGATGCAGCAGAGGATGAACTCGCGGAGATGGATCAATGAACCCCACTTATGAAATTCGCAGCGGCACACTTGCGGGTTTCAATACATTGGTGCCGCAGTTGGGGGGAAACCCAGCCAGGCTTTTGGGGCGTGTTGGTCTTCCTGCAGACTGTGTGCGCCGCCCGGATGTTCTTATCTCCATTGCCACTCTGGCGGATTTGTTGAATCTCTGTGCGCACGAGTTGCACTGTGAAGACTTCGGGCTGCGCCTGGCTGAGATGCAGGGTTTACGTATGCTCGGAGTGCTGGGAAAGCTGTTACTGAAAGAGGAGAGCCTGGACGAAGCTTTGACAGTGAGCCACCGTTATATGGTATTGCACAACCAGGCGGATCATTGGCGAATATCCGAGGGAGATGGACTATTAGTGGCGCGGCGAGTTAGTCATTTCGTTGGCCCCGGTTCTGTAGAGCAATACAGCGAGCTTGCTATGGGAGCTGCATGTCGCCTGTTCCAGGAGCTGGCTGGGAAAGATATCCGTCCATTACAGGTACAGTTTCATCATACTCCAATCTCTTCCAGGCAGCGTTACCGGGAGTATTTTCAGGCGGAGGTCCTGTTTGCCCAGAAAGGTGATTGCCTGATTTTTAATGCCGACTTATTACAGCGGCCACTCAACGCCCCGAGCCAGAGCCTGGTGAATTATTTTGACGAGTTTACCCAGGGGCTGATCAAGGGGCATGAAGGGGATATTACTGGCCAGGTGCGCACTTTGATTCTACAAACCCTGGGGGCCCAACAGCACAGCCTGGCACAGGTTGCACAGCTGGTAGATACGCCAGTACGTACCCTGCAGCGACGCCTGAGTGAGGCGGGTACTTCTTTTAAACAGCTGCTACAGGAAGCGCGTATGGAAACTGCTCGTTGGCACCTGCGCGCTTCCAGCATCGATATCGCACTGCTATCTGCGAGCCTGGGTTATACCGATACCAGTGCTTTCTCTAAAGCCTTCCGCACCATACACGGCAGCTCCCCACTGCAATGGCGCAAGCGGCAAAGGGAGCTGGCCTGAGGGCTTTTGAAAATAAATTCTGTATGTTTGTGTACCCCAAGTAGCCGCAGCCTGACTTCAATTTCGCGCTGCCCCCTTCCTTTTGCCTCTCTTCCAACGGCGAGCTATGCTGGGCCACTGCTGATTTAAACAAGCCTAAAAAAGGAAAAAATTATGGGTGCAGAGACCATTCGCTGTAAAGCTGCCGTGGCCTGGAAGGCGGGAGAGCCGCTTTCGATTGAAGATGTTGAGGTCATGCCTCCCCAGAAAGGTGAGGTGCGTATCAGGTTGACTGCTACTGGAGTCTGTCACACCGATGCATTTACCCTGTCTGGCGAGGATCCCGAAGGAGTATTTCCAGCGATTCTCGGTCATGAGGGAGCGGGCATCGTTGAGTCCGTGGGGGAGGGAGTCAACGGCTTAAAAGTTGGTGACCATGTTATTCCTCTGTACACCCCGGAATGCGGGGAGTGCAAATTTTGCCTGTCTGGTAAAACCAACCTTTGTCAAAAAATCCGGGCCACCCAGGGCAAAGGTCTGATGCCCGATGGCACCACCCGTTTTTCGGTCGATGGACAACCCGTTTATCACTACATGGGCACCTCCACTTTTTCTGAATATACAGTTTTGCCGGAAATTTCCCTGGCGAAAATTAATCCCGAAGCACCGCTGGAGGAGGTGTGCCTGCTCGGCTGTGGTGTTACCACTGGCATGGGAGCGGTTATGAATACAGCTAAGGTGGAATCGGGTTCAACCGTGGCTATTTTTGGTCTTGGCGGGATTGGTTTGTCTGCAGTGATTGGCGCCAAAATGGCAGGAGCCGAGCGCATTATCGGAATCGATGTCAACGAGGAAAAATTCGCCCTGGCAAAAAAACTCGGGGCGACTGAGTGTATTAACCCCAAAAATTATGAGCAATCTATTCAGGAGGTGATTGTTGATCTTACAGATGGCGGTGTTGATTATTCCTTTGAATGTATCGGGAATGTCGATGTGATGCGTTCCGCCCTTGAATGTTGCCATAAAGGCTGGGGGGAATCTGTCATTATTGGTGTGGCCGGTGCCGGGCAGGAAATCAGTACTCGCCCCTTCCAGCTGGTAACTGGACGGGTATGGCGTGGCACTGCTTTTGGAGGAGTAAAGGGCCGTTCCGAACTACCGGATTATGTTGAGCGTTACATGGCGGGTGAATTCAAGCTGGATGATTTTATAACTCATACCATGTCGTTGGATAAAATTAATGATGCCTTTGATTTGATGCATAAAGGCAAAAGTATTCGTAGTGTTATTCATTACGAAGAGGCTTGAATGGAGTTGCACCATGTCTATTGAACTTGTCAGTAGCACCAGGTCTTTTGATGGCTTACAGCGGCAATATCGTCATCAGTCCAGTGTTTTGAATTGCCCCATGCATTTTTCCATTTTCCTGCCGCAAAAGGCGGAGAGCGAACCAGATTATCGCTACCCTGTGCTCTACTGGTTGTCGGGCCTCACTTGTACTGATGCAAACTTCAGCCAGAAAGCTGGTGCTCAGCGCTTGGCGGCGGAGCTGGGTATTGTATTGGTTATCCCCGATACCAGTCCCCGCGGAGAGGATGTTGCCGACGACGCCTCCTATGATCTGGGACAGGGAGCGGGGTTTTATGTCAACGCCACCCAGCAACCCTGGAAGTTGCATTACAGAATGTACGATTACATTGTGGATGAGCTGCCAGGGCTGATTGAAGCCAAATTTCCAGTAAGTCAACGCCGAGCGATCAGTGGCCACTCCATGGGGGGGCACGGAGCCCTGGTTGTAGGTCTGCGCAACCCTGAACGCTATACATCAGTCTCGGCATTCAGTCCTATTTGTAACCCTATTGCTTGTCCTTGGGGCGAAAAGGCTCTGGGGGCCTATCTGGGGGCGGATACCACCAGCTGGGAAGACTACGATGCGAGTGTACTGATGGGGCGGGCAACGACTCACCTGCCGATACTGGTGTCCCAGGGCAATGATGATGAATTTCTTGAGCAACAGTTGCGGCCCGAAGCTTTGCAAATGGCAGCTGAAGCCTGTGGGTACCCTCTGCAGTTAGAACATCATACGGGGTATGATCACAGCTATTATTTCATCGCTTCATTTATTGAAGAACACCTGCGTTTCCATGCGGATTACCTGCTGAAATACGAAAAGTCTGCAGCCTCGAGAGGCTGAGACCCTTTAATTAGCTGCAACCGGGCGTTGAAACGGTGCTGGGTTGCAGCTTTGTCAGCCTACTTTTGGATATAACCTCATATTAGAGCCCATTTATTGGGGCGCTGCTGCACGACACTCCCCGAGAATTTCTGCTCGATTTTGATCGAATGTCTGCTCTATCAGGAACCAGCCATTTGAACAGAATCCACTTTCATTGAGTAGTAGCTCTATCCTTTCCATCGCGGTTTTCTTGATATCGCCTGAGGTTGTTTTGCCGCCGCCGGGTTTGCCACCAGGTGGCTTACCACCGCCCCCCATTCCCGGGCCATGGGAAGGCTTATTCCCTCGGCCCCCACGACCAGAAGGCTTAATTTCCTGACTCGCCTTGTAAGTAAAACGCTTGTGACCCAGCTCAGTGATATCCGTAACAAAGGATTCCGAAGTGGGCACCTCAGGTGTGGAGCTACAGCCGGAAATAAGCAGGATTGTCGTCATGGAAGCGAGTAAGTGAACCTTCATTGTTTTTATCCTGTGATGAATTAGGATCAAGTATGACCACAGCCCTGTATAAATGTCGGTTAAGCAGCGTAAACAATTGTTAAGGCTAATCACTCACGTCGAGAGCTTGTCTTAGTCCAAATTCAGAAAGGATATTTTCGAGGGGGAAATAGTGAATAATTTCTTCGGCTATAGTTTTTTGTGTTACAGAGGCCCATCGATGATTTAAGTTGAGGGAAATTTTTCCTGGAAGAGTGGGGAGAGACTACAGCCAATAAGCTTTTTTCTGGGAAATAGCCATAGTTATACTGAAAATTAAATACTGACAGAGATAGGTATGTCTGCAGGTATTTCACAGGCTTGCATCGGCCCAGGGCGGCACATCCATGTGTCGCATTAACCAGTCCACTTGATTAGCGAGCTAATTGTGATGAAGGCCGATAGCTTCTTAAGTGCAAAAAAATTTTTCAGACTTTTTTACACACCATGGGTTTACGACTCTCAGGCCCGTCGTCGTTGAAATGAAAGCAAGCTCACAGAAGCCAGGGTTTTCAACACTGAAGCCCAAGCACTCATATTCGGTTTCGCTGGCTTGCCACTACCAATACGTGCCAGTTGTTGCTCATACCAGGTGACATCCAGCATAGCCATGAAATCCAGGCTGGGAATACCTGTGGTGAGTTTTTTCAATGCTATTTTGTGGTTACCATCCGATAAAAGTTTATGTGTTAGGTGTGGATCAACTGCCAAGGGGCGGGCAAGGCCGATCATATCCACAGCTTTTGATGTAAGGGCTGCCTCCATGGCTGCTGCGGAACGGAAGCCGCCGGTAACCACTACGGGAATTTGCAGCCGTGCCCGTGCTTTTTCTGCGTAGTCGAGAAAATAAGCTTCCCGCTTTATGGTGCTTTCTCTCACATTGGCACCGACCATACTTGGATTTTCATAGTTGCCGCCGGAGATTTCAATTAAGTTAATACCCTCACTCTGCAGCGTTTGTAAAACCTGCATGGAGTCCTCTTCACTGAATCCGCCTTTTTGGAAGTCGGCTGAATTGAGTTTTATGCCCACTGGGAAATCTTTGCCAACTGCTCCGCGAATGGCACTATATACTTCACGTAAAAATCTCAGGCGATTTTCTAAGGTTCCTCCCCACTGATCATTTCGTCGATTGTGATGAGGGGACAGAAATTGATTGATCAGATAACCATGAGCGGCATGTATCTGAATACCAGTGAATCCAAATTCTTTTGCCTGTGCGGCGGACCAGGCAAATTTTCGAATGATATTTACTATTTCGTCTTGCGTTAGTTCTCTTGGGCAGTTGAAGGTTTTCTCTAAGCCATTACCCAGGGGTACTGCAGAAGGTGCAACAGGTTCAGTGCTTAAAAAATTAGGTATTTGCTTACCTGGATGATTTAATTGCATCCAGATTTGCGTGCTATTCTGACGCCCGGCTTCGGCCCATTTCCGGAACAGTGAAGGATCTGATTCCTCATCCAATACCACATTTCGCGGTTCACCCAGAGCAGTACGATCAATCATGACATTGCCGGTGACCAGCAGGCCTGTACCCCCTTTTGCCCATGTGCGATATAAGTGAATCAGTTCCTTTGTAGGGACGTGATTACGATCAGCTAATTGCTCACTCATAGCAGATTTAAACAAGCGGTTTTTCACGCTGATTCCAGGCAGAATACTCAGCGGGCGAGAGAGAGGTGTAACTCGGTCGGCATTTTTTTGGGGGGGGGTGCTATTTGTCAAGGTGAATCTCCTGACTGTAAGTTTTAATACTGCTCAGTGTTTGTGCCCCCTGTTGCGTTACCAGGGTGCTTAAAAAAGTCCGTAGCTGTTTGAGTAAGTCATTGGGGTCACCGGATACCTGGTATTGCAAAATACTGCCCTGCCAAACGCTATAACACAGTGGCGCCAGGCTTTCGGAGGAGATATCAGTACGCAGATCTCCTTGATCTTGGGCTACTTGCAATATCGACTGAAGATTTTCCAACCACCTGCGCTCTACAGACTCAATGGCCTTACGACAAAGAGGGTTGGCCTGTGCTATTTCGGCAGACATTGCGCCCAGTAGACAGGCACATGATTGGCCTGCTTGTACTTTGTTCTGAACACGGTTCTGGAAGCAGCACCAAAGCAAGATCAAACCGGGCACCTGACCCAGGCTTACTCTCGTCTGAGCTAGTTCTGTATCAATCTGTTGGCCATAGTGCTGAATAATGCCTGCCACGAAGGCTTCTTTACTGGGGAAATAGTTGTAGAAAGAACCTTTGGGTACGCCGACTGCATCCAGTACCTGCTTGATACCAGTGCCGTGATAGCCCTGGCTGGCTAGCATTGCAGTGCCTGTTTCCAGCAAGGCTTCTTTGGTGTTTTCACTTTTGCGAGGTCGAGCCATAACATTAGACCGGTCGTCTATTAACTTCTTTAAATATACGACCGGTCGTCTTGAAATGCAAATAAGAGTCTTTGCTATGGCTGTGTGGAGGGGTTTCAGGGAGAGCCTAAGTATTTACAGGGATGACAGGACCGAGAGTCCATTTTACTCAAAGCATGGTTGAATTGAGAGGGGGACTGAAGCTTTCAGTACTTTTTCGGCCACTCCGATTAGTTGAATTAAACTCTCTTTTTCTAAGTAATAGTCACTGAGAGAAGTGAGTGCAAAACTGAGGATTTTGTTCTTATTATTCAGCGATTATAAGTTCAAATTACCAAGTTTGGCTGGGTCACTACTCTTGTCGTGGCCACTGTCTGGCATGACCTAATCTGCACTCTGTATATCCGGACCATATGGTCCGACCTAAAGTTTGCCCTGTAGGCAGAGCGTTTATGAATGAGCCCAAATGGTAGACAGGAAGAGGTTCGATCTGGGTGTCCTTGGGGTGAAATTGCTGCCGGGAACAAGCAGAATTGTCCCAATAGAAGCAAGGTGGCTCTTCAATATTTTTCTTTTGTGAGCAATCAGGCCCGAGATCGTCTTCAGCTGATATACAGATCAGTGATGGAGATTAAATAGTGGCAAAAAGTGATAATTGCAGCAGGTTTGATTGTCTTCCTGCCAAATCTAAAAATAGAACTCGATGCCCTCCGCTACCTGGAGATTACATTGTAGAATCCGGGGGCTTTTTTGCTTGCAGAGAATAGGGCTTAGTGCCCCTGTTTAGCTCAGGTTTACACTTATCTTAGAACACTAAAACAAAGAGCCCTTCTATGAAAAGAAAACTGCTTGCCCTGCTTAGCTGCACCTTTGCGGGATTCTGCTCCGCGGAGACATTGACTATTGAGCGAATATTCTCCGATCCAGCCCTTGCAGGCACAGCGCCCCGCGCCCTTGAGTATTCTCCCGATGGTCGCAGGGTAACTTTCCTAAGGGGACGGGAAGAGGATTACAACCGCTACGATTTGTGGGAATACAACATTGCCGATGGCCGGTCCCGTGTCCTGGTGAATTCCGACAGCTTACACCGTGGCAATGAAGTTCTATCGGATGAGGAAAAAGCCCGACGTGAGCGCCAGCGAATTTATGGCAGCGGCATTATGGAGTACAGCTGGTCTGAGGATGGCCAGTCCCTGCTGTTTCCCCTGGCGGGAGATGTCTATTACTACGATCTGGATAAGAAATCTGCGCGGCGTTTGACCGAAACCGAAGCCTTTGAAACTGATGTTCGTGTTTCCCCAAAAGGGCGATATGTCTCCTTTATCCGCGATCAGGATATTTTTATTGTTGATCTGGAAACCAGTAAAGAGCGTGCGTTAACCAGCGATGGAAAAGGGCCAGTCAAAAATGGGATGGCCGAGTTTGTTGCCCAGGAAGAAATGGACCGTATGACCGGTTACTGGTGGTCTCCGGACGACCGTCATATCGCCTTCCTACAGTTTGATGAAACCCCTGTGGATGAAGTGACCCGCAGTGAGATATATGCGGATCGCATCGATATGATTCGCCAGCGTTATCCTGCAGCAGGTCGGGCCAATGTCAATATTCGCCTTGGAGTGATGGAGGTTGATTCCGGAAAAACCCGGTGGGTTAATCTGGGGGAAGAGCAGGATATCTATATTCCCCGAGTGGATTGGGCCAGCGATGATGTACTGACTTTCCAATGGCAGTCTCGGGACCAGCAAAAGCTCGTGCTTCGCGCCTATGACCTGAACAGTGGAAATACCCGAAGTCTATTAAGCGAGTCCAGTGATACCTGGGTAAACCTAAGTGATGATCTCTATTTCCTGAAGAATAGTGACCAATTTATCTGGTCCTCCGAGCGGGACGGCTACAAGCATCTCTATTTATACGGTTTTAATGGCAAGCTGTTAAAACAGCTAACCGCAGGTGACTGGGTAGTTGATGAACTGGAAGCGGTGGATGAAAAGAATGGCATTGTGTACTTCAGCGGTCGTAAAGACTCCGATATAGAGCGGCATCTGTATCGCGTCAACCTGCAGGGAGAAGGACATATTCAGCGAATATCAAAGCGCGGGGGAATGCATGGTATTGAGTTTGCTGGGGATGGTTCTGGTTATATCGATAAATTTACCAGCATTACCACTCCTCCACAGGTAAGCTTGCACAGTTCCGATGGTAAAAGGATTACCTGGCTGGAAGAGAATGCTGTGGCTGAAGGACATCCATTGTATCCCTATATGGACCAGTGGATTACTCCAGAGTTTGGCACTATCAAAGCTTCACAGGGGCATAAATTGAATTATCGCCTGTACAAGCCGGCGAATTTTGATGCGAAAAAACGCTACCCGGTAATGGTGTTTGTTTATGGCGGCCCCCATGCACAAGTGGTAACCAATAGTTGGGATAAGTTTATAAATCAGTATATGGCACAGCAAGGCTACATTGTATTTTCCCTGGATAACCGAGGCTCCGCCAATCGGGGTACTGCTTTCGAGAACCCTATTTTCAAAAATATGGGGAACCCGGAAGTAGAAGACCAGGTAACCGGCGTTAAATTCCTGCGCTCACTCCCCTATGTGGATAGTGATAATATAGGTATCTATGGCCACAGCTATGGCGGCTATATGGCACTGATGAGCATGTTCAAGGCAGGAGACTATTTCAAGGCCGGTGTTTCGGGCGCTCCTGTGACTGACTGGATGCTTTATGATACTCACTATACCGAACGTTACATGGGTAACCCCAATAAGGATGCTGAAGCTTACCAGGCTTCCTCTGTATTCCCCTACACGGATGGATTGAAAGGAGCGTTACTGATTTACCATGGAATGGCAGATGATAATGTATTGTTTACCAATACCACACGCCTTATTAAACAATTGCAGGATAATGGCCAACAGTTTGAACTCATGACCTATCCGGGCAAAAAGCATAGTTTACGTGGTAAGCAAACTCGTATTCATCAGTACGGAATGATTAAGGACTTCTTTGATCGACATCTTCGAGATGATACTTAAGGGTTGGCTGAAGAAAAAAATAAGACTTAGGTGTCTTGGATTATAAATTAAAAAAAGAAAGCCAGGGTTAACCCTGGCTTTCTTTTTCGGCAGTTTATTAATTATTAATATCAAACCTGTCCAGATTCATTACCTTGGCCCAGGCTTTGACAAAATCCTGGGTAAACTTTTCCTGGGAATCATTGGAACCATATACCTCAGCTATTGCCCGTAACTCTGAGTTGGAACCGAATATCAAGTCTACAGAAGTGGCTGTCCATTTTCCCTTACCGGTCTTGCGATCCTTGCCCTCATAGAGCCCCTCTGATTTTTCAGACTTCTTCCATTCGGTGGACATATCCAGCAGGTTCACGAAAAAATCATTGGTGAGTACGCCAGGACGATCGGTGAAAACGCCGCTGGGAGATCCACCAGTATTGGCATTTAATGCCCGCATACCGCCAACCAGCACGGTCATCTCCGGCACACTTAAAGTGAGAAGGCTAGCGCGATCTACCAGCATCTCTGTGGGAGTTCGGCTGTTATCTTTGGCGAAGTAATTGCGAAATCCATCGGCGGTTGGTTCCAGCACTGCCATCGATTTCACATCGGTCTGCTCTTGATTCGCATCAGCACGCCCGGGCCTGAAAGGTACTTTGATCTTCTGCCCACCTTCCGCAGCGGCTTTTTCAACAGCTGCAGAACCACCGAGCACGACAAGATCGGCAAGAGAGACTTTTTTACCACCGGACTGGTTGTTATTGAACTCCTGTTGGATTTTTTCCAGTTCGGACAATACTTTGGCGAGCTCAGTGGGATCATTCACTGGCCACTGTTTTTGCGGTTCCAGTCGAATGCGTGCGCCATTGGCACCGCCACGCATGTCGGAACCGCGGAAAGTGGATGCTGAGCCCCAGGCGGTGCGGACCAACTCGGGGATTGTTAGTCCGGAGTCGAGGATTTTTGACTTGAGTTGCTCAATATCCTGGTCATTGACCAGGGGGTGATCCACTTTGGGCAGCGGGTCCTGCCAGATCAGATCCTCGTTTGGGACCTCCATTCCCAGGTAACGTGCACGCGGTCCCATATCCCGGTGGGTCAGTTTAAACCAGGCTTTGGCAAAGGCACGCTTAAACTCATCCGGGTTCTTCTGAAAGCGCTGGGCAATTTCTTTGTAACTGGGGTCAAATTTAAGGGACAAGTCTGTAGTAAACATAATGGGCGCGTGGCGCTTGTTTTTATCGAAAGCATCGGGTACCAGATTGGCGGCATTGGGGTCATCGGGAATCCATTGCACTGCTCCTGCCGGGCTCTTGGTCTGTACCCAGTTAAAGTTGAACAGGTTATTCAGGTATTGCTGGCTCCAGGTGATTGGTGCGGCAGACCAGGCACCTTCCAGGCCGGAAGTCATGGTGTCATCTGCATTGCCTTTACCGCATTTGTTTTTCCAGCCAAGGCCTTGCTGTTCCGTGGGGGCTGCGGCCGGTTCCGGGCCTAGGCAATCGGCTTTCACTGCGCCGTGGGCTTTACCGAAAGTGTGTCCCCCGGCGATCAGAGCCACGGTTTCTTCATCGTTCATCGCCATACGACCGAAGGTCTCGCGAATATCAGTAGCGGCAGCTACGGGATCAGGTTTGCCATTGGGGCCCTCGGGATTGACGTAAATCAGCCCCATTTGCACTGCGCCTAGGGGTTTTTCCAGCTGGCGGTTACCGGTATAGCGCTCGTCAGCGAGCCATTTGGTTTCCGGCCCCCAATAGACCAGGTCGGGCTCCCAATCATCCACCCGTCCACCGGCAAAACCAAAAGTTTCAAACCCCATGGATTCCAGCGAGACATTGCCAGTGAGAATTATCAAGTCTGCCCAGGATAGTTTGCGACCGTATTTCTGCTTAATCGGCCAGATCAGCCGCCGCGCCTTGTCCAGGCTGGCGTTATCCGGCCAACTGTTAAGGGGGTCGAAACGCTGCTGGCCACCACCCGCCCCGCCACGGCCATCGTTAATACGGTAAGTCCCTGCACTGTGCCAGGCCATGCGGATCATAAAAGGTCCATAGTGGCCGTAGTCTGCTGGCCACCAATCCTGGGAGTTTTTTAGCAGTGCTTTTATGTCATTTTTTACTGCCTTTAAGTCCAGGGTTTTAAATTCCTCAGCATAATTGAAATCATCACCCATGGGGTTGGATCTCGGTGAGTGCTGGCGTAGGGGCCTGAGATCCAGCTGGTTCGGCCACCAGAACTGGTTGGACTTTGGCTGGCCCTCGACAGGGCCTTGGCGAATAACAGGATCAGTCACAACTTCCTCCTCGTTGGCGGCAAAGGCATTTAACGTCAGCAGTGACATGGCGATTATTATTGCGCCACAGAGAGAGGGTCTTTTTATTTGCATTGAAATCATCTCCATACGATATGAAATGCAGACCTCGGTGCTTTACCGGGTGGGTCCTTCACTGCCATAGTCAAAAGGTTTATATGGATTATTTTGGCGACTTAGCGATGTATCCTTAAGTGCTCAAGTGCCAGCGCACAGTATATGCCTCTCTTGTCAACGACTGGTGAAATACAGTTTGTTAGTCGTGAAAAGCTCCTCAACAGCTAGCGAAAGTTTCGTGTAATTCCTTTTTTTGCTGATTTTATGGTTGGTGGAAATTAATGTTTGTTAGCTTGATCGTAAGTGTTTTTCCTGTCGGCAAGGAAAAATATAAATTACTGGTTAATTTGTCGATGTACTTTTGCAGTGATTACACCCAATAGAAATCATTTTGCGCCAAATAGTAAAAAATGCGGGGTGCAATGTGTGTGATATTGAGCTTGTCCAGATGAATAGTTTTTAGTCAGAGTGGTAATAGTTAGAGATAAAAATAAGACTCCCCTTTTTAATGATGCAAGAATTTCTGCTATTGGCCGCTGGATTTGTGCCGGTGATTCAAGGGAGTTTGGAGGTGTAAGTTTACGTTGTTGCTCACTGCAGCAAACTAGCTGCAGTATGAAAATGAAGTGTCACGCATAACTAGCCTGGGGGAGTCTCTATGCGCTCGTTGTTAATGTTGTCCTTGTTACCAATATTCCTAATCGCCTGTGGTAGTGAGCCTGAGGCTGGACCCAATACCCTCAATACTGAGATTAAACCTGCTTCCAAAGCGACCATAGCCCATAACCGGGCTCTGTCCAAAAAACTTCCCTTTGCGGACGAAACAGATTTTGAGCTAGCCAGACGCGGCTTTATTGCCACCATCCCCGGTGCCCAGGTAAATAATTCAGAGGGGAGAGAAGTCTATGGCTTGTCCCAGATGCAATTTCTACAGGGAAATCCCACTGACTCGGTAAATCCCAGTTTGTGGCGGCAGGCCCAGCTCAACGCCTTGAACAATGGCTTGTTTAAAGTAGTGGACGGTATTTACCAGGTGCGCTCCCTGGACCTGGCAAATATGACCCTTGTTCAGGGGGAGAGAGGTTGGATTGTTATCGATCCTCTCACTTCTGCGGAGACTGCAGCCGCAGCTCTTGCCCTGGCCAATAAATCATTGGGAGAGCGGCCGGTGAGCGCGGTGATCTTTACTCATAGCCACGCGGACCATTTTGCCGGGGTGTCCGGTGTGTTGACCGGGGAGCAACTGGCGCGTGGATCTATCGACATTATTGCTCCGGAGGGCTTTGCCGAGGAGGCGATCAGCGAGAATGTACGTTCTGGCAATGTGATGCAACGGCGTGCGTTATACCAGTTTGGAGATCTGTTGCCTTCAAGCCCGGAGGGTTTTGTTTCATCGGGTCTGGGTAACCGTGTATCCGATGGGGAGCACGGTATTGCCACACCGACGGTTGTGATCCCAGAAACCGGCGCGGAAATGGAAATCGATGGGGTGGAAATTGAATTCATAAATACTCCTGGGGCCGAAGCGCCGACTGAAATGGTGTTTTTCTTTCCACAGTTCAAAGCCCTGTGCATGAGTGAAATCGCCAACCATACACTGCACAACATCTATACCCTGCGTGGAGCTAAAACCCGTGATGCCCTGGCCTGGAGTCGTTACATAGAATTTTCAATGGAGAAGTTCGGTGAGCAAACGGAAGTGGTGTTCAGCAGCCACCACTGGCCAACTTGGGGTAAGAGTGAGGCTATGGATTACCTCGCCAAGCAGCGTGACCTATACAAATATATTCATGATCAGACCCTGCGCTTGGCTAATCATGGCTATGACATGGTCGAGGTCGCTGAGCGCCTTGAATTACCTGAGAACCTATCTCAGGCCTGGGCCAATCGCGGATACTACGGCACTGTTAATGTCGGAGCCAAGGCGGTTTATAACCGTTACCTGGGCTATTTCGATGGTAACCCAGCTAACTTACACCCGGTTCCTCAGGAAGAGGCGGCACTGCGCTATGTGGAATATATGGGGGGGGAAGAGAGTATTATGGCAAGAGCCAGGCAGGACTTCGCACGCGGTAATTACCGCTGGGTATCTATGGTGCTGAAGCATTTGGTTTTCGCCGAACCGGATAATGAACAGGCTCGTTATCTACTGGCAGACAGCCTGGAGCAGCTGGGTTACCAGGCAGAGTCCGGTATTTGGCGTAACTTCTATCTGTCCGGGGCCAGAGAGTTGCGCCATGGCGTCGAATTTCGTGAAGAGGTGTTACCGGATGAAGAAATCGTGGCTCGGGTGCCACTACAGTTATTATTCGACGCCATGGCGGTGCGCCTAAACGGTGAGAAGGCGGCGGATGCGGAGATCCGCCTGAACATCGATATGACTGATACCAGGGAGAAATACCTGGTGGTAGTGCAGAACGGAGTTTTACATGGCTACCCCGGTCGGCACAGTGATGATCCCTCAGCCAGCCTCGCCTTGAGCAGTTCTGACCTGCGTTTGATGTTTGGTGGCTTGGTAGGCGCGCCCACCATGATCAAGGAGGGCCGTTTGAAGGTGAGTGGCAACCCCCTGGCTCTGATTAAATTTGGCAGGCTCTTTGATAAGTTTGACCGGAATTTTAATCTCGTTACGCCATAGCAAGGCAAAGCTATCTGGCCCTGCAGTCCCGGTTTGGGGGCCGGCAGTAGTGGTACAGTCGGTCTCAATCGTTAACTTCGCCGAAGTGCCGGTTTCTTTGGAAGTGAAGTCGACGCCGTTGCTTCCTGTGCGAGGAGCAATAACGAGGCCGGTATTGCCATTATTTATCCAGCTTTGGATAAGCCCTGAGGAGGTCAGGTCGATTCGTTCAACGCCTGTATAGTAAGGGATAAAACTCTTTGCCAGATCATCGCGCACTGAGGATCCACCGACAGAATTCCAGGTTGCGGACTCCTCCTGCCAATCATTTGCCGCCAGATAAACACCGTAGGTATTGCCGGACCTATTAATGACATTCAGTTCCAATATGGCGCTGTTGATTGAGGTACAGGCAGTAAGGCTGGAGAGGTCAAATTTGATCAGCGAATACAGGGTGCCAAAAGTTGAGTCGCTGCCATCGGCAAGAAGCCCATCGGAATCTTCATCAAAATTGCTGGATGAGTAGCGTGAGGAAATAAACACATCGTCACTCACCGGCAAGATAAAACTGCTGCTACCGCTGTCGCTTTCAGAAATAACACTGCGGTTTGCACTGTTACGGGTTAAGGTCATGGCCTCGCCGATACGGTTGGCACTCCACCAGTTCACATTGTTGGGTAGTACCAATGGATCTGCGGCGCGGTCCTCTCGTGACAAAGTGGAGGCTGTATCGTCAAACTCTGCTGTGCGAACCAGCAGCTCTTCCTCGCTCACCTGAATCACTTTGAATTGCTGGATACTGGCCATATCGATGGTCCAGGATTTGGCATCGTTGGCAGAGCGCGCTGGAGCGCCCCAGCTTCCCTCACCGACATAGACGGTGCCACCGGAAGTGGTTGTGGAAAAGTTACTGCCGCTGGGAATAACGGCCTCGGTAAGTTTGGTGAGGTGGGTATCAGATTCCACCACCAGATTCATCGCGAAGTCGTAGAAAGGTTGAGCCCACCAGTTAAACAGGGTGGGGTTGTCGGACTTGCCACTGTAGTGGGGAAATAAAGGCTTATGATATTGGGCAAAGCGCCAACTGGCAGCACTACCAGATATCGATAGGTCACTTTCCAGCCAGTTGTTCATGGCAGTTGCATAGGAGGACCAGCCGCTGCTCTGGAACTGGCTGTTGAGTGTATACACCCGTAACAGTGGAGAAACCTGCACTGCACCGTAGGTATCGCTGGGAGAGCAATCTCCATCGCCATTAAAGTCTACGCCGAAGACCTGGCAGATGGTGGAGTAATTGTCGTCTTCATGGTTACCGTGTGTGGGAATTAACGGGTAGATGCGCTTGTAACTGTAACCATCGATATTATCGTTGGAATAAGTCAGTTCCCAGTCATCCAGAAACTCGCGCATTTCCGATGCGCTATTGGCGTTGGTAAAGTCTCCGCCGTGCATGACTGCGAGGGGACGAATCTTAGCGAGTAGTTCATTGCCCTGGCGGCGGGTGGTATGGCCAGTGCGGGTATCACCGCCGGCTACCACTACAAACGGAGATTTTTGCGCAGGCGCTGTCCTGAACCAAAAGCGATCTCCACAGCCATCCTGATCGCAGATACGAAAATATACGGAAGAGTCCGCGCTTAAATCCTGCAAACGCACGAAGTGGCTGGTGATACCGCCATCGAAGTTTTCGCTGTTGCTGACGTAAGCGCTGTTCCAGTTACTTTCGTCGGTGGAATAACCGTAGTTTACAGAGGGGTTATTACTGCTGCCGTCGGGGGAAAAGCCTATCACCGCACTGCTGGAAGCATCGCCATCCCAAGACAGCCGGTAATGCTTGGTTGCGGCGTTGGAACCCATTGCGAGTAACAATGTCGAGATTGCGAGAGCACTGCCAAAATATCGTCTCATTGGAGAAATCCTTTGGAAATTGGGGACCTTTTTGTGAGAGCGCTGCGGCCTGGAGGGGGACTGGATTGCATGGCTGCAGTGCGTGGGCATTATTGAGAAGCTTTGTGACAGGCTGTTGAACGGCTGGTTACCAAGCGCAAGAATGCGGCGTTTCGATAGGGAATTGTGACCCTGTCCCCATTGATAAAATTCACAGCAGAGCCGCCAACGGTTAAATATTGATAAATACCTACCAGTTGCTGGTTACCCTCGCTGGTCCAATAGTCACCACGCATGGTTTTTGGGAAGTACTCAGTTTCGATCGTGGGGCTGCCGGGCTTGTTGTCGTTGCTGATAATTGTATTTATTTCGACGACAGAAGGTAGGCGCCAGCTGCCAGCTCCACACAGGCGTTCGCGGTTGGTATGTTGGATTAGGTCTTGGGTATCGCAGCGGTTCGATTCAAAGTAACAGTCGCCATTATTGGCAACCCCCTCACTTCCATTAAACCAGGAGTAGGTCCAGCGACCGTCGTGAATATTCTCGTTATCAGTTTTTACTTCCCACAGAAGACCACTGCGTTTGTCGCAGATACAGAACCAGGGCCCCTCCCAGGCACCTAGTGGCTCCCCCTGCATATTTATCTTTACCAGATAGTGTTTGGGTGGTTCCGGGTTTTGCGGGACACGAACAATAGCCGCAGCAATCAGTGTGGCGGGCAGGGCGAAGACCAGGAATAGACGTAGAATCATAAGGTTTTTTCAAGATTGAGCTGAATGGCCCGGCTGTGACGGGTGTGGGCAATCTGGGCGCGGTCAAAGGCGGATACCCACATACAAATGCCATCCACAATAGGAATGTCCTGGGCAGATCCGGTATCCAGTCGGCGCACCAGCTCAAGGGACCAGTGACCATCGCGCCACACTCCGCGCGCGCGTACATCCGCGCGGTCCCCCTCAAAACGGTTGGATGTATATAGTACCGAGGGCATCAAAGTGCCCTGCGGGAACTGGTCCAGGTGCGCAGAATAAGGTTGGTAATCGAACCAGGAAATTGTCCAGTCCTGGTTTTGTTTCTGTTCGAGAGGGTATTGATAGGGGGCCAGCTGGTCTATTTTTACTGGCAGGCGTTTGGGGGTGATTGTAGTGGGGGAATACCATTTCCAGTTCATCCGGTAGGCACCGGATTCTTTGCCATCCTGCTGGTAACCAGCGGTATAACGTCGAGCGCCTGGTCGCACTTTATCGGGCTTACCGATAAAATTGTCATCCGCTAAGTACATTTTATTGGTGCGTACTGCCTTCCAGTGCCAGAGATCATGCAGCTGCCCTGAGTTGCTGTAGTGGTAGCCCTTGCCGTGCCAGTTTGCGGGCTTGCCGGCTAAAGGAGATTGGCCCAAGTGGGCGGTACCGGCCGCAGCGAAGGAGCAGTTTTCAGAGAGAAGTATGGCGAATTTGTCTTCGTAATAGCGTTTTTCATCAAATGCTTTATAGCCCGATTGTAAGATTTCCCAGCCTTTTGCAGTTTTCCTCAAGGGCAGGTGGGCGAGGCTCTCATCAGGGTCCTGCCAGGTGATATGAAGGAAAAGTTCCTGGCCATTTTGCAGGGCTTTTAGCTGTACATCGGAGCGGCCATCATAAAAATTGGCACCGCCATCGGTACGTAAGGCAAGTGTTTGTGCTTCTTTCCACTGGGGCTCTGCTGCGAGGCCATCAATGTCGATAATAGAACCTGGTGGAATTGTTGTGACCTGCAGGGGGTGGTGGGAATACCTGTGAATCAGGTGCCAGCCTCCCATTAAAAGAAAGCTTAGAGAAATTGTGCCAAGTAAAATGGAAACTAGCGGCAGACTTTTTCTGCTGGATGGTGAAGGCTTGAGAATAAAAAGAAGCACTCGCAAGCCGAACTGTACCAGATAAATTCCGCCGTGCAGGAATATGTAAAAGGTAAGCCCGATAGCGCTATAAAAATGTATTGAACGAAGCCAAAAAAGTGGACCCATACCGGCAAATAGTATCCAACCACTCAGCAGCGAAGTTGTAAGTAACGAAACTCCACCCCAGGTCACTACTCTGTGATAGTTGATCCTTTTTGGTGTTGATTCTCTGTCCGGGTATAGAAAATAAGAAACTCGGGAGATTAAATATCCTGTGGCAACCAGAGACAATAATAAGGCAGAGATAAAGTGCACGCTGTGGACCTCCCCCTGGGGAAGGAGTTCAGCGATAGAGATGACGACAGGTTTATCAAGAGTTGCGATACGCAGTCCACTGGAAAGGCTGCAGGTCACCGCTATTAGGGCAGCGCTGTGTAGAAGTATCCACAAAGGGCTCTTCACTTTATCTGACATGGCGGCGCCTCAAAAAGCGCTCAGGCTATCGGGAGGATATGACAGTTTAGAGAAGAATTTATGAGGCCAGGGATTGAATCCTGGCCGATAAGCAGAAGCTTGGGTTATTCGTGTAAATTTGTGGCGCTAAAGCTGTCTCTGGCTTCCAGAGCCTCTGATAGAGCAGTTAACTGCGGTCGTTTGCCGCGCCAGTTAAGGTCTTCGTGACGAAAATCCAAATAAGAAAGGGCTGCCCCCAGGTTGATATGGATAAGGCTGAATTGCTCGGGGAGTATTGACACATTTGACTCGAGGAAATCCAGGGTTCTGTTTATTGCACTATTATAACGTTGCCACCAGAACTCTGAGCGCAACCCCTCGCGCTCTCTCAGTTTTTCCATTTGCCTTTGCACCAGGGTTTCCATCAGTCCTGAAGTTATGCTGTAGAGTGTGCGCAGGTTCCAATCATTCTCCATCTCTCTACTCAGGCGGCCATCACCCAATTGTTTGTCGAGATAGGAGCAAATAACCTCACTGTCCATAATGACGGTGCCGTTATCCAGATTCAGGCAGGGCACCTTACCGAGTGGATTGTTGGAGATTAATTCCTGCTGATTATGAAATGGGTGCGAAAAGTGTTCGTTAATGCAAGATTGCAGTTTGTGCTCTTGTACAACGATACGGGCAGTTCGGGCAAAGGGGGAGGAGTAGGTCAGGTAGAGTTGCATGGCGCCACCAACTTGTTCTGATTGTCTGTGGAGTCAGTGTGCTGAATGGCGCCGGTAATGTCCAGGTAATAGCCTTGTGCTAGTGTTGCGTAATCATCCCTGTGATGCGGTTATAGAGATGTTGTTTTAGGTAAGCGCGCTGCTTTTTCAGGCTTGAGTAGTGGTCATCGTCGGTACCGATCCCACTGTCTTGAAGACCACGTATCTTTTTATCAAGTTTTCGGTAGAGGTCGTTCTCCAGTTTGAATTGCAGGTCGTCTCTCAGGAGGAGCTTAATGGTGTCTGCATACTCGGGGAAATCCGATTCCAACTCGTGCGCGGCAATGGGCATAAGAGAACCTCCACTTGTTCCAGTTAGAGTTTCGCTAACTATTGTAGTTTGAGTCCAGGTAGTCACAAATTAGACAATTGAGAACAGGTAACTATCCGCCTAATCTGGTCCTTTATTGTGAGGCGTGGCTGTGAAAGCCGGCAGCAAGATTAATTGGTGACATACGGTTAAATTACAAAGAAGTTCTGTAATTGCTTTTCTGTTAGGGGATTATTTCTTTTCCTGGATCTCGGGTAATTTGTAGTTGTTTAACACTAACAGTTTGAGCGTTTGATCAGGGGCAAGCTCGGGGAAGGTTGAACTCAAAGGTTTGAAGGTGAAGCGATTACAATAGGTAAAAATAAACCCGGCAATTCTCATTACCGGGTTTATCATACTGGCGGGATCTGATTGAAAAACCCCTTTAACAGATAAGGCTATTTCTCCCTCAGGCAGAGGCCTCCAATGGGGCGAAGCGCAGCTGACGACGCTGAAGCAGCTCTCCCAGATACAGCTTCAGGTATGCGGCTGCCGCACGCTTGCCTTCAGCCGCGGCTTCGTCAGTAATTCGTCCGAAGCGCGAGTAAGCCTGGGAACAGAAAGAGTCATTAATATTAATTGCGCACATAAAACGGTCGCGCCAATCCTGCGATGGAGGCAGTTCAAACTCGCGTGACAGATTCTTTATCAGGGTATCTGCTAAACGCCAGTTATTTTCCATTTGCAGTTGACGCAATGCCCAGCTGGATTGAGGGCCGTAATGCACCTTCAATGCAGAGATATTATCCTCATAGTAGCTGCGTACCAGACCACACAGCTGATTGAGCATATCCTGCCAGCTTTCCGCGGGTGAAAAATCTGAGTGGCCAAGTACTACGTCTCCAAAAGATTTGTAGTGCCGCTCTGCCAGAGCCGTAAGGCTGGCATCCACACTGGGAAAAAAGTGGTAGACAGACGCTGCCGGAACCCCGGCTACCTGGCTCAGGTTAGCGAGGCTGATATCGGTTGAATCCTGCTCAGCGATTAGAGTTTCCAGCGCGTCGAGAAGCTTCTCGTATTTCTCGCGGCCGTTTTTACGTTGTGGTTTGCGCGGACTTGCTGTGTCGCGCCGGCTGATAGCCCGTCGATCGATTTGGTTCAAATTCACCTCCCCCTTAGACAAGCGCAATCTGAAAGCGCCAGAAATGCGCTTTACTTCCTTGTAAAAAATTTGTCTTCTGGAATTGATGATTATTATCGTACCAATTTCGGCGGGCAAGGGGATTTTGTTTGATTTGTGGGGTAGTTCCGCATTACCAGATTAAATTGGAATAGTCGGCATTACCCCCTTTAAAGCAAAAAATACTCCGTCAGTGATAGTGGAGTTCGGTCGCCTTGCCACGAAATACCCGGTAGGAAAATGCGGTATAGACGAGAATGACCGGCACTACAATCACTGCTCCCACTAAAATGAACTTGAGTGACGCGGTTGCGCTGGCTGCCTGCCAGATATTCAATTGTCCCGGAACTATGTCTGGGTAGAAACTGAAAGCCAAGCCGATAAAGCACATCAGGAAGATAATCACCACCATGGTGAAGGGCAGTGCACTGTGCCTGTCATTAGCTTTCGGCATTCTGCCAAGTAGGACATCATTAAAGATAAAGGCCAGGAAGCACAGGGTCGGGATCAGCAGTACGAACATTACCAATGGGTAGGCAAACCAGCGATCAAAGACGGTTGGGTTGACCAGGGGGTTAATTGCCGACACAGAGAGAACGCCGAGTAATGTTGCCCGTCCCGCCCGGCGCGCCCAGTGCACTGCACGCGTCTGCAGTTCTTTTTCGGTTTTCAATACCAACCAGGCTGAGCCCATATAACTGTAGGCGGCGGTGACTCCCAGGGCACTGACGGCGGCGAACAGTTGTGTCTGCCAGCCGGGTGCAAACCCCATTACATATTGTCCTAGCATATAGCCTTGGGAGAGGCTGGTAGTGAGAGAGCCGGCCTTGAAGGTTCTGTCCCAGGCCAGTTTGTGCCCGACGGCGGCCTTGGCACGAAAATCGAATGCCACTCCACGCATGATCAGCCCCACCAGCATAATTGCGGCGGGGATATAGAGGTGCATAAGCACCAGGTTGTGGGCGATCGGGAAAGCGATCAGCAGCAGGCCGACTGCCAGAACCAGCCAGGTTTCATTGGCATCCCAGAAGGGGCCAATTGAAGCGATCATGGTGTCCCGCTGCGCTTCGTCTCTCTCTCCCAGGGGGAGCAGGATACCCACTCCCAGATCGTAGCCGTCGAGGATGGCGTACACCAGCACAGCCAGGCCCATCAGGCCAATGAAAATAACTGGCAGCCAATAGGCGGCGGAAGTTGCACTCTCATTCATTGAGAATCCCCCTCGGTTGGCTTCTGGTTTGTGTGGGGCAGGTTGGTTAGGTTGCCTCCGGCACGAGGCTCTTGGGTTTCAAATTCCTCCACTTTGACTGACTTCAAGGCCATAACTTTCAGGGTGTGTATGTACGCATACAGCAGGATCACATAGACAATCAGGTATAAGGTTAGCGAGAAACCGACATGAGATGGCGGCACCTGGGTAACGGCGTCGGCAGTTTTCAGGACTCCCGTTACCAACCAGGGTTGACGGCCTATTTCTGTCACGTACCAGCCAGCCAGGGTAGCCACCCAGCCGGCGAAGGTCATGGCTACCAGGGTCTTCAATGCCCAGCGAGGCAACTCTTTTCGCCGCCACAACAGGTAGCAACCACCCCAGGCCACAGCGAGCATTAACAGGCCCATGCCAACCATAATACGAAAGGCAAAAAAGACCGGCGCTACAGGTGGATGATCTCCGGGAAACTCGTTTATGCCTTTTACCTCTCCGTCCAGCTCATGGGTGAGAATCAGGCTGGCCATTTTTGGAATGGCGATTTCGAAGTGGTTGGTTTTTTCTTTACTGTCGGGAATTGCGAATAGCAGCAGTGGCGCACCTTTTTGCGTTTCCCAGGCGCCCTCCATCGCCGCCACTTTTTGTGGCTGGTGCTCAAAGGTGTTGATGCCGTGTAAATCGCCAACAAAAATTTGGATGGGTATAAATACTGCAGCCAGAATCAGGCCGGTTTTTAGTGCCAGGCGCGGTGCGCGTTTGGGATCACCTTTTAGAATGCGATAAGCAGAGATTCCCGCGACAAAAAAAGCAGCAGTTAGCCCCGAGGCCAGCAACATATGTGTAAGGCGGTAGGGAAACGATGCATTGAAAATAATGGCCATCCAGCTTTCCGGGTAGGCGACCCCATCACGCATTTCAAACCCTGACGGTGTCTGCATCCAGGAGTTAAGCGCGATGATCCAGAAGGCTGAAAGTGTTGTACCAATTGCGACAACAAATGCAGAGAAAGTATGCACCTTACTGGGAACGCGATTGATGCCAAACAGCATAATGCCAAGGAATGTGGCTTCCAGGAAAAAGGCTGTGAGCACCTCATAACCCAGTAATGGTCCGGCGATATTGCCGACTTGCGCCATGAAGCCAGGCCAGTTGGTGCCAAACTGGAATGACATGGTTATACCACTGACGACGCCGAGGGCAAATGTCAGGGCAAAGACCTTGACCCAAAATCGATAGGCGCGCATCCAAACAGGATTATCGGTCTGGTCGTAGCGCAGCTTGAAGAAAACGATAATCCAGGCGAGCGCGATAGTAATGGTGGGAAATAAAATGTGAAAACTGATATTAGCGGCAAACTGTATTCTGGAGAGGATCAGAGTATCTAGCATGGGTGCCTCTGCTGGTCGGAACTATTTTTAACCAGAAAACCGGACGCTCTTCCTGAATCGTCCGGGGGTGCCCGAAAAACACCGATGCAGAAGTATGGACCTGCCAGTATTTTTTGAGCGTATACCGACGCTGGGTCGGCGGCGGTATATCCCTATACCGCTTTTTCTGTTGCCCGCTGGATTTCTCTATCCTCCGGGCAGAATATCTCTGAGGGTGTTTATGTCAGGTGTGGCGTGTTTTTATTCGGAATTGGATGTTCCTCCTGTGAGTTTGCTTTTGAACTCCAACAGCTTGACGATCCCGGAGCCGAGCTTCATCAATTTAAGCAGGTCATCGTGCTCCAGTTTGCTCAGGGTATTGGCAAATTCCTCAAGCAGTTCCAGCAAGCTGTAGACCTCCTGGATTTTCTCCTGGGCCTGGGCTTCCTGTTCATCTTGGGGCTCATTGAGTAACAGTTGGCGGAGCAGGCTCAGGGTTGGGTCCAGTTCCCGCTTGCGACGCTCTTCAAACACTGTGCGCGCCAGGTCCCAGATTGAGCCGGCTGCGGTGAAGTAATCCTTGCGGTCACCCGGCTGGTGGTGCAGTTCTATCAGGCGCCAGGCCTGTAACTCCTTGAGTCCCATGCTCACGTTGCCGCGGCTGATCTTCAGGGCCTGGGCCAGTTGTTCTGCGTTGAGAGGGGAAGGGTTGATGGTAAGCAGGGCAAACATCTGGCCAACAGTGCGGTTAAACCCCCATCGGCTGCCCATTTCGCCGAAATGCAACACAAAAGCCTGGGCTTGATTGGAAAGTTTCATATAGTTCTTAACTTTCAGAAATTTCTGAAAATTGTAAATGTAAATTGATCTATGTCAATAATTAATTGGAAATAGTTTGTTTTGTCCGCAGTGTTATATAGTGCAGATAGCTTTTGTGGGCGGGATAATTCGATTAGAGGTTGATGCTGGGTGGCGGTCTTGCCGGCTTTATTTCAGGATTTTCTCAGGGCCTGGGAAGGCTTTCCAGTGCTCTGGGATACCAATTCTCAGGAACAATAAACCCGCGGCAGACTTCCCCGCATTTATCCAATGCTGAGATACACAGTGGGCGATCCAAAGTGTTCCTTTCGAGTGCCATGACGAGTTGCTTAAAGCTATATCCTTCCGCGAGGCCCCGCTGCAATGGCGCGAGCCAGACGCACTTGGGTAAATGGAGCCAGCTTAAGTCTTGATAGTGTGGAGATGTATTGAAATAGTCGATGAAGCTGTCGGGAGTGGCCCACCAGTAGTGCGAATCCCCCCGAGACGACTTCCTACTGGCTTGAGCCTTGGGGGTACCCAGTGCTTTAAACAGCCGCCCTGGTATCTGGGCCCATTGTCGATCGATGTTCAGGCCCATGTCTTGCAATAGACTTTCTACCTCGGGTCGCCGGATAAATGGCAGTTGGTGTTGTGCCATACGCTTAAGCTTGATATCCAGACGATCCTTAAGCCCAGGCCCGATCCAATAGGGACCTGGCAGTTGCAGATAAAATTTCACGGCAACTTCCCAATGTTCACAGGTGTCAGCGGGAAGGTACCGCACGACAAAATCCAGCTCTCCCAATGTCTGGCCGGCAGTGCGCAGGGGCAGATTGTGGTGCACCAGCTGATAGTCGTGGTGATGCTCAAAGGCAAAGGCCCAAAGCTGTTCAAAGTACACGCCAAGCCGAGATGTGGGCTTGTGTTCGCTGTAGTTATGCAGGAATGCATCAAGTTGTGGTGAGAGTCTTTTATGGACCTGTGGGCTGGAAAAATAATCCAGGAGTTGTTTTCGTCGTGCTGCCGGAAGCCGAGGTAATTTTTCGAGTAAGAACTTTGGATTGAGCGAATTGGTTATATCGGTGCTCCCCACTGTCCAAAGCAGGTTGGACCAATGGTCCACTGACGCATTGGGGATAAACTGTGACATGTAAGGCGCAATTGTCGGGCAAAAGATACTGGGGAGTGTACCAGAGGCGACACTCTTCGGTGGACTATGCTAGGGTTCAATTTCGCACAGCGAAATAATGAAAATACGTAATAAAAACTGGCAACCCGAAAAGTGGCTTCATGCTGGTCACGGTTTCAAGTGACTACCTGCTGCTCGGGTTCCGAAAATAATAAAAACTTCAGGAGGCTAGTGTGGAATCAGGACCCATGATCTCGATCGGTCTGCCGATTGCGCTGTTTATCATTATGGTTGGAATAGGGATGACCCTGACAGCCAGGGATTTCCACCAAGTTACGGTGAAACCTGCTGGCTTGGTGGTGGGTACTATCACCCAGATTCTCCTGATGCCGATTGTTGCTTTTGCGTTGTGTTGGCTACTCAGCCTGCCTCCTGCGATTGCAGTCGGCCTGGTTATTATTGCCGCTTGTCCGGGAGGCACCACCTCAAATCTTTTTACCCTGCTCGCTCGTGGCAATGTGGCCCTGTCCATTGTGCTCACTGTGTCAGCAAGCCTGATAACTATCCTAAGCCTGCCATTTTTCACCAACTACGCACTACGAACCTATTTCGGTGCTGAACAGGAAATTGTGCTGCCTTTTGCCAAGACTGTCGTGATGTTATCAGTCATCGTATTGCTGCCGGTGGTTATTGGGATGTTGGTGCGAGCCTGGAATCCTCACTTGGCCAGCCGTGCAGAGGGTATTGTCAGCATCTTTGGTGCGTTGGTGTTGTTGATTCTAGTGGTAGGGCTTGTGTGGGGCATGCGCGATCGCATTGATGAACTAGCGACCCAGGCAGGGCCTTCAGTAATCTTGTTAAATATCCTGGGTGTTTTTGTGGGTTTACTTGTCAGCCGGCTTTGTGGCTTATCTGGCCGTGATGGCTTGGCAGTGGCTACTGAGCTGGGTATTAAAAATGGCACCATTGGCCTGATGGTAACCCTGACCCTTCTGCATTCCAGTGAGATGTCGGTGCCTTCTGCGGTTTACGGTGTATTGATGTTCCCATCGGGAATGTTGCTGGCTTTATATGGACGCAAGAGAGCCCGTGAAGCGGGTGAGGAAAGGGCTGCAGAGCTCGGTGAAGCTGGCTAGGGACATGTTTCTTTATGGCCTGGGCGGGTGCTTTCAATCCAGGCCGTGATTTAATCAAGCTCTTCAATATAGGCACCCAGGCGGCTAAGGCTCGGTACGCTGATACGTCCGTAAGAAGACTCGATCAATCCTTTCGATTCAATATTTTTTAGTACCCGGTGAACCCCTTGCCGGGTCATTCCCATAGTGTTGGCAAGTAGCTCCTTGGTGAGGCGGAAGCTCACCGAGCCACTAACCGCCTTACCATGGTGCATTTGCGCCATAAAGAAAAGGCGGCGCGCAACCCGCGCCTCGGTTCCCCGCAGGACATCATCCTGGATGATCGACATTACAGCCCATAAGCGGAGGCTTACCTGTTCCAAGGCTACCGGGTAAGCTTCCGGATGGCGACGCATCAAGTCGCGCAGCTGTTCGCCCTGAATATCTACCACGGTGCAATTACTATGGGCACTGGCACCAAATACCCGAGGTGTGCCTGGACAAAATACCGTGTCGCCAAACCAGGCACCAGTATCCAGTATGGCAAGGGTGGCTTCCCGACCGGCAATATTACTGGAACAGATGCGTACCTGGCCCTCAGCAATAATAGACAGGCGTTCCTGTAGGGAAGCGGGTGGGTAGATCATGTCGCCGGCGCCAAAGCGCCGCAGCTGTGCACCTTGTGCCAGCTGTTCCATGGCTTCAATTGGCAGTCCGGAGAGCAGTGGGCAGGCATCCAGAATAGCTGCGATTTTATTCATTCGCCAAGTGTAAACAAATTGACAGTATTTGTGACATTGCTCATCCAGAATCGAGTTTCCAATTTAAACCGGGGAAAAATCATGCAACTGGAAACTGTGCCTTCGCTTGAAGGAAATGTCAGTGAAGAGGAGTGGCAACTGCGGGTCGACCTGGCTGCAGCTTACCGTCTAATTGCTTACTACGGATGGGATGATACAATTTTTACGCATTTGTCTATGCGTATTCCAGGGCCAGAGTCGCACTTCCTGATCAATCCTTTTGGAATGTTCTTTGAGGAAATCACCGCCTCAAGTTTGGTCAAAATCGACCTGAATGGGGAAAAGGTGGATGATAATGATGCGATAGTAAACCCCGCCGGCTTCACTATTCACAGTGCTATCCATGAAGCCCGTGAGGATGCCCACTGTGTAATGCATACCCATACTACTGCGGGAGTAGCAGTGTCAGCCCATGCAGAGGGGCTATTACCCATCTCCCAGCAATCCCTGTTTCCCCTATCGAGTATTGCCTATCACGATTATGAGGGGATTGCCGTGCGTGAGGATGAGAAGGTGCGCCTGGTTTCTGACTTGGGTTCGGCTCATTATATGATCCTGCGTAATCACGGTTTATTAACTTGCGCCTCCACCGTAGCCGACACCTTTCTCGCCATGTTTATCCTCCAGCGTGCTTGCGAAATACAAGTTGCGGCGTTCGCCGGTAATCCACCACTAACTGCCATTCCACAGGAAATTGTGGACAAAATTGTGAGTGAAGGTGACATGGTTACTGGTAATCAGGGAGGGCTATTGGCCTGGCCCGGACTTCTGCGCAAGCTTGACAGGGTAAACCCTGGCTATTGTAAATAAGTTGACTAAATAACTCTGTGAAACTTTCATCTATTGTCTGCGAGGGATGTGCTATCGAGCTTTTAGACTAGGTACTTTAAGCCTTTGAGTGAAACTTGATACTGCTAAGCATTTTTCTTGTCTGCCTTCATGTATATTATTTTTCATACATGGTAACCAAAAATGGAATATCTTTTGGTTACCATGGCAGTTCAAAAATAATACATTCCGGTTATACAGTATGCTTCAATATTTCTTGAAAAAAAGGCTAAAAAGACACGATGTGAATAATAATTTGAAGCTGGAGTCTTTGGTTCGAAGCCAACTTCTAGGGCAGCAAGCCTTGACAAGTGTCGAGAAGGGAGTGGGGAATAACAAAAAACATAAGATTGTAGTTTCGCTAACATCATATGGACGGCGTATACACGATATCTTTTTATGTGTGGAAAGTTTATTTCAGCAGTCTCTGAAAGCTGATGTTGTTGCTCTCTGGCTATCCAGGGAAGATTTCCCCGATGAGAAAGTGCCGGAAATACTGCAGAAGCAGTTACAGCGCGGTTTACAGATTTTTTTTGTTGAGCGGGATCTTGGGCCGTACACGAAATATTTTTATGCATTTGAACAATTCCCGGATAGTCTGATCGTCACTGTGGATGATGATGTTTTATACCCTTCAGATATGATTGATATGCTTTATCAGGCTTATCTAACTGAACCCTCTTATATTCACTGTCATCGTGCCCACCGAATCACCCTGGATAAGGATGGGAGTTTGCTACCTTATGAAAAATGGCGCTCAAAAAGGGAAACTTGGTGTGGTTCATCCAACACTGAGCCATCCCACATGGTTTTCCCTACCGGGGTTGGAGGGGTTATTTATCATCCAGGTTCTTTACATGAAGATGCATTTGATAGCGATAAGTTTCTGAAATTATGCCCTGGAGCAGATGATGTTTGGCTCAAGGCCATGAGTATCAAACAGGGAACTATGGCTGTTCGAGTAGCGGATCATCGCCATTGGAGAGATCGTTTTTTGACAGTGCCGGGTGCTCAGGGGTCTGGGTTGAAAAATGCAAATCTAAAAAGAAAGTCTGGGAATGATTGTAAAGTTAAAAGGGTATTTTCAGAGTATCAATTGTTAGAGCAATTGAAGTAAAAGGGGATTTTTACAGGTCGCTATAAGTGGTTCTGTTTACCATTTATAGCGAAAGCCAAGCTCCAGACCTCCAACAAAACTATCCCCAAAATTCTCCAGGCTACTGGAATAAAATATTTCTGAGTAAATAGAGCAGTGGTCACCACACTCCTCATAGCTGGCACCCATACGCAACTCGCCAAACCACCTGTCTGGTTCTTGATATAGCCGGGTTCCTGAAACCAGGAGATTTGTTTCCTGATCGAGGTTGAAGATCAGGCTGGGTGTAATATAGAAGCTAAAGCGTTCCAATGGAAGTGAGCCATACATTTTCCGGCTTGATTTGCGCTGGCTTTTTCGTTTCTCTAAGGAGGTGCCCAAACGTACTATAAGACCGTTGTTATTGATATCACTTGCGAGAACATTATAGGTATCTTCAATATCCTCAGCCTCCTCCGAAGTGTAAATCAGCTGTGCCAAGGGAGTAATGGAGTAATAATCGTATAATTTAAAGCTCCACCCTCCCTCTATGGATAGCGCATAACCATAAGCTTCACCACTGTTCTTTAGGGTGCGCAAGTCGTAGGCATCAAAGTCGAAATCAAACCAGTCAAGTTTTAATTGTGTGTCAATAAATAAGCCCTGGTAGCTATACCAGGTCAGAAAAGCACTGACTCCATAGTTTTTAATATCGATATCCCCATCACCAAAAAATGAATCTATATCATTTTTGGCATCGCCATAATGTAAAGCCATACTGGCGACTGGTGTGCTTCCTAAAACTGAGATATTCAGGGGGAGGTCTGCTCCCAGTTGTAGTTGATAATAGTTCTGATCCCAGCTGGCCCAGGTAGTGGATTCTTTGGGTTGGGCGCTGATATAACGTGCACTGTTGCGTATCCATATGCCCTTACTGTCGATAGCAGTTTCTTCTGAACTATCGTAGTCACTGTTGAGTAAATCCTTATAGCTACTGCCGACCCAGAAGCGATTTCCAACACGGCTGCGTAATGGTGAAGGGACATTCAGGGAGCGAAGTATTTGTGGCAGGGATTCATACAGTACTGCTGTTGGTTGCCAGCGAGTCATTCCTCCTTCTGGAAACTTGCTCGAATCATTAACCACTGAGCGCAGGTACCAGTCGCCGTCATAATTTTCGGAAACTCCATTGTGGTGTAGCGTATAGGCGTAGGCGCCACCGATTGTGGCCTGTTGATCATCCTTGGTGACAAAATCACCACTTAAAACGAAGGCATCGTTTGCCGATACACCCTCTACAGAGATCAATTTGATTCCGTTACCTTGGGTACGAGCACCCTGTCCGTTGAGGTTGAACACGGTAATCGCTGTGGTACCGCTGGTATCTCCTTCTATGCGTAGATGGTCACTAGCATCATTATCGTCATCAAGTATTGCATCCATCCACAGTCGTCCATTACCTCCAATATATTTGCCATAGTTGCCATCACTATCTTTTTTAATGGTCACCGTGTTGAACTTCTGGTTGACCAGGTCGATAGTTCCATCGTTGGCCACATTACCGGTAATGACATACTCATCTGTATCAAAAAATGCTTGCCCCCCCCATTTGACATGTAAACCTAAGGGGTTGCCTTCATTATCCTGACCTCCTCCTACGTTGAGACTGCCAGAGAAAATCATTTTTGAACTTCCCCAGACAACTACCCGCTCCCAGTTACTTAATTGATTTCCATCTAGACGATAATCAAGTTTGAAAATCAGGGTATCAATTTCGCCGTCCTCAGCGCTGAGATCGTCACCACCATCGAGTATGGCTTCGCCATCAAAGGAGTAGGAATCTATAATCAGAGTGTCGGAGCCGCTGCCACCGCGAATTTCATTGCTGATACCCTCATCCCAATGAATAAAATCGTCACCTTCGCCAGCATCCAGGTAATTAAAAATAAAGCCGCCGTCTAAAGTAATCTGATCATTTCCTTCTCCCCCCCAGACATGAAATGATAATCCGTCCAAAATTTGAATATTATCATTGCCTGCACCACCATGAATCCCGCCCCCACCGATATAATCACCAACATCGCTACTGCGTTCATTCAAAATAATGGTGTCATCGCCATCACCACCATCGACCATATTAGTGATTGTCGCACCCAGGATATTGATTTCATCATTACCTGCGCTGCCATATGCATTGCTCAGGGTGCCGCCATTAAGATCTATAATATCATTACCCGCCAGCCCATCGACATCAGCCTCTTCTGCATCGTTGTCTTCATCACAGGTGATTTGGTCTGGACCAACCGTGCCTATATTTCCAGGTGTACATTCTGCTAATGCCGACTGACTCAGTAAAAGTGGCAGGAACAATAGAAAACTGAAAAAAATAGGTCCAGATGTAAAGTTTCTTTGGAGGCTGGATAATCTATTTGGGATGCCCACGATGACTCCGGTTATCGGTTCATATAAGACAACAGCCAGTATTTAATGAGCTATATCTGGCTGCCAGAATCCATTCATACAGTTAACTAACTGCTGACAACGTTATTCATTCATTAATGCCTATTTAGAATTTTGTTCCGAGACCAATATTGATTATCCAAGGGTCGTAATCAAAGTGTGAATATAGCCGGTCGCTCCCCAGATCTGTGGGGAAATCTACAGTGGGATTAGTATCAGACATGTAATAGAGTGCTGCCAGGTTGATAATTAGTGGATACTGGAACTGGCGAAAATCCAGGTTGAAATCGATCCCAGCTTGGAGCGCCCAATCCCAGGAATGCCCCATATTAAATGAGCCCGGTGCAACTGACATGCCGGAATCTATCAGATATTCATTAAATTGGCGGCTGATAGAAACTGTGTGGTAATTGGTGTAGTTAATACCCGCTCCTACGTAGGGACGACTGAAATAAGATGGATCCAAAAAATACCAGTTGGCGAATGCGAGAGTGGTGGAGGCCTTGAAATCCCCCAGCTTAATTTGGTCCCTACCAGGATTGCCGGTAAAATTATCCAATGTCACATCGTAAGAGGCACTGTTGATATGCATCAATTCAAAGCCCCAGCGATCTGACGGGCGCCAGACTCCGGAAATCTGCCAGGTTTGCGCGGTATCTATTTCCCAGCTGGAGTTATAGAGGTCCCACTGTTGAAGAACCCGATACTTTAAAGAAGTGGCAGCGTCATTGGGAGTTACATAGCTCAATCCAAACCTCACAATAAAGTCGCCCCACTCGATATCACGCCAATCTTCTTGGGCATGGGTAATGGTTGCGCCAGAGGTCAAAATAAGTGTCATTGCCGCGCGACTGAGTCCCTTAAGTTTCATCACTATATCCCTCTATAAAAATCCGGTACTTGCGCAGGAAAGATCTTTTTTTCTGCCATTGCGATTTAT
The DNA here is from genome assembly GCF_007183175.1 of Microbulbifer sp. GL-2. Classification (NCBI taxonomy): domain Bacteria; kingdom Pseudomonadati; phylum Pseudomonadota; class Gammaproteobacteria; order Cellvibrionales; family Microbulbiferaceae; genus Microbulbifer; species Microbulbifer sp. GL-2. The sequence goes on from NZ_AP019807.1 coordinate 2,273,214, forward strand.
CCGCCGGAATTTATATGGGTTAACCGGCGGGTATCCAAAAAGTAGCAGGATTCAAAGTGGGCGCAGGGGTTTTATTGAATTTTAAGGCGCAGCTTTTTTACTAGGTTTTCGGGGCAATGCAGAAGCCGTTGATCGCTTGAATTACCCTGGTCCAATTCTCATATTCACATTGTCGAAGGGTAGTTACTTTGAGGTATGTATCCTGGCTCCGCCGATTTCCTCTGGCACGGTTTCCAGGTTGCGGGCATATTCCAGGAATTCCATGGCCGCGGGGGAGAGAGGGCGAGACTTACGACGAGCCAGATACCAGTGGGTAATAATTGGCAGCGCCTCAACATTTAATATGGCAAGGCCGGAACGCCCGCCAAAGGCGAGGGTGTGTTCGGAGAGAATGGAAACGCCCAGACCGGACATCACAGCATGCTTGATAGCCTCATTGCTTTCAATCGTCATACGCATATTGAGGTCGATGCCTTGCTTGGTCAGGAAGCGTTCAATGGCATGGCGTGTACCAGAACCTTCCTCCCTGCGCAGGAAAGGGCAGCTGGCAAATTCTTTTAGAGAGACTTTTTTTCTATTAGCCAGCGGATGCTTTTCCGGGGCTATTGCCAGCAGGTGGTTCGGTAAAAATTCCACCAGCTCCAAGTCGGGATTTTGTGGAGGATGGCTGAATACATAAAAGTCATCCGCGTCTTCACTGGTGTAATCGATGATCTGCTGGCGATTGCCCACACGAAAGCGGATATCCAACTGTGGGTGCTGTTCGTAGAAGTCCCCAATTAAGTGCGGGATAAAGTATTTGGCGGTGGTGACAACGGCCAACTGTAGCTTGCCACTCTCCAGTCCACGCAGTTTTGCCAGTTTTAAATCGAGATATTCATAGCTCTTTAAAATCTCCCTGGCACTTTCCACCAGGGTCAGGCCTGCCTCGGTAAAGTGCAACTGCTTGCCGACGGAATAGTAGAGCGGCAGCCCCACGGCGGCGGAGAGCTTGGCCAGCTGCATGGACACACTGGGTTGAGTTAGGTGCAGGGTCTTGGCGGCAGCGCTGATACTGTGCTGCTCGAATACGCTCAGCAGGATCTCCAGCTGTCGTGCGGTTCCGATCCGGGTGTGGGCTCTGCTGGAGGACATGGGACACCTATATAGATGATTGTAGATGGATCACATAATAATTATCTATTTTTATCTATCAATACTCCTACCGATAATGCGCCCACTTAATAACCTGTCGAGGCCCCTCTTATGCATAAGTCACAGCTTTACTTTGGTGTCTCAGTTGGATTGCTGGTCTTATTTATTGGCTGGACGCTAGCACTGGCTGGTATTGGTGCCAGCGCCCTTATGCTTGTCGGCCTATTGATACTGCTTGCCAATATTGGTTACTGGTTTGCCCACCGAGGTCAGCGACGGGTCAGAGTGATTGCCTCGAGACAAGGACGGTTATCTGACTATTCCCAGAAAGGGAAACGCTGAAGATGCAGCTCGACATTGTTGTTGGCTTTTTCCTTCTTGGGGCATTGGCACAGCTGGTGCGCAGTGACCTGCGCCTGCCGACTGGCCTCTACCAAAGCTGTGTGATATTCCTGCTGTTAGCTATTGGCCTCAAGGGTGGTGCGGCTCTCAGTACTTACTCCGCATCGACCTTGGTGCCACAATCCCTGGCCGTACTGGCCTTTGGTGCATTGCTCCCACTTTTAGCTTTTCCGCTTCTGTACTGGGTCGGTAAGTGGACTCGCCTGGATGCTGCGGCCACGGCCGCTCACTACGGATCTGTCAGTGTCGCAACCTATGCAGTGGCGGTAGCGCTTCTCAATGCGCGCGGTATTGAATACGAAGCTTATTTTCCCCTGTTCGTCGCTCTGTTGGAAGTTCCCGCGATTGTAGTGGGTATCCTGCTGGCGCGGCAGTCAGCGAAAGATGCCGGCAGCGGGAAGTTGTTTCACGAGTTGACCTGCAACCAGGGGGTACTCTTGCTAATCGGCGGCATCGTAATTGGTGCTTGGGCGGGTGAGCGCACCGCAGCTGTGATGCCTTTCTTTGGGCAGCTGTTTCACGGAGTACTAGCGCTGTTTCTGCTGGAAATGGGCCGGGTAGCTGCAGCGCGGTTGAAAGATGTAAAGGGGCAGGGAGCCTTCCTGCTGAGCTTCGGCATCTTTATGCCCCTGATGGGTGGCGTTGCCGGGGGGTTACTGGGCTCCCTGCTCGGCCTGTCAATGGGGGGCGTTTTCCTGCTTGCGGTATTGGGTAGCAGTGCCTCCTATATCGCAGTGCCAGCGGCGATGGCCGTGGCATTGCCTCAGGCCAATGCCAGTGTCTCAATTACCCTGTCCCTGGCGATCACATTTCCCTTTAACGTGCTGGTGGCAATCCCCGTCTACCTGGCCTTCATTCAACACTGGAGTTAACCGCAAGTGAATTCTCTGCCCTTTGAAAAAGTCACCATCGTAATGGGGTCGCGCTCCGATTGGGCCACCATGTCCAATGCGACCAAGCCGCTCACAGAGCTGGAGGTTCCTTTCGCCACTGCGGTAGTTTCCGCACACAGAACACCCCAACGCCTGGTGGAATTTGCCAGCGAGGCACACAAAAACGGTACCCAGGTCATTATTGCCGGCGCCGGTGGTTCGGCGCACCTGCCAGGCATGATTGCGGCAATGAGTCCGCTACCCGTGATTGCGGTACCCGTGGAAAGCCGTTTTATGACCGGGATGGACAGCCTGCTTTCAATTGTGCAGATGCCTCGTGGTGTCGCTGTTGCCACCCAGGCGGTGGGCGCTTCCGGTGCCTTTAATGCAGGCTTGATGGCCGCACAGATGCTGTCACTAACCGATGCCGAGTTGCAACAGCGGTTAATTGCCTGGAGGGAGCAACAAAGTGAGCAAGTGCCCTTGTCCGTGGAGTAGGGCCAATGAGTGAGCGAACCAGACATGTCGCTATTGTCGGTTGTGGACAACTGGCACAGATGATGGCGCAGGAGGGCCAGGCACTCGGTATTTCTTTCAGCTTCCTCGCTGAGGAGGGAGAAAATACCCGTTGCGTGGAAGGACTTGGTGTCCTTGTTAACCTTAAAGATCATGAGAGCGGAGAGGCGTTATACCGGGCCCTGGGCTGTCCACAGGTGATCACCGCTGAGCGCGAGCAGGTGGATGTGGGATTACTGCGTAACTTACAGCAGTTCTGTGCGGTCTATCCCGACCCCCATGTTTTTGAAAAAGCCCAGCACCGCTTGCGGGAGAAGCTGGCTCTGACAGAAAGCGGACTGCCAGTGGCGCCTTTTTTACCTGCATTGGGGGCTGATGAACTGTGGCGAGCCCTGAACACCCTGGGTTACCCAGCATTTATTAAAAGTTGTGAAAACGGCTACGATGGGAAAAACCAATGGCGGGTAAAGAACCAGGCGCAGCTTGAAGAGGCCATTGAGGAAGCCCAGAGCCACCCTTGCGTGGTGGAAGCGGCAGTAGATTTTTCCTGTGAAGTTTCCCTGGTTGGAGTGCGGTCAGTATCTGGAGAAGTGAAAACCTACCCTCTGACTGAAAATTATCATCGTCAGGGCACACTGCTGGTTTCCAAAGCGCCATTCCATAACTCTCACTTGATGGAACAGGCTCGCGCTTATCTGGATAAATTGATGAGCGATTGGAGCTATGTGGGCGCACTGACCCTGGAGTGCTTCGTGACTACCGAAGGGCTTATTGTCAACGAGATAGCGCCTAGAGTGCACAACAGTGGTCACTGGACCCTGGTAGGTGCAGACACCAGCCAATTCGCCAACCACTTACGTGCCATTCTCGATATGCCCCTGGGAGATACGGAATGTCCCAGCCCGACAGCGATGATTAATATGCTCGGTGTGAATAAATCACCATCGCAGAAAAATGAAGGTGTTTGGCTCTACGGCAAAAGTTTGAGGGAGGGACGCAAGATGGGACACATTATTCTCGTAGATGACTGCGTCCATAAACTATCTCAACGCAGTGATGCTGTTATTGCCGAGTTGTACGCTTAATTCATATCTGGAAGGGACCGCTTTTAGCGAAGGTCCCTTTTCGGATTTTTAAAGCGGGGCTGGGCTGAAGTTCCTCGCCACATAGGGGTACCAACCCGGTAGGCAGCGCGTGCGATCATATGCACGCCTACCGGCACCGTAAGTAGCAGGAACAGGATTGCTGCCACTGCCCGTGCAGTCACCTGGGTATCATGAAATAAAGTGGCCACTCCTGCGAGTAAAAGGCCACAGCAGAGTGTGGCGGCCTTACCGGAGGTGCTCATACGAGTGTAAAAATCCGGCATGCGCAATAAACCCAGGGCGGCGCTGAATCCAAAAGCGCTGCCTACCAGTATCAGTACGGCAATAAAGACCTCATCGAAAACCTCCACTACCGCCTCCTTCGTGAATTACGGTTTTCTTACCACTCTTTTCAATAAAGCGGGCGAAGGCCACACTCACCAGGAACGCCACCAGAGCCAGTGCTATAGCCGCATCCAGGTACACTGGTTGCCCTGAGGCAATGGCTAAAAGCGCACAGTAAGCCACTGCAAGAATATTCAACACATCCAAAGCGACTACCCGATCAGCGAGCGTGGGCCCAAAAAATATACGCAGAAAACACATCACCAGTGCCAACAGCAGCATCAGCGAGGAAATATTGATTGCCATCACGATAATGGGGGAATGTATATCGGCAATAGTTATCGGCATCAGGAGAAGGCCTCCCTTACCCGCTTTTCGAAGCCTTGATGAATCTCCTCGCGAAAAGCCTCCGGATCGTCCACAAACATGGTGTGAACCAGAAGCTCAGAGTGATCCCGAGTAATCTCCAGTACCATGGTCCCCGGAGTCAGGGAGATTAAATTGGTGAGAATAAAGATTTGGTTGCGGTCCGTAATTTCCAAGGGAATACGCACAACCATGGGGCGGCTTTTTAGTTTTGGGGAAAATACTTCATAAGCTGCGCGCAGGCTGGAGAGCACCAGTTCCTGCAGGAAAAAAACAGAAAGGTGTGCGAAACGTGGCAGGCGATGAAAGTACTTACTCCCACCGGGTAAGCTGGGGGAAACTCTCAGGGCTAAATAGCCGATAAAAAAACCAAAGCAGAGGTTCGTCAGTGTTGCATTGCCGGTAAGCGCGGACCAGCTGATCGCCAGTAACAGGTTGAGTAAAAATACGCGCATACTCAATGATTTCCCGTGTATTGGGTGGAACCCTGGCCCAGTACTGCATTCAGGTAGCCACTTGGCTCCAGCAGTTCATTGGCGGCATCCAGAGAGTAGTCAATGAAAGGTTCCGGCACCAAACCCAGTCCCAGGGTAATTAATGCCAGCAGGGCCACCGGTAGTAAACGTTGCAGCCTTTCATTACGCGGTATCTCGTATAAATTGCAGCAATAGCTTTTTGGGTGGTCCTTCCAAAATACCTCTGCCCAGATCTTACTCATTGAATACAGGGTCAGTGCGCCGGTAACCAGTGCCACTGCAGCAACTAAATAAGCGGCCTGGTCAAGGCTGGCCTTTAACAACAATAGCTTGGCCCAGAAACCCGACAGGGGGGGAAAGCCGGCAAGGCTGAAGGCGGCAATAAAGAAGAAGGTGGAAAGTAGTGGACTGGCTTGGTAAATCCCGCCAATTTCACTCAATTCATAGCTGCCCGTGAGACGCTGGGCGGTCCCGCTGATCAGGAATAAATTGGTCTTGGCAACGATATTGTGCACCATGTAAAAAACAGAGCCAGCCAGTGCCAGGGGGGAATTAAGAGCCAAACCGAGTACTAAAAAACCGATCTGGCTAATGATATGAAAAGCGAGAATCTTGCGAAATTCATACTGTGCAGCTGCACCTAACACGCCGGTGAGCATAGTGAGCAATGCGGTGCCCAAAAGAATATTGTGTGTAAAGCCCAAATCTGTGGGGAATATCAGGGTAAAGGTACGAATCAGGGCGTAAACGCCAACCTTGGTCAGAAGCCCGGCAAATACGGCAGTGACGGTTACCGGAGGTGCATGGTAAGAGGCCGGTAACCAGAAAAACAAAGGAAATATGGCTGCCTTGATGCCAAAAGCACTGATAAATAGTACTGCCAGGGCGGAAACCGCTACAGGGTTATCTACAGTAGCCAGGGAAATATGCAGTTGCGCCATATTCAGAGTGCCGGTCAGCCCGTAGATCATGCCAATTGATGTGAGCATCAGCAGGGTGGACACCAGATTCAGGGCCACATACTTGATCCCCCATCCAACTGGATGCGGTCCCCTCCCAAAACCAACAGGGCAAATGAGGCGATCAGCATCACCTCAAACCAGACATACAAATTAAATAAGTCACCGGTAATAAAGCTGCCACAAACCCCAGCTAATAAAAGCTGGAAAAAGCTGTGGAACCCCAGTTTTACCCGCCTTTCATCAATATCTGAGAGAGAAAACAATGAGACGCAGAGCCCCACAATTGCGCTGATCAGTAGCATCACAGCGCTTAAACGGTCTGCAACCAGGGTAATACCAAAAGGGGCTGCCCAGCCCCCCATCTGTTCGGCACGAGTGCCACCGGTTTCCACCAGGATCACAATAGAAATCGCTACTGCGAGCATCAGTACACAACCGAAAATAGAAAGAGAGCCGCAGAGCAAGCGCCGTCCTCGTGCCGGGAATGTGGCGAGCGCAGTAAAAATGGGTATCAGAAAGGGCAGTGCCAGTAACCAGCTCAAGGGAGTTTTTTCCTCTTGGGCCTTACCGGCTCAGCGATACGCATGGAGTCTACGTCCAGGGTACCAAGCACCTTATAGGCTTGTGCAATCAGCGCCAGGGCAAAGGCCAGCAGACCAAACCCGATGACAATGGCAGTCAGAATTAAGGCTTGTGGCAGTGGATTGGCAACCGGCAACGGCGGTACATCCATCCCTTCAGGAACCAGGGCCGGTGAGGCGCGAGTCAACCTGCCTGTGATAAAAATTGCCAGGTTGGCAGCATTACTGATCAGCACCAGTCCAAACAGGTAGTGCAACAGGTCCCTTGCCAACATAAGGTAGACACCCGTGGCTATCAGTATGCCGACAACAAGTGCGATTGGGCCCTCCATATCAAGCAGCCTCTTCCAGGGCAAAAATAAGGGTAAGTACTGCACCGAGTATTGCCAGGTAAACACCTATATCGAAAATCAACACATTACTGATTGAGATGCCGCCAAAGCCTTTATTACCGGTCAACTGAAACCACTGGGCAGAGAAGGGCGCCTCGCCGGCAAAAGCTGCCAGCATGCCGGAAAGTGCCGCGATCAACACGCCAATAACTGCCAGGTTGCCCGGAGGAATCCTCAGGGCTCTTTGTGCAGACTCAATGCCCCAGGCCATGGCAAAGAGAGCGAATGCTGAAGCGGCGATCAATCCGGCAATAAAACCCCCACCGGGATAATTGTGGCCGCGCAACAGCATATATACCGAGAAAACCAGAATCAGCGCCACCAGCACTCGGGTCGCAGTTTGCAGTATCAGGGAATTCACTGTTTACCCCGCCGTAATTGGTGACCCAGTAATGTTACTGCCGCTACCGCAGCGGTAAATACCACGATAATTTCACCAAAAGTATCCAGCGCGCGGAAGTCCACCAGGATGACATTTACGATATTGCGTCCATGTCCCTCAGGTACTGCAGCCTCCTCAAAAAAGTTGCTGGTGGGACTATCGAAAGGCGTTTGTAATACCGCGAAAATACTCAGAGTTACCAGCAGGCCGACAACGCCGCCCAAAAGAGCATCCCGTGGGCGAAAGCGAATCTTCCTTCCAGGGCTGAATACTGGTAGGCGAGGCAATATCGCTGCAACCAATACCAGATACAGGGTTTCCACCAATAGCTGGGTAATCGCCACATCCGGGGCACCAAAAAACAGGTAAATTAATGCAACCCCCACACCCAGAGCTCCGAGCGCACAGATCGCAATCAGCGGCTTGCGTGCACTACCAGCCATAAAGGCACCACCCACGGTAAGTAAAAAGGCGGCCCATTCCTTTAGGTTCAGGCTCGGCCAATTGTATTGCAGAGAGAACTCACCGGTGCGTAATAAGGCGTAGGCAAGAAGCACAGAAACGGTGACAAAAATTACGCTCAGGTAACGTCGCATAATCCCGTTTTGTAATATCCGGGTTTGCAGCGCGGCAAAAGATCGTAGCAGCTCCAGGGACTTGTCCCAGAGCAGGTCGGCACTGGTGGGTGCATATTTGAAATCCCATGCCAGCCAGGCGCGCAAGTTGCGCAGCCCCAGGTACATGGTAACGCCCAAGCCAAAGGTGAGAATACTCATCAGCAATGGAATGTTGAGACCATGCCAGAGCCGCAAATCGATGCTCTCCGGGATACCCAGCACAGCTGTAAGGGCCGGCTCCACCAGCCCTCCACCGACAAGGTCCGGTGCCAGGCCAAAGGTAAACCCCAGGCAGCTGAGCACCAGAGGACTTATCCACAGCCCTGGTGATGCCTCATGGATGGAGGGGAAATTGTGTGGTCGTTTCCCTAGGAAGGGTTTCAAAGCCACCATACCAGCCACGGTGACAGTTACTGCATTGGCGAACACTGCAGCAGTGGATACCAGGGCGGGCTCAGAGGCTACTGCCAGAGCGCCTTCGTACTTTAATTCTTTACCGATAAATCCTAGGAATGGCGGGAAGCCCGCCATAGAAAGTGCCGAGGCGAGGGCGGTAAAAAAAGTGATAGGCATGGCGCGCCCAAGTGCACCCAGTTTAATCATATTGCGGGTGCCAGTTTGCTTATCAATGATACCCACCACCATAAATAGAGCGGCCTTATAGAAAGAATGCACTATTAAGAAAGTAATAGCGGCCGCTACCGCAGCCGAGGCATCGGAACCCAGAAACATGGTCAGGGTACCGAGGGCGATCATTGTGGTGTAGGCCAGGGCTAGCTTCAGATCCGTTTGGCGCAGGGCAGCCACAGCCGCCACTGTTGCTGTGGCAGCACCGGTACAGGTCAAAATCCACTCCCAAACTTCTGTCTGCGCCAATACCGGGTGTAGGCGTGCCAACAGATAAATACCGGCTTTTACCATAGTGGCGGAGTGCAGGTAGGCACTGACAGGAGTGGGTGCAGCCATTGCATTGGGCAGCCAGAAATGAAATGGCAACTGGGCGGATTTGGCGAAGGCGCCGATTAATATAAGAATCAAGATCGGTACATAAAGGGGACTTGCTCGTACCGTCTCACCGGAAGCCAGCACCTGTACCATATCAAAACTGCTCGCAACAGAGCCGAGCAGTAGGAGTCCTGCCAAAAGGCAAAGCCCCCCGAGAGTTGTTACCAGTAAAGCCTGCAGGGCTGAACGGCGGGCAATTGCGCTGGTGTTATTAAAGCCAATTAGCAGGTAGCTGGCGATGGTGGTAATTTCCCAGAATACAAACAGGGTAATCAGGTCGCCGGCGAGCACCAGACCTAACATCCCGATCATAAACAGGTAGAGGTATAGGTAGAAGCGGCGTAGCTGCAGATGTCCACGTAAATAGGATGCAGCATAGATAGCAATAAAAACGCCAATACCGCTGATCAACAGAGCAAAAAGAAAACTCAGGCCATCGACTAAAAAACGCAAGGAAACACCCAGATCCTCTACCCAGGTGACACCAAAAGTAAGTTCGCGGCCGGCGGATATCTCCGGCATATAGAGCAGTAAAGCCAGTGCCAAAATAGCGGGAGGCACAGGGGAGAGCAGGGCGATCAGTCTCCCCGGCTCGGTTTGTTCGCTCTTGCGACTATCCGTGTCGCCAACTGCGCCCATCAATCGATCCCCAATTACCTCGATCTATTTTAGGAGGGAATCGGCAGGAAAGGAGAAGTGAAAATTTAGGCGCCGTGACTGAGACTGTTAAGAGGCTAAGTGAGAGCGAGGATGTATTTTGGGAAGTAGTCCCATCAGTTGACAGCTCAAAGGATGAGTTTAACTTCTCTTTTATTCATGTCCCGCAAAAAATTGAACTGGTGCCTTTCTCCCCCTGTCAACCGGGTTTGGGAATAAAAAATGAAATTAGTGTGCTGTTAATAACTCTGTATGGGGCACAAGTAATGATAATTATCCCCACTGTTTATCCAGCTGAAATTGTCCTTGCCTTGATAAAATCGTCGTCAGGATGGCAGATCAAACCACAGGGCGATCAAACCACCTCCTGTTGCGCGTAACTGTACATTTTCTTTGTAGATTCCAATCCCATCACCATCCATCAGGTTGATATCGTCATTTAAAGAGCCTATGCCCTCAATGACATGCAGGTAGCCAGGGCGCTTGCTGGTATCCAGATCTACATTTTCTTCGCTCTTTAATTGCAACCGGTATAAGCTGGCATTCTGCTGTAGGGATAGAGAGCCGTCGCGCCCATCTGGAGTTACCAGAGGCGTCAGTCTTTCATCTTGAATAATTGACTTCTGCTCGTATCCAGGCTTGATACCCTGGCGGTTTGGTTGAATCCATATTTGCAGAAATTTCAATCTTTGCGATGTTGAATGGTTATATTCCGAATGGGTGATGCCTGTTCCTGCACTCATGCGTTGAACTTCGCCAGCGGGAACCACAAAGCGGTTACCTTCGCTATCAGCATGTTCAATTGCGCCCTCCAGGATGTAAGAAATTATCTCCATATCCCGATGACCGTGTGTATCAAAACCAGCGCCGGGGCTGACGGTATCATCATTGATTACTCTTAGTACAGAAAATCCCATATGCTTTCGGTCGTAGAAGTGCCCGAAAGAGAAGGTATGCCTGCTTTTCAGCCATCCGAAGTTAGTGCTTCCACGTTCCTGCGCCGGTCTAAAGTAATACATGACAAGCTCCAAATACTTGGATATAGATCTTTATATATTTATTTTATTGGAAAATATTAAAGATAAACATCGGATAGATATGGATCTGTTGTTCGATTAATACGAACTTTCTAAGGGGGTTGGAAAAGCACATGCTAAGTCTAATGTTCTTCTTGAGTGGGCATAGTCAAAGTGAGTAGTCTCAACTCGCCAATAAATTCCCGAGCAGCGGGGCCCAGGCTGTCATTATCTTTAAAGTTCAAATAAAAACTGGCTGTACGGGATGCACCCTTCTCCAACAAAAGACGTTTTAATATGCCGCTATCCAATAGTGGTGCGACAATTGGCATGGGTAGCCAGGCATACCCCATTCCCTGGCAAATGAGTTCTGTTGATGCACGCAGGCTACTCACAGTCCAGCGCTGCTCTGCGCCCAGCCATCCAGAATCGACATTGGATTGAGTGGCTGAATCCCTCACGATAATCTGCCGGTAGGATTTTAAATCGTCATGGCTTAATTTGCGTTCGAAATGATTCAGCGGATGATTGATATGTGCGACTGCTATAAACTCTATTGTGCAGATCTCTTCATTGAGGTTATCCTCCATGGTCATTGGGGATAAACCCAGGTCTACAGCGCCTTCCTGAATCAATTCATTGGTGCCGGATAAAATGGTATCGATAATATCAATATTGGTTTGTGGGAATATTCCGGATACCTTTTCCAAGGCTTTAAATACCACTTGCTGGGGAAAGGCACCATCTACTGCAATACGCAACTCGGACTCCACCCCTCCACTGATAGTCTCCGCTATAGCCTCTATGCGTGAAACCTCATCCAGCAAGTATTTTCCGCGGCGTAACATCAGCTGTCCTGCCTCGGTTAATACAACCCTGCGCCCCGATACTTCAAACAGCTTTACTCCCAGGGCCGACTCCAGATTGCCAACGGCGTGGTGAATACTCGACTGGCTTTTATGCACTACCGTTGAGGCCTGGTTAAAGCCTCCTGCATCCACTACGGCCTTAAACATGCGCCATTGTTCCAGGGTGGTTTTTTGCATGGATCTCCTCTCCCGTCGATCAATGAAATACTAACTGCATTTCCGGTCTGACCATTCGACTAAGGAGTTACTTTAATATTCGTATGAACCGAATGATAGTGATAATTATAGATAGATTTGTTCGAATAATTAGATCAGAGAAGGGGCAAGGTTGGAGAACTGAGTCATGTAAGAGGCCGCAGAGCGGCCAAGGTCGGGGGTTTGGGTTTGAGTTTCTAGCCTGCAGGGAACCTGTTTCGATCGTGAGGGACGGTATAATCGATAGCGGGACCAACTGGAACAACCTGGGTCGGATTGATTGAAGTGTGACTGAAGTAGTAGTGGCGCTTGATATGGTGAAAGTCAACAGTTTCGGCCACGCCGGCCCATTGATACAGCTCACGCACATAGTTGCGGATATTAGGGAAATCCTCCAGGCGTTGGCGATTGCACTTGAAGTGCCCGTGATAGACCGCATCAAAACGTATAAGTGTGGTAAATAAACGCCAGTCAGCTTCAGTGATCTGATCAACGAGAAGGTAACGTTGTTGGCTCAGCAACGTCTCTATATGGTCCAGTGATTCGAAGAGTTTACTATAGGCCTCTTCGTAAGCAGTTTGTGTTGTGGCAAAACCACAGCGGTAAACACCATTGTTGATGTTTTGGTAAATTTCTTCATTTATGCATTCAATTTCATCGCGCTTTTCGCTGGGGAAAAGGTCTGTTTGATCGCCAGTAATCGAATTAAAGGCGCTGTTAAACATACGAATGATTTCTGAAGACTCGTTACTGACAATGCAGTTTCTCTGTTTGTCCCACAGCACTGGTACAGTAACACGACCGCTATAATCAGCTTTATTGCGGGTATAGATCTGGTGCAGGTAGTCGTACCCAAATAGAGGGTCGCCACAACTACCTTCCTCTGTATTGAAACTCCAGCCAAAACTCAGCATATCAGGGCTTACCACCGATACACTGATGTGCTCCTCCAGGTTTTTCAGTTTGCGGAAAATCAAGGTGCGGTGTGCCCAGGGGCAAGCCAGGGATACATAGAGGTGGTAACGGCCTGTTTCGGCTTTAAAGCCGCTGGCACCACTGGGGCCCACACTACCATCGTTTGTAATCCAGTTACGTAACTGCGCGGCCTCTCGTTCAAAAGCACCGCCGGATTCACTGGTGCTATACCACTGGTCCTGCCATTTTCCGTTGAGCAAAAGTCCCATTTTATACCTCCTGAATACCCGGAATAGTGACTGTAACCCTGAGAGTCTCGGGGTTACAGTTGTTATAAGCTATAAGTAAACTATCGCTGTGAACGTCGGCTGCGCGCATCCAGGCTCCATCGGCCAGCGCCATTTGCGGCCAGCAGCAGGAAACCACCGGCCATAGCGATATTTTTGAAGAACATAATGAACTGCATCTGATCGGCCAGATTATTGTGGTACAGGGCTGCTGTAACTACGCTAAACCCGGCCAGAGCTAATGCGACCAAGCGAACCTGAAAGCCTGAAATCAAAGCAAGGGCGGTTCCCACCTCAAACAGGATTACCAGTGGCAGTAGGGATTCTGGTAGGCCGCCATAGACCAGGTATTGGGCACTGCCTTCATAGTTCTGGATTTTGTTGATACCCGCCAGCAAGAAGATTGCTGACAGGCCTATACGCCCCGCTAAATCTGCAGCTGTGGGGAACAGGGAGCTGGTATCCTGGGCAGTAGTCAGAGTGGAAGTGGTCATTGCGTTGCTCCTCAATCTAATAATTTTCAAGCTGAGCCCGTTGGGTACGGGTAATCTCTATCAATGGGGAGCAGTTTAACGAACAGGGGCAGAATGAAAATTGATTAAAATTGGCTGTATGGTTCGGGAAAATAGAATGGTAGTAGGGGAGCAAAGGGATTCATCAGGTGCGATTGAAGGCGCTAAGTTAAATTTTCCGTGCAGATCCTCTTATTTGACCTGGTGTTTTGTTGAAATATTTTTTTAATGCTTTACTAAAGGCCGCTTCAGACGAATAGCCGGCACTTGTTGCAATACTTAACATTGAGTCATTACTGTTTTGCAGTCTTGCTTTTGCTTTTAACATCCGTGTATTGGTTAAGTAAGATTTAGGGCTGACTCCTACCAGGGTGGTGAATTTTTCAGTAAAGGAGGTGCGACTCAGTGCTGCTGCTTTACTCAGAATGTCGATAGTCCATTTCTCATCCTTCTCTGAGTGAATTAGATTTAGGGTTAAACCTATCTTTGGGTCTGCAAGGGCAGCCATATACCCTTTGGAGTAATCATTTTTTTCCATGTGTGATCGTAAAATTTGAATGAACAAAATTTCTGTCAGCCTGTCCACCATGGTAGTGGAGCCCGGGGATGATACTTTTGATTCAATATCCAGCAGACTAATAAGGTTTTTCAACCAATGAAATTGACTGTCTCCACTAGTACTGATATGAATAAAGCAGGGCAGGTCTTTTAAGAAAGGGTGATCGACTGACGAGTCATAACTAAAGGTGCCACACATAAGCGTAGTAATTTCTTCGTGAGGGCCTGTATTTTCTCTATTGTTGGAGTCAATAGTGTCACTTTTACCGGCGTCCTTTCTTGGCTGGGCGGTGGTATTCTGTTGACTTCGACATGTAGTTGCCCATTGATCGCCTCCAGTAGGAAAAGCAACAATATCACCCGTTTTCAGTAGTAAAAAATCACCTTCATCCCCCACCTTGACTACATTCTCTGCTGATAAATCCTGGCTGTCAGGGGAGTCACTTATCCAGTGAGTCCCTCCGGTAGGAAAGGAAACGATATCGCCTGTATTGAGTAACAGCAGGGCCTCATTATTTTTCTCTCTCAAATAACATTGACCTTCAAGCACAATGTGGAACAGGCCTTGAGGACGATGCCGAACCTGCATTTTCCAAGGAGAATCAAAGCTTCTGCAAAAATAGGTATTCGCCGACAAGTGAATCGTTTTCAATATGTCAGATAGTGCATCCACTGTAGGGTGAGACATCCTGAACTCCTGAGGGCGAAATTTTATCGTGAACAAAATGACAAGTTATCTGATGAATATATCATTTTATTATTGGAGCGATAACAGGATAATAAGCACATTAAACAAGTGTAATTAGACCTCTACCCAAACTTGGGAGATCTTATCTCAAGGATCGTCTTCACTTGTCAACTGTAAAGATCAAGGGGATGTTCAATGGCTGAGATCAAACTGTATGGTTATTCAACAAGTCCCTATGTGCGTAAAATAGGTTGTTGTCTTCACTATAAGAAGCTTCCATTTGAGTTCGTTCCTGTCAATCCTGTAGATTCAAAAGAAATTTCTTTCACTAAGCAAAGTCAGGTTCCAGTTTTACAAATAGGAGACGAATGGAGTACAGATTCAACACCTCTCGCTATTTGGCTGGATGAGCTATATCCTGAACATCCCCTGTTTGGTGATTCTAAAGCAGATCGAGACAAAATATTGGAGTTGGATTCCTGGGTTACCAATAATCTTATCCTGGGGATTTTTCGGACAATTTATGAAACAGAAATAACTGCGAAATTTCGACATAGTGCTTGGCGGCTTGCCGCTATCGTTAGTAGTCAGACGCCCTTATCTGATGAGGTTCGTTCTGCCTGGCCTGACTTATTAAAAATGGCACCGTTTATTCAGCATATGATGGCTGATATAGACGTATCAGAAACACTTTCTGAAATGCAGTCACGCATCGCATTGGAATTGATAGAACATTTAGGTGGAGGTCCTTTCATGGGAGGGCTTAAGCAGCCGTCATTAGTTGATTTCTCAGTTTTCCCACAGTTGGTGTTCAGCTATATGGTTGGAATAGAACAGAATTTGATGGGCGCATTGGCACCGGCATTAAATAACTGGATCAACGAGGTCAAAGCATACTTACCAAAAAATCCGTTGCTCGTGCCAGATTACATGATTGTGAATAGCTTGCCATAAAGCGCACTATTTTAAATGATCGTTTGTATGCTTGGTTTTTGGGTAGGCATAATTTTGAAAATTATATTTATAGGTTGTATTGAATAAACCTTATCCAACTTTATATCGAAATGAGAACCTTTAATAAAATAGTTCAGAAGTGATAGCCAATACCCACCGAGTATACAAACGGATCTATGTCCACATCCACGTTGATACGGGAGTAACTCTCCGCACCTGTGTAAAAGCGGATTTTGGCGTCGGTATCAATATCAAGATACCAGATAGCCGCGTTGAACAGCCAGCGGTTATCCCGGCCAAAGGCGATATCTATTCCAACCTCCCCGGCCAGGCCCCAGGAATCATCGAGCTTAAGCTTTGCCCGTGATTCAGCACCGAGTACCGTCTCAAAGTAATTTTGTGCCGCACGGTTGATATGTTCACTCAAAAAGTGGGTGTAATTCACACCAATGCCAATATAGGGCTGCACCCAGGATTCTGTGCATACCGGGTACCATTGCAAGGTAAGGGTGGGGGGCAGATGTTTGATGTCCCCAAGGCGAACCCGCCCGAGAGGTTCGCCTGTCACCGGATTGGGAAGGCCGCGCACGTCGAGATCATGTTTAAATGGTAATGCCGCCAAAAGCCCCAACCCCCAGTGATCGGCAAACAACCAAGTGCCCGTAACGCTCAGGGAGTAACCAGTATCCACGTAAACTCGTGTATCAGGCAATATGGTGCCATTTAGGCGCAGATTGTCGGAATCGTCATTGGGATCAACCGCAGCGGCGCCAATGCGAAGAATAAAGTCTCCTTTTTTATACTCTGCCAAAGCTTGGCTACTAATGAGTAAGGTGGCAAAGAGTGTTATTACCAGTCTGAGCCGTATCATCTCTCACTTCCCTGAAAGTCCATCTGAGAAAGGGGGCTTTCAATGAGTGTAGACTTAAAAAATAGTTAATTTAGAGATGAATTAACTACCGCCCAGTGGAGATTGAGTAGAGCGAGAAAGGTGATTTGAGGGTGATTTAATGAGCAGTTATTTTAGGGGGCAAATATCTAAATACGGCATGGTTTTATAGGTGCCGGCTTATCCCGGCACTTTTCTAATCCAAAATTTACGAAATGAATCTTAGGGGGATCACACCTGGGGTATTAGGCAGATAGCTGTTCCAGCAAATCTTCATCACTGTCATACCAATATTCATTGCCACGGCCAAAGGTACTGCTTGCGGTTGCATGTATTGCTCGAACCTGGCTTGCCCACTTGGTTGCCTGAGTTTTTCCAACCACAAAGGCGGCAGCAGTACAGAGTCCGGCGGTTCCGATTGCGGCTAGAGTCGGGTTGCTAATGGCGGCTTCATACACGTTCGATAACATTCCCCCCTGTTTTTGAATAGTAAAGATGCCTGACTCTTTTAAGGAAACTGCTGTTACGCCAGTACCAGTGCTTGCTGCGCCGATTCTTTTAATCTCATTCCAGGAGTTTTCTCTTCCTGCGGCGGTTTTAAGATTGCGGGGGTTAGTATTGCTATCTACATAGGTGAGGCCAACGACATTGCAGAGTTTTTCCAGCTTGTCGGGGTTTGCGCCCACAGGATTAGAGAAGAAAACTTTTTGTCCGGACATTTTATTGCGCAAATTGCGTACTATTTCCTCATCTTTTGCTTCAAAACGGCTCAAAGAGGGTGTGTTCTGCAAAATTTCCAGAGCCCGCTGGAAGGTTTTGGCACCTTCACCATGAACCAACCAGTTTACGGATTCACTGGCACTTGCTGCCTGTTGAATCAAGGAGGTCAGGCCATCGACAGATGGAAGTGCACCATGTTCTTTATTATTAATCCAATAAAGTGAGTAGAAGTTGTCCATCTGGGGAATGTCTCTGGGCAGTATTTCAGTCCCTCCATAGGATTTCTCAATATGCCTAACTAACATTTGTCCAGCAGAGCCCTTTGAACGAAATTTACCGCTTACTGCTGCATAATGAGCACCATTCCACTTGTGCTTCAGATTCATTTGTTTGTGGGAAGAGCCACTTGTTCCCCAAGCGCTTCCATCATATTGAACTTTGTAAACCCCCATTGCTTGATTTCCAGAATCCGCTTGCAGGGAGTCATCGAAATGGAGTTTATGGATCAATACATCGCCATTGTCGATATAGTACTCGATGGCCATACCATTGCGTACCAGATAGCGAACAGTTCCGGCGCCATTGGCACTCTGGCTGCTGGCAGTATCGGCATTTAGGCTTATGAGCGCGCGCAGCAGGGTGGCAGAATAGTAATTAGTTTGTGCCTCTTGCTTTACTTTTTCATACATAGGGTATGAGCATTGTTAACATAGACATCGCGGCCCTGTTTTGTGCCCATTGGGGCCATTTCAATAATCTTGGTCCAACCGGCTCTAAATGCTGACATATTATTTCCTTATAATAAATACAGGTAGAAAAAAGCTATTAAGGGGTAAAGCTAGGTGGTGGCGAGCCCTTTTCAACCACTTCAAGTAAGTCTTCTCCAATTCTGCAATTACCTTCACGTACTTTATGGTAAATCCAGAGTTCTGGGCTGCGGGTTTCACTAAAGTGGGAATTTGGACATTGTTGGGCCACGTCCGCTTTTCGCTGTTGCATGGCTGGGCTCAACTCTAATTGAAGAGTCGAGTAAGTTTCAGTTATTAAATGATCCATAGCGGCAATGCTATATTTAGCAGGCGCATAGCCCAAAGCACTAAAATAAACATTAATAAAGTATTGATCATCCAGTGGGACATATAATTGCGAGTGAAAAACGGCTTCTCTAAATGGGTTTTCCCGTAATTCTTGTTCGCTGCATTTTGGGTGCGCCTCACAGTACAGCCAATCCGTACCGTTAATATTTTTTTTCTGCCATTTTATTGGGGCAGCCCTAGGGTCCATATCCAGTTTGGGAGGGCCATAGCGAAAATATAAATCTCTTAAAATAACCTGCTCTAAATGGTGTGGATTAAAGCAGCTCATGCTCTCCGGTAAATCATCTACACGGAAGATCCTAATTATTAGAGAAAGAAATCCATATTCCATGGCAATCCAGGGAGGACCGTAAAAGCCCCAATGGCGTTTTAAAATGGACTGCCCTGGCATTCTTCCCTCTTGGTACCATTTGCCGCGGCTTAGATCGTCATAGGCCTCCCGGTTATAGATATCAATACGGGGGCCATAATATTCCTCATTAATATCGGGCACGCTGTTGGGTGGTACTGAGATACTAAAGCGGCTACCGGACAAGTTGGCCGTCAGAGTTTCAAGTTTGTCTCGATTTGGTACAAACGGCTTTTTTCTGGAGGCAAAGAGGCGTTCAAACATAGACTTGGTGGTCCCTATCCACAACGCTAGCGCTTACGGGATTTTGGCCGCCGTATTATAGTGCCGGCTATTCATTGTAAAGTGCAAACTACTTTACGTTTTTATTGTGAGGGAGTTCCTTTTTGCGGTACGTTCGTGCAGTAAGTGGGCAGGTTATGGGTCAAGTATTGTTGATGGGGAAAGGTTTCTTTGGAATTTGGTAGATTAGTATCGTTTATCTTTTTTTCTTTCATTTTTTTCTGCTCTTTCTGAAGTGTAACCAATAATTCGATTGACTTATAAAGCCAAACACAAGTGCATTTTTGTTCGCCAATAAAATGGGCACCTTTACCCCTGCTCGTTAACTGGATTTAATTGGTGCTGATTAAAGGATAGCTTTAGTAGAAGCCAAGTATGGTAAATGACCCCCAAGAAATAAATTATTATGCAGAGTGCAAGGAGAATTCCTGCTGGGATGAAAGAGTCACTTTGTATGATCAAACTGGAAAAATACTGGTAGTCAAAAATATCACCCTCAGTAAATAGTTGAGAGATAAATAGGAAAAAATAGCTATACCATATTTTTGAATTGATTTTGCTGAGGTGTTGTTTTTGCGGTTCAGATATGAAAGGTTTGCCGGCTTGTAGGTATCGTATGCGATAAATAATACAAGCTGAACAAGAAATAAATAGGAACGCAAGAAAACTGGTCGCGAAAATGGTGTTGGCGTTTTGCATGTCTAGGTTGGATAGATACTGGAGGTCAAAAATGTTGCCTTCGGTGTACACTTGGTAGATAACTAAAGTTAAATATAGATAGCTAACATTTAAGAGAATCTTTTCAAGATGTTCTCTTGTAGGCTTCGAGATGGAAAATTTTCTCATGGTTCTACAAGCTTCCCCGGTATCGAGTTCATTAGTTCGTTAAAAGTCTGATTCGTTAACTTCTTAAAAGGCCTGCATTAATCATGGCCTTAAGCGCTGTTTCTCGTCGCCAGTGGCTTGCCAATCCGAGTGGCGTAGGTCGCCGGTTTGGTAGAAGTGGCGAATATTCTTGATGTAGGCGAGGAAGTCTTTGTTCTCTTCTGCCAGACGGTTGGCGATATCCCAGTCGATGGCCGCGCGCTCGCGGGCGGGGATCAGGATTTGGCTTTCCGCCGGGTTTTCGGCATCCAGAAGCATTAAGCCGATACCGTGGGCGGCGCAGAGCAGGCGCAGTTCTTTTAGGGTGTCGCTGCCTTCAATTTCGGCGGCCACCAGATAGCCGAGGTTGGCCCAGGAGGAGTTGGACAGGGCCTGGAAAAAGCACTCGCGGCTATTGGCGCGGTTGAGCCGGCACTTGACCTCGAAGGACCAGAGGCGGGTGCGTTTATCGGCGTATTGGCTGGCGCAGGTGAGGATCTCTGTATCCCAGCCGTCGGTGAGGTCCTCCAGGGCGACAATATCCGGATAGAGCCAGCGGTTGCCATTGGGGCCCTTGTTATTGGAGCTTCGCTTTTCGTCGATACGCTTGCTGTATAGGTTTAACTCGGCATGGAGATATTCGTTAAGCAAAGGGTAGAGCTGGGCCTCGCTGGGCTTTTTGCGGGGTGGGGAATTTTTAGCATCGCTTGTCGATGCGGATTCCGCGAGGGCAATCTCCTCGGTGGCGCTGGCTTCGCTGTAATAGAATTTGCGCGGCCGGGTTTCCAGGGTTTTAATCTGTGGATGGATTTTTTGCAGGCGTGGGCAGGATGCGCCGATCTCGGCGGCGATTTGTTGGATCAGCTCGCTCTGGCTGTTGAGCGATTTGCTGCGGGCCAGTTTTTCTGCGCAGGCTTCGGGGTGGAATTGCAAGATTTTTTCCGCGATCTGGCGGGCGGTCAGTAGTTGCTCGCGGTATTCGCGCAGTATCTCAAACACGCTTTTGCGCAGCTTTAACTCCATAACACTTCCTTGTGGTGTGCCCGGCAGGGAGCCGCCGGGGGTATTTTTGTTTTTCTGCCGGTTAAGCGGCTGCGATTTTGCGGCGCTGGTTTGGCGGCGGCGTGCTCGGCCTGGATTCGCTCCAGCAGGGCGGCGGCGCTGTTGTCGCCACTAATCCGATCCGGGTTGTCGCGGCGCCACTGCTCGGTCAGCTCCCCGCTAAACGCCTTGGCCTGAATCGACTGACTGAGTTGCTCCATCTTGGCCAGAGCGCTATTGACCTGCTGTTCGATTTTATCGGCGTAGGTGAAGAGTTGTTCTACCCGTTGAACGATTTTTTTTGCTCTCGATATGGTGGTGTAAGAATACGAAATTCTTTTAAGGCAGGCATATATATAGTTTTTACAGTAGTCCCCTGCCCAGAGATCGTAATGTGCTCTTTGGCGGCCATCAAGGCATACATTAAATATTTATTATTTAGCCTGTTTCTACAAATCCAGTTGGCAAAGTGTTGGGTCGTGGACATTTCTTTGCCCATAATAGTTGTGAAGCCAACAGAAATATCTCTAGAGAAACACACTGTACCTTTAGGTAATAACCTGGCACTAGAGTTTTCTATTCCCTTTGCATAGGTTAACTCCTTGGTGGTTACCTCCCAGCCGGCATCGGTGAGTTGTTGGTCGATCAGGATGCGGGTTAGGTCTTCGGTGAGAACTATCTTCTGGCTGGCGGCCTTGGTTTTCTGCGTGACCTCTTGCCGCTGGGCCGACTTTACCTTGGCTTCGCTATCGGCCAACTGTTTCTGTAATGCCTGGATTTTATCTTCGTAGTCACGCTTGGTGTCTTGTAGCGCTTGTTCGTGAGCGGAGGCCTGGGCGGCATTGGTGTGGGCCTCCTCATCCATAGCTAGGGCCAGGGATTCGTAATCGGATTTCTCTTGGGCGATCAAATCGTTGAGTTTTTGGCTGGAGTCCAGCTGTACGCTGGCCTCTTTCAGTTCGAAGCGGAGTTGCTCAATTTCAGTATGCAGCTCACGTAGGTTCTCACTGGGGTCGCTAGGGGGAACGAAGGGGCCGGCTTTGAATGTTGCACCCTTGCGGTCAAAGGCGCGGTGAAACCAAACGGCTAGGGTCCGGGCTACGCGCAGGCAGTCTATGGCTTCTTTGTGTTTAGTCTGGAACTGATGAGTGGCCCGATTGCCCTCAACGCGCAAGGTGCGAAACAGATCCCTCACCTCGGGTGAAAAGCTGAGCTCCCTTGCCAGCCTATCCACTAGCTTCATCTGTGTGGTTTGTTCATCAAACGCTACCCCACTGATAGTGGCTATATGTTGAGCGAGAGCTTCGCCCAGCTGGCGCAGTTTGATCAGGGTGGTATTGGGGGCACTGTAGAGGGCGCGCTCGGCGGAGGAGGCCAGCTGGACAAAAAGGGCATCGTGTTCGGCGAGGAAGCCAAAATTTTTGCTCTGAGTGAGTTCTATCGCTGACACATTCCCTCCAATGGCTGTTCAGCTGGTGTAAGGAAGGCTAAGGCTACCTACCGCTTGGCTTAGCACTCTTTTCTTACCTTTATACGACGGTGATGCTACCTGAAATTGGCAGATTGTTTAACTATTTGGCGGGGAGGGACGTTAAGGAGGGCAATTGAGGTTTTCGATTGGATCAGTCCATAGAGGGGAAGGTAAAGGCCCCACTGGAGCCCTCACAGAATAATTTACTCCCCAAATAATGACAGCCATTGCTCTGAATCCATGGCCACTTTTTTGCCATCTTTACTGTAAATCGCATCGGCTAGAGCCTGCTTGTGCGCTTGCATATTGATGATTTTTTCTTCGACGGTATTCTCACAGATAAATTTATACACAAAGACCGGTTTGTCCTGGCCGATTCGGTATGCGCGGTCGGTAGCCTGGTTTTCTACTGCGGGATTCCACCAGGGATCGTAGTGTATAACCGTATCGGCAGCAGTTAGATTTAAGCCGACGCCACCAGCTTTAAGGCTGATCAGGAATACGGGAATATCGCCCATCTGGAAGGCGTCGATCGCTTCCTGGCGCTTGCGCGTGCGCCCGGTCAGTTTTACATAGGGTATTGCCTGTTCTTCCAGGGCAGTTTCAATCTTGCCGAGCATCTCGGTGAACTGGGAGAATAAAAGTATCTTGCGGCCTTCCTCTACCATTTCCGGGAGCATATCCATCAGTGCTTCCAGCTTGGCTGATTGCTTAACTTTTTTTGCCTTCTCTAGTTTGACCAGTCCGGGGTCACAGCAAATTTGTCGCAGTTTTAATAGGGCATCCAGCATCTCGATATGAGATCGGTTGAGCCCTTTCTTTTTCATCAGGTCCCTTACTCGCTTTTCCATCGCCGAGCGCACGGTTTCGTAGAGTGCGGCTTGGGCGGTATCGAGAGTAACCCGCTGTATGATTTCTGTCTTAGGGGGCAGTTCTGTGGCAACTTCCTGTTTGGTTCGGCGTAAAATAAATGGAGCGATTCTCTGATTTAAAGTCTGCTGTTTATTTTCATTGGCTTGTTTCTCAATAGGGTTGCGATAAAGGCCGTTAAACCTTTTCTGGCTGTGTAGAAAGCCGGGCATCAGGTAGTCAAACAGTGCCCATAACTCGCCCAAGTGGTTTTCCAGCGGTGTTCCGGTCAGGCATACCTTGTGCTGAGCCGTGAGGGTGCGGAGTAATTGTGCCGCTTTTGATTTGGGATTTTTAATCACCTGGGCTTCATCGAGAATCAAAAGATGAAAGTTATATTTTTTTAATATTTCACTATCCCGCACTATTAGCGGGTAGGTGGTTATAATCAGATCAGATTCTGGAATGAGCGGGAAATCCTCATGCCGATCACTGCCGTGAAGTAATAGTGCTTTTAATGTTGGGGCAAAGCGCTGGGCTTCGTTAAGCCAGTTACCCACTAAGCTGGTTGGTACAACCACCAAAGCGGGGTTTATCAGGCGCCGGCTCTCTTTTTCTTTGAGAATATGAGCCAATCCCTGCAAGGTTTTACCCAGGCCCATATCGTCGGCAAGGATGCCGTTCATATTGAGTTTGCGCAAGTGTTGCAGCCAATCAAAACCGGTTTGCTGGTAAGGACGCAACTGTGCCCTCAGGGCTCTAGGAGGCTTTACACTCTGCGGGCCCTTTTGCAGGTTTTTAGCCAGGACATTTAGATCTTTATTGTCCTGCCAGGCTGAATCGGCATTAGGCAGCTCCGGCACCGCGAACTTGGGTACCTTGAAACTTTGGGATTCACTGTCATACCACTCTTCTAAAACGGCATATAAGTTGCGGAACAGTGCACTGGGTAGACGGATATACTGGTCTGAGCCGAGAGGAACTAAAATGTCTTCTTCATCGGTGGCCGTATATCCCGATTCCAAATATTGCAATAACAGCGGAGCCAGATGAATGGGCTGACCTTCAATATCTACGGTTGCACTCAGGGAAAACCAGTCATTGAAAGATTGTTCTGTTTGCCACTCCCAATCTTCAATCTCGTGTACTTTTAGAGAAAAGCCATCTTCGAATTGAATGATCCAGCCAGCTTCTTCAAGTCTTGGGATACCCTCGTTGAGGAAATCGTGCCAGCGCTCTACAGGCGTTTGATTGGTTTCACCATCATCGAAGAACAGAGTGGGCTCACCGGCTTCATTAGCACCCAAACTCCACTGCCATTGCATGAGATCTTTCAGTACAGCCGCTTCGTGATGAAAATCCCTCTCTACTCTATAAAGCTTGTCTTGTTGGGAGTAGATATTATTTTCTGGGCGATTCTCTGTAAGAATTTCCTCTGTGTGGATTATTACCGGGCCATATTGAATATGAAAACTGGCGGTATGAATACTTTCAATCCCTCCCGGGATGGGAGTTGATTTAAGAATTAAGCCCGGTCGTAAAACGTCATTCACTGGTATAATAGGCAGTGATTTTGGAGTGGGTAAATGTTCACTGCCATAGTGGTTATTAAGAAAGGTAATAGCATTGCCCATTTCATTTTTAGAAATGGCAGGCATAGTTGTGAAGTCATTTAGAGCTTCACCACCCAATGGGCTTATGATGGGGCCAATGATGTTTTCGTGAGGGGAAAAATAACAAGGTGGTTCGGTGGGTATCAGCTTCCAGCCGTTGGGGAGGTCTGGCACATCTAATTGCAGCTGTGCATCGTTCTTGCTTTCTTCCCAGCTGAGTTCCAGTTTGACCGCTTCCCCCCTACGAATCGGGGTTAGAGAATCGATATCGCTGAAGAAGCGCCCACTATCTAGCAGGTTTCTCAACAGAAGCGCACCTTCCTCTCCAGATATGGTTTTCCTGAAGAAAGATTGTGAAAGCAGTTGTTGAAGGCCAAAAATTTTCTGGTCAATTTTTGATATGGCAAGGCTGCTGTTGATATGGAAGTACTCGCGCTGAGGCTTACCATAGCCGCCTTTTTTAAGTGGTCGGGCTGAATAAACGTTAATTCTGGCTTGTGCGGAAGGGTATCGATCATCCCAATCCAGGGTGTATAGCAGGTCTCTCTGTGATGGAGAGTCCAATACGACTTCACGCTGTTTTTCTGCAACGTTTTTCTGCCAATTATCCCAGCTTGTCCCTTTTAACGTCTGCTTGGATGTCTCTTGATTCTTATTGATAACTGCCATCAGTACTGCGGCTACATGTTTGCAGTTATATCCAACTGGACAGGAACACTCGCCATCAATTTCAAATGCCCCCGAGACCGGGTTTTCAGTTACCTCTATATACTGTTTGTAGTGATTTGCATAAGAACCGCTTACCCTCCCAGTGATGATTTTACCACCCTGGGAAACAATAAATTTCTCAACGTAGCCATTTCGGAAGTAGTTTTTACCTCTAATCAGGCTTTTAGTGGGTAGTTGATTGGAAATACTGTTGAAATCTAAAGGGATATTCATTCTTTGGCTATGAGATTATTGCTTCAGGCATTTCTGACGATATTTTCTGTTGATTCTCAAGGTACTGCTTTTTGCGTGGCAAGTAAGCAATCGGGAGACTGTGAGTATCAGGCATCCCGATGCTGCTACCGTTTGATAGGCCGCCTATTGAGGCAGCCTGTTCCGGGGTAAGAATTTCTGATACTGAAACGCTGCCCCCAGCATACACAGCCCCACTAACATACAGACTACAATTTTCTGTACCAGAGAAAAATCCTGCATATCCCACAGTACGATCTTCAGCGCGGCCACGCCAAATAAAAGCAGTGAAAGCTTCAGTAATTTCTTGGTATCTGGTTTCAGGGTCTGGAACAGTAACAGAGTTGCATGTACTACCAGGGCAAATGATATTGCCGGTAGCCACATGGTTTCGAGTAACTGTGCCAGCAGGGCGATATAAACCGGGATTGCAGTGAGGTGCAGCACCCATAGATTAAACAGCCTACGGCCGGGCCAAACGGCTCTATTAGCGAGGAAGTGTCGGTATACCAGCAATGAAGCAATACCTAATGCAATCAAGTTATAAAGCCCCAATATTGGTGCTTTGTTGGAGTTGGCAATTACTGCAGCAACTTGTAGTAATGTAAGAAACTCGAACAGGCGCAGGCTGAGCATATAAAACGGTGTAAGCTGGTTGCGTAGTGGTGCCAGCCTGGGTTTAAAAATATACAGTCCGGCGAAATAAAGTTGGCTAAGCAATAGGGCCAGGCCGAAATCCCTGCTCAGGGCGTAGCTGATAATAAATAGCGTTGCCGCGAGGTAGTAAAAAGCCAGAGGGAAGATAGGTTTAAGCGCCTGGTGCAGGGCTAACTGCCAGTCTCGGCCAATTGGCTTTCGCTGCAATCCCTGTCCAACCCACAAAAGCGCTGCTAATGATACCAACCCCAAGAGCAGCCCACCCATGGCCAACCCTTGCCAGTCCCCAAACTCTCGCAGTGCACAGCCAAATATTGCCACAAGGCTCGCGCCTGTAATCAAAATACGCAATTCCTGCTTCAATAACTCCAACCGCAGG
Source organism: Microbulbifer sp. GL-2 (assembly GCF_007183175.1). Taxonomy (NCBI): domain Bacteria; kingdom Pseudomonadati; phylum Pseudomonadota; class Gammaproteobacteria; order Cellvibrionales; family Microbulbiferaceae; genus Microbulbifer; species Microbulbifer sp. GL-2. Next base: position 2,300,171 of record NZ_AP019807.1, read on the forward strand.
CGTGTGTATAAGAATAGGGCGATAGCACAGGATAACCACACGGCGATAGGGAAGTAATCACTGGCTTTGTGGAGTACTGTCGGCAGAAAAAATACTGGTAACAGGGCATAAAACAGTTTGCGTAAATTGAGTGCCAGGGAGAAGCCGCTGGATTGCATATTCAGGCGCTGGTATAGCGCTGTAAGCCCCCATAAAGTGAGAAAGGCCTCCACACTGGCAATTTTGCCATAAGGGATTTGATCGTAGAAATGGAAGTTACCCACAATCGACGCACTCGCCAAAAGGGGGATAAACAGCAGTAGGAAATGGCTGAGCCCCAACCATTCACTAAATGCCGATCCAGTGCGCTGGCCGCGCCAGATCAAATAACCCATTGGCAGCAGGGCAAGTAGCCACATGCCCTGGGGCCAGAATATACCAACTGACAACAGGAAGCTTGCCGATAAAAGCAGTCCAAAAGTATTGTCCGCAAGAGCGGCTAAATAGCGTTCCTTTAGGCTGATTTGGTCAGCACAATGCCGCAACAATAGGGTAAGGGCAAAGGTTGCAGCGCAAAGTGCCAGCCAGTTCCCCCAACCCGCATCTGCATTTAAAGACAGCAGCAATGGAGCGGGAACAATTCCATTTCCTACCCAGGCCAATGCCTGCCACAACATGGTCAGGCCTGCGGCGGCAAGGGCGATGTAACCCTCACTGCGTACATTGATAAAACCAAAGCGCGCACCAAGAAAAATCAGTAACAGCCCTTCAAGGCACCACACGATCCCCAGCAAAGCCGGGCTGCATAGCGCCAGGATTGCCAGGCCCGCCAGCAATCCACCGTGCAACAAGGCCATGTTCTGGACTACACGGGCGGAATCACTGGTGGTGCTGTAACCAAATAGCCTGCGGGAATAGAGCGCGAGGGCGATCCAGGGCAGAAGATTGAGCAGCCATACAATGCCCACGGCCGTACTGCTCGGGGCCAAGGCCCAGCTGATGTGGAGAAACAGCACCAGGTTCGCGGCAATAATGACTAAACGCCTTGGCTCCAGGCCCTTGGATTCTATTTCCTCAGTGCTTATTCCTCGCAAGGCATAGTGGGCAAAGCCATAAAAGAAGCCATGTAATATCAGCAATGGCCCCCAGGTAGCAGCTGTCTCATCCAGGTTTGAGATTGAAAACTCAAACATACCGGCGCTCAGTGCCATGGTTACCATCGCAAGCTGCGGCCAGCGTATTTGCCTGGACAGGTGCAGCATGGCGAGAGCGAGTGCCAATAGATAGCTGAGATAGATAACCGCCGAGGGGTCGAAATGATTGGCAACCAAAGGCATGGTAGCCCCGCCGAGTAGGGTAACCATGGACACTACCCGGGTTTGAAACAACAGGGCGAGCAAATACGATAGGCCTGTCGTTACCACCAATAGGCCAACCCCAACTGGAATCGGTACCAGCTGATAGTAGGGCCCTGTAAAGTATCCACATAGGTAGAGAAGAATCACCCCGAGGGCAATTAGCCCGGAACCGTAATCTGCCATATGCGGCATACGCCGGGTAAAAGTAACTCCACCAAAGGTTGTCGCCGCAGCGACCAAAAAGCCCAGAGTAACTTTACCCGCCGGTCCCAGGTAGGCGTTAAAAGAGAACTGCAATAAGTAGGCAAAGCCAAACACCAGTGCCAGGATACCGGTAGCAGTCATAAAGAATACCGGTGCCTTGCCCTGACGTTGATAGTGACGATAAAAGCCCGCAAGGGGTTCCCAGACCCGATTGAGAGGTTCCAGAGCCGGCGCCAAAACGTTAGACAATCCCTCCTGCAACCATTCTGAGGATACTGGTGGCTTATTTTCTCTTTGAGGGTGAGGCTTGGGTTCGGGGGACTTAGATTCTAGCGATGTAGATGATGATACCGCTGTAGATGATATGGCTGAGGGTTGGGTTTGCGCAGGGGCCTTGGTGGCCTCAGGATGTGTGCCCATAAGAAGGGCCAGCTCATCTTCCAGCTCAGCAGCGTCTTCAAGCAGGGCTTTCTCCCGGTCTACACTACCTCGTTGAAGTTGGCCTTCAAGTGCTGATAGGCGCCGTTCAAAGGTCTCCAGACGACGACGGTTGTCCTGCTCCAGCAGGGCCAGTTCGGCACGAAGTGAAAGTAACTCACTTTCCATAATTACCCCATTTCTTATGGTTGCTGGGTAATATTGATTTACCATTCAAAGCAACGCTTTAGTTGGGTCCCTCAAGAGGGATGGGTTAGGGAAATCGCTATCCCTTTTGCTTATTTTCTTCTGCTGGCTGAGTGTTTTCGGCCTCTAATCTCACAGCTTCACGATACCGAGCCAGCTCATTTAAAAGCCAGCTTTGAGATTTTTGCGCAGGTTGATTTTTGCACTTGATATGGTAAGGCTTGCCACTAAAGGTGCTTTTAGTGGCACTCAGCTCGATAAATTCTTCGGCACTATAGATTTTGCTTGAGAAATATTGATATTTTTTATTCATATGTTTCACAGCATCCGAACTACTGTACTCGCTGTCATTGCGGATAAAGGTACATTCAGAGGAGGATACAAAATTAATCAGATGGTCTATTTCTTTACCAGGGCTGTTTGCGTGCAATGATGGAGGAAGTAGGGTGGAGTAAAGGGCAAGGATAATTGCCAAGTATTTTGTCATTCTATTTCTCCCCCTGGGAGGTGAACATTGTGAAGTAACTTATATGCGCAGTAATATTGGTTTTCACCAGTGTTTTTTTCTAAGTAAAGGATTTAACTGAATTTGACTTAAGATTACAGCCCCAGAATAACCATTCTTGAGGCTGTATACTCAGTCGGCAGGCTAAAAGTAATTAAGCGTTTTTGCTTACTACAGCTTTAACCGCACACTGAACAATTTTATTTTCATCTTCGCCTGTAACTTCAGAGGATTCAGTAAGTACCTTGGATACTGTGAGGTCGGTAGCAGAGATAATCTCCATCATTTCCTTTTTGCAGTTAGTGATATTGACTGCGTTAGAGATTGCTGGGTCAAAGCTGATTTTATGGCTGAAGTCACGCTCCTCTTCGCCGTTCCGGCTTCTTTTTATGCTCTGGTAAGCCTCTTTACCGGCATCAACGGTATCCCCAATCACTCTGCCCGGTTTTACTTCCAACTTCATGCAGGAAGCGGTAACAAGAGAAAGTGCAATAATGGTAAAAATCTTGTTCATTTTTTCTTCTGGCTGTTAAAACTGTATTAGCTTAATCCTGAAAAAGTAGGTGTCTTGTAAGGAGGGCTACTCACCAAGCTCTATAACCTGATAACCACGTAAATGGTTACTTCTTTATCCGGGATAATTTCGTAGGATCTTATGTAGATTCCTTTTGAAGTCAATCGATTATTAGAAATGTGCTGTTTGATCCTTGCTCGATATGTCTAGTTATTATCCGCCTGAGCCTGATTTTTACCTTTTAGTGCAATAAAGTTGGTAGCGGTACCAAATAGTTCACTAATTGTACTGCTTTCCTCAAGCTAAAATCTGGGTGGGAGCAATGAAGGGGGCAGCCATTTTGTTTATCTCATCTACATAAAAAGGGGGAGACGTTAGAAAAATAATATAACTTATTGAAAATAAAGCATTTATTATCTCAGGAGGGTGTCAGGATTATTGACTCTCAGTCGATTCCCAGTGCCCATGTAGTGTTCGGTGTCTGCTATAACGAGATTCACTGTGGCTAAAAGCCTGGGCCTCTTTATGCGCCATATAGATACCGGAACGATTGCAATAAGACATAGTCGCCTACGGCGACTTGAAAACTTTGTTGATGTTGCTTATGCCCTTCTATTCGTCAACTTCGTTTTATATCTCCCTTCGGGAGAAGATATGGCTTGGACAAAGCTTGAATTTGGACTTCTAAGCCTTTTACTGGAAAATTCCCAGGAAATTTTTCGCCTATTTATTGCTGTCGGATTAACACTTGTACAGTGGAACCTGACGCATAAATTACTTGGGCCTGTTGAGCAATCCAATAATATTCATACTTCACTGGTGTTATTGCAGCAGGTGGTCGTGTGTTTTTATCTCTACTTTGCGATTAGTGATCCCAAGTTAGTCAGTCTCTCCTCTACCGTCGGTCAGAGTGTATGCCTTGCCCTGTCTGGTTTTATCGGGCTTGCAGGTTGGCAGTATGCTCGCAAGAGAGGATTCGCCAATGCATCCTTGACTCAGAAAGAAAAAGATAATGTATTCAAGAGCGCCACTACTGAACCGGCTGTCGCAGTACTTACCATTGGTCTGGCTTTCATCAGTCCTGTGGTTTGGTCTCTGGGTTGGCTGGTTATTCCACTGATACTCGTGGTAATACATAAAAAGATTGGCAGGAAATAAAAACGGGATAATTCAGCGTTGTATATCCACCTTTCAATAAATTCAAAACAGGCTAATGGCCTTGCCGTTAATTTCTAAGTCCAGCAGATTCTACTTCCCGCCTGAATAATCAGGCGAAGCTTTCGAAATGACGAAAGCCTGGTTTTGAGTCACTTCGCTTACAGAGATATAATTAACCCGGAATTTACTCGGATACAGCACAGGTCAATAGCGAAGCCATGGTAAAGGTGAGGGCACTATAAAGTAACAACAAAGAGAGTATGCCCCATGAAATTTCTCCTCATAGAGTGTAATAATTAACGGCCTACTCCGACTAAGGTTGCAATGCACCCAATTTCACCTTTCCACTGGGGTGTGCATTTTTATACTGAGGATATGATTCGCATGAAAGTTCTTCACTTATTCCTACGCACCTTGCTTGTAACTTCCCTCCTTTTCATCGTCCCCCATGTTTCCGCCGGAGAGCCTTTCTCAAAAGAGCGTTTTATGGAGCTGCAGGCTGCCAAGCGACCTGTATTGATTGATGTGCGGGCTGATTGGTGCCCCACATGTAAAAAGCAGGGGAAGATTCTGGCGCAGTTCCAGAAGGACAATCCTCAGTGTGGCCTGACAATCCTGAATGTGAATTTCGACCAACAGAAAAAGTGGGTAAAGCATTTCCGCGCGCCCAGACAGTCGACTCTGCTGCTCTACCGTGGAGAAGAGCAGGTTTGGTTTAGTGTTGCCGAAACACGTGCCGATGTAATCCACCAGAATATCTTCGATTCAGTGAAGGCTTGTAGCAAAAATGCTTGAACTCGGTGCTATCCCCCTGGCCCTGATTGCAGGCACACTCAGCATTCTATCGCCCTGTGTTTGGCCGCTGGTGCCAATGGTGGTTGGCGCTTCCAGCAGTGCAGGACGCTGGGGGCCTTATGCGCTTGCCATAGGGCTTAGCTTGTCATTTGCCCTGGCTGGAACAGTGCTCAGTTTTCTGCTGGTCTCTTTAGGGCTGGACCCAGAGCTATTTCGTTATATTGCGGCAATCCTGCTTGTGGCCGTTGCCCTTATTCTGCTGATTAAACCACTTTCTGACTGGGTGACTCTGCGTTTGTCGAAAGTCACCGCAGGGGCGAGCATTACTGGCGATGGCGCCTGGGCCGGGCAGTTTGGTATCGGCTTCCTCACAGGAATAATTTGGTTGCCCTGTGTAGGTCCCACCCTAGGTGCAGCAATCGCGCTTGCTTCCATGGGTCAGCAGCTAGGCCAGTCATTTATGGTGATGTTTTCTTTCGGGCTGGGTACTGGTGCGGCGTTACTGGTGGCTGGGGGACTATCGCGGAAAATCTATAGTCGCTTATCACCATCAGTTGGTGCTTTTGCTGTTGGCGGTAAAGTAGCACTTGGTGCCATACTTTTGTTGCTTGGGATTATGGTGTTGAGCGGCTTTGATAAAGTCCTGGAGACCTGGGCTTTGAACTGGATTCCCGAGTGGACTTTTAGTTTTTAATAATCGCCTCAACAATTTAAGAGGTTTTACGAATAAGTTTAAAGCCCCAGTAACCTGCAATTGCTGGGGCTTTTTTATGACATCCTGTCAAAGAGCTACTAAAAATTATGGTTCGTAGATAGGGTAATCGGTATAGCCTTCATCGGTACCGCCATACATAGTTGCCGGATCAACCTGATTGAGCGGCCATTCATTGCGGATACGCGCAGGAAGGTCCGGGTTGGCAATGAAAGGGCGGCCAAAACCAAAGATATCTCCGTTACCTGCCTGCAGTACCCGCAAGGCTTTCTTTGGGGAATACTTGCCCGCATACATGATGCGCCCGTCAAAGATTTCCCGTACTTCCTGGTAGAAATTCTCGGGTAAATCCGGTGCGTTATCCCAATCCGCCTCCGCCAGTGAAAGATAGGCAATACCCGCTTCGCTTAGCAGCTTAATAGCCTCGATGTAGGTTGTGTGCGGATCGCTTTCTACCAGCCCGAGGTAAACACGGTCTTCATCGGTACTTTCAAACAGCGGTGCAAATCGAACGCCGAGTCGGTTGCTGCCTACCTCCTTTGACACTGCCGTAACAATTTCTTTGAGGAAGCGCAGCCGGTTCTCCAGGCTACCACCGTACTCGTCGTCGCGCTGATTGGTATGCTCGGAAATAAACTGGTTCACAAGATAACCGTTGGCACAGTGCAGCTCAACGCCGTCGAAACCTGCTTCCAAAGCATTACGTGCCGCCTGGGCATAGAGCTGAACCAGTTCCTTAACTTCCGCTGTCGTTAATGCGCGGGGCGCACTGGGATCAGCCAAAGCGCCTTCACCTGGGTCTGTTTCGATAAATACCTTAACTGCATCTGCAGGGATTGCCGATGGCGCAACCGGTGCTTCGCCACCGGGCTGCAGAGAGGTGTGGGATACACGTCCTACATGCCAAAGCTGAGCAAAGATAATACCGTCCTGGTCATGGACGGCTTTGGTCACTTTTTTCCAGCCCTCGATTTGGTCCTGTGAATAAATTCCGGGGGTCCAGGCGTAGCCCTGCCCCCTGGGTTCGATTTGCGTGCCCTCGGTGACCATAAAGCCAGCACCAGCGCGCTGCGCGTAGTAGTCGGCCATCAGGTCATTAGCGATATTGCCGGGCTGAGTACTGCGCGACCGGGTAAGCGGCGGCAGAACAATGCGGTTTTTCAGGGTGTAAGGGCCCAGGTTGATTTCACTGAATAGTGCTTCGTTTTTCATAACTACTTTCCTGCTAAAAGCTTATTGCAGTGAGGTTTAAAAAAGACCGTAGGGCTTTTCATTAAGGCTGATGAAGATATTCTTCTTCTGGGTATAGGCATCGATCATCGACTTATGGGTTTCGCGCCCGATACCGGATTTCTTGTAACCGCCGAACGGTGCATGGGCCGGTAGTTCGTGGTAGGTATTCACCCACATGCGGCCAGTTTCTACCGCTCGTGCAACGCGCAGTGCACGGTTGATATCCTGGGTCCATACAGCACCTGCCAAGCCGTAATCGGATTGGTTGGCCATCGCTATAACTTCCTCCTCAGAGGAGAAAGGAATCACTACCACAACTGGGCCAAAGATTTCTTCCTGTGCGACTTTCATAGCGTTGTCGGCATGGGTAATGATTGTCGGTTCAATGTAAAAACCCTTTTCCAATCCCGGTTTTTGTAGCCGCTTACCGCCGGTAAGGATCTTTGCACCTTCTTCTTTGGCAATATCTATGTAACCGAGAATACGGTTCATTTGCGCTTCACTAACCTGGCTACCCATTTGTGTGCTGGGGTCCATCGGGTCGCCGACATTCACGGCTTCAAACTTGGCCTTTAGCTCAGTGGTAAAACGGTCGACAATGTCTTCGTGAACAAAGAGGCGGGCACCAGATTCACAGACCTGTCCCTGGTTCAGCAGGATAGACAGGGCTCCGCCCTCCAGGGCTTTTTCCCAGTTTGTGTCGGGGAATACAATGTTGGCTGATTTACCGCCCAGCTCCAGAGTTGCCGGCACTAATTTATCAGCCGCAGCTTTGGCCACGTTATAGCCGATGCCGGTAGACCCGGTGAAGGCCAGCTTCGCGACTTTCGGGTGATCCAGTAAGGCCTGGCCCGCTTCTGGCCCTATGCCGGTGACGACATTTACTACACCATCGGGCAGTACGTCTTTGAAAATCTTGGTGAGTTCCAGCAAGGTAGATGAGGTCATCTCGGATGGTTTAATCACTAAGGTGTTACCGGTGGCGATTGCCGGTGCAATCTTCCAGGCGGCCATCAGCAGAGGGTAGTTCCATGGGATTACTTGACCGACTACTCCCATTGGCTCGCTGAATACCAAACTCATGGTTTGATCATCAATCATCACTGCTTCGTCGCTGTGGGAGCGGATAACACCAGCGAAATAGCGGAAATGATCGATAGCCAGGGGGATATCAATATTCGATGTTTCGCGGATTGGTTTACCGGTTTCCTGTGCCTCTAAGTGGGCAAAAAACTCTTTCTTTGTCTCAAGCATGTCAGCAATCTTGAGCAGTGCATCTTGCCGCTCTATAGCAGATGTGCGCTTCCAGGTAGGGAACGCCTTTTCAGCCGCATTGACTGCGGCATCTACATCACTTGTATCAGCCGAGGGAATACGAGTCAGTAATTCGCCTGTAGCAGGGTTGAGGCTGTCAATCGTACGCCCCGATTTGCTATCAACCCATTCACCACCAATAAACAATTTATAGGACGCTTGCGGAGCGAAGTGTTTAGCGGGTTGGCTCATATCTATCTCCAGATAATTAGTAAAGTAACTACTTGAGTTACTGAATAGCCCTAGCCAGATTTGGCTGTGTCTTACGATGGTGGGAATATTAGATACTCAAGGATACAATTAGAAACAACTACTCTTTGTCTAGGTTACAACTATGAATGGTATAAGCCGGCTGGATCTGAAGCAGCTACGTATATTGGAAGCGCTGCTGCAAGAGAGGAATCTATCGCGGGTAGCCGAAAAGGTGGGACTAACTCAGCAAGCGATCAGTGAGCAGCTGCGCAAATTGAGAGAAGTATTTGATGACCGGCTGTTCATTAGGCAAGGCAACGGCATGGTGCCCACCCCTATTGCCGAACAGCTGGGCGGCAGGATTAGCAGCATATTGAAAGATATAGAGTCTTTACTAACCCCAATATCTTTTGATCCGGCAACCTATAAAGGCATTTTTAGTATCAGTGCCACTGATTACGCCATTCAATCGGTATTACCCCAGCTGCTAGAGATAGTACGTAAATCAGCCCCGGAACTGAAAGTCATTGTCAGGGATTTTGAAACAGATAACCTGAATCAGTTAATGGTAGCTGGCGAAATTGATCTAGCGCTCACCTTCCCGGATTTTATCCCGGATAACCTGCCGTACAAACTGTTATTCGAGGAGCAGCATGTCTGTATTGCAGGAAAAAAATCCCCTTTGAAGGGTAAATCATTAACCTTGGCTGATGTAGCCGAGCATCCTCAATTGATTATTTCACCTTCACGGGCAAACCTGAGGGGTTCTCATGATGAATGGTTTGCACTGCAGGGGCTGAAACGTAATATTGTTATGTCTGTACCTTGCTTTTCAGCCGCACCAGATATCATTGCCGCAACTGACACAATAGCTTTTTACCCCTCCAGGTTACTACCAAACAAGAAAGTTATTCCTCTCAATCTGGATACCCAACCCCCAAAGTTTGAAGTTATTGCAGCATGGCATAGTCGATCTAATCACAGCCAGCTCCATATGTGGGTAGTTGAACAACTTATGAAGCTATTTAGGTAGCTATTCAATTAGCTTTGAATAGCTAGCGATCATACTCACATTGTTGATATTCAGGATTTATATTTAAGAAAGAAACTTATTTCACGCTTGCGGCATTTGAAATACTCCTTTACATCAATATAGGTCAAATCATGCATCATTAGTTGTGCCTCAGTGCGCAGCAAAAAAGTCTATCTTGGAACTATACAAGTACTTCTTTGTGCTACTCCTGGTTTTTTATTGGGCTTTTGAGAATGTAATATCGGTAATACCCGATGATATTACTGCTTAGAAATATAACTTCCATAATTACCGCCCCAGGAGAACCAGCCATAAAATTATGTATCAGCCATATAGATGTTCCTATCAGCATCAACTCTCTTAATCTTTTGTCATTTTTGGAGAATGCACCCATGGTTTGAAACGAAGACCCTAAAAAGCTTAATATGCTTAAGATGCCTGAAAAGGTGGAGATCATTACGGCAAGAGAAATTATCAGGAAAAGTGAGCATAGTTTGGTGGACGCATAAAAATAACTGGATGCATACCTGATTACAGCAACAGCCATTAAAAGCGATGCGGTTATATTGCCCAGCAAAAGAAAATGAGTTGAGATAAAGATTCCAGCTATGACCAGGCATAACAGTATTTTCTTTCGAGCCTTGAATTGAAAGGATAAGATATCAAATAATATTGCAATGGAAATCAAAATTTGTGAAAGTAAAAAGCTGTTTTGATGGATTGTTTCAATCATACATAATCCAGGCAGTGGAGCTGCACTCTTTAATTTTTTCAACTGTTGGTTGCTTAGAGGGTGTGAATTGTACGATAAGCGGTCTTAAAAATAGATTTGACAGGTACGCCTGTGCTTAAGGGTTGCTGATCCTCCCACACATTGACGTGCGCAGGAGGATGTCCGTGTACTTCTAAGTAAACCTAGGCTGCATTGTCCCTGTTTAAGGGGTGGCCGATCTCTAAAGGAATTGATAGCCTGTTAAAGACTTCCCTAATTGATTGGGATAAAAATTTAATTTGATCACTGGTATGGTTTGGTGTGGCGTTGATTCTAAACCGCTCCGTTCCAAGGGGTACTGTGGGAGAGTTAATTGGTTGAATGTATATTTTATACTCTTCGAGTAATATCCTGGCGGCTTCCTTGCACTTCTTTGCATCTCCAATAAGAACCGGGATGATATGAGTTGTGCTGCATCCCATGATGGGTATCCCTTCGATTTTAAGTGAATTGCGTAATTCATCGGTTTTTTTGTGCAGGGCAGTTCGCTCTTTGTCATTTGATTTCAAATGATCAACGCTTGCCAGGCAGGCAGACACAACGGCTGGGGGTAGGGAGGTGGTAAAGATAAAGCCTGATGCAAATGATCGGATCAAGTCAATAGTTTTTGAATCACCAGTTATGTAGCCACCAATTACACCTATCCCTTTTGCCATGGTTCCTTGAATAATGTCTATTTCATTTGACAAATAATCTCTGTCTGCAATCCCAGAACCTCTTGGGCCATACATCCCTATGGCATGTACTTCGTCTAGATAAGTGAAGCAATTATATTTCTTGGATAAATTAACAATTTCCTGTATTGGTGCCTCATCTCCATCCATAGAGTAAATAGACTCAAATACAATAACTTTGAATCTACCTTTAGGTTGATCTTTGAGCAGGCTTTCCAAATGATCACAGTCATTGTGTTTGAAAATGTGCCGCTCAACATTTGTGCTTCTGATGCCATTTATAATGGATGCGTGATTCTTTTCATCAGAAAAAACCACGCAGTCTGGAAATAGTCTTAGTAAGCATTGAAGGGTGGCATCGTTGGAGCTATAGCCAGTCGGGAAAACCAGAGCGGCATCCTTACCATGCCAGTCTGCTAAAGATTTTTCTAGCGAAATGTAATATTTGTGTGTCCCGCCAATATTTCGGGAGCCCCCAGAGCCGGCACCATGAAGATCGACAGCGCTTTTCATTGCGCTTGTAACTTGAGGATTTTGAGACATTCCCAGGTAATCGTTACTGCACCAAACAACTACAGGGTCAGAATTTTTTCTTGATCCCAGTAGAGCATTTGGGTAGTCGCCGCTCACTCTATTAATACAAGAAAATTCTCTGTATTGCCCGCTAGACTTCAGTTCAACGATCTTCTGCTCGAATAAATTTTGGTACATGCTATTAAATCCATTTAAATTACAAGTAAGATCCGAAAGTTGCGAAATGCTACCATGACATATAAATCATCCGAAAGAATTTTTTGTTAATTATTCAAAGAAATTTCTACCCGCTAATACGCAGTGCCGGTTTCAGTAAGCGAATAAATTTCACCAGGGCGAGTTGTAGGAGTGTTTTTTTAGAATGTGAAATGTATGGATTAAGCAGTTTGAAATTTAATGACTCAAAGGTCGGGTTTGTGTTGTGGCTGCAAGCTGTATGGTTTTAGTTGATTCCAGGCAGTTGTCAGATTTACATGCCGTTTCTTTTTAGTATTTTTAGGGGCAAATAGACTGGTGGAATAAAAATGATGGGGTCAGAGTGATGCAGTCTGAAATTGAGGATCACATCGATATTTCGTGCAGTTCACCCAGCGCAAAGTGGGGTGCTGCCCCACCTCACGGCATAGTCTATCTAATCAGGCCAGTTCTATATGGAGTTGGTTGATCAGTTTGTAATGCTTCTTAAAAATATTAAGTTGCAGTCAACTGAAGTAGAGTATTCAAGTGGCTTGCAGGAAGTTTTCCTGTTTCTTCAGGAAGAATGAAATAATTATTTTATTATCTTAAGATAAGCTCGGCGACCTCTTTTTTTGCTGCAACAACATAGGAAATAAGCAAGTTTTCTTGATTGATATCTGTTAGATAATCAATGTCTTTGTGCATTTCTTTAATCAGGTTGAAATCACGAGTAGCAAGGTTAAAAGACCACAGTTGATTTTCGGGGTTAATTGAGTAGATTATGTTATCTTTGATAACGAATCGTTTTTCACCACCTTGTAAATACAGCTTATCGATGAGTTGATCTTCTGCAGGGCCGGGCTGCCAGAATCGGTTCATATGATCCATATAGATCAACTGGCCATTCTCACTTCTCTGTGCCCAGTTAATTGGTTTATCGATAATAAACCTGGGCTCAAGGGTATCCAGGTCTACCTCCGAAAATTTTGTTACCCCTTTAATTGTCAAAGATAACAACGCAGAATTATCAACACTATCCCACTGGAAGAGCTGGTCAACAGGCGCTTCTAGCGGAAAGCCTTCTACACGTCCATCCAGGAAAATTTTATTGAGTTTGTTATTGGCATTGGCCAGAATGCTTTGTCCATCTGCAGACCAATTGATACCGTAGATATTGGTATCAATTGGAAACTGGGAAAGCTGCTGTAAATTATGGCCATCGGTTACCCATACCTGATCTTCACCAGAGCGCCTGGAAGTAAATGCAATCAAGTCACCTCCGGGTTGGAAAATGCCGTCATCCTCCCCGGAAATCGATCGTGAGGTACTTGGATAGAGTTTGCTGACATCTTCTTCTGAAGGTGTATCGATTACTCCAGGCTGGCTAAGGGGAATTGAGGCAATGTCACTATCGTATTGCCCCTTAATAACCAGTGCTCTCTGTCCATTAGGATGAAAATCTGGTGAGCTAGCGGACTGGTCCAAAGGCAACTGAATTTTACTGACCTTGCCATCATAAGTGAGAGAGAAGAGGCGTCGTCCTGTACTAAAGATTAACTCATCCTCCATCGGTGAAAAGTTAGGGGAAATGGCTCTGTGTTGAGATATTTCATCTGGATAGTCAATCGGGTGGCTGGATAAAAGCGCCCCTTTGGAATCCAGCATATCGATATAAAGCTGGCCATCTTGGTGATGGCTGGTTACAGCTATTAATCCATCAGTGATTGAGTAATCAAAGTAGGCCAGATTTCCATTCTCCAGATCATAAAGGACTCGACTGGTATTATCCCTGACCGAATAGTTGATCAACCGCCAACGGTTAGTCTCTTTATGCAAAATAGCGAGATTATTGTTATTTAACCATACGGGGTTCTTAATGGCCGAGTTCTTACAGCGCATTAATACATTTGGCTGCTGTGGGCTGACTAATGCCTTTTGAAAATCCAGGCTTACAAGGTTGTAACAGGTATTCTGGGTTAGCGGTATGGTGCAGTCTTCTTCGGAAATAAATACCAGTTTCTTGCCATCTGGTGATAGTGTATGGCGGCCATAAGTACCCCATTCTGGAGTTAATTCCGTCTCCTTCTGGGTATGAATATTTCTGGCCCATATTTTATTAACACAGAGCTTATCTAGATAACGATTAAAAATAATATATTCACCATCTGGCGAATAAGAGGGGCCAAATTCTTTGCGGTCAGTTGCGGTTACTGCCTGTATTCGATCAAATACAAGCTGAGAGTTTTGCTCGGGCGGAGAGTATTTAAATATAACAAATACTAATAATACCAACCCGACAAGTGCAAAGATTGGAAATCGATTTGGTTTGATAGTCTGGGTTTGGTGGCTTGGATTAACCGGTTTTATATCTATTTCAGGCCTAGGGGAAGAAGGGGAGGGAGCTTCCTCTCTCGGTGCTGTCTTATCTTGTGGAATAGAATCATCATCTTGCCAAACAATATCGCATTCCAGGCTATAACCCTGTTTGGCGTGAGTTCTAATATAAGATTGCTGCTTTCGATCCTCGCCCAAGGCTTTTCTAAGTTGCGCAATACTTCTTTGCAGCGTATTTGGTGTAACTATTGTATCGGGCCAGACTTCAGATAGTAGCTCATCCTGGCTCACCACTTTTCGCTGATGCTTTGCCAAGTGGGTTAAGACGGCAAGGGCTTTTGGGGGGATAGTTTGCGATTGCTCACTTCGGGTGATCTGGTTTCTGGATAAATCGATAAAGAAGTCACCCACCCAATATTGTAAAGCCATTGATGTATCTACCTGAACAAAATTTGAGCTGAATTTTTGCCGTCGATACTAGCATAAACCCTGATTACATCTAAAGCGTGCCTTGTAACCCATTGATAAATAAGAACTTTATGCCAGCAGCGTAAAGTCATCCAAAAATCAGGAGCATTTCAGGCGTTTCACTGGCTCCTTGTTTAGATTGAGCGCTTCTCCGATCACATGTAACGGTATAAATACTGATATGAAAAAGCGTTTACTAGTCGCCTTTCTCCTGTTGCTGCCTATCGCTGCCCTTGAAGCAGGTGAGCATAAGGCCCTGGAGCTATCCACAATCCAAGTAATACCCATTCAAGACTCCAGCAGTAACAGAGAATACGAGCTGTTTATTAAGCTGCCCGAGAAATACGAGGAGAGTGATACTAAGAAGCATCCGGTTATTTACTATACAGATGCTTTATGGGCAGTTGAAATACTATCGGCCACTACTGAATACGCACTGGGAGATGCAATTTTGGTGGGTATTGGCTGGCAGAAAGATATGTCAGCTGATGAAAATGAATGGTCGAGTCGATATCGGGACTTTAAGCCAGCATTACCCTCAGATAATAAAGATAAAAAAACCTATAAAGGAGAGGCCCATCAGCATCTCGCCTTTATAAGAAATGACGTTATTAAGTATATCGAAAGCAATTACCGCGCGAATCCAGATAACCGTACTTATTTCGGTTACTCATTCGGGGGGCTCTTTGGGGTTTATGCCTTAATAAGCCAACCGGATACTTTTCAAAACTACATTATCGGTAGCCCATCAAGATTGATAGGCACTTATATGGATTCTCGGCTTGAATCAGAGCCTAACAAACCATTGATGGAACTACCCAAGCAAACAAATGTATTTATTGCTTACGGAGAATTAGAGAAGGAGCTGGGCGCTACGGTAGAAAGGTTCGTTAGTGAGTTAAAGGACCAAGAACTAGCTAACTTAACTCTGGAGCCGGTGGTTATCGAATCGGCGAATCACACTACAGCATTTCCAAAGACATCCGTGCGCAGTGTTTATTGGCTTGCCGATAAGCTGAAACACTAATCAATGGTATATCGAATCATATTAATTAAAAATTAAATTTTGGGATCTAAGATGATTATTAAAAAGCTAATCGCAATCGGCTTAATGTACGGCATAAGCGCCACTGCGGGCGCAGGAGACTTACATGCTCCAGAAATAAATATGGCCGACTATGGTAGTGACCTCACAGGCCTGGAGAGATCATTACCAATGCTTAAAAAAGCATTTATTGATACAGCCCCAGCGGATAGAAAAGATGGTATTCCTGTTGGTGAGATAGAGGCAATCAAAGAGAGCTTGCAACAGTTGGCTCAGGAAATAGCAGACAATCAACATACACCTTACGATAGCCTACTAATTGCCCAAAACAACAAACTGGTTTTTGAATCCTACTACTCTCTCGGCCGTGTCAATTTTCCTCACCCACAAGCCTCTGCCAGCAAGGCCTATACAGCCCTGGCAATTGGGCGGGCGATACAGTTAGGTTATTTGACTATGGAAGACTTGGACAAGCCTGTCACTTCCTTCCTGAAAGGATTGGATAGGAAGCAGCTTGTTAAAGGCGCAGACCTTGTCACACTGAATCATGCTATGAGCATGCAGTCAGGAATCCGTATTGCAGAGGAAAAACTCGCTGCCTTACTGGAAAACAAAGAACAGTTAACCGGGAAAAAGCTAGCCCAAATTTATTTAAGTCACAGTAAGCCGATCACTTCTGATTCGCAAACTTATTTATATCAAGGCTCAGACCCAATGATTGCAATGTTGGTTCTGGATGCCGTGGTTCCCGGTTCCGCCAGCGACTTTATTAAAAAGGAGCTACTGGAAAAGATGGGGATCGATATCTATCACTGGAAGGAAGCTGTTAGTGGAGTGCCCCAGGCAGGATCAAGAGCCATGATGACATCGCGCAGTATGGTTAAGTGGGGCACTTTGGTACTTAATAAAGGAAAATGGAACGGCCACCAGTTAATACCGGAGGCATATATTGCCAAGGCTACTGGTAAAGTTGCTATTCCCACAGATGATGAGTTTGACTATAGCAATTTTTCATACGGCTACTTCTTCTGGCGAACGCCTCTGAAGGTTGGCAACAAGAAATATATTGCAAAGTTTGGCTGGGGCGGTGGTGGCCAGTATGTGATCTCCATTGAAGATCTTGATTTGGTGATTGCGATCACCGGCCACAGAGATGATGACAAAACCTTGGGTTTGATAGAACAACGTATTCTGCCGGCCTTTGCATCGTCTGCATTAAGTGGTACAGCTGGGTAAGTTGCTACAATAATTGATCCTACCCAAATACTGTAGAAGTTTTCTGTCCAGTATTTAGGGCCTCTGGAATAAGGACGCTCTAAATACTGGACAGATTATTCGATTACATCAGGGTTTTGGTTGTTATAGCCCTTGGAGCAGTAGGGCCAAAGCAGGATTGTTAGGGCTCACTCTACTGGGAAAATTTGCTTTTTATCTCCCATTATCCCGCCCCTGCTGTTTTTTGATTCTCCTATAAATCTCTTCGCGGTGAACCGGTAAGGATTTGGGAGCGATTATGCCTACCCGTACTTGATTACCTTTAACTTCTAATATTGTGATTGAGACGTTTTCCCCAATCCTGAGGTTCTCGCCTGTACGGCGGTTTAAAATCAACATATTGGTTTCCTAATGAGACGCAAAGCATTGGCAAACCTCCCGCAACGGGAAGGCCAGGAAAGTAATATCGGTTGCGGGCATTAGGAGGGGCGCGAGAACGGTAGGCGTAAAAGAAGAAAAGGCGGGCGCTAGACTCCCAGTGCTTGGGGAATCGCCTCAGGTTACTGAATTTGCAACCTTTTATTGAAGACGAGTGGGTTTCTAGCGTACCATTCATGGAGCCATTTTGATAGGTTAGATATCAACTTGGTTAGCTGGCCCCGGGTGTTGCCGCACCTTGGGTCAGCGCCTTTTACTTACTCTTACGTCACGCTACCGTTCTCCTTTGGGAATGGGTCTTTTATAAAATTCTTGTTGTTCTTGTTTTATCTTGGGCTGTTGGCTTGTAGAAGCCGGTTTGATCACGGCCCAAAATATTGATAAATATCTATCGATTCTACGCAGCTTTGACGCTGAAGAAAACTTAATAAAATCCAATAAGATTATTTGGGCGCCTATATTTCTTATGAGTTCATTTTGCCGAATGGCAATTGCTCATTGAAAATGGAATCCAAAATAGTGATCATTTTAATGAGAACTATGAATCGTTAATCCTATTGGATTCTTCAATCCATTGTTGGTTAAAGCCTGCTCTTTTGGTATAGCCGATGAAAATATTCATTAGCTTTTCCATGCAATCCTCAAGATCCACTTTAAACTCTAATTCTTCGTCGGCCTGGTAATCTTTAGCTGCTTGGTCTGCCATGTCCCAGAAAAACTGGGTGAGCTTTCTGGCTTTGTTAGCGGAGGTGATATCATTTACTCCAAGTACGAGATCCTCGGCAAATTGATTTTCTAATTTTCTGGAATAATGTAATGCCACACCCTTGATAGTGGTTTCGTGCTCGCTAAACTCAATCATCGATTGCAAATATTAGGTTTTCATTTTACTCAATATACTAATTATCTTGTACGGATTAACTTTCCAATTGATTGTGCCACTAACGTACAAATTAGAAAGAGGTTAGGAGGTCTTTGTTGAATATAAGCCCCTTAAGGTCTAGCTCTTCTACTAAACTTTTGAACTTGTCTCCACAATAGAGCGCTGAACAGCGGTCAAACTTGCTCTTGAAAATTAGATTGTCTTTAACGCTACGTTCATCAAATCCTATGCTTTTCACTCCCATCCATAAATTATCCACAATGTCTGCTTCGCTTACACTTTTGTCCGCCTGCACAGTATTTAGGCAGTTGAAAACAAAATAAGTCTGATTGTTGATAGTGAGTGGTAAAAACTCCCCCAGTGAGCTGAGGTGGTTTTTCAGTTTGTCATAGGCATGCGGGGATAATACTAAGTTTGCGCCATTCCATGTTGTAATATCGGGGTTTGCATTGTTGTTAAGCCCGACGTCTACAAACTTTGCGCCTATATCTACCCAATAATCTTTAAGAGAGATATTGTCCCAGCTATAACTGTAGAACTCATCTTCACCCAGAGTTTCATCAAGAGTATCCCCAAGTTCTTCAAGGTCTAAATCTAAGTTATAGAAATCTGTGTAATTAAAGCTGATTTTATATGTCACTTCGGCCATCCCATTGTTCGTTTGGTTTCTTTAACACCTGCTCAGGTTGGGTGCCATTCATTAGGTGGGCTCTTAATATCGAGAGCTTAGTTCTAATCTCTGCCTCTGTTTTTAAATGTTGAATCTGACCATATACCCATCGTTCATAGTTGTGAGTATGGATACGGCTGTGAGGGACAGCACTTGGCATGGACCAGTGCCCGCGATCACTTTCATCACGGGGCATCCAAACTCCGTTGTCTGGATCATTAATTCTAATATCGTTCCTAAATAGAAGTAATCGAGCTTGCTTGGTGGTTGGAAGTTTTCCTTTGCCCTCTACCAAATGATGAGCTGTGAATCTAGGGCTAGGCTGAGCACGTCCAGCTAACCTGAGGTTTTCCTCTAATACCTTTGTTGGGTGATGCTCTTCTTCTTTATATTTTTTGCGTCTTTCCTTCTTAGATAAACTCTTATGCTCATCACGATATTTTTGAAGTTGACCATCAACAGATATCAAAGACATGATGCGGCCATATTCAAGATCTAGCAGCCTGCGAGCTTCCTTCAGGTCTTTCAATCGTTTTTCACGTTGTGCCTCAGTTTCATTAGGCACTTTACACTTACGATAGTGGTAGTTCTTACACCTTTGCTCGTACTGATAGATGGAAAGGTCGAGTGGCGATAACTCCCAAACCTCTGGGGTTACACGCTGTCCATGATCATATTCCACAACGTATCTCCGTATTACTACCACCCAAGAAATTTACATAATGCTGAATGGGCTAATCCTTTACCGGGATTTTATCAAGATTTGGATTCTTTCGAGTGAGAAATCCAGTCAATTTTTTGAGATTTCGGGTCTTTTAGGTTGTTAAAGCCTTTCTACATTAACCATATTAAAAATATAGTTAGGTGAATCCATGCGAAAGAGCCCTTAATCTACCGGCCAGTAAATCCGTACCAGCGGCATCAATGCCCGGCCTTCCAAATCGAAGTTTTCATAGTGGCTGACGATAAGATCGGCCAGGTCATCGAGATCCACTAGGGTGAGGGGAAAGGTGGAGCGGTCGGCTTCGTAGCGGGCTTCGCGGGTGAAGCCGCCAGTGCTCACGAATAGGCCGGAATCCCCTTCCCGCAGGGCGCCGATAAAGCCGCGTATGGCAGGCGCACCCATGGAGCCATCGCGATGTTTTACTTCCGCTTTAATGCGTGGCTGGGTAAGGCCCAGGCCGTCTGGAGATGCGATCACATCGACACCGCGATCAGGGCCCTTGGGGGACACCTTGGCCTTAAAACCCATTGCACGCAGTATCGCCGCAACCAGCTCTTCCATTTCTTCGGGCAGCAGTGCGGCGATTTTGTCTTTGATTAACTCATGGCTCTGGGCCACGGTTTCGTCTTTGAGCTGTGCGCTATCAGTTTCTGCGGCTTCGTCTTCCTGGGGCGTTAGCGTACGGCCTTCAAATATGGTTAAGAAGGCCTCTATGGTTTCTTGGCTCAGGGAGAAGAGGGTGAGGGTGGAGCCGAGGGAGTTTTTGGCTTTCTGGGGCAATTGGTCACGGCTGACTTTACCGAGCCATTCCACCTTACGCAGGTTGGCATAGTCACCGATAATATCTGGCTGGTAGAGGTATTCTCCTTTATCTACGCCCAACAGGTAGTTCCGGGTCTCCGGGTTGTAGCTCACAATATAATCGCCAGCGGTAATCTGATCGCGAAACTTCAGGATCATAGCGAGGGCATTGCCGGTAGCCGCAGGCTTGTCATTGCCGTAAATCTTGATGTATTCGTCCCGCAAGCGCTCGGTGCTTGAATACTGGCTTAGGTCTCCCAGCTGTGACCAACCGATTGCGGCAAAGCCTTTCTCGAAGTCTTCACTGTAAATACCACCGCGCCCGGCGCGGATCATCCATGCGTTGGTCATACTACGATTTCCCTATTGTCTAATTCTTTTAATTCGTTGGCCGTTCTGCTGTGCTCTTTGTATGGCTTGCGCAGGGGTAGTGGCTGAAGTGGCCGCTGTTAACATTCAACGCAAAAAAAGTTCCGTAGCGTCAAGAATAGCAGTATTTGCCAGTTGTAAATGAGTGGTTTGAGCTTTACTAAGTCTTTCTGTTAGCAGGTCGCAAAGAGATATTAGCTTATCGACCCTGGTGTTAATTCTGTATTGTTCGTGTAATGGTGGAACCGGAACTACAAATTTAGAGATATTACCCATGCTTAAATTTGCTCGTGCATTGTCTACCTGTTGGTCAAACATGTACCCTCTACAGGTCTCGCTGTTAAAAAATTTAAGTAAATATCTTTTGTTTATATGTTCATCAAAGATTCTGATAAGGCATACGGCTTGATTGATGTTGGCCAGAGATTCAATGTCGTAAACAGCAGTTCGGCCTATCGAGCCCCCAACGATGTTCATTAATATATCGCCTTTCCTTAAAATGGACCGAGGTTCGAGATCATTAAACTTTTTTTCTACATATTTCTTCTTGTCTAGGAGAAGCTTATTTACGCCTACATTTTCACTTGTGATGAAAAGAATATCATCTGAATTTTCTGTGTAAGCCACACCTTGCCATTTAGGGGAGGAGCCTTTTGTAATGAGATGAGATAGGGCTTCAAGCCTTACCCATTCCCACCCTCGAGGTAAATCAAACGGCTTTTCCTCATTGCGAATCTTCGGCAAAGGCTTTTGCTTCTTAATCTTCTTTTCTTTAATCAGCTCTGCCTTCTCCGCTGCAATCCGCTCTAGCAATGCACTCGCTGGTTCGTCGTTGGGATCTTGGGGTACCAGTTTGCCCATTACGGCCAGTTGCAGGATGGTTTGCTTGAGTTGTTCTACGGCGTAGTCGGTGGTGATTAGGGTGTCGAAGTGTTCGCTCAGGCGGGCCCAGTTTTGCTTGAGTTCTTCGGCGTCTTGGGCGCTGGTTAGGGTTGCCAGCAGGGTATCCACCAGCTGTTGATGGGCGTCCAGGCTGGCTTCGGTTTGCTGCTCCAGCTGGTCGCAGAGGGCCATTAGTTCGTTAACTTTTGTAACGATTCTCTCTTGCTCATTTAGAGGTGGAATAGCAATAGTTGTATTTCTAAGCTGGCTCTTGTTGATTGAAGCTAAGTTTGTAGTTTGTTTACTTGATCCGGCGAAGTAGTCTCTTGAAGGTTTTGAATTGAGGTACTTTTCGAGCCATTCTGCATCCAACTCATTCCCTATTATACGGGCTTTGAATACGTGGTTTTGATGCGCCATGTATTCAGATCTAACTTGCCAAATTGCAGTGCGTCCCACTTTGTCCCAATCACCGCCTTCTGTAATAAGTAGATCGCCGTATTGCACTTGATATTTTTTTATTTCTTCCTTAGCAATTTCAATTTCTTTTATTTCTTCTAGTGCTAACTTGCTACGCTGAACATTAGCCACACGTAAATAAGGAACGATAACCGTTTCTTTGCCGGCGAACTTCCTGCCTTTGGTTATTCCACTACCAATCTCGACGATCTCATCAAATCGTATCCATGACCAGCTATTAGGCAGCTCAAAAGGTTCTTCATTACTGGAAATATTAGGTAAAGAATTCCGCTTCTTAGTACTCTTACCTGTCATCAACTGTGCTTTCTCAGCAGCAACCCGCTCCAACAACACACTAGCCGGCTCATCATTCGGATCTTGCGGCACCAACTTACCGCGTACGGCTAGCTCCAGAATCAGCTCGCGCAGTTTCCTAATGCCGTACAGCTCTCTTTTGCTATTGCTGCCACGGCCCTGGGTTTTCTTGGCTTTAACCGCAGAGGTCCAAAGTTCCAAGTTCTCAGTAATTAATTTTTCCGCACTCATTGCTGTTAACCCTCGCTCTGGCCGGTAAGGGCTTCGCATAAGATACCTTTCAGCTGGTCGCGCAACTTCTGGATCTCCGCCTGCTGCTTGCTGTACTGGGCCAGTAGGGCATCGGGGTCGTGGCTGATTTCCTCTTCCTGGTGGGGGTTTTTAATATCCAGGTTGTAATTGCGCTCGATAATCTCATCGATACTCACCTGCCAGGCGTTCTCGTTGGCCTGGCGGTTTTTGCGCTTGAGCTTGGTTTTCTGGCGTTTGCCCTCGCCCCACCAGTCGGCACACTCATCGAAATGGGCCAGCTGCATGGGTTTGGTTTTATTAAAGGCTTTTACCCCTTCGGGCAGGGGCACTTCGTAGTACCAAATATCCTTGGTGGGTGTGCCTTTCTCAAAAAACAGGATATTGGTCTTGATACTGGTGTAGGGGGCAAATACCGATTTGGGCAGGCGCACAATGGTGTGCAGGTTGCACTCTTCCAGCAGCATTTTCTTGATTTTGGTTTTTACACCTTCGCCAAACAGGGTGCCGTCTGGCAGTACTACGGCGGCGCGGCCCTTGTTTTTTAATACTTCGACAATCAGCTGCAAAAATAGGTCGGCGGTTTCTCGGGTCTGCATTTCGGCGGGGAAGTTTTTCTCGATACCGTCTTCCTCGGTACCGCCGAAGGGTGGGTTGGAGACCACCACATCGATATCTTCATCCCAACTGGATAGGGGCTTGCTGAGGGTATTGCCGTGCTTGATTTGCACCGGCACTTCTATGCCGTGCAGCAACATATTGGTGGTACACAGCAGGTGCGGTAGCTGTTTTTTCTCTACGCCCCGGATTTGCTCTTGTAGGGTCAGCTGGTCTTCGGCGGTTTTTACGTAGTTGTTCTCTACGTGGTCGAAGGAGCAGGCGAGGAAGCCGCCGGTGCCGCAGGCGGGGTCGAAGATGGTTTCCCCCAGTTGTGGATCGATCATCTGCACAATAAAGCGGGTCACGGCGCGGGGGGTGTAGAACTCCCCGGCGTTGCCGGCGCTCTGCAAGTCTTTCAGGATCTGCTCGTAGATATCGCCAAACAGGTGGCGTTCGCTGGAGTCGGTAAAGTCGATTTCGTTGAGCTTGTTGATCACCTGGCGCAGCAGGGTGCCGTTCTTCATATAGTTGAAGGCGTCATTGAACGCCTCCTTGACGACAAAGCCCCGGGGGTTGCTGCTGATCGGCGCCGATAGGCCCTTGAGCTTGGGGAACAACTGTTCGTTGACGAACTCCAGCAGTTCATCGCCGGTAATCCCCTGGCTGTCGGCGGCCCAGCTGCGCCACAGGTATTTTTTGGGAATAGGGGCCCGGTAGTCGTCCTGCTCAAACTCCAGTTCCTCTTCCTGGGCATCAAAGATTTTCAGGAACAGCAGCCAGGACATCTGCCCGAGGCGCTGGGCATCGCCATCGACGCCGGCGTCTTTTCGCATAATATCTTGGATAGATTTGATGACAGTGCTGACGGACATAGTACTTCTCAATCGTAAATGGCTGCGCTCGTTGGCTGAGCGCAGCTGGGGTATTTGTGTGGTAGCTGGGCGGCGTTAGTGGTTAGGCGCTGAGGTCGTCGTCGCAGTAGAGCTGGTCTTCCAGCTCGTGCAGCGCCTGGCGGTATTCGTTTTTACCGCCGAACTCTTTTTGGACAATGGTTTTGGGGCTGCCCAGGGTTTTAATCTGCGGCACCTTGAGCTCGGCGTAGCTCGTCTGTTCCAGTTGTTTTATACCGTCATCGGCATACTGCTCGATCAACATATCGAGCACTTTTTGCGCAACATCGGAGTATTTGCTGAAGTAGTTGCGCTTCTTGACGTTCTCGGCCCGTTCGCGCCGGGTCAGTGGCGGCTGATCGTATACGATGTGGCAGATAAGGTCGAACGGGTCCATATCCCGGCCTACTTCTTCTTCCAGGGCCTTCCAGATCACGCCTTCTGCGGCGAGTTCTTCAATCACGGCTTGCTTGCGCTCGCTGTCTTTCCACTTGCGGGTGAAGTCGTCCAGGGAGGCAAAGCATTTGCTGACGGCTTTGCGGGTGTAGTCCTTAAAGGATTCGGTAACCAGTTTGCCGTCGGTATCGTAGTACTGCACGCGCTCGGCGATCTTTTTCACCGCGACGCCGTTGACCCGGTATTTGATAAAGGGCTCGTCTTCCTCTAGCAAGTTGGGGTATTGGATGGAGCTACTGGAGGCACCGCCGGTTAGTGTGGCTTCTTCGTTATCCGTATCGGATTCGTCCGCTTGTGGCTGGTCTTCGATTTGGTTGAGTTCGCTATCGAAGGCGGGATTGTCTGGGTCGATAATCTCCGCTGGGGTAGCGGCTAAGACTTTTTCAGGGATACCGTCAAAGCGCTCGTCTGCAAACAGCTCGGTGGCTTTCTTGAAGTCGAGGATGGTAAACCAGAGCTTGTTGAATTTTTCATCAATGCGGGTGCCGCGCCCGATAATCTGTTTGAACTTGGTCATGGACTGGATGTTTTGATCCAGCACCACCAGCTTGCAGGTTTTGGCATCCACGCCGGTAGTCATGAGTTCGGAGGTGGTGGCGATCACCGGGTAGGTTTTTTTGGGGTTAATAAAGTTATCCAGCTGGGCCTTGCCGATCTCGTCATCGCCGGTGATTTTCATTACGTACTTTTCATTCTTGGCGACCTGATCTTTGTTCAGGTTTACCAGAGCGCGGCGCATACGTTCGGCGTGGTCGATGTCATTGCAGAAGACAATCGTCTTGGCCATGGGGTCGGTGCGCTTTAAATAGGCGGTGATCGTCTCTGCCACCAGTTGGGTGCGCTCGTCGATCACCATCACACGGTCGAAGTCTTTTTGGTTGTAGATGCGGTCTTTAATCACTTCGCCATTCTGGTCCAGCTCGCCCTTGGTGGGGCGCCAGCCTTGCAGGTCTACATCCAGGTCTACCCGCACCACTTTGTAGGGGGCGAGGAAGCCGTCTTCGATACCCTCTTTGAGGGAGTAGGTGTAGATGGGGGCGTTGAAGTAATCGATATTCGAGACTTCGTCAGTTTCTTTAGGCGTGGCGGTTAAGCCGATTTGGGTGGCGGAACTGAAGTATTCGAGAATCTCTCGCCAGGCGCTGTCCTCGGCAGCGCTGCCACGGTGGCATTCGTCGATCACGATAAGATCGAAGAAGTCCGGGTCTACCTGTTTGTAGGCTTTTTGGTGCTCCTCTGGCCCGGTGAGGGCCTGGTAGAGGGCCAGGTGGATTTCATAGGCCGGGTCGACAGTGCGACCGCTGACTTTGGTCATGGCTGTGTCGAATGGCTGGAAGTCGTTGGTGCGGGTCTGATCTACCAGAATATTGCGATCGGCCAGAAATAAGATGCGCTTTTTCTTCTTCGCCTTCCACAGCCGCCAGATAATTTGAAACGCGGTATAGGTTTTGCCGGTTCCGGTGGCCATCACCAACAGTATGCGATCCTGCCCTGAGGCGACGGCCTCTATGGTTTTGTTGATGGCCTGTAACTGGTAGTAGCGCGGCGTTTTGCCGCTGCCGTCATCGTAGTAATCCTGGGTGATAACCGGCAGTTGCTCTTTGGTGTAGCCCTTCCAGGTGCAGTACTTCTGCCATAGGCTTTCGGGACAGGGGAAGTCGTCCAGTTGGATTTGCCGCTCAAGTGGGCCGCCATGGTCTAGCGCGGTCTTATCGTGAAAGACAAAGCCATCGCCGTTACTGGCAAACACAAAGGGCACATCCAGTAACTTGGCGTAGTCGAGGGCCTGTTGCATGCCTTTGCCGACTTCGTGCTTATTGGCTTTAGCCTCAATCACGGCTAACGGCATACCGGGTTTGAGGTAGAGGACGATATCGGCGGATTTAACGGTTTTACGCGCGCCTACTTGCCCGCGCACTATCACCTTGCCATCCCGCAGTTTTACCTCTTGGCGCAGCTGGTTGTGCCGGTCCCAGCCGGATTGTTCAATGGCGGGGAGGATATATTTACTGATGATGTCCGCTTCGGAAAACTGCTTCTTGTCCATGTGATGCAGGCCTACAGCTGGGCCATGGGGGCCCATTATGATTTTTGAATGATTATTACGACTAAATCTATCACAGGATGGGCTTTAGGGGGATGTAGTGGGGGAGTTAGTTTGGGGGATGGTTGTCTATCAGCAGAAGTAGGTGTGTATCAGGTGGATAAGTGTGGCGGGTAGCTGTAATTATCCAAATGTCTTTGGGTTTGATGCTAGTAAGGTTCAAACTTTTTACTGAATACTTCTGCCAAGTTTGCTTCAACACCCTTTAGGTTCTCTGCATCGTTGAGTAAATCAGCCAGGCTGTCTTCATCAATTGAATTTTTATCAAGGGTTTCAATGTGATTTAGGTAGTGACGTATTGAGTCGAGAATTAGGGTTATGTCGGAATAGGGGAGTTTTAGGTTTAGGGTTTCCATAATTGTTTTCGTTTGTTGTTATCTATTTAGGGGTGTTGCTTTATAGCTCTTGGGATTTCCAAATCATCTACGACACCTTCTTTCAGGTTGTCTGGTTCATCAGGACTGTTCTGGGTTGCTTCGTTGTGACGCTTTTCTATATCAGGCAATAGTTCTTCAAGTCGCTTCTCCGCGTCTTCAAGCGCTTTTTTTATTCGGTCGTTCATATATTTACCTCAATTTAGAAACACAGTAATCCGGCAAGGGGCATATGCGTAGTACTAATCTATTCGTTCACTGTGCTTTCTAGTAAGTGTGAGTTTTGGCTGAGATAGCTTTCATGATTCTAATTTCGTCAGCTTCTAGCATAGCGGCATAGAATTGTGCAGCATATGAGATTAGCTAAAACTCCTTGAAGCCAAGTTTACTAATTTCTGGCTTGCTCTTTTATATCGCATGGCAGTCATACCAATAATATATAGCAACGGTGCTTCGTTAATTGAAGATACAACTCGGCTTAATACTGATTTGTGCCTGCAATGCAAAAAACTGTCTGCTAAAGAATTTCCATTTACTTACGATAAAGTTGATAAAAGGCTGCTTACTTTTCGTTACTAGGGTGTGCAACACTACAGTTTGCTGTGAGGTATCGACGGTGCGGCGCCCAAAGAAGACTGGGCGTGTACACCGTCGCAGAAACTGCATAGGTTGCTCGGGTGTGTAATGGTCTCCCGAGCAACCGTGCGAATTACTCCGGCACCGCGATAATTAGGAACGACACGTGTGATTCGCTGTTCTCTTGGGTGTGCTTGCTGTTTCCTGAGTCGCCGTCGCCGATGAGTGCGTGTGGATTGTGCAGTATGACCTGCGAGCCTGATGTGGAGTAGGTTTCCGAACCTCCGCCGACTTGCCGGATGTCGCGGTCACTGCTGTCGTAGTGGACTCGATAGCCAGACAAGAACACTGCCGCGTCGCTGATGGGCTGGCCCATCTCGACATACACGTCATCACTCGTTTTTTGGAGGTTTGTCTCGTACTTTGCGATCAGAGGGGCGCTATTGCTCAGCTCAATGAGATTGCCGTCAATCGATGCGATGGCATTGTTGCCTGAGTCATCGTGCATCTGTGCAGTCGATTGGATACCCACTTCGTAATTGTTCGGAACCGCGGTGGTTGCATCGAGCTCAATGGTGCGAACGTGGTGTGACTTTGGGGGTTCGCTCGGGTCGTTGTCCTTGTGGTACTCGCACGCCCAGCCTCCCAGGGCAGCATAAGCCTCTGGCTCATCGAGGGGGATGTATGGGCTGGTTGATTCATTGGGGATATCGGTGATGGTTCTCGGTAGGATCACACCGTCTTTGGGGCCGTCGACTACTGCGATGCAGGACAATGTCAATTGGGAGTCTGAGGGACTTAAACCTTTCTTCTGGCCGAACAAGGTGGCGTCTGGAGTGACGGTGAGGACGGCATTCTTGTTGTGAACCTGGGTGAGCGACAGGCCCAGCGTTTGAGTTTGGTGGTCCGTACCTCCTTCGTACTTGAAGAACCAGTAGGTGGCGGCAACGATGAAGCTCGTCACTTCTGAGCCGTATTTGCTGAAGTCAAACCGGAACCTTCCGCCGTTTTCATCCAGCTGCTGATTGATGTGCATCATCTGAATATTCGGAGGCGCGATTGGGGTGGAATGAAGCTTGATTGGCATATAGGCCCAGTCACCGCCAACTTGGAGATAAGCGGGCGAATTCGTTTTCTTAACCTGGAAGCCGGGAATCGCGATGTCGACACTCCCTTTCTTCGAACTCAGAATCGAGATGATCAATTGAATCACCCAGCCAAGCGGTACGAACGCCCACCAGAAGGGGAGCTTCGCTTTTGTTTTCACCTGAATGTTGAGCACATCGTCGTAGGCGTTGAAGCTTATCGTCGCAGAGAGCTTTAAGGTCTGGTAGACCCACAAGGTCATGGCCCCACGCTTCACCCTGATGTCGGCACTGATAACAAGATCGCCGTCGTTGTTGAACGCCGCTTGGAGGTTATTTTCTTTGATTTTGATATGCGCACCCTCAATCACATCCTCGACGTCTGTGTTGAGGTACATTTTTTCGGGGTAGGTATCGGTCACCGTCAGCTGCGATGAAGTCAGTGGCGTTGCTTCAGCAATCGCCGTAGCCACCGAAGTCAAAATGATGTCGTTGGATACGATGAGTGCGGATGTACAGTTGCTAGGGACAGTCTGTGGTAGAAGCGCGTCTATTGGCTGGCGATTCCCACGGCATATCCCAAGTCCGAACAGGTTTGAGTCGGAGTCGCCATCAAAGGCTGTATACATCACTCCGATGTCCAGGTTCCCGGCGGGCAGGGGAGTGTGTTGAGCAACCGTGTATTTGATCGGCCAATCAAAACTTGAGATGAGTTGGTCGACTGCTCCTTTCATCGCGTCGGTGATGTCGAGGCCCTTGATCGACTTTGAAAGTTGAATGTCGCTGAGGTCAAGTTCCATCATGTCCCAGTTGGGCTTCTGGATGGTCACGGTGACTTGCCCATAGTGGTTGATGCTGGCGCTGGCTTGCATTTTGTCGAGGTCAAGAACGAGCCGGGCGTGACCGGGGCTTTGGCCTTGTGCATCTTCGATGTTGCTTGTGATACCTGGGAACTTGATGAACCCTGTGATGGTCAGGTCGAGCGTCGCCTTTTGGTCTTCGGGAGCGATGAAGGCGGGACAATCAAATGCGAACTCGTAGCGAACCTTGGCGGGGCCCTTGCCGACACTTCCACTGAAGGACCATTGGCCGGAGTCGCCTTCGAAGAGCTCGCTAATCCAATTGTTGACCGCTCCTTGAGTCGAGGCACTGATCAAGTCCCAGCCTTGCGAAAGGTCCGGATCTGGCGAGGATTCAACTTCTTGCAGACCTTGCTGCTCTTCAATTTCTTCTTCAATTAAGTCGCTTGGCTCTTCTCGGTCAAACAGGCCGCGCAGCTCCTCGACCAGCTCGGGGCTCGGGTCGCATACCCGCTGAAAAGTCGCAATTGGGTCGAGCGTGAACTGACGTGCATTGCCTTCAGATTCACCGAGCCACTCGAGCATGCGAGCTTCATGTTGCAAAAGGTTGCCCAGAACGGGGTCGCGTCGCAGTGGGTCTGTTTGAGATGTTGGCGTGAATTCGAAAGAGAGAGAGGTCGAACTATCTAATTGTGTAGCTTGCTTGCCTAGCAGGCGCTGCAGGTCGTCAGGAGAGAGTGTGAGGGACGCGGTTTGCTTTTTGAGTTGGCGCTGCAGGCTGTCAGGAGAGAGTGTGAGAGTCTCTTCCATGATGATGCTCCGTAATCTTCATTAGTTTGATTTTTTTGAAAAGGCGAGTGGCCGGGTAACACCACGAGCCCTCTTTGATGCGGCAATCGAACATCAGGCCTACTAGAAAATTGCCACCCGCCCTAAGTTACTCTTCAAAAGGGCACCAGCCAACAAGGTCGAAGGCATTATCAGGAAAAATGTTGATGTCTTTTGTTTGATAGCATTTTTTGCGCCGTTATTGGGAGGTCCTAAATGAAGCCTTTCGGTGAAAAGTTACGGGACTATTGCAGCAGCAAAGACTTTATCCATAGCTATCAGGTTATTGTTACTGGAGGAGTATTGTGTGACAGATCAAAAATGCTTCCTTGGATATGAAAAGCGGAGGAAGGAGAGGGCTAAATAAGGTGCCAAAAAGCTGTTATCAGATTTTGAAGAGCCGGATAAGACAGGGCTTTTTAGTGGGGGTGAAAATGCGATGTGGCACCATATTCATGATGGGAAACCTACATGACTCTGGTCTAAATGATAAAAGAAAAAAGCTAATCCCTGTCTGGTAGAAGCTAGTCAACATACTGACCTAATGTATTCAGACTTTGCGTTAGCCGGGTTTTCTTTTCATCAAGCATTTTTAGCTCACTCTGTAGTGAGGCTTTAACGGCAGGGCATTCATAAAATTGAGGGATTGAATGCTCATTCTCTAGGTGCGGTAATAATTATTTTATTGTTTTTAATTTAATTTAACTTTTATTCATTGTTTTTATATTTTCTACTCGCCAATATCTTCATGCCAGATCTCAGGGTGCTGCTGGATAAATTCATTCATAAGATTAATGCAGTCAGAATTATTTAGGATGGTTAGGCTTATGCCTTCAGATCTGAGTAATAGTTCATCTCCCTGAAAGGTTGTGTTTTCACCGATAACAATATTCCTAATCCCGTATAGACGTATGGCTCCGCTGCACATAGGGCAGGGCGAAAGGGTCGTATAAAGCGTGCATTCTTGATATTCGATCGCTCGTAATCTCCCAGTCTTTTCCAGCGCGTCCATTTCAGCATGCTTGATAACACTATCTTGCTGGATACGCTGATTGTGGCCTCTGCCAATAATTTCACCATCGCGCACTAATACACAGCCAATGGGAATACCGCCTGCGGCCAAGCCCTTGCGCGCTTCATCAATGGCTGCTTGCATAAACGCTTCGTGCTCAGGTTTGCTCATGGCAGTCCTTTATTTAAGTTTTTCAGTGCGCTTGAAGTATAGAGTATAGAGCTTTATTGATGCATTAATGACAGCTAAGGTAACGGCGAAGACTATTGCCAATAGATTTGTATTTTTCCATTTGTGGTGGCTCTTACTGATGTGAAAAAACCTTTATCGATGTCAACAGGCGAGCGGCCTGCTTGATTGTTGATAAACCTTTCTCTCGTGTATAAGTGCATCTCGTGAGTATTGTAAGGGGTGCATCACATGACCGATGGATGAGGCTTTGTTCTTTTTGAAGTGAGTTCTTTAAGGTATTGTTTAAGCAGATTAATGGGTAGAAATATGGGTATTCCTAACACAATATTGATTTGCCCCGCTTATTTAGAAGGTTCCGACAGGCATAGAGCCTGCCAGATGAAAAACGTCCAGCGCCTAGCTAACTGCCAAAAGGGAAATCGAGATTATCTATTGCTAGTCACTCTTTTAGAGCCGACGTACATTGCAAATAACCGAAGGCCGATGGAAATTAAGACAAGCATACTTGGCGCTGTATGAGCGGGAATTGCCTTTAATTGAGTGATTTCTCTTTGAAGGGTCATCGTTTGATGTGGATTGGACTGGTGTTTTGGAGCCTGAATGACGTTTTTCTTGAGTAATTTATCGAACGACTCGATTTCTCCCGCAAGCATATCCAGGAGTTCCAATTCGGTCTTGCCTTCCCATGGTAGCTGTTTCCTATATGCGTCAACTGCTTTACCAAGCTTTTTCCATTCTTCTGCGAGGAAGGCTTCAAGTGATGAGAGGGTCCTAAGCTTGGAGTTTATGGATTGATTGGCACGGTAGGCGTTTTGTCCATGAGCGCCGCTCGCCATCATTCCACCAAAGTGCTGTACGTTATGTTTGGCGGTATTCAGGTTCCGGCTGATTAAGTTGAGTTGATCCAGAGTGCGAACCAGAGTCTGATCAAATCTCGGATCTTTATCCTTAATCGCTGTCAGAGCGGTGTTAACCAGTCGACTCACCTGTATCTTGGTTGCATGTTCGTTGATGGACATATCCCTTTATCCTCGTAAATCACATTGAAGAATGTGTTCCACCTCTCTGATTTGAGATGAATGTGCCACATTCAATTTTTTGCTTGATGAAAACGCGAATTCTAAATTAAATCAGCCGAGTGTCGCGGTCTAATAGAGTACGGGCCATTGCACGGATGCCTTAGGCGGTCATGGTTTCATTGTCATAGCCAGTGACCTGAGCGCAGCCCTCACATCCTTATTAGGCGGTGGACGGCTCTGGCTTCGAGCTGATGGGAAAACATATTTGCCATGGCCTTTTCGCCGCTCCAGTTCTTGCAGTAGGGCTAGAGCTTGTTCAGCAAGAGGGATAATGTGTGGCTGGCCCATTTTCATTTTTTTGCTGGGCAGTTTTATGTACTTGGCATCCCAATTGATTTCCGTCCACTCAAGTTTTCGCAATTCTCCAGGGCGGCAGAACAGGAGAGGAGATAGTTTTAGGGCTGCTCTTACTATCGGGGTGGCCTGGTATTCGTCTATGGCAGTTAGTAGGTGCCCAACTTCAGCAGGGTCTGTAATTGCTGCCAGGTGCTTTTTCTTGGTGGGGGTGAGTGCGCCGGTCAAGTCTGTGGTGGGGCAGTTGCGTAAACCTGCTCGACCCCGCAATTAACCCCACCAAAAATGGCTGGATTTGGGTTACATTGATTGGGATGGTCCAGATAAGCAAAAACCCCGGAAACTCTAGGTTTGCGGGGCTTTCGTGGGCTGTCTGAGACAGCAATTTGGTGGAGATGGCGGGAGTCGAACCCGCGTCCGTCAGCACTCTGCCTGAGGCTCTACATGCTTAGTTCCGTCTATTGATTTAATCCACTACAGCCCAACGGGCAGGACGTAGCAGACGATTCTGAAAAAGTTTTAACCGATCCACCTCAGATAAATTTCACGGCGATCCAGTTCTGTATGACAGTCTGCAGCGCGGTACTGGAACCTTACTGAAGGCTGCTAAGGGCGAACCCTTAGTTAGTGCTTCACAAGCTGCTTACGCAGCGAGTTGGGCACCGTAGTTGTCGTCGTTGGCAACTAATAAAATACAGCTTTGGATTAACGTGATTGGCTGCCATCACGGCATGCACCCAAGGTTTCGTCACCGGCGTCGAATCCAAGTCATCCCCGATTTGAAACACTCTCGTGTGTCACTCAAGTATACCTCAAAGTTGGGCCCAGCAATACGTTTTTACGTGCTAGATGTTTTTTGGGGTGCTTGGTGTGTACAGGGAGAGAGGGTAGTCCCGGCAGTAATTACCACCGGGACTGGTAAGAGGGGGGAGTTATATCACTGACTGGGCGAAGGCGACCAGGATCAACAGTGGGCAGACGATGCGCACATACCAGGGCCAGATTTTCCAGAACAGGGTGTGCTCAATATCCTCATGGCCTTTCTTCAGCTCGCTCAACAGCTGGTCACGGCGCCAGATCCAGCCGGCAAAGATACATAGGGCAATGCCAAGCAGGGGTTGT
This sequence comes from Microbulbifer sp. GL-2, assembly GCF_007183175.1. Lineage (NCBI taxonomy): Bacteria > Pseudomonadati > Pseudomonadota > Gammaproteobacteria > Cellvibrionales > Microbulbiferaceae > Microbulbifer > Microbulbifer sp. GL-2. The sequence goes on from NZ_AP019807.1 coordinate 2,334,213, forward strand.
CCGTATTCTGTACTGATACTGACTGCCAGTCCAAACAGTGCGTCGAAATTAAAAATAATGGTGCTGCTGATACCAAAGATAATCAGGCCCACCACCGGGGTGGCGATACGGCGAGGGATACCCAGGTTCTCAATCGAGAAGGCCACCGGCACTTCCAGCATGGAGATGGAGGAGGTCAGGGAGGCAATCACCATCAGGGCAAAGAAGGCGATAGCAACGAATACTCCGGCCTCACCCATGGTATCGAACAGTGCTGGCAGTACCTGAAGGATCAGGTTGGGCCCGGCAATCAGGGCGCCGTCAGCAGCGAAGATCTGGGTGCCAGCTTCCTGGGCTACATACATTGCGGGCAGAATCAGCAGACCGGCGGTGAAGGCGATACCCACATCAATCAGGGTGACCAGGGCGCCGAGGCGCGGCAGGCTCTCCTGCTGGCTCAGGTAGGAGCCGTAGATCAGCATGGTGCCCACACCCAGGGACAGGGAGAAGAAGGCCTGGCCCATAGCGGAGATCAGCAGCTTCGGAGTGAAGTGACTGAAGTCCGGCATCAGGTACACTTCCAGGCCGGTAAAGGCGCCGGGCTGGGTGAGTACGTAGGCGATTAAAAGCAGCAACAGGATGATCAGGGAGGGCATCAGCAGGGTGGACCAGCGTTCAATGCCTTTCTCTACACCGCTGGCAATAATCAACATGGTGAGGCCACTGAAGATTGCGGTAAAGATCAAATTGCGCTGGGTACTGTTTTCAGTAAGCCACTGCGCGGCTTCCTGGGCGCCAAACAGGGCGGCGAAAGGCTCGGCCAGGTGGGCCACCATCCAGCCGGCCACTATGGCGTAGAAACTCAGGATCAGGGAGGCGACAAGGATACCGCCAAAGCCAGTGAGGCCACCGAAGAAGCGACTCACAGGGCCAGTGGAGATGGCACGGAGTGCCTGAACCATATTGCGCCGTGCATAACGGCCAATGGTGAGCTCGGCCATCAGTGCCGGGTAGGCGAGGGCGAAGGCCAAAACCAGGTAGGCCACTACAAAGGCGGCGCCGCCATTACTGGCGGCTTTGGTGGGGAAGCCCCAGATATTGCCGAGGCCCACGGCGGACCCCGCCGCGGCCATCAAAAAGCCAATATTCGAGCTGAACTGTCCTCGAGGTGCACTCATGGTAAATCCCGTAATTATTCTTGTATTTGTTCTCTGTGCACTACTTGTGCGTCGCGCGCATCAGGCGTTGCTTCTCGCGGTTCCAGTCGCGCTTTTTCTCGGTTTCACGTTTGTCGTGCATAGCCTTGCCTTTGGCCAGGCAAACTTCACATTTGATCAGGTGCCCTTTCCAATACAGTGCGGTGGCTACCACCGTGTGCCCCTTCTGCTCCACGGCGGCAATCAGCTTGGATAGCTCGCGCTTGTTGAGCAGCAGGCGGCGGGTGCGGTCGGGCTCGGTGACATAGTGGGTGGAGGCACTGGGCAGCGGCTGGATATTGGAACCCAGCAGCCAGGCTTCACCATTTTTGAAAATGACATAGCTGTCGGTGAGCTGGGCTTTGCCCTCACGACAGCTTTTCACTTCCCAGCCCTGCATCTCAACACCCGCCTCAAACTTCTCCTCAATGAAGTAGTCGTGACGGGCCTTCTTGTTGAGGGCGATGGTATTGGATGTTTGCGCTTTCTTTTTCTTGGCCATGAAAACTTCTAATGACTAGATAAAACTGTGTCCAAAAAACTTCAGGGCCACGGTGTTGATAAAGATCAACAGCAGTATCAATGGGATAAAGGTGCCCAGGGAGAAGTTTATGTATTTTTGTGAGAAGGAACCGGCGAAGGCGGCATCGCCTTCCTGCAGTTCCTTGTCAAAGTTGGCTTTCTTCCACTTGTAGATCACAAACAGACACACCAACAGGCCGTTCAGCGGCAGGATGGTGTCGTAGAAAATGATCTCTACCAAATCGAAGAAGGACTTGTTAACGCCGGCCAACTCTACGAATTCAGTCAACCAGTTGACCATGCCAAAGGATACGGCGCAAGCGATGGCCAGTACAAACTGTACTCCGGCGACAACGTAAATGGCTTTTTTGCGCGTCATATTGCGTTCGTCACGCAGGGTGGCGATGGGGACTTCGATGATGGAAACCAGGGATGTGATCGCCGCTACCAGTACCAGGAAGAAGAAGATGGCGGCCACTGCGCTTGCACCCATATAACCGATGCTGTCCTGCAGGGCGAGGAAGATCTTCGGCAGGAACAGGAAGATCATACCGGCGGAGGACTCGCTCAGCTCGGAGGGGTCAATCTGCGGATTGAAGTGGAAAATACTCGGCAGTATCAGCAGGCCCGCGGTAAATGCGACCAGGGTATCGGTGATGGCTACTGCGCGCGAGGACCCGGGAATCGAGTCCCTTTTCTTCATATAAGAGCCATAGGTAATCATGATGCCCATACCCAGGGACAGCGAGAAGAAGGCCTGGGCCATAGCTTTACTCACTACCGTACCGTCGATCTTGCTGAAGTCCGGTACCAGGTAGTACTTCACTCCCAGGATGGCGTTATCCAGGGTGAGAACAAAAATGACCAGTCCCAGCAGCATAACGAATAGCATCGGCATCAGCGTTTTTGCAGCACGCTCAATACCGTCTTTAACCCCCATAGCGAGAATGGCATTGATGATCAGCATCAGCACTACCAGGTAAATAAATACCTGCGGAGTATTGATAAAGTGAATAAAGAAGTCTGGTGTTGCCAGCGTGGCCAGGTTGCCGGTTACGGTTTCAATCAGGTACCCGAGTACCCACACAGTAACCACTAAATAGAAAACCGCGATCATAAAGGGCGTGGCCAGTGCCAGCCATCCGGGAATACGCCATAGGCGTGAACCACTGGAAAGTTGGCGGTAGGCGCCAACCGGATCTTTATCGGAGCGCCGCCCCAATGCCAGCTCGGCCATCATAACCGGCAGACAGATCAGGAAAACGAAGAGAGCGTAGACTAACAGGAAGGCACCGCCCCCGCTCTTGGTTGCTGCCACTGGAAATGCTACCAAATTACCAATTCCAACTGCGGAACCTGCAGCGGCCAGGATAAAGCCCAGCCTTGACCCAAAATGCTCTCTCACGGCGGTCATAGTACTCTCGCTATTATTTTTTATCGGATACAGCTTGTCGTTTTTGTTATTCCAGCGAGACAGGGGGTGCCCCGATGGCAAAAAACGCGATTGTTACAGGAATTGTCTTGCTTGAGTAGCGCTGGCTGGCAAAATTAGCGACCGAACGACGATCCTGGGCGATTGTGCCTGGTGGACTGGGTTAGGCAGTAGGAATGACTGAAATAGAACGCAGCGCGCTGGTAATGTACAGCGCGGAACAAATGTTTGATCTGGTGAATGATGTAGCCAGTTATCCGCAGTTTTTACCGGGGTGTCGCGGAGCGGAAGTTATACACAGTGATGCACAAACCCTGGAGGCGCGCCTGGAATTATCGCGTGCAGGAATTCGCCAGAGTTTTGTCACCCGCAACCAGCTGGAGCGGCCAAAAAGTATGACACTGACACTAGTGGACGGTCCCTTTGAGTCGTTTACAGGTCAGTGGCAGTTTACTCCGTTATCCGAAGATGCCTGCAAGGTGACTTTTACCCTGGCATTTTCCATGAAGAGCCGTTTGATCGCCGCTGCTGCCGGTAAGATCTTCAGCGACCTGGCCAACCAGATGGTGGCGGTAATGTGTGAGCGCGCCGAAGTGATATATGGAAAGCCCCAATGACAGAAGACAAGATGATCTCGGTGGAGGTGGTTTACGCACTGCCCCATGAGCAGCGCTTGATGCGCCTGTTGGTAAAGCAGGGCACTACTGCGCGAGAGGCTTTGATCCGCTCTGGTATACCGGAAGAGTATCCCGAGGTGGACCCGGACAGCGCCAAAATGGGGATCTTCGCTCAGCCCTTCGGCAGTAAGGGGTTACCGCCTGCAGAAAATTACCAACTGCAACCGGGCGACAGGGTTGAGGTGTACCGCCCATTGATCGCGGACCCGAAAGAGGCGCGCAAGCAGCGCGCCGAGAAGGCCAAACGCCTGGCTGAGAAAAAGAAGGATGCAGAGGGGCCCTGAACTCAGGGCCAACCCGCGGGCTGCCAGTCGCCGCTGGTGGCTACCAGAGAGTCTTCATCAAAGTAAACGCTGAAGCGCTTCTGGGTGACTCTGCCCTTCTTGTCGCGCAGGCGATTGGCATAATCCCAGCGGTTGGGATTGTAGGTGTCTTCCAGCAGCGGGGTGCCAAGAACAAACTGTACTTGGCGTCGGGTCATGCCCGGCTTGAGCTGGTCCACCATTTCCTGGGTAATGATATTGCCCTGTTGTACCTCAATGCGGTGTACGCCGGGAAACTTAACCAGCGTACAGGCGCCCAATAGGGCACACAGGCTGGCGATGGCGAGAAATCTCAGGCTAGACGGCATTCATTGCTCCATTTTGTTCTTTCACTCGGCACCTCTCGCACCGATTTTAAACGGCTAACCGGGTAGGCCCTGCTAGAGGAGGAAAGTTCCCCCGCTTGCGCGATTTGCCCCTGTCGGGGTGATCGGGGTTCCGCTAACTCCGTAGGGCATGGGATAATACCCGAAGAGTTGGCTCGCTGACAGACGGAACTCTGGGGCCTGAAATGGGTATAGACCTCTACAGCGGGCTGTTACAAGTAAAGATAATTCATAAAATCCTGTCGGGAAAAATCTATTCATGCCGAACGAAAACCAGGAATTGCGCAAAGCCGGCCTCAAGGTCACTCTGCCGCGGGTTAAGATTCTACAGTTGCTGGAGAGCACCAGTGAGCAGCATCTGAGTGCTGAAGATGTGTATAAGCTACTGCTGGAAGCGGGTGAGGATGTTGGCCTGGCTACTGTCTACCGGGTTTTGACCCAGTTTGAGAGTGCGGGCCTGGTTGTGCGTCACAACTTCGATGGCGGCCATTCCGTGTTTGAGCTGGACCGTGGCGATCACCACGATCACATGGTGTGTACCGATACCGGCAAGGTAATCGAATTCCACAATGAGGAAATCGAGGAGCTGCAGCGGCAGATTGCCGACGAGCACGGCTACGAGCTGACAGGCCACAGCCTGGTACTGTATGTGAAGGCGAAAGAGAAGTAGAACTTTTAGGGTGCGGCGCCCGCCGCACCCATTTCATTTCGCTATTTATTTCTGTGGCTGGCAGGGCGGCGTGTAGAGTTCGGGGAATTTACCGATCTTGTCCGCGTAATACTCCCTCAACTTATGCAACTCGGCTTCCAGATTTTCACCCAGCTGGGCGATAGGGCCAATACCCACTTCCTTCTTGGAAAAATTGATTGAGCCCAATACCAACGGTACCTTGGCACTGCGCGCGATATGGTAGAAGCCGGACTTCCAGCGCTCAGCTATAGCTCGGGTGCCTTCCGGTGGGATCGCGATCACCAGTTCTTTGCGCAGCTTGAACTGGCGAACAGTGGCATCCACCAGATTGTTGGCCTTGCTGCGGTCTACAGCGATGCCACCGAACCAGCGCATGGGGCCGCCGAGGGGAAACTTGAACAGTTTATCCTTGCCCATCCACTGAGGGGTCATCTTCAGTTTGAGCGCGGCGAGAATAAAATAGTAGCCGTCCCAATTGGTGGTGTGGGGTGCTCCAATCAGTACGTACTTCTTCAGCTTTAGCGACTGCTGGTCGCCGTTAACGCGCCAGCCGTGCAACTTCAGTAGTAGCCTGGCCACCTGGCGAAGCAGGGGAGTGACAATGGGGGTGTTAAAAATCGTTCTCTGCATAAACTCGGCCGATACTACTCAAACAAAGTCAAACAAGCGGCCCAGTATATGGTGACTTCTACCGCCGCACCCAGTCATATTTGGTCTATTCGTCCTAAAACGGCACATATCACCGGTAGGCAGGCTATTTTGCCCGATTGTGTGGCGGTCATTTATTGATCTGCGGGATTTGATTGCACGGAAGGTGGATTTTGCTTTGTTTTACCTGCCTGTGCGGTCAGATTGAGCCGAGGTGGACGGCAGCCAAACAGGTGAAATAAACCTGCTTGGCTGTATCTCACGCTAGAGGGTCCTGGAGAGCATTTCCTCCGCGTGGGCCAGGGATTGAGCTGTGGGGGCGCCGCCGAGCATACGCGCGACTTCCTCGCGACGCTCGCCGTTTTGCAGCTCGCGCAGGGCTACAAAGGCCTGCTCGCCGTCACTGTGTTTTTCCACCAGGTACTGGCGGTGGGCCCGGGCGGCCACCTGTGCCAGGTGGGTAACGCAAATCACCTGGCCACTGCGGCCATTGCGAGCCTCGCCCAACTGGCGCAGCAGGCGCCCGACAACATCACCGGTGGCGCCGCCTATGCCTACATCTACCTCATCGAAAACCAGGGTGGGGGTGCGGGAGGTTTGGGCGGTAACCACCTGGATAGCGAGGCTGACCCGCGACAGTTCGCCACCGGAGGCTATTTTGCCCAGGGAGCGTGAAGGTTGACCGGGGTTGGTGGAAATGAGGATTTCCACCTCTTCAAGGCCATGACTGCAGGGCTTGTCCAGTGTCTGCAGGGCCAATTCCACCCGCGCGTGAGGCATGGCCAGGTCGGCCAGCTGTTGATTCACCGCAGTTGCCAAGGCCAGGGCAGCCTCTGTGCGCAGCTTACTTAACTTGCCGGCAGCCTTGCGGAACTGTTGCTCCAGCTTTTCACATTCCGCAGCGAGTCGCTCGAGGGCGCTCGCGGAACCTATGTCATCCAGCTCCTCCTGCAGCTGTTGCTGCAGGGGCGGCAGTTCTTTGGGTTGCACTCGGTGCTTGCGCGCTGTCTGGTAAATAGCGCTGAGGCGTTCCTCCACTTCCGACAGTCGCTCGGGGTCCATCTCAAAGCGGTCGATGTGGCGAGATAAGGTACCGGCCGCTTCATCTACCTGGATACGTGCGTTGTCGAGCATTTGCGCCACCTCCACCAGTGCCGGCGCTTGCTCGGGCATAGCTGAGAGGAGTTGCAGGGCGCGGTGCAGCTGCTCGGCGATATCGCCCTCGCCGCCGGACAACAATGCAGCCAGTTGATAACTGCCGTTGAGGATATCGCCAGCGTTGGCCAGTTGGCGCTGTTCGCTCTCCAGGGACTCTATCTCACCTTCGTCCAAATCCAGCTGTTCAAGCTCCTTGAGCTGGTATTGCAGCAGGTGACGTCGCGCTTCGGCCTCCTCGATGCTGTCGGCCAGGGTGCGATAACGGCGGTATTGGTCCTGCCAGGTTTTGTAACGGCTGCGGGTTTCGGCGGCCAGTTCTTGGGCCTGGGCGAATTCGTCCAGCAGACGCCGGTGGGTCTCTTTCTTCAGCAGGGACTGATGTTCGTGCTGGCTGTGGATATCTATCAGTTGCTCACCCAGGGCACGAAGCTGCAGTAGGGTTACCGGCTGGCCGTTGATATAAGCCCGTGAGCGACCATCGACACCGATGGTGCGGCGCAGGATGACTTCCTGTCCGGCATCCAGCTCCTGGGATTCCAGCCAGGCTCTGGCGCTCGGATGGTCGGAGATATCAAAGGTGGCGCTGAAATCTGCCCGATTGGCTCCGGCGCGCACCAGCTCGGCATTGCCGCGCCCACCGAGGGCGAGCCCCAATGCGTCCAGTGTGATGGATTTTCCCGCGCCGGTCTCGCCGGTAAGGGTGCTGGTACCGGGACCGAACTCCAACTCCAGTTGGTCCACCAGGGTAAATTGGCTGATAGACAGGTGCAGCAACATATAGAGATCGCTTCTGTGTCCTTTCTTATGGATGGGTGTGAAGCCCAATTAGTGGTTATTTATACAGTATTCGCACCTGGTTAGCTATAGCGTCAAGCGCACATTACCCTGCCGTTGTGCGCTAGCGCTAAAAACCACTTGAACTGTGCGGGGATGGCCCCATATAGCCTGCAGAGCCCGCGGGACGGGCCCCAACTCATTACTGACAGAGTCGACGCGACGGAGAAAGCAGTGGCCAGAGAGCGCAGCGAAGAAGATCAGACCAAAGAGGGAGTGCAGCCGGAAGCGCTGGCTGACGAGCACACAACAGCTACCGATGAGGCGGTTTCCGCGGAGATAGAAGACCCCTCCGCAGCCGAGCGCGAGCAGGCTGAGGATGCCCTGCACGAAGAGGCGGAAAGTGCCGATGCGCTGCACGATGAAATTATCAAGCTGCAAGAGCAGCTGGTGGTGCAGAAGGATATCGCCCTGCGCGCTCAGGCGGAGGAGCAGAATGCCCGCCGCCGCGCCCAGCAGGATATCGACCGCGCACGCAAGTTTGCAGTGGAAAAGTTGTTGCAGGATTTGTTGCCGGTTGTGGACAACCTGGAGCGCGCCCTCGCCACCATTGACAGCGCTGATGAATCCAACAAAGCGCTGGTGGAAGGTATTGAGCTGACCCACAAGTCTTTCGTCGATACCCTGACGAAAAATTCAGTGGAAGTTGTCGATCCGGCCGGCGAGCCCTTCGACCCGGAACTGCACCAGGCCATGACCCAGGTGCCCAACGGGGAGGTGGAGCCGAACACGGTTCTGGACGTATTTCAAAAAGGTTATCGCCTCAACGGTCGCTTGGTGCGCCCGGCCATGGTGGTGGTCAGCAAAGCGCCATAAGGCGGATATGTGAAGCGGCCTTGAATTTTATCGGCCGGCACCAATATAGCTGACATCAGAAGAATTATTCGCACGTTGTAAACAGAACAGAGCTGGCAGCGCGCATCAAACGAGGAATTTACAGATGGGAAAAATTATCGGCATCGACCTGGGTACCACTAACAGCTGTGTAGCGGTACTGGATGGTGACAAAGCGCGTGTAATCGAAAACGCCGAGGGCGATCGCACTACGCCTTCTATTGTTGCCTTCACTGACGACAACGAAATCCTGGTGGGCCAGTCCGCCAAGCGTCAGGCGGTGACCAATCCCCAGAACACTCTGTTTGCGGTTAAACGCCTTATCGGCCGCAAGTTTAAAGACGACGTTGTTCAGAAAGATATCAAAATGGTGCCATATACCATTACTGAAGCTGACAACGGTGACGCTTGGGTAGAAGTAAAAGGCGATAAAAAAGCTCCGCCGCAGATCTCTGCCGAAGTCCTGAAGAAAATGAAAAAAACCGCGGAAGATTTCCTCGGTGAGAAAGTGGAAGCTGCGGTAATTACCGTACCGGCCTACTTTAACGATTCCCAGCGCCAGGCGACCAAAGACGCCGGCCGCATCGCGGGCCTGGACGTTAAGCGTATTATTAACGAGCCGACCGCCGCAGCCCTGGCCTATGGCCTGGACAAACAGGGTGGTGATCGCACCGTAGCGGTATACGACCTGGGTGGTGGTACCTTCGATATTTCCATCATCGAAATTGCCGATGTCGACGGTGAAAAGCAGTTCGAAGTACTGTCCACCAATGGTGACACCTTCCTCGGTGGTGAAGACTTCGATATGCGTCTGATCGACTACCTCGCAGAAGAATTCAAGAAAGACCAGGGCATCGACCTGAAAGGTGATCCTCTGGCGATGCAGCGCCTGAAAGAAGCTGCAGAAAAAGCCAAGATCGAGCTGTCCTCCAGTCAGCAGACCGAAGTCAACCTGCCATATATCACTGCAGACGCTACCGGTCCCAAGCACTTGGTAGTAAAAATGACTCGCGCCAAGCTGGAAAGCCTGGTTGAAGAGCTGGTTAACCGCTCCCTGGAGCCGGTAAAAATCGCCCTGCAGGACGCCGACCTGTCCGCCTCCGGCGTAGACGAAGTGATCCTGGTAGGCGGTCAGACCCGTATGCCAATGGTTCAGCAGAAAGTGACTGAGTTCTTCGGCAAAGAGCCGCGCAAAGACGTTAACCCGGACGAAGCCGTTGCCATGGGCGCAGCCATTCAGGGCGCAGTTCTGTCTGGTGATGTAAAAGACGTATTGCTGCTGGACGTAACCCCGCTGACCCTGGGTATCGAAACCATGGGTGGTGTTGCCACTCCGCTGATCGACAAAAACACCACTATTCCTACCAAGAAGTCCCAGGTGTTTTCCACTGCGGAAGACAACCAGACCGCGGTAACCATCCACGTGGTACAGGGTGAGCGCAAGCAGGCTTCCCAGAACAAATCCCTGGGTCGTTTTGATCTGGCTGACATCCCACCTTCCCCTCGCGGTGTGCCGCAGATCGAAGTGACTTTCGATATCGATGCCAACGGTATCCTGCATGTACACGCAAAGGACAAGGCCACTGGCAAAGAGCAGTCCATCGTAATCAAGGCTTCCTCCGGCCTGTCCGAGGATGAGATCGATAAGATGGTCCAGGACGCGGAGGCCAATGCCGAAGCGGACAAGCAGTTCGAGGAGCTGGTGCAGGTCCGCAACACTCTCGACGGTCTGATCTCTGCCACCAAGAAGACCCTGGAAGAAGCTGGTGACAAAGCTACCGCTGAAGAGAAGTCTGCGATTGAAGCGGCGATCACCGAAGCGGAAGAGGCAGTGAAAGGCAACGAGAAGGCTGCCATGGAAGCTGCTACCACTAAGCTGACCGAAGCTTCTGGTCCGGTTGCACAGAAAATGTACGCTGAGCAGGCTCAGGCCGCTGGCGCTGAAGGCGCTGCCGATGCAGGTGCCAGCGCTGGTGCACAGGGTGAGCAGCAGTCCTCCGCTGGCGACGACGCGGTAGATGCTGAGTTCGAAGAAGTAAAGGACGACAAAAAAGAAGGTAAGTAAGCGTTCGCTTGCATTTCCGGCAGTAGCTTTTACAGTGCTGCCGGGGAACCTCAGGGGCGCGGCGCCTTCTTTACAGGCCCTGCGCCCTGTGTTGTTTCAGGTACCTGCCAATATGAGCTGCGCTTAAGTGGTTTGGCAGGGCTCCGCAGTAGTCATTTGCGGGGCTTGGTTAGGGACTGAGAAGTAGAAAGAGAGTTTGGCCGTTCTTGATGCCGGACCAGAGAACATAGTTTTATGTCGAAACGCGATTATTACGAAGTCCTGGGCGTCGAGCGCGGCGCTTCAGATGCAGAGCTGAAGAAAGCTTACCGCCGGGTGGCCATGAAGTTTCACCCGGACCGCAATCCCGATGATGTGGAAGCGGAAAATAAATTCAAAGAGGCCAACGAAGCCTACGAAGTCCTGTCCGATTCACAGAAGCGCGGGGCTTACGACCAGTTCGGTCACGCCGGAGTAGAGGGCCAGATGGGCGGTGGCGGAGCCGGCGGTTTCGGTGGATTCTCCGATATTTTTGGCGATGTCTTCGGCGATATTTTTGGTGGCGGCGGTGGTGGCCGTCGCGGTGGCCCGGCGCGTGGCTCCGACTTGCGTTACGATCTGGAACTGGACCTGGAAGACGCCGTGCGCGGAACCACGGTCAAGATCCGTGTGCCTACTCTGGCTTCCTGTGATACCTGCCATGGTTCGGGCGCCAAACCAGGCTCCTCGCCACAAACCTGTGGCACCTGTGGCGGTGCTGGCCAGGTGCGTATGCAGCAGGGCTTCTTCTCTGTGCAACAGACCTGCCCGAATTGCCGTGGTCGCGGTTCCATTATCTCCGACCCCTGTGGCAGCTGCCATGGTCGTGGTCGCGTAGAGGAAACCAAGACCCTGTCGGTAAAAGTGCCCCCCGGTGTGGATACCGGCGATCGCATTCGCCTGTCTGGCGAGGGAGAGGCGGGCCCAGATGGCGGTCCCTCTGGTGACCTCTATGTGCAGGTGGTTGTGAAGGAGCATGAATTGTTCCAGCGCGACGGCAAGAACCTCTACTGTGAAGTACCCATCAGTTTTGCTGCCGCAGCACTTGGTGGTGAGTTGGAAGTGCCGACCCTGGATGGCAAGGTCAAGCTGAAGATTCCTGCGGAGAGCCAGACCGGCAAACTGTTCCGCCTGCGTGGCAAGGGGGTTACTCCGGTGCGCGGTGGCGCCACCGGTGATTTGCTCTGTCGAGTGGTGGTGGAAACTCCGGTGAATCTCTCAAGCAAGCAGAAAGAGCTGCTGCAGGACTTTGCCAACACCCTCAGTGAAAAGAAAAACGCTCCGCGTCAGACCGGTTGGTTTGAAGGGGTAAAGAATTTCTTTGGGGATATGAAGATTTAATCTTCCCTCCTGAGTAACAAGTGCAATGGCCCGGTAAATAGCTTTACCGGGTCAGCCTCCCTGGGCTGTACGTGCTCGCAGTCTGGCGGAAAATTCACGCAAAAATTCGTGCTGGATTCTGCCCGCTTCCTTTAATTGTTTTTGATTTAGTTTTCCTCTCAGATCCTGCAAGGTTTGTGCGCTAATGGAAGCCAGTTGTGCGCCTATTTCTCCTCGTTGCTTGGGAGTTAAGTTAATTTTTGCATCACTTAATAAGCCGTAAGCCTCCAATACCGCCTTCTTTTCCGCAAAGCTCTCTTTCATGATGGGAAGTACGACGTCTTCCTGTTCGGGAGTGAGCTGCAGGCGCAATGTCACCCAATCTGATATGTCGTCATATTTTTCCCAAAAATCCGCATTTACACCCTGCTGGGCTGTGCTGGGCATGCTGGCAAAAGCCAGGGTCAGGGTAATCACCACCACAAACAGATGTGGCAGATGATTGGATCGGATCATCAGTCGCATATTGGCGCTCCATTTATCCCTCTGCATAAAGACTAGCAGTGGCGTCTGTGACCGTTTTGGCGGTGAACGGTCTCTTGGTAATAAAGGTTCCTGTTCATATTTCCACTGTGTTTTTACTTGCCCAGTTGAGGTTTTTCCCCTGTATTTTCTCTAACGTGCGGGATTCTATTTCACTATGCGCCACGCGGGGCCCGAGGTAGAATTTTGAGCCTTATGGATGCACTCAGGAGCGGTGAAAATGGCAGTAAAAGTAGCGGTAAGCGGATTTGGTGGGCGCATGGGGCGGGCATTGGCGGAGGCGCTGGAGCTTGCCGAAAATGCCGAACTTTCCGCCGCATTGGTGCGTCCAGGTTCAAGCCTGGTGGGAGCCGATGCCGGTGAAGTTGCCGGACTGGGACGCAATGGCCTCGCTATTTTGGATAGCCTGGAACATGCCGACTTCGATGTGCTGATCGATTTCACTGCGCCGCAAGCCACTGTGGATAACGCTGCCTATTGTGCCGCCCACGGCCGCCCCATTGTGATCGGCACTACCGGTTTTGATACCGAGCAGAAAGATCGTGTGTTGGCCAACGCGGAAAAGGTGCCTTTGTGCCTGGCCAGTAATTTTTCCACCGGGGTAAATCTGTGCTTCAAATTGCTGGAAACCGCTGCGCGAGTGATGGGGGAGGATGCGGATATAGAGATTGTAGAGGCGCATCATCGCCACAAAGTGGATGCTCCTTCTGGAACCGCCCTCAGTATGGGGGAGGTGGTAGCCGAGACTTTGGGGCGCGACTTGGACAAGGTGGCAATCTATGGCCGCGAGGGCCAGACCGGTGCGCGTGAACGCGACACCATCGGTTTTGCCACTGTACGCGGCGGCGATGTGGTCGGCGAGCATTCGGTGATGTTCCTGGCTGACGGTGAACGGGTCGAGATCAACCACCGCGCCAGCAGCAGGCTCTCCTTTGCCCGTGGCGCGGTGCGTGCTGCCCTGTGGCTGGCGGACGATAACGCAGTACGCGCGCCAGGACACTACGATATGCGCGATGTGCTTGGATTGAACTGATCCCCTCAATAAATAGCCATTTTTGAGTATCGATAGGGATGTAACCAAAATAATCTGAGTTTTTCATTTGCCCGTGATTTTTGCGGGCGAATCTTATAAGCCAACGGGCATTTAATCCGATTGGCCACCTTGTAATCTCCTTTGAGGATCTTCTATTGGAAAAGAAGCTGATTGTCGGCAGTGAGGAGTGGTGTGGATTTCCCGCACTCGGTATTCCGGCGGTTAAGGCGCGGGTGGATTCTGGAGCCAAGACCTCCTGCCTACACGCGTACAATATTCACACCTTTAAGCGCGACGGAGAGCCCTGGGTCAGTTTTGAGGCCCACCCCTTGCAGCACCAGCGCCGCCCTTCGGTGCGTTGTGAGGCGCGCCTGCTGGACAAGCGGCTGGTGCGCAGTTCCTCCGGTGAAAGTGAGAAGCGCCCGGTGATCCGTACCTCCATGTCTGTCGGTGGCAGTGTCTGGGATATCGAGTTGACCCTGACCAATCGCGACAGTATGGGCTACCGTATGTTGCTGGGGCGCGAGGCCATGCTCGGACGCATGTTGGTGGACCCCTCGGAAAGCTTTTGCCTGGGTGAGATCCCCCAGAGCCAGCTGGATGAGTATTACCGCGACGAGCACCATATCGCCGGTACCGGTCTGCGGATCGGGCTACTGGCGTCCAACCCTGACCTCTACAGCAACCGCCGTATTATGGAAGCGGGTGCCGAGCGCGGCCACCGCATGACCTTTCTCGATGTTCGTCAGTGTTATATGAAACTGGATGCGGATGAACCGGAAGTGCATTACCGCGATGGCCGAATCCTAAATAATCTGGATGCGGTTATTCCACGGATTCGGCCCAGCCAGACTTTCTACGGCTGTGCTTTGACGCGCCATTTCGAGAGCCTGGATGTCTTTGCCCTGAACGGTTCCGCGGCGATCAGCCAGTCGAGGGACAAGCTTTTCTCTCTGCAGTTATTGCAGCAGAGTGGCCTGAATATCCCCACCTCCGGATTTGCCAATTCACCTGTGGATACCAACGAGCTGATTGAAATGGTGGGTGGAGCGCCATTAGTGGTGAAGTTGCTGGAGGGCACCCAGGGGCGAGGTGTGGTGTTGGCGGAGACTCGCAAGGCAGGGGAGTCTGTTATCAATGCCTTCAAATCCCTGAAAGCCAACCTGCTGGTGCAGGAGTTTATTCGCGAGGCAGAAGGTAAGGATTTGCGACTGTTTGTAATCGATGGGCGGGTGGTGGCCTCGATTCAGCGAGAGGCGGCACCAGGTGAGTTTCGTGCCAATATTCACCAGGGAGGCACCGCCTCGGTGGTGAAAGTTACTTCTGAAGAGAAGCGTCTCGCCATAAAGGCGGCCAAGGTATTGGGACTCAAGGTGGCGGGTGTGGATATTATCCGCTCGCGCAAGGGACCGCTGTTGCTGGAAGTGAACTCCTCACCTGGCCTTGAGGGCATTGAAAGTGCCACGCGCAAGGATGTGGCCGGCGCCATGATTATTTCTATCGAGAAGGCCCTGAAGTGGCGCCCATCGGTAAAGGCGAACGGCGACAGTGGGGGTAATCCACAAGCGGTGTAGCGACTGGATAAGCCGCTATTGCGGCCAACGCGGCCAGGCCTGGTGGACTAACCTTCAGGGGTGGCCGGGCTCTCCGCTGGCGCGCAACCAGAGCCTCGGCGTAGGTCCCAAGCCGAAGGCGTTCGCCGATTGATACCGTTTGCCGGGGCGGCTGCTCGTACGGCCCGGACGGTGCAACCCCCAGGGCTTGAACGACTGTGAAAACTCGAAGCTGCCTTAGCCTCTTCCTCCTCCGTTTGTCCCCAATGTTTTTCCTGTCGCTGACTTTACTGGCTACGCCGGTTGTTCAGGCGGCGGTAAACCTCTCCGATACCCCTCTGGGGCGGCGGGTGATGGTGGATTATATCGTGCACTTCGCTTATCACCTGCAGTGGCCGGTAAATGCCTTTGCCAACCAGAGTGCACCGTTCAAAGTGTGTTTGATGGGGGGAGACTCCCTCGGCGAGCCACTGGCTGAGCGCTTCAAGAACCAGCGTATTGATGGTCGCCGTGTGGAGTTGGAGAAGATTGACCTGAAGGATATGCTGCGTGCTCGCAAGTGTCAGATTGTGGTGCTCGGCTCTATGGAGCGCAACTTCCTGCTGAAGGCTCTGGTGGCCGTCGAGTTCTTCCCGGTTCTCACCGTCAGTGATGCCGACAGCTTCGCCGCGACCGGGGGCATGATCGAGTTTGCTGACAGCGGTAATGAGGTGGCCCTGCGCATGAACAAGACCATGCTGGAAAAGGCCGAGCTCAAGATGGGCAAGAGCCTGTTCCGTCTCGGGCAAAAGCCGGACTGAGGAGATTGCCCGGTCGCGATTGACGTATTTTTGCACTAGCGCCCAGAAGTGAATTCGCGTAGAATCTGCGCCCGATTTGGGCCAGTGCCGCGAAGCTGAATCGCGCAGCGTGAGCCTACTAAAAAGCTGACGGCAAGCGTCGGTCAATTTGTGAGATTCACGCGTGAACAGATTTTTAAAGCGAGATGAAGCTGCGATGTTTCATCTCGCTTTTTTATGCGCGCGCCAGTCAGGAGTCCGTGTGCTCCGAAGCCCGCAAACCCCGCCCGGAAGCAGTTCTGAAGATTGGAGTTCAATTTGACTAAAGCTGTCCCTACGTCGGAGGCTTTCATGCCCCACAACTTTATGCAGAGTACAACTCCCGCGCTGCTGGTGCTCGCTGATGGTAGTGTCTTTGAAGGACGCGCAATCGGTGCCCACGGCAGTTCTGTTGGCGAGGTGGTGTTCAACACCTCAATGACCGGATATCAGGAGATCCTCACCGATCCCTCTTATGCCCGCCAGATTGTGACTCTGACCTACCCGCATATCGGCAACACAGGCACCAATCAGGAAGACGAAGAGTGTGCTGAGATCTGGGCTGCCGGCCTGGTGATCCGCGACCTGCCGCTGATTGCCAGCAGCTTCCGCAACGAGCAGTCCCTGGAAGACTATCTGCGCGAGCGCAATATCGTCGGTATCGCCGATATCGACACCCGTCGCCTGACCCGCCTGCTGCGTGACAAAGGCGCACAGAGCGGTTGTATCGTCGCCGGCGACGATATTGACCGCGAGGAAGCCCTGACCAAGGCCAAGGAGTTTGCCGGCCTGAAAGGTATGGACCTGGCCAAAGTGGTCAGCACCAAGGAAGCCTATCCCTTTAATGAGGGCACCTGGGAGCTGGGCGAAGGCCACAAGGCCGCGCCGGAACAGCCCTTCAAAGTCGTGGCTTACGATTTCGGTGTGAAACGCAATATCCTGCGTATGCTGGTGGATCGCGGCTGCGACATCACGGTAGTACCGGCGGAGACCCCGGCTTCCGAAGTGCTGGCGATGAATCCCAACGGCGTCTTCCTGTCCAATGGCCCCGGCGATCCCGAGCCCTGCGCATATGCCATTGCCGCCATCCGCGAAATTCTCGACGCTGGCATCCCCACCTACGGTATCTGCCTGGGCCACCAGTTGTTGGGCCTGGCAGTGGGGGGCAAAACGGCCAAGATGAAGTTCGGTCACCACGGTGGTAACCACCCGGTACAGGACCTGAACAGCACCAAGGTAATGATTACCGCGCAGAACCACGGCTTTGAAGTGGATGCCGGCAGCTTGCCGGACAATGTGGAAGTTACTCACAAGTCCCTGTTTGATGGCACCCTGCAAGGTATTCAGCTGAAGGACAAGCCGGCCTTCAGCTTCCAGGGACACCCGGAAGCGAGCCCGGGCCCACATGATGTGGCGCCGCTGTTCGATCACTTTATCGATTTGATGAAAGAGCGCGCCTAAGGGCGCAGCCGCCCAGGGTAGGGCAAGTAACCGCCGCTTTTGCGGCGGTTTTAACAAGACACGAATGAAATTAAGCGCAGCCGGCCTAAGCCGGTAGTAGAACGGAAGAAAGATGCCAAAACGCACAGATATCCAAAGCATTCTGATTATCGGCGCAGGCCCCATCGTGATCGGCCAGGCGTGCGAATTTGACTACTCCGGCGCCCAGGCCTGTAAGGCGCTGCGCGAAGAAGGTTACCGGGTGATCCTGGTGAACTCCAATCCGGCTACCATCATGACGGACCCATCGATGGCCGATGCCACCTACATCGAGCCAGTGGAATGGCGCACCGTATCCAAAATTATTGAGCAGGAGCGCCCAGACGCGATCCTGCCCACCATGGGCGGCCAGACAGCACTGAACTGCGCCCTGGATCTGGACAAGCACGGTGTCCTGGAGAAATTTAATGTCGAGCTGATCGGTGCGGATAAGGACGCTATCGAGAAAGCGGAAGACCGCGACCTGTTCGATAAGGCCATGAAGGCCATCGGCCTGGAAACTCCGCGTGCCAAGATCGTGCACTCCATGGAAGAGGCGAAGAAGGTACCGGAAGTGTTCGGTTTCCCGGTCATTATCCGCCCGTCTTTCACCATGGGCGGCTCCGGTGGCGGTGTGGCCTACAACTGGCCGGAGTTTGAAGAGATTTGTAAGCGTGGTCTCGATCTCTCCCCCACCAACGAACTGCTGATCGACGAATCCCTGCTCGGCTGGAAAGAGTACGAGATGGAAGTGGTTCGCGATAAGAACGACAACTGCATCATCGTGTGCGCCATCGAGAATTTCGATCCGATGGGCGTACACACCGGTGACTCCATCACGGTAGCGCCGGCGCAGACGCTGACCGACAAGGAATACCAGCTGATGCGCAATGCCTCTATCGCGGTATTGCGCGAGATCGGCGTTGAGACCGGCGGCTCCAACGTACAGTTCGGTGTCTGCCCGAAGACTGGCCGCGTGGTTGTGATCGAGATGAACCCCCGCGTATCCCGCTCCTCCGCACTGGCCTCCAAAGCCACCGGCTTCCCGATCGCCAAGGTCGCGGCCAAGCTGGCGGTGGGTTACACCCTGGATGAGCTGCAAAACGATATTACCGGCGGTGCTACCCCGGCATCCTTCGAGCCGTCCATCGACTACGTTGTCACCAAGATTCCACGCTTTACCTTCGAGAAATTCGGTGAAGCCGATGCGCGCCTGACCACCCAGATGAAATCTGTGGGCGAGGTGATGGCTATCGGCCGCACATTCCAGGAATCCCTGCAGAAAGCTCTGCGTGGCCTGGAAGTGGGCAGCTTCGGCCTGGAAAGCAAGATCGACCCGAGCAAGGATGGCGCCGAGAGCCGCCTGCGGAGCGAACTCTCTGTACCTGGCGCCGAGCGCATCTGGTACGTGGGCGATGCCTTCCGCATGGGGATGAGTGTTGACGAAGTTTATGACCTGTCGGGTATCGACCCCTGGTTCCTGGTTCAGATTGAAGAGCTGATCAGAATCGAAGAACCGCTCAAGTCACTGCCCACCTCAGCGCTGACTACCGAGCATATGCGCTTCCTTAAACGCAAAGGTTTCTCCGACCGTCGCCTCGCCGACCTGTTGGGAGTGAGTCAGAAGAGCGTGCGTGAATTCCGCCACAAGCTCGGCGTATTCCCATCCTTCAAGCGCGTGGACACCTGTGCTGCGGAATTCAGTACTTCCACTGCTTACATGTACTCCACCTATGACGAGGAGTGCGAAGCAGAGCCGTCTGACAAGAAGAAAATCATGGTACTTGGCGGTGGCCCCAATCGCATTGGCCAGGGCATTGAGTTCGACTACTGTTGTGTACACGCCGCCCTGGCGATGCGCGAAGATGGCTACGAGACCATTATGGTCAACTGTAACCCGGAGACAGTGTCCACCGATTACGACACTTCCGATCGACTCTACTTCGAGCCGGTAACCCTGGAAGACGTGCTGGAGATTGTCGCCATAGAGAAGCCGGAAGGTGTGATTGTACAGTTCGGCGGCCAGACTCCACTGAATCTGGCGCGCTACCTGGCCAATGAAGGTGTGCCCATTATCGGTACTACCCCGGAGCAGATCGACCGCGCCGAAGACCGCGAACGCTTCCAGCAGATGATTATGCGCTTGGGTCTCAAGCAGCCGAAGAACGCTATCGTACGCTCAGTTTCTGAAGCTATTCTGGCGGCAAAAGATGTGGGCTACCCGCTGGTAGTGCGCCCCTCATACGTACTGGGCGGCCGCGCTATGGAGATCGTCTACAAAGAAGACGAGCTGCTCACTTACATGAAAGAAGCGGTACAGGTTTCCGACGAAGCGCCGGTACTACTGGACCACTTCCTCAACGCCGCCATCGAGGTGGATATCGATGCGGTATCCGATGGTAAAGATGTTGTGATCGGCGCCATCATGCAGCATATCGAACAGTGTGGCGTTCACTCCGGTGACTCCGCCTGCTCTTTGCCGCCATACAGCCTGCCGGCAGATGTGCAGGATCGTATGCGCGAAGAAGTGAAAGCCATGGCGCGCGAGCTGGGCGTGATTGGCCTGATGAACACCCAGCTGGCCTATCAGGACGGCGAGATCTACGTGATCGAGGTGAACCCGCGCGCTTCCCGTACCGTACCCTTCGTATCCAAGTGCATCGGTACCTCGCTCGCAAAAGTGGCTGCGCGCTGTCAGGCGGGTATCAGTCTGAAAGAGCAGGGCTTTACCGAAGAAATCGTACCGGACTACTTCTCGGTAAAAGAATCGGTATTCCCGTTCAACAAGTTCCCCAAAGTGGACCCGATTCTCGGCCCCGAGATGAAGTCCACCGGCGAAGTGATGGGTGTTGGTGCGACCTTCGCAGAAGCCTTCGATAAGGGCCTGGTTGCCGCCGGCGATCGCCTGCCGGAGTCTGGGCGTGCATTTATCTCTGTGCGTGACTTTGATAAGCCCGATGCAGTGGGCGTTGCCCGCGATCTGGTGGAGCTTGGCTTTGAGGTAATTGCCAGCCGTGGCACCGCCAAGGTCTTGCAAGAAAACGATATTCCCGTTACAACCGTCAACAAGATGAGTGAAGGTCGCCCGCATATCGTCGATATGATTAAAAACGACGAGATTGCGCTGGTGGTGAATACCACCGAAGGGCGCCAGGCTATTCGTGACTCCGCAGATATCCGCCGCAGCGCTGAGAACCACCAGGTGTGTTACACAACCACCCTGGCGGCAGCTCAAGCCATGGCGATGGCGATGCGCCAGGAGCAGCCGCTGCAGGTTCGCCGCCTGCAAGATCTTCACCAGCGGGTCGTGAAGCTGTCGTAATAGTTTAAAACCAATTTGTGAAATCCCAATCGGGCCCAGTGATTACACTGGGCCCGGTTTCGTCGTAACAATAATGGAGGTCCCACATTGAACCGGGTACCAATGACCGTTGAAGGCGCGGAAGCGCTGCGTTCAGAACTGGACAATCTGAAAAAAATCGAGCGCCCTGCAGTAGTACAGGCGATAGCCGAGGCGCGCGAGCACGGTGATTTGAAGGAAAATGCCGAATACCATGCGGCGCGGGAGAAGCAGGGATTCGTCGAGGGTCGTATCCAGGAAATCGAGGCCAAGCTATCCCACGCACAAGTGATCGATGTGAAATCGATTGATCCCAGTGATAAGGTAATTTTTGGCACCACGGTGACAATTATCCACTTGGATAATGATGCGGAAGTGACTTACAAAATCGTGGGTGATGATGAAGCCGATGTGAAAAAACAAAAAATCTCGGTGAATTCACCAATTGCCCGTGCGCTGATAGGCAAGGAAGTGGGGGATATCGTGGTAGTCCACACCCCCTCCGGCGCGGTGGAGTATGAGATTGATACGGTAGCACATTTGTAATTAAAGACTTTGAAAAAAAGGGCGGCCAGAGGCCGCCCTTTTTATTTCTAATAGTTTTCTACTGGAAAACAACGCTCTGGTTTGCATGGCCTACCTGGAGGACCAGTGCAGTTTCACAGTGACCAAACTGGCCGACCAAGCTCTCATTGTATCCACCAACCTGGACAGCTAGCGCCTTGTGCTTATTACCGATTTGGCCCAGATAAACGTCGTTGCCATATCCAAGCTGCTCGGCATTAGCGTAGTTATAGTAACCAGCCTGAGAAATATCCGCTTCGTTGTACAGGCCTTTCTGATCAATAGAAGCGTAATTGTGCTCCCCGTAAGCTTGGCGAACATCGGCATCATTTTTATACCCATGCTGCTCTATGCTTGCGTAGCTTTCATCACCGTATTGATCAACGTCCGCGTCATTTCTCCAGCCTTTTTGGCGAATACTGGCATCATTGTGGTCGCCATGTTGATCAATTTCGCCATCATTTTTGTAGCCGCGCTGCTTGATGCTTGCGTAATTATAATCACCCGGCTGGTTGATATGTGCGTCGTTCATCCAGCCTTTCTGCTTGATATGAGCATCATTGTGGTTGCCACCCTGATGAACGTCGGCATCGTTCATACCACCATGACCCTGGTAGATATGAACGTAGTTCCCTTCACCAGTCTGGATAACATCGGTGTCAGCGTGATCGCCTTTTTGTATGATTTTCACCTCACCATTGTAGCTACCCAATTGTTTTATTGACGCTTGGCCATAGTCGCCGTATTGCTTGATTTTGGCAACATTGTAGCCACCAAAAGTTTGAAGCGTTTTAGCATCGTTACCGTTACCTTCCTGGTAATGGTAAGACTTACTATGGTGTTCGTTAACCTGCAGGGTTACGGAGGTATTGTGGTCACCTACCTGCTTGGAAGTAGCGTGGTTATCGTGCCCGAAAATTTGGGTGATATTGGAGAAGTTACCGTCACCATATTGGTACTGTATGGCTTCACTATCATGCTCCTCGCCTTGTGAAGCGACAGCAGCATTGTGATCACCATATTGTACTTGCTTGACGTAATTATCATGGCTTCCAGCGCCAACCTGAAAAGAATTTACCGAGTTGCCGTTTCCATATTGATATTGCTCGGTAACATTATCCGCCGCAAAAGCGGTACCGCTGATAGCGAGAGCAATTGCAGCGGCGATAGGGGTCAAAGTTTTCATGAGTGTCTCCATTACTACATAAAAATGAGCATCACGATTGGGGTCAGCGTTCAAATGCTGATAGGGGGGCACGTCATCCTGTGCCAAGGTTTTTACAGTAAATGCGCTAGCCTGGTAGAGTCAGCGCAGCTGTAAATCGAGAATACAGCCATCCATGAGGGGTGGCCGCAAATAAGAGCGTGTCGATGGAAAATCGAGGCGAGAGGAAAACTGGTACATGCTAATTGGCATCCCTGTTACTGCTTAGGAGTCCAAATGTTCGTTCCGTCCTCTTCAGTTTTGTTGCTGCATTGGATTGCGGCTATAGGAGATAAGTTCTATTTTTCTAGGAATAAAGTTCCATGTGTTGATTGAAAATCCGTGGTAAAAAGGAATTTGGTAGTCTCGTCAGGTAGATTTAGCTACCAATATAGGCGGTATATTTGTGGCACGTAAACGTGCGTAGAGGAATTTTTTTCAAATAGACATTATTTCGATACCAATCTGGATCTATCCGTCTACCTGATTATTGTATTCCTCAATTATGGAACCTGAGGATATCGTGCCATTAATATCAGTGTGGAAAATTTGATGCAAAGTAATGTTTCTTTGTTAGGATATTGTTACTGCAAAATATGGATTCTCAAGTGCTGCCTAATTGTTATTTATCGATATAATGAAAGGAAGAAGTAAAAGTGTCGACTATATGAAAATAAATTCTCATATAGAATCAGATTGGCAGGTGTAAAAATTGTCTTTAAGGGTATATTGAAATATACCCTTAAAAACGGGAAAACACTATCGAGGCCGTTAGGCCCTTGGCTTAGAATCTATAAATTACTGATGTACGATAGCGGTATTTCCTGTGCCAACTTGAGTAATATTTGCGGACTCAGCAAATCCGGTCTGGATCACCGTGGCACTGTTCATGCCCCCAGACTGATTCACTATTGCTGTATGACCTCCACCTAGGCCGCCGCCACCAGACTGCATAATATTGACCTGGTTCATGAACCCGTCCTGATGGACAAAGGCACTGTTGTACCAGGAAACCTGTACAATTGTGGTGTCATTGCTTTCACCATTTTGAATAATGTCGGCTTCGTTATACATGTCAGCCTGGGTAATATCAGCGACCTGGGAAATTCCCGACTGGCTGATGTTGGCGTAGTGACCTGAACCTTCCTGGCTGATCATAGCTTCGTGATAGGAACCTTCCTGATAGATATAGGCTTCTGAGTTAAAGCTGGCATACTGGCCAATAAGTGCTCCATGTATGTCGCCGACCTGCTCAATAACAGAAATATTGTCGCTACCAAAATATTGATGTATCTCCGCCTGGCTATTAGCGCCACTTTGGCGAATTATTACTTCACTATTTTGTACTGATGCCTGGTACGTGCTGGCCCTATTACCCGTTCCTAACTGATAAATCAGCACATTGTTACGGATGCCACCTATCTGTAGGCTATATACATCATTCAGCGTACCTTGCTGAACCTGATAAATGGTGCTGTCGGTTTCGTTAACCTGCATCGCCTCGGCATTGTGGTGGCTGCCGTTTTGATTAACTTCGATATGATTGTCGATGGCGCTGATGTCAGTTTGATCGACTGTAGCGATATTATTACTGCCGTCCTGTACAACAGTTGACGTGTTATCTGCTGCATGGGCGATGCCAGTTGCCGATAGCAGTATGGCCAGAGGCAAAACGGTAATCTTTCTCACTGTGTACTCCTGTGTATTACCGTAATTCAAATGCATTTGTATCAAATTTCATTTCTGCGAATCCATTGACTCTTGAATGCCAAAGGATGAAAAAACCTGTATTGAAAAACTTTAGCTGAATCGAACTCAAAATAAGTGTCTTGACAGCATTCTCGTTGTAATTAATGATTTTTTTTAGTTTTCTTTAATGTTGTGTTTGGTCGCTAAGCCCTAATGCAGATTTTAAGGTCAGGTTGATTGTTTGGAGAGTAACAAGTTTATATCTAAATGATTGTTCAGCTGAAAGGGAGTCGTTTATGCTTTTTGTCGCTTAATGCGCTCTGAGTATAATTGATGATAAATCTGTAGTAGCTATTTGTTTGTGTGCTGGTATATATGGGGTGGCTACATTTTCTAGGCTTTATAGGGGGCGGTTAATTATGCTGATATGTAAATGTTTTTTTGTATAGAATTGCACTGTCGATTGTTGCCTTCTATCTGCAGTAGTTAAGGAGTTGATGAAATATATTTTTATGAAAATGACTTTGTGCTGTGCCAAAGGATTTCAAGAAAACTTGATAAAAAAGGCGGCCAATTAATGGCCGCCACAAGCTTCTCTCTCTAGGGAACTACTGTGTAACTACACCAACATTACCGATGCCAACCTGGGTGGCTATCGCAGTTTCGTTAAAACCAATCTGCGTGGTGAAATGACTGTTGAGTAATCCTACCTGGGTAGAGACTGCATCATTAAAGAAGCCAACCTGGGTTTTGGTGGCGATATTCAACAGGCCAACCTGGTTAGAATGAGCGTCATTGAATGCGCCAGTTTGAGTGTGGAGGGCAAAGTTTAAGCTGCCAGCCTGCAGTATGCCGGAATCATTGGCTAAACCAGTCTGAATGGATGAAGCGCTGTTTAGTGAGCCGATCTGGTTTGAAGTGGTAGTGTTGAAAGCACCAATTTGAGTATGGAATGCGCTATTCAAAGTACCGGTTTGAGAGACAGCGGCAGTATTTAATAGACCCAGTGGTTGTACTACTACTGCGAGATTGAGAAGCCCATTTTGATTAATAATGGCAGTATCAAAGAAGCTGATAGTCTGCAAAGTAGTCGCAAAGTTTACAAACCCAGTTTGATTAATGACAGCCGAACTGCCTATGGACGGTGCTGTTTGTGTGGTAGTACCAACATTTGCGGCTCCAACTTGGGTTATAGCTGCATTAGTTGCAGTAGAACCGATCTGGAAGGATGTAGCCGCGTTAAAAGCACCAGCCTGGGTATGGCTGATAGTACTGTTACTATTTCCTGCGGCCTGTAATCCGGTCGACAGATTAAGCAAACCAACCTGGGTTTGAAGAATGGTATTGTTGTTAACCCCTGGGCCGACTTGAGTGGCGGTGGCCAGGTTTCCAACTCCAAATTGATTTTGGACAGCTGTATTGTTTGCCGCGAAAGCACTGGCGGATACTGTAAGGGCAAGTGCTGCTGCGATTGGAGCTAACTTTTTCATGTTAAACCTCTAACTTCCTATTACGAGTGATTTGACATCCATTTTCAAAAGGTTTGATCGGTATTCCTACTGCACTATTATACCGACGTTGCCAGTACCGATCTGAGTGGCAACAGCGGTTTCATTAAATCCAAATTGAGTAATGGTATGCAGGTTGGCAGTGCCCACCTGATTGACGATTGCATCGTGACCTAATCCAGCTTGGGTAATGGTAGAAACGTTGAGTATGCCCAGTTGATTAGTAAAGGCATCGTGGAAGAAGCCGGTTTGAGCATGAAGGGATACGTTGCTGAAACCCGTTTGTAATGTTAATGATTCACTGCCTAATCCAGCCTGGAAAATGATTGCGCTATTGAGGGTACCCACCTGAGTTGAAACCGAAGTATTGAGTTCACCTGTTTGAATATGCGTGGCGATATTGATTTCACCAGCTTGATTGGCAATGGCTGTATTTGCACTACTGAGTGTCTGGGTAATATTTGCAATATTAAAGTTGCCGACTTGATTGATTGAAGCAAGATCCAGTGCGCTGGCGACTTGAGTTACCGCGCCAGTATTAAAATCACCAGTTTGGTTGATTAGCGCTGTGGATGCGAATGCCGGTGCAGTCTGAGTAGTAATACCAGTATTTCCATTGCCAGCCTGAGCGACCGAGGCGGTGTTCAGCGTGCCGCCAGACTGGATGGATGTGGCATTGTTCAGGGCGCCACTTTGGAGGTGATTAATGGTATTGAGGTCACTACCAAGAGTTTGCAATGCAGTTGAAGTGTTGATGGTGCCGGCTTGAGTTTGTAGTACCAGATTGTTGTCATTACCTGGACCAACTTGAGTGGAAGTCGCTATGTTACCGACACCGCCTTGATTCTGAATGGTAGTGTTACTGGCAGCAAATACGCTACCACTTGTGGCAATAGCAATCGCTACTGCTACTGGAGTTAACGTCTTCATAAAATACTCCTTTACTACAGACGCTTTATAATTCAACGCAAATTGCACGTTGAGATATTTTGACATCTACCCTGATGTCAGAAATTACTACAATACTGTTCAATCCCGATTGGGAATCAAGCGTATTGTTAAACGGTGACTAAATACTGCTACCGACAACGGATGCTTCTTTGCTGTCGGATAAATTTCATTAGGATGGCGGTATTGCTTTAATGCCAGTTTGAAAATTCAGGTGTCTCCCAGGTGCTACATTTGGGACCTTGCTGGAGATGAGCCGGCTGGGGCTAGAGACTGTAATATCTAAATAAAAACCTAATGTATGCATGACGTAATGTCCAAAAGGTGTAAACAACAATTGATCAGATATGTTTAGAGTGTTGTCCGAATTCTCTGTGTTGGCTATAGGAGGGAAGTCACTAAAAAGTGAGAAAATAGTTCGATTCACTTGTAACCAGTGTCATGAGTTTAATGTTCTGGTTTATTTAAATGACTGGCTTTGTTTTGGCTTACCGAGATAAGAGGACGATGGTCTGATATTTTTCTGGTCGGGGATTACTGCTGATGATTGCCATTAAATATGTCAGTTGTATCAGACCACAGCAAAAGGGGGAAATAGGGGGGAACCTCAGGTGAAAATTTTATAGGACTTTGTAGTAGCAGTTTGAGTGCCAGCTTTAGTCGTACTGGCTGATATAGGTGGTGGTCGCGGTGCCTGTTACCGTAACAGAGGTGTGCAGCCCATTCCCACTTTGGTAGATGTTGACCTTGTGTAATATACCAATTTCCTGCACATGGGCACTGTTTTGTATTCCGAATTGGGAGATTCCTGCAGAATTCCCCATGCCGTATTGTTCTATATCAATAAAGTTTTCATAGCCTACCTGGATTAGGCCGCTCACGTTTTGGTCTCCAACCTGACGGGAAAGAATGACATTGTCTTCACCAGCCTGGGTGACGGAGAGGCTATTCCGATTGCCATCCTGATGTGCGGATGTGTAATTAGTATGTCCAGTCTGGCGTACTTCCGTATAGTTGACACCGCCTTCCTGATTTATAACTGTGAGGTTGGATACTGAGAGTAAATTTGCGGCACTCAACTCACTGGAGACTGCCAGTTCGCTGCTGGAATCCAGATCTGAGGCGCAGCAGATTCCTGTAGTTAAAAGCAGAGCGGCTGCAAGGCCTAGCGGGTGATAGTGCTTGTTAATACTTGGCATTTTTCCCTCAGCCTTTTAGCTAGTCCTGTCGTGGATGGACTCATTACATGATCACAGTGCTGTCATTCAGGTAGTATTGCAGCACGGGATTGTTGATATCGTCGGGATTCGCCAGTGCCCAGGAGTTGTGGACAATACCCTCGCTGATCAGGTGAATTACCGCAGATTCCATTGCAGAAAGCATAGCAAGTTGCGCGGGTTCATTAAATGTTGTTCCCGCCTCAAGTTCCAGTAGGCGTCTGAATCTGACATAACGGAATACATCGGCACTGATGGCTTTTGAGTAGACAGTTTTTGACGTGAGTACTGAGTGAAGAATTTGTCCGGAACGTATGTCAATTGCACGCAGATTGACGGTTACCTGATCGACACGATACTGCTCATCCGCACCAATGCCAAAGTATCGTGCGCCAGCACCACCGGTCTGAATGTTCTGATCGTAAGCGACAATTCCCCCCTCCAGTAAAACATTTGCTGCGATTAGGGTTGGCAGGGGGACGCTGTTATTGGCGGGGGCATCTGGCTTGGTGAGTCCGGCGCGAATGATTTTACGTTCAGTCAATAAATTCTGCAGCCCCTCACGCTCAAGGGCGATAAACCATCCGGACTCATTCAATACATCCATTAACATCGCTGCCCCACCCTGGGTGACAGCGGTTGAGAAGCTGCTATTTGGAGCTGGTTTGTATTGCCCGGTTTGGTCGCGGAAGCTATATACCGCAGCTAGAATTTTACCCCTTGGCTCAGGTAGATTGAGCAGATCCCTATAGGTATTCATACGAGGGGTTAGCATTGCATCAGTACGGCCAGGGCCAAAAAGTGCATCACCAAGGCTCTTCACTGCGGAGCAACCGCTAAGTGTTAGTATGAACGCCAGTGCGGGCAAAGCTATGGCTTTTTTTATTGCATTATGCATTGCCAGTTTTTCCTTCGGATTTGGGTATTATGCTAGTTAGTCGGGTTGAGCCCACTCACAACAATTTCGCTTTTATCTCCAGTACCCCGGTCGGTGATCAACACAGTCAATACACCGTCGTTGTCAACAATCTGCACGATAAAGTCATCTGTGATCAGTTCGCCACTGTTTCCATCGCCGACATCTGTGAGCAGCTGATTGAGTAGCCGTGTTTCCAGGGAGTCGGTAAAACGATCCAGCGCACTGGGCTGCTCGTACAGACTATCTGGCTTGTCAGGATCCTCATTTCTATCCTGCGATTGGGCATTTTGTAGTAGGTAGGTTCCATTTAACGGATTGCCACCAAAATTAGGATTTACTGGTTCGTAAATTAATTCAGTGGTATTGCCATTGCTGGAAAAAAACAAGGCCACGGGCAGGGCGGTGGAAATTATCAGCGATCTGAGCTTCATTAAAATTCATCCTTTCCCAAATCAAAATTATCGGTGAACGCACTGCTTACGCGGTCTTGTAGTACTGCTTGGTGAATATACTGTGCCGCTTCATCGGCCAGTCGGTGTATGTTGTTGGTGCTCGGGCTGATAAAGCGCCGAAAAACAATTTTGTCGTTATACGTTACCCAGATAAGGTTCCCCCATCGTGCGGAGGGGCGCTCATAAATTGTTAAGTTGTATGTGGCATCTGGATAGTTAAGATTTCTGTATTCACTTAAAAATCGAGCAAAATCATGCCCGGTGCGCGTTATTGTACGGTCGATGTTAAACCCGCTGATTTCATCCTCCAGCTTGCCTGAGTCTGTGTCTGCAGGAGGAACAACTGTGTCATCCTGAGCGAAGGCAAGTGATGTAGTGAGGAGAATAATCAGCGGGTTTAGCCTCATATTTTCTCTTCCTGGAGATTGAGTTTTGCCCAATTACTAGCTTGCAGGCGATTCTTTACGCCGATTTTTCTGAAAATGTTATACATGTGGTTTTTAACTGTGTGTTCACTCAAGTGCAGTTTGCTAGCAATCGCACTGTTGGGTTCGCCCGTAGTCAGTTGTCCCAGAATTTCCTGTTCTCTACGTGTCAGGGGTAGGATGTTTGGAATGCTGCCATGCTGCCTGCTTTCACAGCTGTGAATGGCGGTATTTAATTTATGTATCAGGTTTTCCTGGCTGGTATTGCTGTCACAAAGTAAATAGAAGCTACTTTGGCGTAGTTTCTCTGAGATATGCATTGGCAGGTCTGCTGGAAAATTGATAAGAATGGATTTCGGATGCTTTATCTTTTTTAGGTCAGATAAAAACTCCTTGGAACTGGTGGAGATGCCCACTTGCCAGCAGTCAATGATTATTGCCTCGTAGTGCTGTAGGCAATGACGTTGTTTTCCAATGCTCGCCTTTTCCCATGGGAGCGGGATGGATTGAGAGAATAATGAAAATAAAAGATCGCCCTGAAGGCCGGAGTTGCTAAAAAAAAGAACCGGCATATACCTCGTACCTCTCCTTGATACAGATAGATCACTCGCAGATTTAAACTTGAGATACTCTATCGACTCCTGTCGCTTAAGTTTCCAGATTGGCTTTTGATGCTTTTTTTGAGGAGCATCCCTGCGTACGCAAATTCCCTTTTTATATTTAGGGAAAATGACTCACTTAGTGAGAATTTAGTTTGGAGTGTAGACGTGAGGTCTAGGAAGTTAGGAAAAAAGGATGCCTTATTTTTTCAAAAAAAAGGTATTTTCAGAAAAATGTCGCGGTTATTTTCTGTTGGTGGAACTAACTGTGGGGAAAGTTTTCTTGTGCCTTTGAGTGTCGTCTTAGTTAGTATTTTTTGGGCTGGATAAGGTGTGTTTTTCTATTTGTCTGCCTTTAATATGTTTCCCCTCCCCCCCTTTTTTTCTTCTATAAGCAGAGTTTGGTTGTTTTATTAATGGTATTTGCTTGGGAATCTTGCCAGTGTGATGAAGGAAAGGGCTGTCTGGTTTTACTTTTTTGGCTGTTTTTCATTTCTTACGCAGGGTTGCTTTTAACGGCCAGTGAGAATATGGCATGTAAATAAATATTATGGAGAAGCCAAGAACTATTAACTTGATTAACAGGCCAATAGACGGTAAATAGAGCGTAAGGGTCTATTGTTATTGATCATCAATTAAAGCGAATCACGAAATACCAGTAGATTCGTATGCCTGAGCTCTCTTTTTTGAGTGGCGATGCTGAAAAATCCACTCTTGCTTCTATTTTTAACGCCATGAAAGATACCCTGGTACCATTTGTGCCTGGATTTCTTGCCGTTCAGTATGTGTCGTCTTATAGCAATATAAAGTGTGACATTTTGGGCGATTGTATGACTGTCAGCTGATAGGATGGTCAATCGGTTTGTCACTCAGGGGGTAATTTCGTGAGTCCATTAATAGATAGTCTACCGCTGTGGGTCTGGTTTCTGTTGGGCTTTTGCGTACTGTTTCTAGCCAGGGAGCCGGCGCATAGGGCTGTATATGCACTGGCACGTTTTTGCTCCCGCTGGTTACGCTTTGCGGCAAATACGCTGGGGACTACCGAGCAGCGCCTTTTGGAGCGCAATAGGGAGGTTTTGCTGGCTGCGGGCAGGTCGACGGCAGAGCGGCACATAGAAAGAGAGTTTGAGCGTATAGAAGGGATGATGCAGCGGGAGTTGACGCAATATCCAACGCTTCACCGGCGTTTGTGTGAACAGCTGACCACCCTCGATGAGGACTATGTACGCAGTGCCGAGGTGCCACCTGAACCTTCCAACTGGGCGCGCGCCATACGCTCTGTGTCAGAAATTCCATCCCAGGATGATTCTGTTGTGGCGGACGTGCTGGAAACAATTAACCATTCCATGCGCAAGGCAGAGTCCAAAGCGCTTGAATCCTATCGTGAATCGACCCGTGAACGGCACCAGTTACTGAAGCGCATGTTGCCCAGTTGGCGAGCAATGCTGACCAATTTGGGAAGAATTAATAAAAATGTGGAGTCGGTGATTCGTCGATCCAAGGTGTTGGATAGCCACATGGAGCGCTATGAGGAGATATTGCAGGAAAGTGACCGCAGTGTACGTTTCTTGTCGGCTTCCTCCTTCAGTCGCTTCCTGGTTGCGTCACTGGCATTGACAGTGGCAGTGGCCGGTATAACAGTCAATTTCCAGCTAATTGCCCGCCCGGTGGCGGAAGTATTGGGCGGTAATACTTTCCTGGGTAGTGTCGTTATTGCGGATATTGTTGCTTACGTACTGATTTTGTTACAAATCAGTCTCGGCATTGTACTGATGGAGTGCCTGCGGGTAACGCGGCTGTTTCCAGCTATAGCAGCATTGGCGGATAACACACGACAGCGCCTGATTTGGGTTGCTTTGATCCTGTTACTGCTTTTTTCCGCAGTGGAGGCCTGTTTGGCTTTTTCCCGTGAGTTGCTTTTACACCAGGACCAGCTGTTGGTTGGCAATACAGTTGAGGGGGCGTCGTCAGCGGTAGGAGTGGAAATGTATTGGTCCATTACCCTGGCACAGATGGGGCTCGGTTTTATTCTCCCGCTGATTTTGACTTTTACCGCGATTCCCCTGGAGCAGTTTATAGTCTCTGCTCGTACGGTGATCGGACTATCCTTGGTAGTTGGCCTGCGCCTGTTATGTGGCTGTTTACGTTTGCTAGCCACAGTAGTAATGCATTGTGGCATCCTGATTAACCGCGTCTATGATTTGGTGATTTTTCTGCCGCTATGGTTGCAGGGTTTATTCCTGCATTATTGGAGGGAGAGGGCAAACCGGAATAGCAACAGGGAAGATGATCCGTTAGCAGACAATAAAAAACTGGGAGAAAACCTGGTTGCTGAGCCTGCAGCTAATGGCTAACTCCTTACTTTTTTGCTGACAGGTGTCGCTTTCAGGACAGGTTGCCACCATTACCCTTATGGGCGATCTGCCGGAGTCTTGATGGAATGGACTCTCCCTTGTGTGTGGACGGTATTGATTCATGTCTATATTGCTCGTTTTCTGCCTTTTGCTCATTGTGCTGCTGCTTTACGCTCGCTCAAGGCCGGCGCCATGGTCGGCACTTCGGCTTTCACAGACACCGAGTCCTATGGTGATTGCCCATGGTAACGATTGCGGTAACGGTCTCTACCCAGGCAACACGATACTGTACCTGCAGAAAATGGTGGCGCTGGGTGTCGATGGTATTGAGGCGGACCTTTGGCTTACCGCAGATGGTCATTTGGTTTTATTGCATGATCCGGACCTGGAGGATTCTGCGGATGGCAGTGGTTATGTCGAAAATATGACCCTGGCCCAGCTACGTGAATTAAATGTTGCTTATCATTGGAGCCCCGATGGTGAGAACTACCCCTATCGCGAACACCCACTGAAAATTATTACGATTGAAGAAGCGCTGGAATCAGTGGGCAATACCTTGATGATTCTGGAATTAAAGAGTGCTAAATACTCTGCCGCAGAGGCTTTAAGTGAGGTAATACAGAGTACAGGGAAGCAGGACCAGGTGATTGTCTCCTCCTTTCACCACGGAGTCGTTCGCGCATTTAGGCGTCTCAGTCCCAACGTTGCTACTGGCGCAGTCTCCTGGGAAGCCGCGCTACTGTATTTTGCTCAATTGATTCGTGCGGAAAGCCTGCTTGCTCCCCATTATCAGACAATGCAACTTCCAATGTTCCACTTAGGTCTTGATGTGGTTACTGCCGGCACTTTGCGCGCGGCGCACAAGTTGAATTTGCATATTTCAGTGTGGACGGTAAATAGCCGTGCCGACCTGCAACACTATATCGACCTGGGAGTGGATGGTATTGTTACCGATCGCCCGGATATATTGATGGCCATGTTGTCAAACCGGGAGTCTGGAGTAACGCCGAAGTTACTTAGCCAGAACTCTTAAATGAAACAGTGTGAATATAACAATAGAGAAAATTTCATGAAGCAGGTAGCAGCTATTGCGATGCTGGTGACGTCGTTATTCAGTACGCCAGTGTTGGCGGAAGACCGCTTTGCCAAGGTGGAAATCAGCAGTGAGCCTGTGGCAGGGAACGTTTATATGCTCCAGGGTGCTGGCGGTAATATTGCGGTATTAGCTGGAGAGGATGGCACCTTTTTGGTGGATGATCAGTATGCTCCGCTGACTGCAAAAATACAGAAAGCAGTGGCAGACCTGGAGGATCAACCGCTGCGCTTTGTGATTAATACCCACTGGCACGGTGATCACACCGGCGGCAATGAAAATCTGGGCAAGGGTGGTGCGTTGATAGTTGCCCACGAGAATGTGCGCAAACGTTTAAGCACCGAACAGTTTATTGAGGCCTTCAAGCGCAAGGTTGAGCCTTCATCACCTGCAGCTCTGCCGGTAATTACCTTTACCGATGCCACTACCTTCTATTGGAATGGCGATGAGGTGCGGGTGCAGCATGTGGGACCTGCCCATACCGATGGAGACTCCATCGTGCACTTTGCCAAAGCCGATGTAATCCATATGGGGGATATCTACTTCAATGGTACTTATCCGTTTATCGACCTGTCCTCCGGTGGTTCAGTGGATGGCATGATTGAGGCCATGGACACTGCCCTGGCGATGTCGGGGAAAGATACCAAAATAATTCCCGGGCATGGCCCCTTGAGTAATCCCGCGGAGATGAAAGTGCAGCGGGATATGCTGGTGACCCTGCGGGATCGCATCCAGAAACTGCTCGATAGTGGCAAAAGCCGCGATCAGGTGATCGCCGCCAAGCCTACCAAGGATTTCGATAAACAGTATGGGCAGGGCTTCATGACCCCGGATATTTGGACCGGGATTGTTTACGACTCCCTGGCTGCAAAATCCAGGAAGTCCTGATCGCACTTTGATACTGGCTGTAAAAGATTGAAAAAGCTGGTGATAGCAAAAAGGCCTGGATGATTTCATCCGGGCCTTTTTGCTATGGAGTTTGGCTGAGCCTTTTCATTAAGGCCTCTGTGGTTATTAAGACGTCTGAGGCTCAGCTCCGTGTAAGTCCGATGGGGTTTCTACTGCCGTTTCTGGTGCCTCTTCACGCACGCGGAACCAGGCGGCGTAAAGCGCAGGCAAGAAAATCAAGGTCAACCCGGTGGCCACGATCAGCCCGCCCATAATGGCGACTGCCATGGGGCCAAAGAAATCACTGCGCGACAAGGGAATCATCGCCAGTACCGCTGTGAGAGCAGTTAGCACAATGGGGCGGAAGCGCCGCACAGTGGATTCAATGATCGCCTCCCAGGCACTCAACCCCTGGCTGATATCCTGTTGGATCTGGTCCACTAGAATCACTGAATTACGCATAATCATACCCGCAAGGGCGATGGTGCCGAGCATGGCTACAAACCCAAATGGTTTGCCAAACAGCAACAGAAACAGCGTGACTCCGATCAGACCCAAGGGCGCGGTGAGGAATACCATGGTGGATAGAGACATACTGCGAAGTTGCAACATCAGCAGGGTGAATACCACCAGGACAAACAGTGGCATTCCGGCATTCACCGACTTCTGTCCGCGCTCGGACTCTTCGACACTGCCACCAACCTCCAGCAGGTATCCCGCGGGTAATTGGTCGCGAATACCCTGCAAGCGCGGCCAGACTTCGTTCACCACAGTAGCGGGCAGTTCCTTACCATAGATGTCAGCGCGCACAGTCACTGTGGGCAGGCGATCGCGGTGCCAGATGATGCCTTCCTCAAAGCCGTACTCCAGGGTGGCAATCTGGTTTAGGGGCACACTGCGGCCACTGTCGGTTTGTACCGCCAGGTTGCCCAGTTGGCTGAGAGCGTAGCGTTCCTGTTCGTCGCCACGTACACGCACATCAATCAGCTCATTGTCCTCGCGGTATTGGCTCACGCTGATACCGGTGAGGGAGCTTTGCAGGGCGCGGGATAGCGAGGCGCTATTCACACCCATGGTGCGGGCGCGGTCCTGGTCGATATTCAGGTTGACGGTTTTGCTGGGCTCCTCCCAATCCAGGTGTACGTTGGTAACCTTGGAGTTTTCACGCACGCGCTCAGCCACCTGGCGGGCCAGGTTGCGCACGTCACGAATATGCTCACCAGAGATACGGAACTGCACCGGGTAACCCACCGGCGGGCCGTTTTCCAGTCGGGACACGCGGCTGCGCAGGGTGGGGAATTCCTCCCGCATGGTTTCAATCAGCCAACTGCGTACCTGTTCGCGCTCCTCCACACTGCGAGTCATCGCCACAAATTGGGCAAAGCTGGCAGCGGGCAGTTGCTGGTCCAGTGGCAGGTAGAAACGCGGTGATCCGGTGCCCACATACACCACGTAGTTTTCCACCTGCTCGTTTTTATCCAGCAGCCCTTCCAGGCGTTTTGCCTGGTATTCGGTGGATTTTAGCGAAGCACCCTCGGCCAATTTTAAGTCCACCAGCAGTTCCAGTCGTCCGGATGAGGGAAAGAACTGTTGCGGCACCAGTCGGAACAGGGCCAGGGAACCGATAAAGATTGCCAGCGTTGCCACAATCACAGTTTTTCGGTGGCGCAGGCACCAGGTGATCAGGCGCCGAAAGCGCTGGTAAAAGGGTTTTTGATAGGGGTCCCGCACCTCGCCACTGTGATCACGGCGTGACAGGTTGGGCAGCAGGTAGTGCCCCAGGTAGGGTACAAACACCACGGCGGCAATCCAGGACACAATCAGAGAAAGAGTAACCACCTGGAAAATGGAACGGGTGTATTCGCCGGTGCCGGACTGGGCAGTAGCGATTGGCAGGAAGCCGGCGGCAGTAATCAGGGTGCCGGTGAGCATGGGGAAGGCGGTGCTGGTCCAGGCAAAACCGGCTGCTTTCAGGCGGCTGAGCCCCTGCTCCATTTTTATTGCCATCATTTCCACGGCGATAATGGCATCGTCTACCATCAGGCCGAGGGCGAGTACCAAAGCGCCCAGAGAAATTTTGTGCAAGCCGATATTGAAGTAACTCATCAACGCAAAAGTCATGGCCAGCACTAATGGTATCGATAGCGCGACAATCAGGCCGGGGCGGCTGCCGAGGGAAAAGAAACTGACCAGCAGTACGATGCCCAGTGCCTCTGCCAATACCTGCAGGAACTCTCCCACACCGCGTTGTACTGCTGCGGGTTGGTCGGACACTTTGCGCAACTGCATACCGATCGGAAGGTCTTCCTGCAGTTCTGCAAAAGTGGCATCGAGCTGTTTGCCCAGTTTGAGGATATCGCCGCCTTCTTTCATGGATACGGCCAGGCCGATAGCGTCTTCACCCATAAAGCGCATGCGCGGCTGTGCGGGGTCGCTAAAGCCGCGGTGCACTTCGGCGATATCCCCGAGTCTCTGTGTGCGGCCACCGGCGGTGATGGGAAAGCGACGAATTTCATCGACCGAGTGAAACTGGCCGCTGACACGGATACGTATTCGATCACTTACCGTATCAATAAAACCTGCGTCGGCAACCTGGTTTTGCGATTGCAGGGCGCTTTGCACTGCCGTCAGGGGAATCCCGAGGGAGGCGAGCTTGGTGTTGGAGATCTCCACCCAGATCTTTTCGTCTTGCAGGCCCAGCAATTCAACCTTGCCCACATTCTTTACGCGCTGCAGTGACAACTGCAGGCGCTCGGCATAATCCTTCATCAGGGCGTAATCAAAACCACTGCCGGTCAGTGCATAGATATTGCCGAAAGTGGTGCCGAACTCGTCGTTAAAAAATGGACCCTGGATATCTGGTGGCAGGGTGTGCCGAATATCATTGATCTTTTTACGCACCTGGTACCAGAGGTCGGGAATATCTCGTGAGTGCATATCGTCGCGAGCGACAAACAGTACCTGGGACTGGCCGGGGCGGGAGAAAGAGGAAATGCGCTGGTAGTCGCCGGTCTCCAGCAGCTTTTTTTCCACACGCTCAGTAATCTGGCGGGATACTTCCTCGGCACTGGCACCTGGCCAAAGGGTATTAATCACCATCACCTTGAAAGTGAAGGGTGGGTCTTCACTCTGTCCCAGCTGTGTGTAAGAGGCCGCGCCAAGCAGTCCCAGTACGATCATGGCGTAGAGTACCAGCGGGCGGTTTTTCAGTGCCCATTCGGAAAGATTAAAACCCATGGCAGTATCTCTGTGTAGGTACGCAACCGCACTTGGCGGGCCGCGTCTCGGCAAATTCGTTGGAGCGCTTTTTTACTCTGCGCCCGATCAGGTTTTTGGCCCAGCCGCTATTCAATCCTGGCGAGCGAGAGCCCTATCTGGATCAATCGGGCGGTTCATGCGGTCGACCGGGCGCACCAGCTGTCCCTCCAATAGCAGGTGGGTGCCGGCGGCCACGATCCAGTCGTCGGCGCGAAGGCCGGAGAATACCGGTACAAATTCCTGTCCATAGGGCCCTACGGTAACTTCAGTTTTGTGCAGGGTCTGATCTTCGCGATCCAGCACCCATACGAATGCCTTGCCTTCATCGGCACTCAGCGCAGACATGGGTACTTGCAGGACATCAGTGGATGTCGCTTTGGGGACGAAAACTCTGGCGCTCTGGCCTATTTCAATTCCTGCGGTTTGATTGGTAAAAGCCACCCGCGCTTCAAAAGTGCGCGATACCGGGTCCGCGGCGGGAGAGAGTTCGCGTACCTGCGCAGGGAAAGATTTGCCCGGCTGTGACCAGAGTTCCACTGTGAGGGGCTGACCCACGCGGAAATGGCCGATAGCTTGCTCCGGCAGGTCGATTCTCACTTCGCGCTCACCGTCGGTGGCGAGTTCAAATATGCCCTGGCCGGCGGCCACAACCTGACCAGCTTCGGCCATGCGGCGGGCTATGACTCCGCTCTCCGGGGCCTTTAACTCGGCGTAAGCGGCTTGGTTACGCGCTACATCCAGCTGCGCCTGGGCCTGTTGCAAGCGTGCCTCGCTGGCTTCAAAACGGGTCTCCACCGTATCGAACTGGGAGTGGCTGACCAGTTGACGTTCCAGTAGTTTGCGGTGTCGTTTAAGCTCGCTGCTTGCCAGGCGTTGGTCGGCCTTTGCAGAGGTGAGACGTGCGCGCGCGGAATCCAGTTGCAGGAGCAGGTCTTCGGTGTCCAGCTGGGCCAGTGATTGTCCCTGGTCAACGCGGTCGCCCACGTTGACCAGGCGTCGCTGGACCTTGCCGCTGATGCGAAAGGCCAGGGCCGGCTCGAAGCGGGCGCGTACCTCACCGGGATAAGCATCCAGCTGGGCGCTGGCTACCTGTGGCTGGACCATCACCGCAGGGCGGGGTTTTTCTTGTTGTTCGGTGGGTTCGGATGGCGTACATGCGGACAATAGCAGGCTGAACGACAGTGCGGCGAAGAGTAGCGAACGGTACATAAGAACTCCCTTCCTCGGCGGCGAGGCGACAAGGTAAGTCCGGAAGTGGACAGGTCATGGCCGGGCGGCCGGTAATGTTATACTGACGAGTATAGTAAATTTATTAAACTGGTGAGTCCAGTATATGGAGTGCTATGTCTGAACAGTCTCAGGCTGCCGCCCAGCGCGGTCGCCCCAAGGATCTGGCGAAACGTCAGGCCATTCTCGATGCAGCCAAGGAGCTGTTTCTGACCCAGGGCTTTGCTGCCACCAGTGTGGATGCGGTGGCCTCTGCTGCGGGTGTATCGAAACTGACGGTGTACAGCCACTTCTCCGATAAAGAGACGCTATTCAGTGCTGCTATCACTTCCCGCTGTGAAATGATGTTGCCCTTGCCTATTTTCGAACTGGAAGAAGGCGACTCGGTGGCAGAGGTACTGGAACGCATTGGTCAAGCTTTCCTGAGCATGGTGGATAGCGAAGATAGCATTCGCCTGTTACGGCTTTTATGTGCCCTGGCCTCGCAGGAATCAAAGCTGGCTCAGTTGTTTTTCAATGCAGGCCCCCAGCGTATTCTGCAGGATATTGAGCAGTTACTGCGCCGTGCTACCGAGATGGGGAAGCTGCGGGTGGAAGACCCGGCGGAAGCCGCCGAGGATTTTATGGGTATATTGCTGGGCTGCCGGCATATGCGTGTGTTGATCGGTTGCTGTGAGATACAGGCGGAGGAGGAGCGGCGCGAGCGAGTGCGTAAGGCTGTCGCTTTATTTATACGGGGTTATCGCTGACAGGCGTTACTGGTTGGGGTTGTCCGGCATAGTCGGGCAGCGGTTGATACCTTCATCTATTTGTAGCCATCCCGGTTTGTTTTGGCTGTAGACGTAGCGTTCGGGCCGGATAAATGCCGGGTCGTCGAATGCGCCTCCGGCAATGCCGCGATAATCCGGGAGGAATTCCAGGGTCCAGGTGAGGGCGCTGCCGCACTGCATGCAGAATTGGCATTCGATCCAACGACCGGCATCGGACTTAAGTCGATGGGTTTTTAGTTCATTGCTGAGCAGCTCCACCTGTTCCTTGCCGAAATATACCGACACGCTGAGTAAGCTGCCGGTGCGCTTTCTGCACCAGCTACAGGAACAGAGGCTCACTCGACGCGGGTGGCCGGTTGCCCGAAAGCGCACAGCGCCACAGCCCCCCTTGTGAATCTCCTCCATTCCCATATTCCTTGGTCAGGTTTTAATCCGGTAGCCGGTGCGGAAAATCCACCAGATAGTCGTCAGGCAAAGGACCAGGAATAGCAGGATCATGCCTACACTGAAGCCAAGATTAACATCGGCCACTCCGTAAAAAGCCCAGCGGAAGCTGCTGATCAGATAGACCACCGGATTAAACAGGGTAATTTTCTGCCAGACCTCCGGTAGCATGCTGATGGAATAAAAGGCTCCACCGAGGAAAGTCAGGGGAGTGATAATCATCAGTGGGATAATTTGCAGCTTCTGGAAGTCATCCGCCCAGACACCGATGATAAATCCGAACAGGCTGAAAGTAACGGCAGTTAACACCAAAAATATGATCATCCAGAAAGGGTGGGCAATCTCATAATCGACAAAAAAGCGTGCGGTTAGCAAGATCAGTAGCCCAAGCAGAATGGACTTGGAGGCTGCTGCACCCACATAACCCGCCACTATCTCGAAGGCCGATACTGGAGCGGACAATACTTCATAAATAGTGCCGGAGAATTTCGGGAAGAAAATCCCAAAGGAGGCATTGGAAATACTCTCACTCAACAGAGCCAGCATAATCAGGCCGGGGATAATAAAGGCCCCGTAGCTGACGCCGTCGATATCACCCATGCGCGAGCCGATGGCGGCACCGAACACAATAAAGTAGAGGGAAGTGGAGAGTACCGGTGAGGCGATGCTCTGCATCAGCGTACGCCAGGTGCGCGCCATTTCAAATTTGTAAATTGCTGCAATTCCGTACCAGTTCATTCCTGCGTCTCCTTGCTCAGCTGCTCCTCGCGTTCCCGACGCGCACCATTTACCAGGGTTACAAAGATTTCTTCCAGGGAGCTCTCTCTGGTGTGCAGGTCACGAAAATCGATATTGGCCGCGTTGAGACGGCGCAGGAATTCCGCGATGCCGGTATCTTCGCTTTTTACGTCGAAGCGGTATACCAGCTGGCTGCCGTCCCCATTGAGGCTGAGGGGCAAGTCAGCTAGAGCGTCGGGTATTTTCTGCAGGGGTTCAGGCAGATTGAGGCTGAGTTCCTTCTCACCCATTTTCTGCATCAGGGTACTTTTCTCTTCCACCAATACCAGCTCTCCGCGATTGATCACCCCGACGCGATCGGCCATCTCCTCGGCCTCCTCGATATAGTGTGTGGTGAGAATAATAGTGACACCGGAATCCTGTAGACCGCGCACCATTTCCCACATATCCTGGCGCAGCTCCACATCCACGCCAGCAGTGGGTTCATCCAGAAACAGGACATTGGGTTCGTGGGAGAGCGCCTTGGCTATCATCAGGCGGCGTTTCATACCGCCAGAAAGGGTAATAATTTTATTGTCCTTTTTTTCCCACAGGGACAACTGCCGCAGAATTTTTTCCAAGTAAGCTGGGTTTGGGGCCTTACCAAAAAGCCCTCGACTGAACTTAACTGCAGCCCAGACGGTTTCAAAGGCGTCGGTAGAAATTTCCTGCGGCACCAGACCGATTTCACCGCGGGCTTTGCGGTAATCGGCCTGAATGTCGTACCCATTTACGCGAACACTGCCGCTACTGGCATTGACGATACCGCACACAATGCTGATCAGGGTGGTTTTGCCGGCACCATTGGGGCCGAGCAGGGCAAAAATTTCCCCGCGTTTAATTTCCAGGTCCACATTGTTGAGTGCGGTAAATCCTCCGGCATAGGTTTTGCCGAGGCCCTGGATCGAAATAATAGGTTCCACTTTCTCTCCTTGCCAAAGTGACAGATTCTTCTTTGGCGCTGCGTTGTCGGGAGGGTCTACATCCTACCGCAAAATAATTTCAGTGGATGTTTTTGTTTTAAGCCAGCGGGTTATCAGGGCTATTGTCGCCAGCAACAGCAATCCGATAGCCGCTGTGGAAAAAGCACTGGCAAGGCCAAAGCGATTGATCCACGGCTGGCTGAGAAAAGGCGATATAAACTGCCCGATAAATACACTGGCGGTAAGTGCTCCGGAAATTCGACCACGCATATGTTCAACAGCCGATTCAAGCCCTGTTGAAAATATATGTGGTATGAGCGTTCCCATACCACCGCCGTAAATGGCCATGGCAAGAATAATTTCGGTATAAGATTCTGCAATGGAGATCAGCCCCATACCCGTCGCCATAGTGGCAAAACTGAAAGCAAAAATTCCGAATTTTCCAAACTTTTTACGTGCGTGGGGGAACAGGGTTAGTGAGGCGAGGGCGCCCATCAGGTTGCCTGCGGCTATAGCAATTCCCGCATGGCTGGGGGAGTTGACACCAATTTCCCGCAGTAGGAAAGGCAGCTGAGTAGGGATCAGGAAAAATGCCAAGCTATTCAACATGGCTGCACCGAGCAGGGCGGAAAAACCGAGTAAATGGAATTTCTTTGTTACTGAGGTTTTCAGGTTTTTGATTGCGCCGTTGCGCAGTGGTTCTGGTAAGTAAAGCAGCACGGCAGGAATCAACAGCAATGCCACAGCGTAAATGGCAAAGGGACCGCGCCAATGAAGATCTGCCAACAGGCCGCCGGTCAACAGGAAAATAACCCCGCCCAGACTGATAAAAGCACCCTGCTGGCTCATATAAACCTGTCTCTGCTTGGGGGTGAAATAGTCCCCAACCAAGGCGGTGACAGAGGTCATGGTACCGGCCACGGCAACCCCCAGTAGCATACGGCTGACGAGTATGCCCTCAAGACTGTTTTGCAACAGAGCAGAAGTTCCGGCCAAGCCATACAGGCCTACCGCCGATAGCAGTAGCCGGCGCCGTCCATAGTGGTCCGAGATAATTCCGGCCAAGGGCGCAAAAATGGCGATCATCAGAGCGGGCAAACTTAATACCAGCCGACTCAGCAGTGCACTGTCGGGATGTTGGGAAAAGTGGTTTGCCAGTGCCGGTAGCGATGGCGCCACGGTTGCTCCGGACATGATTGTGAGTGCCGCCAAGCACAAGAGTGTCAGGCGACGCGGTATGGGAACCGCGAAGTCAGCGGGCGAAGCAAAAGCAGTTGCGGCGCTCATGGTCTGGATCCAGTTTCGGGCGCTCTCGACTTCATACTGACTGCTGTGGGGTTCATCGGTTGCTCAGCCTGTCTGGCCAGACTGAAACTTGGGCTCTGTGCTGCCACCATCCATTGGAAGAAGCCCGGCTCTAATGGTGTCTGAGGAGTCGGGGTGGATTTTTTGCGCTTCCAGTTCATCACTTGCCTCACCTTGCTTGCATTGGATTGCGGCGCAGTGTAAAACCTCAAGTAACATTGAGGTCAATGGATTCAAGAGGGTTTCTGATGACAGGGACAAAAAACCGGAAAGGCATTATACAGCCTGGAAAAAGCGTCCGGCGTGAATTAACTGTTGGAGAGGTGGCGGAGCGCAGTGATGTGGCAGTGAGTGCGCTGCACTTCTATGAGAGTAAGGGGTTGATTAGTAGCTGGCGCACTAGTGGCAACCAGCGGCGATACTCGCGCGATGTATTGCGGCGGGTGGCCATTATTAAGGTGGCGCAAAGCACCGGGATTCCATTGGCCGAAATTCGTGAGGCACTCGCAACCCTGCCCAATGGGCGTACACCTACAGCTAGGGACTGGGCCAAACTTTCTGTAGGTTGGCGTGAGGATCTCGATCAGCGTATTCGCCAGTTGTCCCAGTTACGTGATCGCTTGGAGGGCTGCATAGGTTGTGGCTGTCTCTCCATGGATAGCTGTCCGTTGCGAAACCCTGGAGACCAGGCAGCTGAGCAGGGAAGTGGTGCGTTGTATCTAGGAGGTGAAGACTAAAGCGCTGAAAATCAGCAGGATGATTTAAACCCGGCAAGACAGTAACCGGGCTTAAAGAATCAGTTGAAAATTTTCTGATAAAAATCCAGAGCCCCCTGCTGTGAATCCAGTGC
Source organism: Microbulbifer sp. GL-2 (assembly GCF_007183175.1). NCBI lineage: Bacteria > Pseudomonadati > Pseudomonadota > Gammaproteobacteria > Cellvibrionales > Microbulbiferaceae > Microbulbifer > Microbulbifer sp. GL-2. The sequence continues at coordinate 2,378,416 of NZ_AP019807.1, forward strand.
TGCTGCTTGATCATACGCGAGCGGCAAGCCGAATTTCTCACCCCGTTCGGTTGCGATAGGATTGGTAAATCCGTGCTTCACACCGGGGTAGCTCACAAGTGTTAATTTGGCACCGGCTTCCTGTATCTCCTTCACAAAATCGCCGACTTGTTGCGGTGGAATCATCGCATCGGCACCGCCGGTGTAGACCTGTATCTCTGCCTGGATTTTGCCTTTTTCCGCGGTAACATCACTGGTCAGAGCACCGTGGAAACTGACAGCTCCACGCAATTCAAGGCCGAGTCGTGCCATGGTCAGGACCACTCCTCCCCCAAAGCAGTATCCCTGCGCAGCAATACGGTGGGGGTCGACACAGGAGTGTTGCTGCAGCAACGACAGTGCCGTGCGGAAACGCGCTTCGAGTACTACGGGGCTTTTTAGGGCTTCATCGTGGAATTTCTGTGCCTCTACAGGGTCGTCTGTTTGCTTGCCGGTGCCGAACATATCAATCGCAAAGGCGCTATAGCCTCGCTCGGCCAGTTCTTCAGCCTGCTGCCGTACAAATGCGTTATGTCCCCACCACTCATGCACCAAAATTATACCCGGGCGTTTCTCGCTAATGTTTTCATCCCATGCGAGATAACCTCTAAAGGAATCCCCGTTGACGGTGTAATCAATCACTTCGGATTTCATAGCTTTTCCATTTTTCGGACTTGATAATATTTGGAATTATGCAGAGGTGTCCTAGGTAGTTGGTGGCCCTTTTAACTCGATAAGATTGTTTTCTGGATCAGAAATATAGATAGAGGGTCCCATACCTTCAGCACCATAGCGTTGTTCCACTGGAGAGGCCTCAATACTTCTTTCGCTGAGGTACTTATGAATTTCCCTCGGGTTGAATGGATCAACACGCAGGCAAAAGTGATGCAAATTGCGTCCTTCCTTTCCTGGAGCCGCACCTCCCGCCAGGCCAATGGGGTGATCCACCGTAACCAGGTCAATCAGGCAGTTGCCCGCACGCATCTGGTAGAGGCCGAGGTCGTCATTTTCCCGCTCCATTTTGCAGCCTAGAATGTCTTCATAAAAATCCCGCATAGTACTTAGTGATGTCACACGTAGAACCACATGATCGATATGGTCAATTTTGAACATGGAAGTTCGCTCTGTACATTGAGGTTGAATATCGTGGCTTATCCCAATGGTGATACTTCGGAGCTAAGTGTAGGGGGGAATAAAGTCGGGATAGTTCAGAGAAGGGGATTGCTGCGTCACAAAGGATGTTGCACTGTCAGGTACTGGCTGTGCAAAATCTGTAGCCGGCCAAAACCCTGACTCAAAAGTATCGGTTAGGTCGGGTAGTAGGAACAGTAGTGGGCGGATATAGCCGCCCCGCTATGCGAAATTGTGGTTTAGGCACCGGTGGCATAATTATCTTCAAGCTCTTCACGCTTATCCCTGGCAGGCCTGACCACCTCAGTCTTCATTACCGCGGCTACAGACTGCCCGGCGAAAACATTTTCACGTGCGGTACGTATCAGGGCAGCAATTTCCGGTTTACAGGAGCCGCAACGAGTACCGCAACCGAGCGCGCTGCCCAAAGTTTCCA